>JAIQFX010000022.1 GCA_020073005.1 Terriglobia bacterium | reverse complement strand
CAGTCTGTCCGCGAAGCCGGTCAAGTACAGAACCTTGAGCGCGGGCGCGGCCTGCCGCAGCCGGCGCGCGAGCTCGTGGCCGACCATCTGCGGCATGTTGACGTCGGCGAGCAGCAGATCGATCTGTCCGATGCGCGCCACAGCTTCGAGCGCTTCCGGTCCGTCGGCGGCGACCGTGACGATGTAGCCGGCGGCGGTCAGCGCGCGATCGACGAAGCGCCGCACGCCGTCTTCGTCGTCCACCGCGAGGATGCGCGGCGGTGCGGCCGCGTGCTGGCTGTGCGTCAGCCGGTCGTACGTCGCGCGAAAGGCGGCCAGCGCTGGAGTGGTCACAGCTCTTTCTCTTATACACCTCGGCTTGGCCGAGTGGAGCAGAAAGAGCCGCGCGGCGTGGAATTACATTTCTGTGGTGCGGAAGGGGGGATTTGAACCCCCACTGGATTGCTCCAACTAGCTCCTGAGGCTAGCGCGTCTGCCGTTCCGCCACTTCCGCAGTGGTGAGAAATTCGTCGCAGGCAGGAACAGCCAGTATAACCGAACGATTGGGCTCCGGTCGACCCGACGAGCGTTCACGCCCGGCGAGATCTCCGCGGCGTCGGCCTCAACCGATGCTTCCGCGCTCCAAATCGGTGAGGCGCCCCTGAAACTCGTTGACCAGGCGTTCGTGCTTGTCGAGCTTGACGTGGATTCCACTCGCGATACCGTTGAGCTGTTGCCTGAGTCCGTCGAACTGCCGCATCATCTCGCCGAAGCGCGCGTCTATCCTGTCAAACCGTGCGTCCACGGCAACGAACCGTGCGTCCACGGCGGCGAACCGTTCGTCCACGGCGGCGAACCGCTCGTTCATCCGTCGCTCGAGCCGGCGCACGTCGGCCTTGTCCGCCTTCGTCCGAAGGCGCCGGTCCATGTGTTTCTTGAGCTGCTCGACAGTCATCGGCTCACGGAGGCGGCGGATCATAGCATCGTCGTGATGCGAAGAAGATGCCGATCAGGTGACCCGCAGAATTCGGCCAGAAAAACACGATCTACGTACTTCCATCCCCGCGTGCATTGCAGTTCTTTCGATGTTGCGCGCTCGATGAGTACGCAGTTTCTGCCGACCGCCGTCTCGGCCTGACGCTATACTCGAAAGACTATGGCACGTCGCGGTCTCGCTATTCTCTTCACGCTGCTCGGTGTGGCGGTGTTCGTCTCGATGGTCGGCTTCCTCGCGCTGTACCTGCTCTTCGGCCGCGAACCGGCCGTGCCGACGAGCGCGACGCTCGTCCTGCGCGTCGGCGGCAGCCTCGCCGAAGTCGCGCCGGCCGACGTCGTCTCGTACTTCCGCGGCGCGCGGACGCCGACCGTGCGAGCGCTGGTCGACAACCTGCGCAAGGCCAAGGTCGACTCGCGCGTGCGCGCGATCCTGCTGAAGCCGACCGGCTTCGAGTCGCCGTTCTGGGCCAAGGTGCAGGAGCTGCGCGACGCGGTCCTCGACTTCAAGAAATCCGGCAAGCCGGTGTACGCGTACCTCGAGTACGGCGGCGATCGCGAGTACTACCTCGCGACGGCCGCCGACAGAGTGTTCCTGATGCCCTCGGCGTCGCTCGACCTGACTGGCGTCGCGACCTACGAAGTTTTCCTGCGCGGGACGCTCGACAAGGTCGGCGCGTATCCGGATCTCCACCACATCGGCGACTACAAGACGGCGACGAACACGTTCACCGAAAAAGGCTACACGGCGGCGCACAAGGAAATGGACCAGTCGCTCAACCGCGACTTGTACGAGCAGATCGTGCGCGGCATCGCCGACGGCCGGAAGAAGAACGAAGAGGACGTCCGCCAGGCGTTCGACGAAGGCCCGTTCCTGCCCGAGGACGCGCTGCACCAGGGCTTCGTCGACGATGTGATCTACGAGGATCAGGTGCTGGAGAAGCTGGGCGGCAGCGACGCGCGGCGCCAGATCGACGGCGACGACTACGCGCGCGTCAGCACGACCTCGGTCGGCCTGAACCGCGGACCGCGCATCGCGGTGATCTACGCGGCCGGCGCGATCACGAGCGGCCGCAGCGGCTACGATCCGCTCAACGGCGCCGTCGCCGGATCCGACACGCTCATCGAGTACATCCGCGACGCGCGGCGCGATCGGTCGGTCAAGGCGATCGTCGTGCGCATCGACAGCCCGGGTGGATCGGCGCCCGCATCGGACGCGATCTGGCGCGAGCTGGTCCTCGCGAAGACGGAACGGCCCGAGCGGCCGCTGATCGCATCGATGTCGGATCTCGCGGCGTCCGGCGGCTACTACATCGCGATGCCGGCGACCGTCATCGTCGCTCAGCCGTCGACGCTGACCGGATCGATCGGGATCTTCGGCGGGAAGATCGTCACCGGCGGCGTGTACGAGAAGTTCGGCGCGAAGATCGACGCGACGAGCATCGGCAGGAACGCGGAGATGGACTCGCCGGCGCGCCGCTTCAATCCGCAGGAGCTGAAGAAGCTGCAGGAGCAGCTGCAGGCCTTCTACGATCAGTTCGTCGAGAAAGTCGCCGACGCGCGTCACAGCACGCCGGAGAAGATCGACGCGCTCGCGCAGGGCCGCGTGTGGACCGGACGTCAGGCGCGGCAGAACGGGCTGGTCGACGAGCTGGGCGGCCTCGACCGCGCGATCGCCGTCGCCAAGCAGCGCGCGAGAATCGCCGCCGACAGCGACGTCGAGCTCGTCGTCTATCCGCCGCGGAAGAGCTTCTATGAGCTGCTGACGGATCAGTTCGGCGCGGCCGGCGGCGACTCCTACCAGTCCGCCGCGGTCTCCGCGTTTCTCACCGCGAACCTGTCGAAAGCAGAACTGGACACGCTGCGTCTGATGCGGAGCCCGCTGGCGTTGTTCCGCCGGGGCGAGGTGCTGGCGCTGATGCCGTGGACGTTCTTGCGAAACTGAAAAGAGAACACTGAACAGAGAAAAGAGCAAACTGAGAGCTGACAGCTGTTAGCTGGCAGCCCTTTGCAGCGTTTCCCGGTTCACGTCGATCTTCATCTTCAGCTTCGCCTTCGACATGTAGGCGGCGAAGAAGCGGTTGCGGCGATCGGTCAGCAGTTCCTCGCGGAAGCGATCCTTCGCCGTCGTCCATTCCTCGGACGTCACTTCCTTCTTTTCCAGCACTTTGATGACGGCCGTGCCGGTGTCGGTGGCGATGGGATCGCTGACGGTGCCGACCCCGAGCGTGAACGCGGCGTCTTCGACGGCCGGCGCGACGCCGAGATCCGGCAGCGGTGAATCGCGCGCGATCAAATCGGTCGTCTTGGCTTCGACGCCCGCCGCTTTCGCGGCTTTCTCGAAGTCGGAGGCCGACTTCAGCTTCGCCGCAAGCTCCGCGGCTTTCTGCTTGCTCAGCTCGCGCGCCTTCTGCTTCACGACTTCGTCGCGGACGCGATCCTTCACTTCCTCGACCTTGGGGACATACGGATCCTGCTTCGCGACCAGCGTCTCGAAGACGAAGCCGCGCGACGCGCGCAGCGCGCCGGAGACCTCGCCCTGCTTCATTTGGAACGCCTTGGTGGCCGCTTCCGGAGAGGGACCGAGGCCGAGAATCGGTTCGTCGTGCGCGAAGAATCCGGACTCCTGCGGCGTCAGGCCCTGCGCCTTGCCGACCTTGTCCAGATCCGCCGGCTTGCTGATCTGCTTCTCGAGGCCCTGCGCCAGATCTGCGGCCTGCGCCTGCGCGCGCTCGTAGGCCAGCTGATCCGTGATCTGCTGCCGCACTTCCGCGAGCGTGCGCGTGGTCGCGTTCTTCTTATCGACGAGCTTGATGATGTGGTAGCCGTACTGCGTCTTGACCAGATCGCTGATCTGGCCCGGCTGCATCGCGAACACCGCCTGATCGAATTCCGGCACCATGCGCCCGCGGCCGAAGTAATCGAGGTCGCCGCCGTTCTTCGCGCTGTCGGTGTCCTCGGAATTCTTCTTCGCGAGATCGGCGAAGTCGGCGCCGGCCCTGGCCAGCTTCAGCAGCGCTTCGGCCTTCGCCTTGACGGCCGCATCGTCCTTGCCTTCGGTCTTCAGGAGGATGTGGCTCGCGCGCACCTGTTCGGGCGTCGTGTACTGCTCGATGCTGTTGTTGTACGACCGCTCGACGTCGGCGGCGGGGACGATCGTCTTCGCGCGCATGGCGTCGATGTCGATCAGCAGGTACCGGATCTTCCGCTTCTCGGGAATCTTGAACGCGTCCTTGTGCGCGTCGAAGTAGCTGGAGACGTCGGCGTCGCTCGCGGTCACCTGCGCGCGAACGCTGTCCGACGTGACGCTGACGACGGCGAGCTTCACTTTGTCGTTGCGGCGGCGGTACTCGCGCTCGAGCTCGTTGTCGGGGACGGACAGCCAGTCGGTCAGCGCCGCGCGCAGTTTCTCGACCGTCAGGCTGTTCCGGACGTTGTCTTCGAAGTCGGCGGGCGTGAGCGGCGGCCGCTGCATGCGGAGCAGCTGCTGGTAGCGCGCGTCGCCGATGAAGGCGCCGTTCTCCTGGAACGCCGGCATCGTCACGATCCGCGTCCGCACTTCCTCGTCGCTCGCCTGGATGCCCAACCGGTCGGCCTCCGCCAGCGCGGCGCGCTCGTCGACCATCTGCTGGAGGATCTGCTGCTCGATGCCGAGCTGCTTCAGCAGTTGCTCGCTCATGTTGGCGCCGTACGCCGAGCGGTACGCCTGCAGCTGCGCCTGATACGTGCGCCGGAATTCGCCGCTCGTGATCTCGCGGCCTTCGACCTTGGCGATCGTGTCGCCTGACGCGGCGTCGGCGCCGCTGCCGCGGAGGAAATCGGGGATATAGAAGAGGACAAACGCAACGCAGACCAGGCCGAGGCTCCACTTCAGCCAGTCCCGGTGGCGGCGCATCCGATCGAGCATCGTCATGGGGGCACCTTGGAAACTCCCATCCTATGTCATGAACTTGCGGTGTGGCAAGCAGTTACCGGCACCCGGGTAGTGGGTGCAAACCGTGTTGCCGCCAAACGCGCGGCACCGAAGACGGGAGGCCGTAAGTGAGGCGGCATCCTACAGATCGCCCCGATCTCTCGCGCCTTTCAATCCCTGAATTATCTGATCGCATAGGGCAGCTTGCTGAAGGGCAATCCGAACGTGCGGCGCGTTCTCTAGACTGGCCGCACGGAGCACTTCATACCGAGCCGACATCTCAGGAAACTGTTCCGACACCGCCTGAATCAGTGCCGACGTTGCCGCAAGGCACTCCGCTGTCATCTTCAGACTCTCTCGAACCGCTTCCATCGTCCCCGTCAGCCACGTCAGTGCCCCAGGTTCGTCAGCCATCGTTCACCTCATCTCAGCAGAAAGGAAACTTCGAGATGATAGCCAACGCCACCAGCGACGACGTTGAGAGTAGCCTCCCTCAAAGTGAGCCTCCACAGGCAGAACCCACCATCGTATCCCCCCCCATTGACTCCATACCCATCTTGATAAATGATGTCGAAGTGACATCAACACGCCGGGAAACGCTTCGTGAACTCAAGCGGGATCTGGAGAAGGTCAACCGCGAAGCCTCCAGGATCATGCACGCGATTCGGGCGTTGCAGGCTCTTGACGGGCAAGCGGACACGTCCGTCACGGCCTCACCGAAACCTAAGGCGAAGGGTGCGCTGGTCGGCCTGAACTACCCGGAGGCCGCGCATCTGGTCCTCTCGAAGACGCCCCCATTGAGCGTCAATGACCTGCTTGACCAGATGGCGAAGGGCGGGTGTCCAGTCTCAACGTCGAAGCCGTACCGCACGATCTACAAGGTCTTACGGAGTCACGAAAAGGATTTGTTTGAGCGGGGCACCGGGAGCAAGTGGACGGCCCGCAAGGAGACGAAATCGTGAGGAGAGGCGTAGGCGACACCGTTCCGCCCGACCCGTCGGCGGATGTCGCCGGAAAACACGAAGGCCGCGTGCAGATGCCCTGAGAAGGTCAGCACGCGGCCCAGACGGGTCCGGTTCTTAAAAAAGCGCCCGGTCAGTCGTTGTAGCGACCAGCCGGGCAATCCAGAAACCACGCGGGTTGTGTCCGCATGATCGCCAGACCCATGCTGATTATCGGCCACACCCGCCTTGAGCACAAGAGGCGGGATCATGACGTGTCCGAAATGCGCCCACGCCAACCCCAAGCGGTTCGGTACGTACGGGGCGCGCAAGATTCAACGCTATCGCTGCCGAGACTGCGGAGCGACCTTTTCACCAGCCCAACCCAAACCGCTCGGCCGGCACACGACGCCCGTTGAGGATGCCTCTCGCGCCATGCTCTTGCTCTGCGAGGGGATGAGCGTGCGATCCGTCTCGCGGATGACCGGCCTCCACAAAAACACGATCCTCCGACTGACTCGCACGCTGGGCGACAAGGCCGCGAACGTATTCAACGCGACGGTTCGCAACGTGTCAGCTTGCCAAGTGGAATGCGACGAAGTGTGGGCCTTCTGCGGATCGAAAATGAAGAACGTTCCGCCTGACAAGCGCGGCGTCTGGGGCGATGTCTGGACGTGGACGGCCATCGATGCCGAGACGAAACTGATCGTCTCCTACCGCGTCGGACCCCGCAGTCCGCGACTCGCGTACGACCTGATGATCGACTTGGCCTCTCGACTCTCGACGCGGATTCAACTGACCACGGACGGCCTCTACTGGTATCCGCACGCCGTCGAACGGGCCTTCGGGATCGATGTGGATTACGCGGTCCTCGCCAAGCGGTACGCAGAAACGCCGCAAGGCCGCTACAGTCCGCCGCGCCTCATCAGCACGACAAAGGAGGTCATAAGAGGCAATCCAGATCCCGCGCACATCTCTACGTCGTTTGTCGAGCGCCAGAACCTCACCATGCGGATGTGCCTTCGTCGGTTCACGCGCTTGACCAACGGCTTTTCAAAGTCGATGGCGCATCACGCCGCAATGGTCAGTTTCTATTTCGCGTTCTACAACTTCTGCCGCGTGCATCAGACCTTGCGCGTAACCCCGGCGATGGAGGCTGGCATTGCGGATCACGTCTGGAGTGTTGCTGAACTCGTACAGGCTGCGTAAGACGCTTCAAAATGTCCGCGCCGAGCGTCTTGCCGAACTCTCGGTAGAGGAGATACGCCATGATGTCGTCTCTTGATGACGCCTTTCTCTTGCTGAATAAGTGGAAAACCGAACAGGCTTCCCTGAAAGTCATGTTTGTCTGCAACGAAGCAGGGTTTTGGACGGTCGGGACACTACACGAAGTGTCGGAAACGCCTCCCGCCTTCGAGGTACACGGTCCAAGCGCCAATGGTTTCTGCCTGGTGGACCTTGCCGGGGCGTCCGTAACGTACGAAGATCCGGCTGAAGCGCCGTCTCCCGTCCGTGATTTCTCTCGCGCACGATACGTGGACAGTTTGCAGTTCACGTTAGCCAGCGGGGATCGGTGTGTCATCTTCCAACTCCGCGAAAACGAGTGAACGAACAGCGAAAACGATGCCCTGCAACAACACGCCATTAGCCCATTACCCGGCACCCGTTGTGGTATATTTGCTGAGCTGAGAAGCACTTACGCGGATGTCTTCAGCCAGTCGAGCCACGAGGGTGCCGGTCGCAGTGGCCGAAGCCTCTAGTCCCGTTGGAAAAGGTGGATCCGGCCCCGACCTCGCGGCGAGGTTGCGGACGTCGGAGCGCCGATTGCGCACGCGTGTCGAACGGCGCGACGCGCTGATCGACGTGGTCCGCGCGGTCAACGCCACGCTCGAGCCGCCGAAGATCGCCGACGCGATTCTGGATCACGCGGCCGCGTGGATTCCGGCGTCCGGCTGGGCGCTGGCCGCCACGGATCTTTCCGGCAGCTTCTCCGTGCTCGCGAATCGCGGCCTCATCCCCGAGATGGGGCCCGCCGTGGACGCCGTCGCCACATGGGTGATGAATCGCGGTCAGGATTTGATGGCGTCCGAGCTGAAACGGGACGCGCGCGTGCGGACGGCGTTCGCCGGCGCCGTCGTGGCGTTTCCGCTCATCTGCCGCGGGCGGCGGATCGGCGCGCTGATTGGACTCGATCGTCTGCCGGCGTCGCGGGACCCGCGTCTGACGCCGGGCCTGCTGCGCGCCGTGCGGCAGTTGCTCGAGCCGGCGTCCATCTCGCTCGACAACGCGCTGCGGCTCAAGCGGGCCGAGGAACTCTCGGTGACCGATGATCTCACGCAGCTCTACAACTCGAGGTACTTGAACCAGGTGCTGCGCCGGGAAACCAAGCGCGCGTCACGAAGCGGACGGCCGCTGTCGCTGCTGTTCCTGGATCTCGACGGCTTCAAGAGCATCAACGACACGCACGGGCACCTGTTCGGCAGCCGCGCGCTGGTGGAGGCGGCGGCGGTCATTCGCGGGAGCGCCCGCGAAACCGACGTGGTCGCGCGGTTCGGCGGCGACGAGTTCGCGCTCATCCTGCCGGACACCGGCGCCGAGGGCGCGTTCGCGGTCGGCGAGCGCGCGCGCGATCGGGTCGCGGAGTGCACGTTCCTGGCCGGCGACGGCCTGAATATTCACCTGACGGCGTCGGTCGGCGTCGCCACGCTCCCCGACGTCGCCGCGTCGGCGGAGGAGCTGGTGCAGGCGGCCGACAAGGCGATGTACCGGGTCAAGGACTCCGGAAAGAACGGTATTCAGGCCGCGGCCGCTCCAGCCGATACGTAGACCGCAGTCACTAGTCGTTGGTCATTAGTCGTTGGTCGCGCTTGCGCGCCGCTGCACACGGTGACCCCGCCTGGTGGACGAACGACTAACGACTAACGACTAACGACTAACGACCAAGGAGTTTTTGTTGAGTCTTCGTTCGATGCTTTCGCTGTTCTCGAGTGACCTGGCCATCGATCTGGGCACGGCCAACACCTGCGTCTACGCCCGCGGCAAGGGGATCGTCGTCAACGAGCCCTCGATCGTCGCGATCAACAAGGTGAACGGCCGCGTCGAGGCCGTCGGCAGGGACGCCAAGGACATGCTCGGCCGCACGCCCGGCAACATCGTCGCCATCAAGCCGATGAAGGACGGCGTCATCGCCGACTTCGAGGTCACCGAGAAGATGCTGACCTACTTCATCAAAAAGGCGCACAACCGCAACGTCTGGGTCCGCCCGCGCATCGTCATCGGCGTGCCGTCGGAGATCACGCAGGTGGAGAAGCGCGCGGTGAAGGACAGCGCCTACCGCGCCAAGGCGAGCGAGGTGCACCTGGTGGAGGAGGCGATGGCGGCCGCGATCGGCGCGGGCATGCCCATCACCGAGCCGTCGGGGAACATGATCGTCGACATCGGCGGCGGCACGACCGACATCGCCGTCATCTCGCTGGCCGGCATCGTGTACAGCAAGGCCGTGCGCGTGGCCGGCAACGAGATGGACGAGGCGATCATCCAGTACATCAAGAAGCAGTACAACCTGCTCATTGGCGAACGCACCGCCGAGCAGATCAAGATCGAAATCGGCTCCGCCTTCCCGCTCGAGGAACGGATCACGATGGAGATCAAGGGGCGGCATCTGATCGAAGGCGTGCCGAAGACGATTACCGTCAGCGACGAGGAAATCCGGGAGGCGCTCGCGGAAACCGTGAACGTCATCGTCGACGCCGTGCGCGTCGCGCTCGAGCGCACGCCGCCGGAGCTCTCGGCCGACATCGTCGATCGCGGCATCGTGCTGACCGGCGGCGGATCGATGCTGAAGAATCTCGACAAGCGCCTGCGGGAAGAGACCGGGCTCCCGCTCGCGATGGCCGAGGATCCGCTGTCGTCGGTCGTGCTGGGCGCCGGCAAGATGCTGTCCGATTTCAACCTGCTGCGGAAAATCTCCATCGATTAGTGACGCTGCTCCACCTGCGCCGGCGGTCGGGTTACCTTTTCCTCGGGGTCATCCTCGGGCAGATCCTGCTGATATCCGCGCAGGTGAATTCGCGGACCGGCGTGCCGGTGCTGGAAGCAGTGACCTTCGGCATCTTCGCGGAAGTCCAGCGCGGCGTGTCGGCGGGCGTGTCGGGCGCGCTGCGCGTCTGGGGCGGCTACGTCGGGCTCCGCAATCTCAAGAGCGAGAACGACGCGCTGAAACGCCAGCTGGCCGCCGCCGAGGTGGCCGCGCAGGAGCAGCGCGCGCAGGTGGACCGCGTCCGCACGCTCCAGCAGCTGCTCGAGCTGCGCGATCGCTCGAACCTGCAGACGACGGCGGCGGAGATCATCGGCGCGGCGGCGACGCCGGATTTCCGCACGGTGACCATCGACAAGGGCACGCGCGACGGCCTGCGGCCCGACATGAGCGTCATCGCGCCGGCCGGCGTCGTCGGGCGGATTGTCGTGCCGAGCGCGCGCGCGGCGAAGGTGCAGCTCCTGATCGATCGCAACGCGGCCGCCGGCGCCATCGTCGAGCGATCGCGGGCGCAGGGCGTCATCGTCGGCAGCGGCGACGAGCGGCTGCGCATGGAATACGTGTCCGAGGTGTTCGACGTCGTCGAGGGCGATCTCGTCGTGACCTCCGGCATCGACGGCATCTACCCGAAGGGGTTCGCCATCGGACGCGTGGAGACGGTCGAGAAGAGCGGCAGCGCGTACAAGCGAATCACCGTGAAACCGGCGGTGGACTTCTCCGCGCTCGAGAACGTGCTCGTGGTCCTGACGCCGACCGCCGCGCGCGAGGCGGCGGAAGGGCCGTCGCAGTGAAAACCGTCGGGATCATCCTGGCGGTGGCCGCCGCCCTGGCCCTTCAGACGACCCTTGCGCGGTTCGTGGCCGGCGGCACGATTGCTGTAGACCTGGTGTTGGTCGTGGTCGTATATGTAGCGTTGACGTCCGGGCCGGCGACCGGCCTGCTGACGGGCACGTTCGCGGGGCTGGTGCAGGACGCGCTGTCGAGCAACGTCATCGGCATCGGCGGGCTGGCGAAGACGATCGTCGGGTTTCTCGCGGGTATCGTCGGCACCCAGTTCATCGTCGCGCAGTCGCTGCCGCGGTTCGTCGTGTTCTTCGGCGCCACGGTCGCGCACGCGATTGTGTTCATGGGGCTGTATATGCTGCTCGATCTGCGGCACTTCGGCGCGCCGTACGGGGCCGTGGCCGGACAGGCCGTCGGGAACGCCGTCGTGGGCGTCGTCGCGTTTCAGGTGGCGGAGCTGCTGCCGGGCGCCGTGGAGCGACGCAGGTCGCAGCGCAGCCGGATCCGGCGGTAGAGTGTCTTATGGCTCTTGAAGAACGACGCCGAGTCACGACGCGCCTGACGATCCTGCAGTTCATGATCGTCGTGCTGTTCTCGGTCCTCGCCGTGAGCTTCTGGGTGCTGCAGGTCGTGCAGCACGCGAAGTTCGAGGAGATGGCGGAGAACAATCACCAGCGCACGCTGGCGCTGCGCGCGCCGCGCGGGATCATCTTCGATCGCACCGGCCACGTCCTCGTCGAGAACCGCCACTCGTACAGCATCTCGATCGTCCGCGAGCACACGAAGGATCTCAACCGCACGATCCGGCTGCTCGCGGCCGTCCTCCGCCTCGACGAAAGCGGCGTGCGCGACATCGTCAACCGCCACCGCCGCGAGCCGACCTACCAGCCGATCATGATTCTGCAGGACGCGTCGCTCGCGCAGGTCGCGGCCGTCACCGCGCGGCGGCTCGACTTCGAGTTGCCGGACGTCGTCGTCGAGCAGATCCCGACCCGGCGCTATCCCGAGACGATGGCGGCGCACTTGTTCGGGTACGTCGGCGAAGTGAGCGACCGCGACGTCGCGGACGGCGAGAGCAAGAGCGGCGACATCGTCGGCCAGTCCGGCATCGAGAAGACCTACAACAACCTGCTGATGGGCGAGGACGGCGCCAAGCGCGTCGTCGTCAACAGCGTGGGCCGTGAGATCCGGACGCTCGACGAAGATCCCCCGGCGGAAGGCAAGCGCCTGCAGCTGACGATCGACTACGACGTCCAGAAAGCCGTGCAGGATGGCTTCAAGAACTCCGGTTACAACGGCGCGGCGGTGATTCTCGATCCGAACAACGGTGACGTGCTCGCCTTCACGAGCGTGCCGAGCTACGACCCGAACGCGTTCGCCGCGGGCATCGATCGCGCGACGTGGAAGTCGCTCACCGCCGACGAGCTGCTGCCGCTGCAGGATCGCGCGATTCAGGGCCGGTACTCGCCGGGCTCGACGTTCAAGATGGCGGTCGCGACCGCGGCGATTGAAGAAGGTGTGGTCACGCCGGACTTCAAGGTCTACTGTCCGGGTCACGCCGTGTTCTTCGGCCGGTCATTTCAGTGCTCGCTGTCCAACGGCCGCGGGCACGGCACGGTCGACATGCGGACGGCGATCGAGCACTCGTGCAACGTGTACTTCTACACGGTCGGCAACATGGTCGGCATCGACAAGATTCACAAGTGGGCGACGCTGCTCGGCCTCGGCGAGAAGACGGGCATCGACCTGCCGAACGAAGTGCAGGGGCTTGTGCCGTCACCGGAATGGAAGAAAGCGACCACGAAGACGCACGAAAAGTGGTACGCAGGTGAAACCATCTCCGTGTCGATCGGCCAGGGCGCGGTGTCGCTGACGCCCGTGTCGATGGCCGTCTATATCTCGACGATCGCCAACGGCGGCACGCGCTACACGCCGCATCTGCTCAAGGCCGTGGATGACGGCAGCGGATGGAAACCCGTGCCCGCGCCGGCGGCTCGGTCCTCGGTGCAGCTGAAACCGGAGACCCTGCAGATGCTGCACGACGCCACCTGGCGTGTCGTCAACGGGAATGGGACCGGCGGAGGCGCGAGGATCCCCGGGTACGACGTCTCCGGCAAAACGGGCACGGCGCAGGTGATTTCGCTCGAAGGCGCCAAATCGGCGAAGGGGAAGACGGAGAAGGATCTGCGCGACAACGGGTGGTTTGTCTTCTTCGCGCCTCGCGACAACCCGCAGATCGCGGGCGCGGTGTTCGTCGAGCACGGCGGCCACGGCGGCGTCACCGCGGCGCCGATCGCGAAACACGTGCTGCAGACGTTTTTCGCGAAGCGCGAAGGGCGGCCGCTGCCGGTGCTGCCCGCCAATCCGCCGTACCGCAATCCGTTGATGAAGGCCGCCGCGGTGACGGCCGCGGGGCCGAACCAGAACTGAGAACTGACCGCTGAGAGCCGATAGCTGAGAGCCGATAGCTGAGAGCCATCTGTGTTTGAACGCCGTCTCTATCACCACGTCGACTGGGCGCTGCTTGCCGCCGTCCTCGCGCTCTGCACGATCGGGGTCGTGATGATCTACAGCACGACCGCCGATCCGACGCGCGCGTCGTCGCACATGCACCTCACGCAGCTCTACGCCATCTTTCTCGGCCTCGGCGCAATGGCGTTGATGCTGATGTTCGACTACCGGACGTTCACCGACAAGTCCCACATTATCTATATCGTCCTGCTGGCCGTGCTCGTGTACGTGATGTTCTTCGGCAAGGTGCAGATGGGCGCGCGCCGGTGGATTCCGCTCCGGTTCTTCAACCTGCAGCCGTCGGAGTTCGCCAAGCTCGGCGTCGCGCTCGTGCTGGCGAAGTTCTACGGCGAGAATCGCGGCGCGCCGGCCTGGGCGGAGCTCGGCATCGGCGGATTGCTGACGGCGATTCCGCTCTTCCTCATCGCGCGGGAGCCCGATCTCGGCACGGCCGTCGTGCTGCTGCCGGTGTTTCTCGCCGTCGCGTATCTGGCCGGCATGCGCATGCGCGTGCTCGGCGTGCTGTGCCTGTGTCTCGTCCTCGCGGCACCGGTCGCGTGGCGGTTCGGGCTCAAGGATTATCAGAAGACCAGAATCTCGACGTTTCTCGATCCGTCGCAGGACGCGAAGGGCGCCGGCTACCAGCAGATTCAGGCGCGCATCACCGTCGGATCGGGCGGGCTTTCAGGCAAAGGATTCAAGCAGGGCACGCAGGGACAGCTGCGCTTCCTGCCCGTGGCGCACAACGATTTCATTTTCTCGGTGCTGGCCGAGGAACAGGGGTTCGCGGGCGTCCTGGTGGCGCTCGGCTTGTATTTGTTCGTGATTCTGCGCGCGCTCGAGGCGGCACGCCTGGCCAAGGATCGGCTCGGCTCGTACCTCGTGCTCGGCGTGCTCGCCAGCTTCACCTTCCAGGTGGTCTACAACATCACCATGTCGGCAGGGCTGGCGCCCGTCAAAGGGCTGACGCTTCCGCTCATGAGCTACGGAGGGTCGTCGATGATCGCGACCCTCGCGGGTTTCGGGCTGGTGCTGAACGTCCGCATGCGCAGATTCACGAATTAACGAAGCGCGGTGCAAGGGGACGGGAGTCGGCGTTTGGCTCTCCGACTCCCGTCCCCTTAGCTCGCGCTCAGGAGATTCGTGAATGACCAAGGAAATGATCGTCTCGGCCAACGGCCACGAGACGATGGTGGCCATCCTCGAGGACGATCTCGTCGCCGAGGTCTTCGTCGAGCGCGAGCGGCATCGCGGCGTCGTCGGCAACGTCTACAAGGGCCGGGTCTCGAAAGTCCTCCCCGGCATGCAGTCCTCCTTCATCGACATCGGGCTCGAGCGCGACGGGTTTCTCTACGTCGCCGAGGTCATCGACACGCTCGAGGAGTTCAACAAGCTCGCCAGCGACGATGAGGACGAGCCGAAGGAGTCGGGCAAGAAGGACGCGCGCGGCGAGCGCGAGCGCGCCGCGCATCAGAAGATCGAAGAGCTCCTGAAGGAAGGCCAGGAGATCATCGTGCAGGTCGTCAAGGAGCCGCTCGGCACGAAAGGCGCGCGGCTGACGTCGCACGTGACGATGCCCGGCCGCTTCCTGGTGTTCATGCCGACCGTCGATCACATCGGCGTGTCGCGGAAGATCGAGGCGCGCGAGGAGCGGAGCCGGCTGCGCGGCATCGTCCGCGAGTTCCGCGAGAAGCACGGCTTCACGGGCGGCGTCATCATCCGCACGGCCGCCGGCGGGCGGCCGAAGGAAGACATCGTCAGCGACCTCGAGGCGTTCCACACGATCTGGACCGAAATTCGCCAGCGCACCGAGTCGTCCCGCGCACCGGCCGTCCTGTTCCAGGAGCCGAGCATCGTCAGCCGGCTGCTGCGCGATCTGCTCACCGAGGACTATCAGGCGATTCGCATCGACAACCCGCAGGAGTACCAGCGCGTGCTCGAGCTCGTCGAGCGCATCATGCCGAGCCTCGCGCCGAAGGTGAAGCTGTACACCAAGCCGTTTCCGATCTTCGAGGAGTACGGCGTCCAGGCCGAGATCGACAAGGCGCTCAAGAGCAAGGTGTGGCTGAAATCGGGCGGATCGATCGTCATCAATCAGACCGAGGCGCTCGTCGCGATCGACGTCAACACCGGGCGCTTCGTCGGGAAGAAATCGTCCGGGCGCCTCGAGGACACGATCGTCAAGACGAACCTCGAAGCGGTGAAGGAAATCGTCCGGCAGATCCGGCTGCGCGATCTCGGCGGCATCATCGTCCTCGACCTCATCGACATGGAGGACAAGAAGAACCGCCAGAAGGTGTATCAGGCCGTCGAGCAGGAGCTGCGGAAGGACCGCTCGCCGTCGAAAGCCCTTCAAGTGTCGGACTTCGGGCTCGTCATCGTCACGCGCAAGCGCGTCAAGCAGAGCCTGGAGCGCGTGCTGACCGAGCCGTGCCCGTACTGCTCAGGCAGCGGCGTCATCAAGTCGAGCTCGACGATCTGCTACGAGATCCTCAGCGAGGTGCGGAAGATCGGCGCGGATCTGAACGGGCACCGGCTGCTGCTGCGCGTGAACCCGGACATCGCGCGCGCCCTGAAGGAAGAAGAGCGGGACGTGTTGAAGGATCTCAAGCAGTCAATCGGCAAGGACGTCACGATCAAGCCCGACGTCCAGCTGCACCACGAGCAGTTTGATGTCATGGCAGTCTAGAAAGAAGAAGGCAGAAGGCAGAAGGCAGAAGGCAAGAGTGAAGTTCGGAAGTTCCCTTCTGCCTTCTGCCTTCTTCCTTCTTCTTTCTTACTTCTTCGCTATTACGATATCGCCGCTGAACGTGCGGATGGTCAGCGTCGCGCTGCCGTCGCCGTAGGTCGCGCGCATCGACCGGTTGTTCATGATCCGCCGGCCGCTGCGATCGCGGGTGTTGCGGTCGGCCGTGCCGCCAATCGTCATCGGAAAGTCCGATCGCACGGACCCGCTGAAGCTGTTCGCGTTCAGCTCGAATCCCGGCGGGTTCGCCAGCGTCAGCCGCACGGTGCCCGAGTGCGTGTTGATCTCGTAGCGGCCCGTCTTGCTGATCGTGCCGGCGTACTCGATGCTGCCGCTGACGGACTTGGCGCCGAGCCGGTCGCACATCGCGTCGGTGACCGTGATGCCGCCGCTCACCGACCCGAGTTCGAGTCCGTGCGCCTTGACGTTCCGGGCCGTCACGCTCCCGCTCACGCTGCCGGCGACCAGGTCGCCCTCCACCGACACCCCCGCGATCGACACGTTGCCGGATGTGCTCTTCGCCGCTTCGAGCTTCGGCGTGTCGGACACCGTGACGTCGCCGCTGATCGTCTCGGCGCGCACCGTTCCGCGCACGCCGGTGACCTTGATGGTGCCGGAGATGGAATGCACCTCGAGAGAGGCCGAGTTGGGGACGGACACGGTGTAATCCACCGACACCCGATCGCGTCTCAGCGTGTGCGTCGTCTGCACTTCGACGCGGCTGCCGCGCTCGGCGACGTCGATGTGCACGCTCGCCAACTCGCCGCGATCGCCGCGCGTGCGCTTCACGGCCTCGATCGACACCTCGTCGCCCGATCCGCCCGTGACGACGATGTCGCCGGCGATGTTGGCGAGGCTGACGCGGCCGTCACGCCCGATCTTCACCTTGCGGGAGAACCGCTCGGTCTGCTCGGGACCGCTGTTGCGTCCCTGGTACGCGCGCGCAGAAGGGGGACGGGTCTCGGCGACCACGCCTCCCGAGACCCGTCCCCCGACGACGATCCGCGGTCCCGGCTGGCTCTGCGCCCAGGCCGGCGCGGCCGCCGCGATGAATCCCGCGACTACGAATGAAACTGTCGATCGCATGTCAGTTAACCCTTTGGCTTGAGCCCGGAGACGATCCGCGCCGCTCCGGCCTCGTTCCCCTTGCGCATTTCGTTGATGAGCGCCACCGTGTCCTGCAGCAGCGCGATCTTCGTCTTGAAGCTGTCGAGCAGACTCTGCTGCGCGGGCTCGCTGTCCGGCTGCGCGTGCAGCGCGGCCCGGCTCTCGCTGATGGCCTGATCGATCACGGCGAGATTCTTCTGCAGCGTCGCCGCCGTGCCGGGATCGAGCGTGTTCTGCTCGCTGCTCGTGATCTGCTCGAGGCCCTTGATCGCCTTCTCGTAGTGCGACTCGGCCTCGCGAAGCTCGGCTTCGATGGACTGGGCCGCCGCGCTTGCGACGGCGGGCGCGGTGCCGTCCGTCGTTGAGACGGCGGCCGTATCGGGACGATGGGTCGTGTAGAACCGGAGGCCGACGCCGGTCGCGATGACGAGCGCGGCCGCGGCCGCCAGCCAGGCGTAGCGCGCTCCGCCCATCGACGCGAACCGCGCGCGTCTCGATTCGCCGAACCGCGCGCCCTGCAGTCGAGTGTCTTTCGGCTCCAGACGGATCGCGCGCTCGATCCGCGACCACGCGCGCGCCGGAGGCTCGCGAAGATCCAGCGAGCCTGCCACGTGGCGCAACTCGCGCAGATCATCGACGAGGAGCCGGCACGCCGGGCACGTCTCGAGGTGGCGGTCCACCTCGGCTCGCGCGCCCGCGTCGAGCGCGTCATCGACGTAGTCGTGGATGGTCGTTTCGTTCGGATGCATAAACAACCGTCGCTCGCCTGAAAGGCTCGCGCTACATGTCCCCGCGCGGGAGCGTGCGCAGCTTCAGCCGCGCCTTGAACACCTGCGACTTCGACGTGCCCTCGGCGATCCCCAGAAGATTCCCCACCTCTTTGTGATCGAATCCTTCGACGTCGTGCAGAACGAATGCCTCGCGGCATCCCTCCGGCAACCTCGCGATCGCGCGTTCCAGATCCAGCCTCGCGATCGGCGTGTCGCGCCGCGCGGCGGGCTCGAAGGAACGGTCGGCGTCGAGGGTCTCGGTCTGCTTCTTCATCTTCGCCTGCCGCCCGCGGACATAGTCGAGACAGTGATTGAGCGCCAGCCGGTAGAGCCACGTGCCAATCGCCGCGTCGCCCTTGAAACTGTCGAGCTTACGGTAGGCCTGCAGGAAGATCTCCTGCAGCAGGTCCTCGCCGTCCTCGGGCGAGCCGGCCATCCGGCACGCCAGCGTGTAGATCCGGGACGCGTGGCGCCGGTACAGCGTCTCGAACGCCTCGACGTCGCCGGCCTGACACCGGGCGACCAGATCGGGAGGGGACGGGAGTCGGTTCTGCACGTCGCTCGCCGACTCCCGTCCCCTCTCAGTGCCCACTCGCACATCTTTAGACGGGAAGGGGATCGGGCGGGGTTGCCGGGGTGCGGTCACGTGGGCACAGACGAGAAATCGGAGTTCACGGGTCCCATCGCACGCGCTCGAGTTCGCGGACGCGCTGGCCGGAGACGATCACGCCTTCGGCGGCGAGCAGCGATCGTTTCAGCATTTCACGCCCGCCGTAGCCGCCGAGGCGGCCGCCCGCGGCGATGACGCGATGGCACGGCACATCCGGACGCCGGCAGCCGCGCATGATGTTGCCGACGGCGCGAGCCGCCCGCGGCCGTCCCGCGAGCGCCGCGACGTCGCCGTAGGTCGCCACGCGCCCGGGCGGAATCCGCCGGACGACGGACAGCACGCGGGCCATAAAGGGGACGGGAGTCGGTTTGCGCGCCATCCGACTCCCGTCCCCTTGCTAAAACGCGAATCGCAGGCCGCCGCCGGCCTGCAGACCGCCGACATCGCCCGTGACGGTGTTGTTCGCGCTGGCGCTGAACGTCGCCGACGCGTGCGCGAACCGCACGAGCGCGCCCAATCCCACACGTCGCCACCGCTTCCACGTCAGGTCCGCGCCGACGTTGAATCCGCCGGACGTCGTCGTCGACCGCGTCGTCGCCGCCGACGCGAAGGTCGCCGTGTCGAACGGATACGCGTCGGTGTACGCGACGTCGGTGACCAGCGTCTCGCGCGCGTTGAAGATGGACGCGCCGCCCGACACCGACAGATCGAGCCGGCCTCGCGCGGCGAGCCGATACACCGCATCGAGGTGGACGGCGACCTCGGTCCGCCTCGCGCCAATCGTCCCGCCGATGGGGCGCGGCTGATTGAAGAAGAACGGATGCGGAATGCTGGCGCCGACGTGTCCGTCGTTGTCGCGCGTCGCGACCGACACCGTGGCGCCGACGCCCCAGCGCCCGCGGAGGCGCGCGACGATGCTTCCGTCGAACCAATAGATCTGTTTATGGTCGACATCAAAGGTGACGGGCGCGGCCTCGAGGTTCTTCTGGACCGTGAACGCCTGCGCGATGGTGTCGCGGCTGATCTGATCGCCGCCGCTGGCGCTGATCCGGAAGCGTCCATCCCAGTTGTCCTGCGCGGCCGCGTGCGAAGGCACAAGCATCACCAGAAGGACGGAAGGCAGGAGGGCAGGAAGGCAGGAAGGCGCGAGCCTCATCACTGCACCCCCACGGCGGTCCAGGCCTGCGTCACAGCCCGTTCCGGCGCGCTGCCCGCGCCGTACAGATCCCGCGCCGCCTGAATCGTCGCGGCGCGCGCCACGGAGAACGTCGCGTTCGACGGCAGGAGCTGCGTGAATCCGCGGTAGAAGACCTTTTCGATCTGATCGCGGTTCGCGGTGCCCACGCCCTGCACGCTCAGGCCGGACGTGCGATCGGCGCCGCCCTCGATGGCGAGGTAGTACGCGTGCGTCGCGATAGTCATGTTCGTGTGGACGGCGCCGTAGTCGTGGGCCGCGTCGGCGGGAGCGGTGACGAACTTGCTGAAGTGATCCGGATTGCCGAACTGCCCCGGGTTGGCCAGCGACCGAATGCCGCCCGGCGTCACCACGTCCTCGCCCATCAGGTACTCGGCTTTCATCGGACCGTCGCCGATCGGCTGGTCGAAGAACTCCGTCGCCGTGCCCATGATGTCCGAGAACGCTTCGTTCAGCGCGCCGGACTGGTTCCGGTAGATCAGCCCGGACGAGAACTCGGTCACGCCGTGCGTCAGCTCGTGCCCGATGATGTCGAGCCCGCCGGCGAAGTAGTTCCACCGCTGGCCGCCCAGCGTCAGGCCGGCCGGGAGTCCCTCGCCGTACACCATGACGCCGTTGCCCGCGTAGAACGCGTTCAGGTAGAAGTTGCCGATGATGTCGTCCGACGCCGTGTACACGTCGTCGCGCCTGACCGGGTGAATGATGTTGATCAACGCGAGGTTCTTGTTGTCGAGCCCGCGCCGGCCGAAGCGCTTGAAGTAGAAGTCGTACACCTGGCCTACGTAGGCCTGCGCGTCGACCGCCACCGGATCGCTCCACGTCGTCGTCGCGCTGAGCGCGAAGTCGGACGCCGTCAGGCCGACGACGCCGTTCAGGAAATCGATGGTCCGGGAGAGATTGGCGCGCATGTCGTAGGTGCGGATCGACGGCGGGCGCAGCAGGTCGACGGCGACGAAGTTGCCGCCCAGGCTCGCCACGCTGACTTTCTTGTCGTCGCCGAGGACGCCTCTGCCCACGCCGAGTGACGACACTGACTGCCGCTCGGCCGCGCCGAGCTCGAGCACGACCGCGCCCGTCGAGGCGTCGATGAAGTAGTCGATGGCGTTCTCGAGCGTGAAGGCCTTCAGCCGGTACACGAGCCGCGCGCCGCCGGCCTCGTCGGGCAGGATGAGCAGCTCGGGGCGGCGCGTGTCGCCCAGTTCGGCGCCGCTCAGCCCCTCGACGATCGCGCGCGCGTCCTCGGGCGGCATCGCCGCGGCGCCGTCGACCGCGACGTCCGGATACATCGTGCCGAAGATCGACACCGTGAGTCCGTTCTCGGTCTGGCGGACGAGATCGCCGCCGAAGACGCGCACGCCGCCGACGTATTGATCGAGACGCTCGTGGACGCGGCCGGGCAGGAGCAGGTCCTCGCTCGTCGCGCGCGCGCGCAGGGCGCCGTCGCGCTTGAGCCGATCGACCGCGGAATCCCAGGTCCGGAGGTCGGCGTTGGACGTCGCGGTGATCGCCAGTGGCCGGGACTGTGCGCGTACCCGCGGCGCGGCGTGCGCGGCGAGCACCGCGGCGACGCAGACGACCAGCAGGCCGAGCTTCGGTGTTCGCATGCAGATCCTTTCGTCCGGGCGCCGTAAAGGCGGGAGAGACGTGAACGCCTCGGCCGATCCTACATCAGCAGCAGCGGGTCGAACTTGTACCCCGCGGGATCGATCGGCGCCAGGATCGACGACGGACGCGCGGGATCCTCGGTGGCTTCCCACAGGTTCACTTCATACGTCATCTCGAGAGAGCGGCCCTCGCGATCGATGAGCACGCGCACCTGCGGGCGGTACGGATCCGGCGCGTACACCTGCCGGACGACGGCAATTTCCCCGGTGTTCAGACGCACGAGGTTGCCGGCGGGGTAGATGCCGATCAGCTGCACGAAGCGGCGGACCAGGTGCTGATCGAACTGCTGGCCGTCGTTGCGCTTCAGAACTTCGAGAATGCGCTCGGTCGGGAACGCCTGCTGATAGCGCCGCTGCGATCGCATCGCGTCGTAGACGTCGGCGATGCTGCACAGCATCGTGCCGATGTTCAGCGACGGGCGCTTCACGCCGTGCGGGTATCCGGATCCGTCCGCCCGCAGGTGGTGCTCGAACGCGATCACGGGCGCGAGCGCGGGCACGTCGGGCGTCATGCGCAGGATTTCCGCCCCGTCCACGACGTGCCGCTTCATGATCACGAACTCCGCGTCGGTGAGCTTGTCCGGCTTGTTCAGCACCTCGAGCGGCGTCCGCACCTTGCCGATGTCGTGCATGAGCGCCGCGAGTCCGAACTCGCGGAGCAGCGGACCGTCGATGCCGAGTCCGCGCGCCTGGCCCATCGTGAGGATCGAGACGTTCACCATGTGCGTGAACGTGTAGTTGTCGTAGTTCTTGAGCGTGGTCAGCGCCAGCAGCGCCGTGCGGTTCTGCGCGACGGCCTGCGCCAGCCCGTCGATCATCGTGCGCGCGACGGTGGCGTCGGGCTGGCCTTCGGTCTGCGCCGCCTCCCATACCGCGTTGGCGGCGGTGACCGCCTCGCTGTAGAGGCGCTTGATCGTGCCCATGTCGCCGAGGTCGCTTTCGACGCGCTGCTCGACGGTCACGCGGCCGACGCGGATGTGCGGCATCGCCGGAAACGCGATGGTCTCCTGATCGCCGCGTCTCGTCTCGGTCGCGGTCACCGCGTCGATGAAATCCGTCAGCTCCTCTTTCGTCACGCCGCGGTCGATCGCGACGCGTTCGACGCCGCTCTCGTGAAGCCGGAGCACGAACTGGCCGAGCGTGTCCGCCTTCGCCATCGGCATGTCGTCGACGATGACCTCGTCGCCGACCAGCCCGATGACGACGGTGGGCTGGAGACTGTGGGCCAGTTGAAACGCCACCGACAGCGACTCGAGATTGCGCGCGATGATCGGATGGCCCTTGGAGTACAGCTGGGTGGACCGCAGCGACGCGGCAAACCGTCGCAGGATCTCGTCGGCGATCTGGACTCGCGGCGCCGTCATGTCGTCTGGCTCGTGATTGGCGGCCGTGTCTCGCGCACGCGCCCGCGGTGCGCGCGGGCGGCCGCCCGCACGCCGCGTGATCCGCCGGCCGCGGCCTCGTCGAGCACGGTGACCGCCTCGGGCGTCCCGATGCGCGCGAGCGCCGCCGCCGCGGCCGCTCTGAGCGTCGCGGTCCGCCGCGGCGCCCACCATTCACCTTTGTACAACGCCTGCTTCAAGGGTGGCACGCCCGCCGGATCGCGCAGCGCCCCCAGCGACTCGATGGCCCGCACGTAGACGCCGGCGAGCGCGCCGCGATGGTCGATGTTCTGCAGGATGTACACGAAGAGCGGTAGCGCGCCTTCGTCGCGGACGAGGCTGACCGACTGCATGATGGCGTCGCGCGATCGCGTCGTGCCCGTCGCGAGCGCCTGCTCGAGAATCTTGTACGCGCCGTCGGTGCCGATGTTGAGAATCGCGCGCACGGCCTCGCGCTGCACCTGCGGCTCGTTGTCGTCGAGCAGCTCGGTCAGGTCGGGCAGCGCGTCGCTGCCGCCGAACTGACGCATGAGGTGGATCGCCGTGCGGCGGACCGCGGGGTTCTGCGCGTTTTTCAGGCGCTCGATCGTCCGCCGTCCGACCGATCCGAACGCGATCAGGATCGCCGTGAGCCGCTCGCGCGTCCGCGGCCGCTCCTCGGCGGACAGCGCTTCCGCGAGCGGACGGACGAGCACCTCGCCGAGCGACACGCACATGGCCTTGACGCGCTCGAACTGCGCCTCGTCGATCGTCGCCAGGTGCGTCGAGATGTGCCGCATCATCGACCCGGCGATCAGCAGGTCGATCGCGATCATCGCGTGCTGGCGGCGGGCCTTCGACCCCGTCCCGCCGGCCTCGGCGACCAGCACGGCGATCAGCGCCAGCGCCGCGTCGAAGTCGCCGACGAGCAGCAGGTCCTCGAGAAGGCTGACGACCGGCGTCATCAGATTGGCCCACCGGCTTTCCTCCTCCTCGATCCGCAGCAGATCCAGCAGCAGCGTCAGGTCGAGCGCCCGGAGCGCGCTCGTGGCCACCGTGCCCAGCCACGCGCCGACGCGCTCGGGCGGATCGTCGTTGACCTGATCCACTTCGATCGCTTTTGTGCGGGCATTGGACAGCTCGCGCCCGTACTCCTCGGAGACGAACGGCTTGTCCGAATACGACGTCAGGAGTTTCCCGGCGACGTGATTCCAGACCGACTCGAAGCCCTCGGTGCTCCCGAGCGGCGACGCCGCGACATCGTCTTTCGCGAGCGCGAGGAGCCGCTGCTGCTGATCGGATTCGTGGACGAGCGTCTGGAACGCCTGCGCGAGCCGGTCGGTCGCCGCGCTTTCATTGATGACGTTGCGCGAGACGAACTTGGCAATCGTGCCGTCGGACATGCGTTGGACGACGGACTGCACCAGCTTCGGCCCCTCGTCGTCGCCCCGCTGGGTGAGCAGGCCGAGCAGCATGTCCGGCGACAGCTGACCGATCGCCGACGCCATATTGCCGAGCACCGGTTCGAGTTTCTCGGGTTCGTTCTTCGCGACGACGTCCACGATCTGCCGCAGCATCCGCAGGACCGCGGCGGTCTTGGCCGTGACGCCGCCGCCGCTGTCGGGGCTCTTCTGAAGCGCCGACATCAGCTCGGTCAGGCGATCGCTGTCGCCGGCGATCCCCAGCAGCTCCTGGATCGCGGCCGTGTCGAGGTCGACGACGCTGCCTTGCAGGCAGTTCGCGATCACGCGCGTCCAGTTGGCGGTGTCCCCGCCCCGGCGCTCGCGCAGCACTTCCGTGTAATCGATCTCGCGCAGCTCGACGTGGCGTCCGGCCATCGTCGTCCAGACGCGCGCGATGCCGCCGTCGGTCCGCACGGCGT
Source organism: Terriglobia bacterium (assembly GCA_020073005.1). Taxonomy (GTDB): domain Bacteria; phylum Acidobacteriota; class Vicinamibacteria; order Vicinamibacterales; family CAVVIG01; genus SRVP-36. The sequence goes on along the minus strand of JAIQFX010000022.1, from coordinate 42,395 downwards.
TGGGCTCGCGCCCGAGCAGCAGGAGGAACGTGCGCCACGATTCGACGTCGCCGCCAGGGTGCACGGTCATCTGGCCGATGAGATGGTTGTGCAGCAACGCGGCCAGTTCGCTCAGCGCCGCGTCGCCGCGGGCCGGCGCGTGTTCGTTGAGCAGCAGCCCGTCGGGCAGGACCGTCAGCTGGAAGGGCGACGGCATCGCCGCGGGGGACGTGATCTGCGCGATGCGTCCCAGCGTGGCGGCGATCGCCGGATGCCCCGCGGGGTAGAGCATCACCGCGCGCGCGGCCGCCTTGCAGGCGCGCGCGAAGTCCAACAGCCGCGCGGTGTCTTCCGCGCTGAGCGGCGGCGTCTGGGGAGGAAGGGCTTCAGGCATTCAAGTACTTCAGCGGATCGATGTCCACCGTTTCGGGATCAATCGCCTCGACGACCGCGCGCGGAAACTCGCCGCGGCTGTCCCGCTCCCACGTGTTCGTCAGCATGGGCTCCTCGAGCAGCGCGCCCTTGGCGTCGGTCAGGATCTTCACCTGCGGCCGGAACGGATCGGTCGGGTGCTCGGCGGTGACGACCGCGATCTCCTCCGTGCTGAGACGGACGAGATTGCCGACCGGGAACAGTCCCATCAGGTTGACGAATCGCTTGAGCAGCACCTGATTGAACGCCGGATTGCCCTGTTCGCCCATGATGTTGCGGATGCGATCGGTCGCCAGGCCCTTGCGGTACGGCCGGGTGCTGCGCAGCGCGTCGAACACGTCCGCGATCGACACGATCATCGTGCACAGATTCAGCTTCCGGCTGCCGATTTTTTCGGGATAGCCGCTGAGGTCCTGTTTCAGGTGGTGTTCGAACGCCACAATCGGCGCCAGCGCCGGCATCTCGGGCGTGCGGCGGAGAATGTGCGCGCCGTCGACGACGTGGCGTTTCATGATTTCGAATTCGTCCCTGGTCAGCTTGTCCGGCTTGTTCAGCACCTCGAGCGGCGTGTTCACCTTGCCGATGTCGTGCATGAGGGCCGCGAACCCGAACTCGCGGAGCAACGGCCCTTCGACGTTGAGCGAGCGCGCCTGCGCCATGGCGAGCGCCGAGACGTTCACCATGTGCGTGAACGTGTAGTTGTCGTACTTCTTGAGCGCCGTGAGCGCCATCAGCGACGTGCGGTCCTGCGTGACCATCTTCGCGAGGCTGTCGATGATCTTCTTCGCGGCGCCAGGGTCGGGCTGGTCACCGGCCTTGGCCGCGTTCCACAGCGTCTCGGCGGTCTCCACGGCCGTCCCGTAGACCTTCCGCGCCGCCATGATGCCGGTGTTCTCGTCCGACGCGTCGTCGACGACGATCTTGCCGAGCGCGATGTGCCGCACGCCTTTCTGGAGCAGGCGATCGGCGAGCGGAATCGGCGACTTCCGATCGTTCAGCGTGATCACGAAAGTCCGGATTTCTTCGCGTGTCAGGCCGCGGTTCAGCGTGATCTTCTCGATCTCGCGCTCGCGCATGCCGCGCGCGAACCCGACGAGCGAGGCCGATCCGCGCGGCAGGCGCGTCCCGTCGACGACCACTTCGTCGCCGAGGAACCCGATGTGTACGTTGGAGGCGGCCGCCAGCGCTTCGACCGCGCCCGTCGCGAGCGCGTCGATCCCGCGCTGGACGAGCGGGTGCGTCTGCGAGTACAGCTCGGTGCCTCGCAGCGCCGCCGCCAGCCGCCGGACGAGGTCTTCAGCCTTTCGCTGTTCCATGCACGATCTTCTTCAGCAACCGATCGCCGGTGCGTCCGGCTTCGTCGAGCGCCGCCTTCGCCCTGGGCGTGCCGAGGCGCGCCAGCGCTTCGACCGCCCGCGTCTTCAGGGCCGCGCGCTTGGCGCGGACGAACCACCCCTTCACCGCCGCCGCCTTCACGAGCGCCGGGATGGCGGCATCGCTGCCGACGCGGCCGAGCGCGTCGAGCGTCTCGAGCACGACGTCGTGATCTTTGCCGAGCGGCTCGCTCTCGTTGAGAATCTGCACCAGCATCGGCACCACGCGCGGATCGCGATCCGTCACGAGCGCGTCGACCACGGCGCGGCGGGTGTCGCCGGTGGTGGACCGCAGCACGGTCTGGATGGCGCGTGCGGCCGCGGGATCCTGGATCCCGCTCAGCGACGCGATCGCCTGCACGGTCACGCGGGGATCGCTCTTGCGGAGCAGCGGCTGGAGCAGCGGGACCGCCTCGGCCGTGCCGATGTGCCCGAGCATCCGCGCGCCCGCCACCTGCGCGAACCACCGGGAGTCGCCGACGAGCGAGGCCAGGCGCGAGATCGCCGGCGGCCCGAACCCGACGATGATCTGCTCGGCGCGTTTGGACGCGACCGTTTCTTTTTCGACCGCGACGGCCGGCTTCAGCGCCTCGGCGCACGCGGCGCCGATGGTCGCGATCACCGTGCGGATCGTCTCCCAGCCGCGGTCGTCCATCTCGGAGATGAGCGCGACGGTTTCCCGCATCGCGAGCGAGTCGCCGAGACGGTCGAGCGCCTGCAGGCAGGCGTCCCGCCCCATCGCGCCCGTGGCGGACGCGCGATCCCGCAGCGCCTTCGTGACCGCGTGCGCATCGTCGTACGATCCCGACATCAGCAGGTCTTCGCCGAGCGCGCCCATGTCCTGCGCGATGCCTTCAGCGCGCGTCGCGTCACGCTCCAGCGTGAGGAGATCGATGAGCAGCGTGACCGAGAGAGAGCGGACGTTCTCCTGCCCGAGGCTGTCGATCCAGGCGGACAGTTCCGGCGGCAGATCCACCGTGGCCATCCGTTCCGCGCGGCCCCCGACGCCGTCGAGCGCCGCTTTGTAGTGCTCCGACACGAACGGCTTGTCGTTGTACGACACGAGCAGCTCTTCCATCGACGTCCACAACACCTGGAACTGCCCCTGCTTGCCGAAGTCGGTCTCGCTCAGCATGCTGCGCGTCAGCGTCAGGACGCGGCGCTTGCGATCGTCGTCCGGCGCGATCGTATTGAAGATCGTCGCGAGGCGATCGGACGCCTGGCCGTCGAGCGCGAGCGCGGTCGCCAGCAACTGGGCGACCTTCACGTCGTCGAACGCCGCGGCCATGCCGCGGACGACGGTCACCTGCGCGCCCGGCTCCTCCTCGTGCTGCATCACCTGCATCACGACGTGCGGATCCAGATTGGCCGCCGCCGTCGCGAGGTTGCCCATCACGTTCGACAGGTTGTCGGGCGCCCGCACGGTCACGATGCCGGCGAGGTGGCGGAACGCGGCGAGGACCGTTGCGGCCTGCGACGTGATCATCGGCGAGCCGTCCAGCGCGCACTTCGGCGCCATGACGGCGCCCGCGAGATCGGTGATGTCGCCGGGACTTTCAGAGATCGCCAGCAGGCGCCGCTGCGCCGCCTCGTCGAACATGCCGGTCTGACCGGCGACGATGGACGTCACGATCGATCGCCAGAGGTCGTCGCGCTTGGCGGGCTCGGGCGTCTCGCCCGCGCGCTCGCGCTCGAGCACCCGCTTGTAGTCGATCTGATCGATGACCATCGACGGATGGCCGTCGCTCAACCAGATCTGCGCCGGCCCGCCGCGGTTCCGGCGCTCGGCGCTGTCGAGCGCCATGATCCGCAGGAAAGCCTGCAGCGCTTCAACGGGGACTTCTCCGAGAAACGAGATCTGCAGGATGTCGCGATCGTGGAGGAAGGCCGCGGCCTCGCTAATCGACCCTTGCGTCTGATCCGCGGGCGCGTCCCCGACCATCAGCGTTGTCGGCGTCACGCCGAGAGAGAACGCGCCGCCGGCCAAGGTCTCGCGCACGGTCTGAGCCAGCCGCGAAACCGACTGTCCGACGGCCGGGTGCTCGGGCGGATACAGCGTCCAATTCCGCATCGCGGCGACGAGCGAGCGCGCCAGCTGGAGCACGCCGCGCGCGAGTTCCGGTGACAGCTGGGACGCCTGGGACATCGTCGTGATTATCCAATATACTGCCCGCCGGATGCGCGCAGTCGACGTCATCATGAAGAAGCGGGATGGCGGTGCGCTGAGCCGCGAGGAGATCCGCTTCTTCGTGGACGGCGTCACGGCCGGGACGCTGCCGGAATATCAGACTTCAGCGCTCCTGATGGCCGTGCTGCTGCGCGGGATGACCGCGGAGGAGACGGCCTGGCTCACGGATGCCATGGTCCACTCCGGCGTCCGCGTCGACCTCCGCGAGATCCCCGGCGTCAAGGTCGACAAGCACAGCACGGGCGGCGTCGGCGACAAGACGTCGCTGATTCTCGCGCCGCTCGCCGCGGCGTGCGGCGTGCCCGTGCCGATGATGTCCGGCCGCGGGCTCGGCCACACCGGCGGCACGCTCGACAAGCTCGAAGCGATCCCGGGCTTCCGCGTCAACCTGTCGCTCGACGAAATGAAGGCGGCGCTCGCGCGAACGCGCTGCGCCATGATCGGCCAGACCTCGCAGATCGCGCCGGCCGACAAGAAGCTGTACGCGCTGCGCGACGTGACGGGGACGGTCGAGAGCATTCCGCTCATCAGCGCGTCGATCATGAGCAAGAAGATCGCGGAAGGGATCGACGCGCTCGTGCTCGACGTCAAGACCGGCAGCGGCGCGTTCATGAAGACCGAAGCCGACTCGCGCCGGCTCGCCGAATCGCTCGTGTCGATCGGCAACGCGTCCGGCGTCCGGACCGAGGCCGTCATCACGCTCATGGAGACGCCGCTCGGCCGCGCGGTCGGCAACGCGCTCGAAGTGATCGAATGCCTCGAGGTGTTGAAGGGGAAGGGGCCGGCCGATCTCATCGACGTCTCCGTCGAGCTGGCCGCGCGGATGCTCGTGCTCGGCAAGGTGGCGCCGGATCGCGCGGACGCCGAGCGGCGGGTCCGCGCCGCGATCGCGTCCGGCGAAGGACTCGAACGCTTCCGGCGCATCATCGAGATCCAGGGCGGCGATCCGCGCGTGGTCGACGACTACCAGCGGCTGCCGCACGTGGCCGATCGGCATGTCGTGACCGCGGGCCGCGGCGGGTACATCTCGCGGCTGGACGCGGAACTCGTGGGCCGCGCCTCGGTCGCGCTCGGCGCCGGTCGCGATCGCGTCGAGGATCCCGTCGATCCCGCGGTCGGCATCATGGTGAAGGCGAAGCCGGGCGATCGGGTGCAGGCGGGCGACGCCGTGCTCGAGCTGCACTTCCGCGATCGCCCGCGCCTCGATGCGGCTCTACGGTTGATCGGTAACGCCATCACGATTGGCGACGAGCGGCCAGCCTCACGGCGCTTGATCGTCGGAGAGGTCCGCTGATGCTCGGAATCCTGCAGCCGCTGTTCGGCGCCGTCGTCATCCTCGGGATCGCGGTCGCCTGTTCGAACAATCGCCCCGCCATCAACTGGCGCACGGTCGCCTGGGGCCTCAGCCTGCAGGTCGTGTTCGCCCTCATCGTCCTCAAGACGACGGCCGGGCAGCGCGTCTTTTCAGCGCTCGGGAACGGCATCAACGAGCTGCTGAGCTTCGCCGGCGTCGGTGCGGCCTTCGTCTTCGGGCCGCTCGGCAACAGCAGTGTCTTTGGCCGTGCCATGACCGGGGCGCTCGGGCCCGATGGCGCGCAGTATGGCGTCATCTTTGCGTTCCAGGTGCTGCCCACGATCATCTTCATCGCGGCGCTCTTCGCCATCCTTTATTACTACGGCGTGATGCAGCTCGTGGTGCGCCTGATGGCGATCGTGATGCACCGGGTCATGAAGTGCAGCGGCGCGGAATCGCTCAACGTCGCCGCCAGCATCTTCATGGGGCAGACGGAAGCGCCGCTCACGATCCGCCCGTACCTGCCCGAGATGACGCAGTCCGAGCTCATGACGGTCATGACGTCCGGGATGGCGCACATTTCGGGCGGCATCATGGCGGCGTACATCCTCTTCGGCATCGAGGCCAAGCATCTGCTGACGGCGGTCATCATGACGGCGCCCGGCACGATCATGATGGCGAAGATGCTGGTGCCTGAGACGGAAACGCCGAAAACGATGGGCACGGTGAAGCTCGTGGTGGAGCAGACCGAAGTGAACGTGATCGACGCCGCGGGTCGGGGGACCAGCGAAGGACTGCAATTGGCGATGAACGTCGGCGCGATGCTCATCTCCTTCCTCGCGCTCGTGGCGCTGGTGAACTTCCTCCTGGGCTTCGCGAACCTCAGCATGCAGCAGATCTTCGGGTGGGTGTTTGCGCCGGTGGCCTGGTCGATGGGCGTGCCGTGGCGCGATGCGCCGACGATCGGCAACCTGCTCGGCACGCGCATGGTGCTCAACGAGTTCGTCGCGTACTCGCAGCTCGGGCCGCTGAAGGCGTCGCTCGATCCGAAGTCGTTCACGATTGCGACGTTCGCGCTCTGCGGATTCGCCAACTTCAGTTCGATCGGTATTCAAATCGGCGGCATCGGCGCGCTGGCGCCCAACCGCCGTCACGATCTCGCGCGCCTCGGTCTGCGCGCGATGTTCGCCGGCACCCTCGCCAACTTCATGACCGCCACAATCGCCGGTTTCCTCCTCTGATGGACTACTACGATCAGGTCAAACGGGCGGCCGACGCCGTACAGGCGCGGGTGCGCGACGTTCCGCGCATCGCCGTCGTGCTCGGGTCCGGCCTTGGTGAATTCGCGAACGCCCTCGGCGACGCCGTGTCGATCCCGTACGAGGAGTTGCCGTACTGGCCGGCGTCGCGCGTGATCGGTCACGAGGGCCGGCTCGTCGTCGGCACGGCGCGCGGCCGAGGCATTGCCGCACTGTCGGGCCGGTGCCACGTGTACGAAGGCCACGATCTCCGGACGGTGACGTTCGCGACGCGCGTGCTGGGCGTGCTGGGCGTGAAGACCCTCATCCTCACCAACGCCGCCGGCGGCGTGAACACCGGATTCTCGCAGGGCGCGTTGATGGTGATTGACGACCATCTGAATCTGATTGGTAACAATCCGCTCGTCGGGGCGAACGACGAGCGCTTCGGCCCGCGGTTTCCCGACATGACCGAGGTCTATTCGTCACGATTGCGCGCGGTTGCCGATCAGGCGGCGCGCGCCATGGGGCTGACGCTGCCGCACGGCGTGTACGTCGCGCTGCTCGGTCCCAGTTACGAAACGCCGGCGGAGATCCGATACTTAAGGACGATCGGCGCGGACGCCGTGGGGATGTCGACGGTCCCGGAAGCCATCGTCGCGCGGCATATGGGCATGGATGTGCTCGGCCTCTCGTGCATCACCAACATGGCCGCGGGCGTGCTGTCGCAGCCGCTCGATCACGCCGAAGTGATGGAGACGGCGCGGCGCGTCCGCGGGCAATTCATCGCGTTGCTGGAGGGCATTATTGGCCAGCTCTGACGTCCGGCTGTCGGTGGCGCTCGTCGACGTGGCGGAAGGCCGCGAGGTGGAGTTCCTCGCGCTGGCCACGCGCTTCGAGGCGCTGCTCCTGCGGAAGGAGTACGGCCGCGCGGAGATGATCCGCGACGAGGCGGTGCCGCTGCGGTTCTACGCCGTGCGCCACTGGGCCGACGCGGCGGCGGCGGAGCGCTGCCACGCCGATCCGGACGTGCAGGCGCTGACGGCCGCGTTCGCCAAGATCGCGCGCGTGACGCACGTCGTCAACGGCGTGCGACGTCCGGGTCCGCCGCAGCGGTTCCTCGAGAACCGGCGCGCGAGCCTCGAGTCCGATCGGCGGAGCGGGTTCGACCGCCGCGCCAAGAACGTCGGACCGAAGAGCGGTGGCGAAAGGCGTGCCCGCGATCGCCGGCTCGGTCCGCGGCGCGTGCGCGAAGGCGCCGGCGACCTCGATCTTGTCGGCGCGGCCCGCCGCGCCCGCGAGCACGCCGACGCGGCGTACTCCCATTTCAAGGTCGGCGCCGCGCTCGAAACCGCGGACGGCACGGTCGTCACCGGCTGCAACATCGAGAACGCGACCTACGGCCTCACCATTTGCGCCGAGCGCGTCGCCATCTTCAAGGCGCTGTCCGAAGGGCACCGGGCCTTCACGCGCATCGCCATCGTCGCGGATACCGAGGCCCCGACGCCTCCTTGCGGCGCGTGCCGGCAGATTCTCTGGGAGTTCGGCGGCAACCTCGAAATCCTGCTCGCCAATCTCCGGGAGAAGCGCGGCACCCATCGGCTGAAGGACCTGCTGCCGCTGCCGTTCGACGCGCGCCTCCTGTAAGATCGTCGGATGCTGCCCACTATCGCGCGCGAGGGCGACGCGGTCGTCATGATCGACCAGCGCAAGCTGCCCGCGCAGGAACTCTACGTCCGCTGCAAGACCGCGGCGGAAGTGGCCCGCGCCATCAGGACGATGGTCATTCGCGGCGCGCCGGCGATCGGCGTGGCCGCGGCGATGGGCCTGGCCCTGGGCATGCGCCGGAGCACGGCGACCGGCACGCAGAAGTTCGCGGCGGAATTTCAGAAGAGCTGCGACCTGATGGCGGCGACCCGCCCGACCGCGGTCAATCTGTTCTGGGCGATCGAGCGGATGAAGCGATCGTTCGCCTCCGGTGTGCACGCCGGCGAGTCGGTCGATCAGATCAAGGACCGGTTGGATCGCGAAGCGGACATGATTCACGACGAGGACGTCGCGAGTTGCCGCGCGATGGGCGCGTTCGGCGCGGCGGTCGTGCCGGCTGACGCGCGGATCCTCACGCACTGCAACGCGGGCGCGCTGGCGACCGCGGGCTACGGCACGGCGCTCGGCGTGATCCGCGGCGCGGTGGAGCAGGGCAAGCGCGTCGCCGTGTTCGCCGACGAGACGCGGCCCTTCCTTCAGGGGGCGCGCCTCACCGCATGGGAGCTCGTCCGGGACGGCATTCAGACGACGGTCATCACCGACAACATGTCGGGCGCGCTCATGCGTCAGAAGAAGGTGGACCTCGTCATCGTCGGCGCCGACCGCATCGCGGCCAACGGCGACACGGCCAACAAGATTGGCACGTACGGCGTCGCGGTCCTCGCGCGCGAGCACCAGATTCCCTTCTACGTCGCCGCGCCGCTGTCCACAATCGACTTGAAGACGCCGGACGGCGCGCACATTCCCATCGAAGAGCGCAATGCGCGCGAGGTGACGCACGTCGGCGGATCGCAGATAGCGCCCGACGGCGCGCTCATCTGGAATCCGGCGTTCGATGTCACGCCGCACGAGTACATCGCCGGCATCATCACCGAGCGCGGCATCTTCCGGGCGCCGTACGTCGACACGCTCAAGCGCGCGTTCGAAGAGCGGGCGCTCGCCCGGACATAGTTTTTGGCGGGGGCCGACCTGGGTCGGTCCTCGACGGCGGAGCACGCTCCGCCTCTACGTGTCTTCCTGCTATGCGCATGCTCGGCATCGAAACTTCTTGTGACGAGACGTCGGCCGCCGTCGTCGAGGAGACCGGCGATGCGGCGAAGCCCTGGGCCGTGCGGTCCAACATCGTCGCCTCGCAGGTGCCGATTCACCGGGAGTGGGGCGGCGTCGTGCCCGAGCTCGCCTCGCGGCAGCATATTCGCGACATCTGCGGCGTGGTCGAGCGATCGCTGGACGCCGCGCAGACGACGTGGGGCGATCTCGGTGCGATTGCCGTCACGCAGGGGCCCGGCCTCGTCGGATCGCTACTGGTCGGCGTGTCGTTCGCGAAGGCCGCCGCGGCCGCGGCGCGATTGCCGCTCGTGGCGGTCCATCATCTTGCGGGCCACATCGAATCACTCGTCCTGCAAAACGGCGAGATGCCGTTGCCGGCCGTCGTCCTCGTCGTCTCGGGAGGGCACACGAGCTTGTATCTCGTCGACGGTCCCGGGCGGTACGAGCCGCTCAGCCGCACGCGCGACGATGCTGCGGGCGAGGCGTACGACAAGGTGGCCAAGCTGCTCGGCCTCGGGTACCCGGGCGGCCCTGTCATCGATCGTCTGGCGAAGCAGGGCAACGACCGCGCCGTCGCGTTGCCGACGACGCGCTTGACGCACGCCGATCGCAACGCGCCAGAGCTCCGGGGCGATCTGGATTTCAGTTTCAGCGGACTGAAGACCGCGGTCCTCCGCCACGTCCGCGCGCATGACGGGCCGTTCTCGGAGCAGGAAATCGCGGACGTGTGCGCCAGCTTTCAGCGTATCGTCGTGACCGTGCTGATCGATCGACTCTTCGACGCCGCGAGGCGCTATCAGGCGAAGAGCGTCGGGATTGCCGGCGGAGTGTCGGCGAACAGCCGGCTGCGGGCCGAGCTCGAGGACCGCGGCAGGCGCCGCGAAATTCCGACGTTCCTGCCGAGCCTCTCGCTGTCGACGGACAACGCCGCGATGATTGCGGCCGCCGGCCTCCGCAGATTCCGCGAAGGGATAACGGCCTCGCTGGACCTCAATGCCGACGCCGCGCTGGCACTGTGATGCGAGAGTACCCTGACCGACCGATCGTAGGCGTCGGCGCCGTCGTCATCGATGGAGGCCGCGTGCTGCTCGTGCGCCGGGGGAACGAGCCGCTGAAAGGGCAGTGGAGCCTGCCCGGAGGCGCGGTCGAGCTTGGCGAGACGCTCGAGACGGCGATCGCGCGTGAAGTGCGCGAGGAGACCGGGCTCCTGATCGACATCGGGCCGATGATCGATGTCTTCGATCGCATCAGCTTCGATCCGCAGGGGCGGCCGAACTACCACTACGTGCTGGTGGACTTCCTGTGCCGGCCGTTGGAGGGCACGGTCGCGAGCGCGTCCTCCGACGCGGCGGACGTCGCGTGGGCGCCGCTCCTGGATCTGCCGTCGTATGGAGTGAACGAGGCCACCGTCAGTGTGATCCAGAAGGGTTTCGATCGCCTTCGTGACGGACCGTGGACGCCGCGCGAAGTCCGCTGGTATACGGGCGAATGAAGATCGCCGCTGCGCTGATCTGTGCCATCCTCGCGTTGACGCAGTCGAGTCGGTTTCCCGTCGCGACTCCCGGCGACCTCGTGGAACTGGATGTCGTGGTGGTGGGCCGTGACGGTCAGACCAGCTACCGCTTCGGCTTCCAGGCAAAGTACACGGGCACGCCGAGCAGGACGATGATCAGGCCGGGCCACGTGGTGGCTGTCCGATAGACGAACAGCACGGCGAGAATCGTCGCGGCGCCCGCGATGTACAGCGCAGGGATCACCGGGTACCCGAATGCGCGGTACGGACGCTCCGCATCGGGCCGGGTGGCTCGCAGACGGAAGATGCCGACGATGGTCAGGATATAGAAGATGAGCGCCGCCGAGATCACGTAGTCCAGCAGGTTGTTATAAAGGTTGCCGTACGCGTGCGTCGCCGGGTCATACGTCCGCGGCAGGACGAGGAACGCGGCCCACAGACCTTCCAGCACGAGTCCCCAGCTCGGCACCTTCGCCTCGTTCAACTGGCCGGCCGACCTGAAGAACAGACCGTCGCGCGCCATCGCGTAGTACGCGCGCGCGCCCGCGAGGATCAGCCCGTTGGTGCAGCCGAACGTCGAGATCATGATCCCGACCGCCATGATGGTCGGGCCGAGGCCGGGGAAGATCGCGTCGAGCGTCGCCGTCGCCACGCGATCGCCGGGCGCGTGCTGAATCTGATCGAAGGGCAGCGTCACGAGGTACGCGACGTTGGCGAGCAGGTACAGCCCGATGACGATGAAGGTGCCGAGGGCGAGCGACAGCGGGATATTGCGCCGCGGCTCCTTCACTTCACCGGCCGTGAACGTGATGTTGTTCCACGCGTCGGCGGAAAAGAGCGACCCGGTCTGCGACACGCAGAGCGCGACGAACAGCCCGAACGCCGACATGGCCGTCAGCCCGGGCACGATCTCGACGGCGCCGCGGGCGGCCCACAGATGGCCGAAGTTGTCGGCGACGGCGGTGTGATTCCAGCCGAGCAGCACGCCGACGATGATGAGGCCGGCGAGCGCGCCGGTTTTCGCGGTCGTGAAAACGTTCTGAATGATCCTGCCGTACTGGAGACCGCGCGTGTTGGTCCACGTCAGGAGCGCGATCATCACGATGCCGACAAACTGCGTCGTGGAGAGCGACAGCGCGTAGCCCGTCGAGAGATGCACGGGCGGGATCAAATAATGATCGTCCGCAATCCAGGGGACGAGCGCGCCGAAGTACCGTGCGAAGCCGACAGAGACCGCGGCGATCGTGCCGGTCTGGATCACCAGGAACAGCGTCCAGCCGTAGAGGAAGCCCCAGAGCGGCGAGAACGCCTCGCGCAAGTACACGTACTGTCCGCCGGCGCGCGGCATCATCGCGGCGAGCTCGCCGTACGACAGCGCGCCGACCACCGTGAGGCCGCCGGTCAGCAGCCACGCCGCCAGCAGCCATCCTGGACTGCCGATGGTGCGTGACATGTCGGCGGACACGATGAAGATGCCGGAGCCGATCATCGATCCGACGACCACCATCGTCGAGTCGTACAGGCCGAGCCCGCGGTGGAACTCGGTATCGAGGACGGTGGCCGACGACGGGGGGCTGGTGGCTGGTGACTGGTGGCTGGTTTCCATTAAGATGCAGAAACTTATCATGACTCGAGACGACGCGTGGGCTTTGCTCACGGAGTACACCAAGGGCGACAGTCTGCTGAAGCACGCGATGGCCGTCGAAGTCTCCGTGCGGGGCTACGCGCGCAAGTTCGGCGAAAACGAAGACGACTGGGGCATCACCGCGCTGCTCCATGATTTCGACTACGAGCGCTGGCCGACGCTCGGTGATCACCCGGTGAAGGGCAGCGAGATTCTTCGCGAGAAAGGCTATCCGGATTGGATGATTCGCGCGATTCTCTCGCACGCGCAGGAGATTACGGGGGTCGCGCGCGAGAGCCTGCTCGAAAAGACGCTGTTCGCGTGTGACGAGCTCGCGGGCTTCATCACGGCGGCGTCGCTCGTGCGGCCGAGCAAGAGCGTCCTGGATCTCGAGGCGAGCTCGGTGAAGAAGCGGATGAAGGACAAGGCATTCGCGCGCGGCGTGAAGCGCGAAGATCTCGTCGCCGGCGCCGAGCTGCTCGGTCTGCCGCTCGAAGAACACATCACGAACGTGATCGCGTTCATGCGCGAGCGCGCGGAGGCGCTCGGGCTCAGAGGGACCCTTTAGCGGACCTTTTCGGTTCGCCTGACCGTATATCAAAGCGGATGACTCAGACGGACTCCGTCGTCACGCTCGAGCGCGTGACCGTCGCGTACGGCAAGAGCGTCGCGCTGCGCGACGTGACCGCGTCGTTTTCGGCGGGGGCCGTCGGACTGCTCGGGCCGAACGGCGCCGGCAAGAGCACGATGATCAAGTCGCTGCTCGGCTTCATCGTGCCCGAGCGCGGCCGGATGCGCGTGCTCGGCCTCGACGTCGCCGTCGCGCCACTCGAAATTCGCGCGCGTGTCGGCTACATGCCGGAGAGCGACGCGCACATTCCCGGCATGAACGCCGTGTCGTTTGTCGCGTACTGCGGGGAGTTGGCCGGCCTGCCGCGCGTCGACGCCATGCAGCGCGCGCACGAAGTCCTGTTCTACGTCGGCCTTGGCGAGGCGCGCTACCGGAACGTCGAGACCTACTCGACGGGCATGAAGCAGCGCATCAAGCTGGCGCAGGCGCTCGTGCACGATCCGGATTTGCTGTTCCTCGACGAGCCGACCAACGGGATGGACCCGAAGGGGCGCGACGAGATGCTGGAGCTGGTGCGCGATCTCGCGCACAACAAAGGCGTCAACCTGATCCTGTCGTCCCACCTCCTGCCCGACGTCGAATACACCTGCGACCACGTCGTCGTCATGGACAAGGGCGCTATCGCCGCAGCGGGACCGATCGCGGCGCTCAAGCAGCCGCGGGGCCGCGTGTACGAGCTGCGCGTGAAGACGCGGGACGGGGCGGTCGACGCGTTCGTCGAGCGATTGCAGTCGGCCGGCCTGGACTGCCACGCGACCGACGAGGACATCATGCGCGTCTTCGTGCCGGGCGAAGGCGGCGCGCGTCAGCTGTTCGCGCTGGCCGCCGCCGACAACGTGCAGGTGCGGCACCTGCGGCCGAGCGTGTCGACGCTCGAAGACGTCTTCGCCACTGCGGTTGGTGAGAAGTAATGCGGGCGGCCAGCCAGCAGCGCCCAACCACGAGATCCTAGATGCCGATTCATGATCAAGGTTATCGGCGTTACAGCGGCGGGAAAGCGCCGCGAGGTTACGGATGGGCCGTGATCACGCGTGCCGGAATCCGCACGCTCGTCGCCAAACGCGCGTTCCTCGGCTTGCTGCTCCTCGCATGGTTTCCGTTCTTCGTCCGGGCCGTGCAGATCTACGCCGCCGCCAATCTGCCGCAGGCCGCATTCCTTGCCCCCACGCCGTCGACATTCCGCGATTTCCTCGGCCAGCAGGACATCTTCGCGTTCTTCATCACGGTGTACGTGGGCGCCGGGTTGATCGCGAACGATCGCCGCGCCAACGCGCTGCAGATTTACCTGTCGAAGCCCCTGACGAGAGCCGAGTACGTCTTCGGCAAGCTGGCGATTCTGATGACGTTCCTGCTGCTGGTGACGTGGGTGCCGGCCATCCTGCTCCTCATCGTCCAGATTGCGTTCGCGGGCAACTTCACGTTCTTCCAGAATAACGCGTACCTGTTTCCCGCCATTACCGTCTTCACGTTTCTCGATGTCACGATGGTCGCCACGGCGATGCTGGCGCTCTCGTCGCTGTCCAAGAGCAGCCGCTACGTGGGGATTCTGTACGCCGCCGTCATCTTCTTCACCCAGGCGGTCTACGGCGTGCTGTTTGCCGTGACGCGCAGCACGTCGTTCTCGTGGGTCTCGTTCCCCGCCAATCTCACGCAAGTCGGCGACGTGATCTTCCGGCTCCCGCTGAAGTACTCGACGCCGTGGCCCGTCTCGCTGCTGATGATTCTCGGACTGATCGCGGTGTCGGGCCTGGTGCTCGAACGGCGCGTGCGTGGCGTCGAGGTGGTCGCGTGACGCCGGAGCAGGGAACCCGCGCGTTCGAGCCCATCGTCTCGGCCGACCATCTTTCGAAATGGTACGGCCAGGTCATTGGTCTCAATGACGTCTCCGTGACGCTGCCGCCTGGCATTACCGGGCTGCTGGGGCCCAATGGCGCCGGCAAGTCCACGTTCATGAAGCTCGTCACCGGTCAGCTGAAGCCGAGCAAAGGATCGATCACCGTGCTCGGCGAACCCATCTGGCGCAACCCCGGGCTCTACGTGCGGATCGGTTTCTGTCCGGAGCAGGACGCTTTCTACGACCGCATGACGGGCCTCGAGTGGGTGACCGCGCTGGTGCGTCTGAACGGGGTCGGCGACAACGACGCTGCGGCGATGGCGCGGCGCGCGCTCGAGGCCGTCGAACTGCTCGACGCGGCGGACAAGAAGATCGGCGCGTACAGCAAAGGCATGCGCCAGCGCGTGAAGATGGCGCAGGCGCTTGCGCACGACCCGGAGCTGCTGATCCTCGACGAGCCGCTGTCCGGCATGGATCCCATCGCGCGCCGGAAGACGATCCGGCTGATCAAAGAATGGGGCCGCGCCGGCCGGAGCGTGCTGGTGTCCAGCCACATCCTGCACGAAATCGAATCGATGACGGCCAACATCCTCCTGATCAATCAGGGCCGCATCCTCGCCGAAGGCAACGTCCATCAGATTCGGGACCTCATCGACAAGCATCCGCACAGCGTCTACATCAAGGCCGACCACACGCGCGCGCTCGCGCGCGAGTTCCTCGGCCACGACGATGTACTGAGTCTGAAGTTCGAAGGGGAAGCGGTCGTCGTCCAGACGGGGCAGCCGGATGCCTTCTACGCGCGGCTCACCGACCTCGCGGCGTCCGGCCAGCTGGGTGCGATACACGAAGTGACGTCGCCTGACGACAACCTGCAAGCCGTCTTCCAGTATCTGGTGAAATCATGACCGAACCCGCGACGCGGCGCGCGACGCCGTCGGTCTTCGTGTCGGCGATGCGGATTTTCGATCTCTCGCTCGGCCAGATGCTGTGGTCGCGCCGCTCCGTGTTCCTTGGACTGCTGCTCGGCGGCCCGGTGCTGCTCGCGATCGCCCTGCGCGTCGTCTCCGTGCTCTACACGTCGGGATTTCGAATCAACGGTGCGCAGGCCGCCGGTGCGTCCGTGTTCGGGATGATGATCTGGTTGCTCTACATCCGGTTCATCGTGCCCGTACTGGGGGTGTTCTACGGCACCGCGCTGATCGCCGACGAAGTCGACGACAAGACGATTACCTACCTCTTCACGCGGCCGATCCCGCGGCGCGCGGTTCTGTTCGGGAAGTTTCTCGCGTATCTGGTGTGCACGGTCCTGCTCGTGCTGCCCTCGGTCATGCTCGTCTTCTTTCTCATCGTGCCGATCGGTGGCTCCAGCATTGGAGAGGCGTTTCCGTCGCTCCTGGCCGACCTCGCGATGCTGGCAATCGGGCTCGCCGCCTACGGGGCCGTGTTCGCCTTGGTTGGAACCAGGCTCAAGCGCCCCCTTATCGTCGGTCTGGTGTTTGCCTTCGGTTGGGAACCGGCCGTTTTGCTCTTTCCCGGCTACCTGAAGCGTTTGACGGTCGCCTACTACCTGCAGGCGCTCGTACGGCACGAAATGCCGCAGGATTCGGCGGTCAGCATGCTGCTGCAGGTGTTTCGAGAGGTGCCGTCGGTGCTGACGAGCCTCGTCGGCTTGGCCGTCATCGTCGGCGTGACCCTGTGGCTGGCCGGCCGGGCCGTCGAACAGCGCGAGTTCGTACTTGATCAGTAGCGCGGAAGGCCGATAATTGGAACACGTGGCAACCACAGCCCGTATAAAGGTTTGAGGCGCTATTCATGACGACCAAGACCCGGTATTTCGTGATTGTTTCGCTTCTGGTGATGGGGGTCGGGCTTGGTACCGGGTTGGTTGCGTACTACGTCGGACTGCCGATGGGCGCGTTTCAGCGCAACGGCGGGCCTGATGAGCTGCAGTACATCCCGCGCGACGCGACGGTCATTGCGTTCGCCAACGTCCAGGAAGTGATGAACTCGGAGCTGCGGCAGAAGCTGCGCCGCGCAGTGCCCATGCAGGAAAACGGGCAGCGCGAGTTCGAAAACGAAACCGGCATCAACATCGAAACCGACATCGACCGTGTCGTCGCTTCCCTCAACCCGGACCCAGACAGCACGAATATTCCCGGTGCGGGCATGGTTCTGGCGCGCGGCCGCTTCAACGAAGTGAAGATCGAAGCGCTGATGCGCGATCACGGCGCTCATGTCGAGGACTACAAGACGAAGCGTCTCATCGTGGCTGATCTTCCTGAGGCGAATCCGGTCGCCGCTTCCGGCGTGTCGCTGGCCTTCATCGAGCCCGGCCTGGTGGCCGTAGGCAGCACCAAGCTGATTCGCCGCGCCATCGACCTCCATCAGTCCGGCGACAATCCGCAGGCGGGTCTTCAGAGCGTGACGGGCAACGAAGAGCTGATGAACCTCGTGCGCTCGCTCGACTCGAGCGGTAATGCCTGGGCCGTGGGCCGGTTCGATGCGTTGACCTCGCGCGCGCACCTGCCTCAGAACGTCGCCGGCCAGCTGCCCGCCATCACGTGGTTTTCGGTCAGCGGTCGGATCAATGGCGGCATCCACGGCATGATTCGCGCCGAAGCGCGTGACGATGAAGCTGCCAACAACCTGCGCGACGTCGTCCGCGGATTCCTGGCGCTGGCGAAGATGCAGGCGGGCAGCCGGCCCGAGCTGCAGCTGATGATGCAGTCCCTCGAGCTTGGCGGAGCCGGCAAGACCGTCGCGCTCTCGTTCGTGGTGCCGGCTGAAGTTTTCGACATGATTCCCGGCGCGCAGAAGCGGATGCCGGCGCCGAACCCGCCGCCGCACTAGACGCCGACGTAATCGTTTGTCTCGGCGGCTCCGCCGCGCTTGACGCCTTCCCGCGCCGCCCCCTACACTCCCTCGGCGCGCACTCCATCGCGTTCCTTCCGTCCAGTCGATCCAGGGCATGACCGACCTCGTGTTCTTTTACGGCACGCTGATGAGCGGGTTCAAGCGGCCCGGGCGCTCGCGCATCGACGCCAAGCTGTCGCCCGTCGGACGTGGATCGATTTGCGCGGCGCTCTTCGACCTCGGAATCTACCCGGCGGCGATTCCCGCGACCGACGCGAAGGTCTGGGGAGAAGTGCATCGCATGCTGGATGTCGACGCCGTGCTCGCGGCGCTCGACGAAATCGAGGGCTTCCGTCCTGGCCAGCCTGACGCCAGCCTCTACACACGCGTCGAAACGCCCGTCACGTTGCCCGACGGCCGCATCGTCACGGCCTGGGCCTACTTCTACAACGCGCCGCTGGGCCGCGCGCCCCGGATCGAGTCGGGCGACTATCTCGCCTACCTGAAGGTGACCTGATGAGAACGTATATTGGCCTTGTCGCGCTGGTGGCCGTCGTATCCGGCGTCAGCCGGCCGGCGTCCGCGCAGTCGAGCGACCTCGATCCGCGGATCGAGAAGCTGGTGGCGTCGGTGTCCGAAGAGCGGCTCGGCGCGATTCTCAAGAAGCTCGAAAGCTTCGAGACGCGCAGCTCGATGTCGTCGACCAATTCGACGACCCGCGGCATCGGCGCGGCCCGGCAGTGGATCTTCGACGAGCTGAAGAGCTACAGCACGAAGCTGCAGGTGAGCTTCGACACCTACGTCGTGGCGAAGCAGGGCCGGTTCACGCGCGACGTCGAGATTCGCAACGTGATGGCCATCCTGCCCGGCCGCAGTCCCCGGCGGATCTACATCAGCGGTCATTACGACACGGTCGCGAGGCCTGGCGGGCAGGGCGCCGCCAACGCCGGCGGAGCCCCGCGCGATCTCGACGCCGCGGCGCCGCCGCCTGCGGATCCGAACGCGCCGCTCGACAATCTCGCGCCGGGCGTGAACGACGACGGCAGCGGCACGGCCCTGACGATCGAACTTGCGCGCCTCTTCAGCCAGAGCGGCATCGATTTCGACGCGACGCTCGTCTTCATGTGCCACGTGGCCGAAGAGCAGGGGCTGGTCGGCGCGCACCTGCACGCCGAGAAGGCCGTCGCGCAGAAGATCCCCATCGAAGCCGTGCTGAACAACGACATCGTCGGCGGCGACCACGGCGGCAGCGGGATCGTCGACGGCGCGACGATTCGCGTCTACTCCGAAGGCCCGGAAGACTCGCCATCGCGATCGCTCGCGCGGTTCGTGCAGCGCTGGGGCGGACGCTACGTGCCGTCGCACAAAGTCAGGCCGATGGCGCGTCCCGATCGATTCGGACGCGGAGGCGATCACTCGGCGTACAACGAGCTCGGCTTCACCGCGGTCGGTTTCCGCGAATCGCGCGAGAACTTCACGCGCCAGCACGACACGCGCGACACCTACGAAGGCATCTCGCTGCCGTATCTGGCGCAGAACGCGCGCGTGAACGCCGCGGCCGCGGCCACGCTCGCGCTGGCGCCGCCGCCGCCGGGCGTGACCAACGAGCGCGGCCAGCCGCTGATCACCCGCGCGCCGACCGGGTACGACGCCAACCTCAAGTGGAATCCGGCGCCGGGCGCCGTGGCCTATCGCATTTTCTGGCGCGAGGCCTGGGGGCCCGACTGGCGGCATGACGTGCTCGCCGGCAACGTGACGAATCTCGTCATGCCGAACATGCAGATCGACGACTACGTTTTCGGCGTCGCGGCCGTGGACGCGGGCGGACACGAGAGCTTCGTCAGCGCGTACGTGTCACCGCCGCGCGCGAAGTCCAACATCAAAACGATTCAGCAGTGACGCTACTGGGCGCGCCGGCCGTCCTTGATCGCGGACATGAATTCGTCGACGACGCTCTTCACGCGCTCGGGGGGATCGACGAATTCGATCCCCGAGCGGTAGAAGACCAGTTCCTGTTCGACGTCGCTGATGCTGCAGTGGGCGACGCGCCCTTTGAGGACGACGGAACGGTCCCCGAGCGTCAGGCGGAATTCGTGAAGGGAATCGAGCTGAAGGGGGAAGTTGGTCTCCACCTGGGCGCCGCCATGGCTGATCTCTTTGACCGCCATCGGCTGAAAGACCATGACCTCGCCGAGGAGTTCCCCTAGAATCTGGATGCGCTCGGTGTCGCGCTTATCGCTGGCAGGACTCACCGGTACGCCACCATCGGTCGCGACTATAGCATTTTTCAGTTCATTCCCAGGGCCGGCGTCGGCATGAACATCTCTGCGTCCAGCGGCTCGACGGGCACGTCCGCGGGCTCGCCGCCGTCGAACTCCGTCGTGAACGTGACGAGCGGAATGCCGCGCGTTTCGTCGTCCAGCTTCAGCATCGAGAGCACATGGAAACCCGCCGCGTCGTCGACGTCGAGGCAGAGGATGATCAAGTTCGGCTGCAGACGCTTGATGTCGGAGTAGGCGTGCCGCGTCGACTCCACGAACACGACGGCGTAGTGCCCCGTGTCGAGGACAGGGTCGAGCAGCTTCAGGACGTCCGGGGTGCCGTTGACGATGGCGACTTTCTGGACGGTGGTCATCATGGTGTCGGCTCCTACAGCACCCAAAGCTCCTTCAGGATTCGTGCCATAGAGGCAGTACCGAATTTCCCGGTGATTTCGCCCTTTCTCGTGCGAGGATCCGTCTGCCAGCCCTCGCCGAGTCCTGATGGTCCCGTATGGTAATCGGCGTTTTTCCCCACTTCCCTAGTTCGGGCGCCCCGCGATGATCTGGGCGATTGCGGGACTGGTGTATGCGGCCGGCTATGCGGCGCTGGTGGCAGTGCTCGGAGATGCTCATCTCCGGTTGCTGGTGGGCAACGCCGCACTGCTGCTGCCCCCTCTCGTGCCTCTGGCCGTCGTCGTGTGGCGGCGGCGCCGCTGGGGCGGCCAGGAGGCCGTGTACTGGGGGGCGATCGGCACGTGGGCGCTGCTCTGGTTCATCGGTCAGATCGGATGGTCCGCCGACGAGGTGCTGCACGCGACGCCGCTGCCGTGGTTCAAGTGGCACATCGTGCTGCAGCTCTGCGGATCGGCGCTGCCGCTCATCGCGCTCGTCGCGCGGCCGCACCGTCGCGATCAGCCCGGTACGGCGGTGACCAGCGCCCTCGACATCACGGTCCTCGTGGTGCTCGCGGGTTTTCTCTACTGGTCGCTGATCATCGCGCCGGGCCGCGAACCCACCCAGGCATCCATGGCCCTGCGATCGCTGGCCATCATCGGTCCGCTGGTGCGGCTCGCGGCCGTGGCCGGCCTGCTCTGGGCGTCCTGGGCCGCGCGCAACGGACCCTGGGCGGCGGTGTATCTGAGGATGGCCGCGGGGATGATTCTCGCGTTCATCGTGCTGACGGTGCTGTCGCTGCTCACGGTCCGCGGCGCCTATCAAACCGGATCGCCGGCCGACGTCGGCTGGATGCTGCCGTTCTTCTTCGCCGCCTGGGCCGCCGAGTCCGCGCCGGCGTCCAGCGCCGAGCGGCGGGCCGTCAGCGTCGCGCCCGTGCGTCATTCGTCGCCGGCCCTGCTGTTTGCCGCGATTCTGACGGTGCCGTTTCTCGGGTACGGGCTCGTCTACCTCATGCCGCTCGACGAGGCCGTCGATCGCATGCGCACCGTGGCGACCGCCGCCACGCTCGTGGGCGGCATCGCGCTCATTCTCGTCCGCTTGCGCGTCGAGCAGTGGGCCGTCGAACAGGCCAACGAACGCATCCGGCTGCTGGCCACGGCGTGCGAACAGGCGGGCGAGTTGATTGCGATCGTCAGCGGCGATCGAATCGAATACGCCAACGACGCGTTCTGCCGCGCCGTCGGCTATTCCCGCGAAGAGCTCGAGCACGTGACGCCGATGCGGCTCGTCGCCGCCGAGTCGGAGGCCGACATCCCGCCGCTCCGCGAGCGGCTCAGGGAGAAACAGGGCGTGCGCTCGACGACGGTCATGCGGCGGCACGACGGAAGCACGTTTCAGGCGGACTGGACGGCATCGCCGATTCTCGACGGGGCCGGCCGCGTGACCCATGTCGTCGGCGTCGTGCGTGACCTGACCGACGATCTCCGGCTGCAGGAGCAGATCGTGCGAAGCGAACGGCTGTCCGCGATCGGCGAGCTCGTGTCCGGCGTCGCGCACGAGCTCAACAACCCGCTGCAGTCGATTCTCGGCACGGCGCAGACCATGCTGGGCGAAGCCCGCGATCCGGCGCTGCAGGCGGATCTCGAGCGCGTGCGGCTCGAGGCCGATCGCGCCGGCCGCATCGTGCGCAATCTCCTGGCGTTCGTCCGCAAGTCGTCGAGCGAGCGCGTGCTGCTCGACATCAACGAGGTCGTGCAGTCGGCGGTCCGGCTTCGCGCCTACGGCGTCGAGATCGCGGGCATCGAAGTGCGCGAAGAGTACGCGCCCAACCTCGCGCTGGTGCTGGCCAACCGCGACGACCTCCAGCAGGTGGTGATCAACCTGATCATGAACGCCCAGGAGGCCATGGCCGCCGCCGGTGTCCACGGCGTGCTCGCCATTCGCACCGCCATGGAAAAGGACACCGTGATCGTCGAGGTGCGCGACGAAGGGCCGGGCATCCCGCCGGAGGTGGCGGGACGGATCTTCGAGCCGTTCTTCACGACCCGGCCCGCCGGGTCCGGGCCGGGGTTGGGACTTTCGGTCGCGTTCGGCATCGCGACCGCGCACCATGGCACGCTCGAGCTGATCCCGACCGACCGCGGCGCCTGCTTCCGGCTGACGCTGCCGGGCGGCGGCTTCCCAGGGCCGCGCGCCGTTCACTAGAATGGAACGTTCATGCCCGCTCGTGAGGTCGTCATCGTCGGCGCCGCGCGGACGCCGATCGGGAAGTACGGCGGATCGTTTCGCGACATCCATCCGGCCGAGCTCGGCGCCGTCGCCGCGACGGCGGCGATCGCGCGCGCCGGTGTTCAGCCCGCGGACATTCACGAGGTCGTGATCGGCCACGGCCGGCAGGCCGGGGTCCGGTCCGAATCCCGCGCGTCAGGTCGGCCATCGTGCCGGCATTCCTCATGCCGCTCCGGCGCAGACGATCAACAAAGCCTGCGCGTCTGCACCGGCACGCGCATCGTGGTCACGCTGGCTGCACGAGCTCGAGCGGCGGCAGGCGCGACGCGGCCTCGCGACGCTGTGCATCAGTGGCGGAATGGGAATGGCGCTCGCTGTCGAACGGATGTGAGGATGTGAGGAGTTGAGGAGTTGGATTTGAAGATTGCGGTGATTCCTGGCGACGGCATCGGCGTCGACGTGACGGCCGAGGCGGTGAAGGTCATCCGCGCCGTTGGCGACGTGTTCGGCCGCCGGTTCGAGATCGAGACGCTGCCGTGGAGCGCGGATCATTATCTGCAGACCGGCGTCACGATCCCGCCGAACGGCTACGCGATGCTGCGCGACGAGTTCGACGCCGTGTTCATCGGCGCGCTTGGCGATCCGCGCGTCCCCGACAACCGGCACGCGCGCGACATCCTGCTGGGCACGCGCTTCGAGCTCGATCTCTACGTCAACTATCGCCCGGTGAAGCTGCTCGACGCGCGCCTGTGTCCGCTCAAGGATCGAACGCCGTCCGACGTGAACTTCGTCGTCTTTCGCGAGAACACGGAAGGCCTGTACGTGAACGTCGGCGGGCGCTTCAAAGCCGGCACCGACGATGAGGTCGCGATTCAGGAAGAGGTGAACACGTACAAGGGCGTGCACCGCATCGTGAAGCACGCATTCGAGTACGCGCGGACTCGCAGCGCGAGCCTTTCAGGCGAGCGTCGTCCATCTCGCGTCTGCATGGCGGACAAGAGCAACGCGATGACGCACGGGCACGCGCTCTGGCAGCGCGTGTTCAAGGAGCTGGCGCCGCGGTATCCGGACATCCAACCGCGTCACCTCTACATCGATGCGCTGACGCTGCTGATGGTGCAGGATCCGTCGCAGTTCGACGTCATCGTCACGAACAATCTGTTCGGCGACATCATCACGGACCTCGGGGCCGCGCTGCAGGGCGGACTCGGGCTCGCCGCGTCCGGCAACCTTCACCCGGGGAAGACGTCGATGTTCGAGCCCGTGCACGGGTCGGCGCCGCCGCTGGCGGGGAAGAACGTGGCGAACCCGATGGGCGCGATGCTCTCGGCCGCGCTGATGCTCGAGTACCTCGGACTCACGAGCGAAGCCGCGGCGATCGAAGGAGCCGTACAGGCGGCCGTCACCGCGGGGCAGGGGACCAGAGAGATCGGCGGTACCCTGGGCACGCGCGAAACAGGGGACGTGATTGCCGCGGCGATTAGGAAATGACTATGCAGATCAAAACAGTAGGCGTACTCGGGTGCGGGCTCATGGGGTCCGGCATCGCGCAGGTGTGCGCGGCGGCGGGGTACAAGACGATCGTCCGCGAGGTCGATGACGCCTTCCTCCAGAAGGGCCTCGGGCGGATCAAGAAGTTCCTCGAGGATGGCGTCGCCAAAGGCAAAGTGGCCGCCGACGCGCGCGATGCGACGCTGAGCCGCCTGACGGGGACGACGTCGGTCGATGCGCTGAAGGAATGCGATCTCGTCATCGAGGCGATCATCGAGAACCTCGACGAGAAGCGCCGGACGTACGCGGCTGTCGAGCAGGCGGTCAAGGATCACACGATCATCCTGTCGAACACGTCATCGCTCTGTATCACCGAGCTGGCGGCGACGACGAAGCGGCCCGACCGCTTCGGCGGTCTGCACTTCTTCAACCCGGTTCCGCTGATGAAGCTGGTCGAAGTGATTCGCGCGCTGACGACGAGCGACGAAACGTACCAGACCGTCTTCGCGTTCGCGCAGACGCTGGGCAAGGAGCCCATCACCGCCCCCGATCGCCCGGGCTTCATCGTCAACCGGCTGCTCGTGCCGTATCTGCTGGACGCGATTCGCGCGTACGAGAACGGCCTCGGCACGCTCGAGGACATCGACAAGGGGATGACGCTGGGGTGCGGCTATCCGATGGGGCCGTTCACGCTGCTCGATTTCGTCGGCCTCGACACCACGTACTACATCGCGAACATCATGTTCGAGGAATTCCGCGAGCCCGCGTACGCGCCGCCGCCGCTGCTGAAGCGCATGGTCCTCGCCGGCCGCATGGGCCGCAAGAGCGGGCAGGGCTTCTATAAGTACTGATGTTGATGTTCCGCGCACTGACGCTGTCCACGCTCATCGCCGTCCTGTCCGGCGCCTCGGGCCAGGAGCTCGGCGTGCTTCACATCAAGGTCACGCTGACCGACGCCGCTCACGCGCCGGTGCCCGTTCCACGCGCCGCCCTGCTCATCAGCGACAATCCGGCCACGATCACGCCCAGGCGCGTCGTCACGAGGTCTGACGGCACCGCCGAGGTCAGGCTTCGTCCGGGAAGTTACACCGTGGAGTCGGACGAGCCGGTCGCATTCGACGGCAAGGGCTATCAGTGGACGCAGACGCTGGACGTCAAGGCCGGCCGCGATGTCGTCCTCGAGCTGACCGCCGCGAACGCGGACGTCGGGCCCGCGCCGGCGCCGGCATCCTCCCCGGTCTCGTCCGTCGTTGCGACCGTCAACGCCGCTGCGCTCCTCCTGCCGCAATGGCAGGACAGCGTCGTCGCCGTCTGGACGCCAGAGTCGCGCGCGTCAGGATTCGTCGTCGACGCCAAGGGGCTCGTCGTGACGAACCAACGGGTCATCGGCAACGCAACCGCAGTGGAGGTGCAACTCACGCCGTCCGTCACAGTGGCGGCGCGCGTCCTCGCGGCCGATCGCGCGCGCGATGTCGCGGTCCTCTGGATCGATCCTGCGACCACGGCATCGGTTCGGCCGATTCCACTGAACTGCGCGGACTCGTCGACGCGGCCGATTGCAGACGGCGAGAAGCTGGTCGCGATCGGCGCGCCGCTCCGCGGAGAGAAGGAGGTGTCGACCGACTTGAGGCTTGCGCCCGGCAGCGTGGGCGGACCGGTCTTCAGTACCGGTGGTGGTCTCGTTGGACTTTCATCGGTGGTGGACAAGGAGGATGAACGAAGACGCAGCGGCGCCCGCATCGTTCCGATTGATGATGCCTGCGAGGTGGTGAAGTCTGCGGAGAAAACGATGCAGACCGCGCCGCCCCCGTCCGCGACGCATCTGCCCGTGGAGCCGCTGAACCCGTTTCCCGCCGGCGCGCTCGACGCGGCGGTGAAGAGCCGTCAGGGCAGCCTGAGCCCGTATCAGCTGTCATCGTCCGGCTTCGACGTTGCGT
The DNA here is from genome assembly GCA_020073005.1 of Terriglobia bacterium. GTDB lineage: Bacteria > Acidobacteriota > Vicinamibacteria > Vicinamibacterales > CAVVIG01 > SRVP-36. Next base: position 16,305 of record JAIQFX010000022.1, on the reverse strand, counting down.
TTCTCACGCCGGTGCTGATCCGCGGTTCGCGGCAGAGCACGCAGCAGGCGAGGAATGTTCAGCAGGGGAGGCAAGTCGATCCCACGGATTTCGGCGACTGGTCGGAGTACTTTACGGACGTTCCGCCCGTGCTCGTCGTTCGCGTCACGCCGAAACTCGCAGAAGGCTTCTGGACGACGGTCGCTCGCGGCGCGGCGTATACCCAGGGCATGGCGTTGCCGGCGATCAAGCATTTCAAGCCGGGGTTCTTGCGGATGCGCGCGTTGTGCGGGGATGTCGAGGTGATCCCGATTCACCCGTTCACGCTCACGCAGCGTGTGTCGGAGACCGACGCGATTCGCGAAGGCCTCTACGTCTTCGATCCGCAGGCGCTCGGGCCGCACTGCAAGTCCGTCAAGCTCGTGATCTACTCAGAGAAGGATCCGGAAAAGCCGGACACCAGGACGGTCGATCCGAAAATGATCGAACAGATCTGGCAGGACTTCGCCACCTACCGTCCTTAGAACCTCAGCGCTGATTCTGCCGGTCGCCCAGGCGCAGCATGTTCTCCAGCGCGTGGTTGCCTTCGTGGCAGGCGTATTCGTAAATCCGGTACGGCTCGTCCTTGTTCAGCGGAAACGCCACGGTCCACGGCCTCGTGTACACGTTCGGATCGTCAATCGTCGCTTCGTACCGGATCGTGTTCGCGTCCACACGTGTGAGACGCTCGATCGTGTGACAGGCCTGGCTTTGGCGAATGCCTCGAAGCCACCCTGCAGCCGCATGCGTCGCAATCCAGCCTTTTCCGTTGAAGTTGGTCGTGTCCACGACGAGCGTATCGCCCTCCCAGTGACCGACTGAATCACCGTTCCACGACCTGACGTCAGGGCCGGGATGCGGCCGGCCATCCAGCGGAATCACGCGCGCCTCGTGAATCATCTCGGAGTGAAAGACGATGTAGTCCCGCGTCTGCACGATCTGATGGCCGTTGTTGTACGCGCTCGGCATCATCGACGCAGGCACGCCGCGCGTGATGCAGCGTTCCCATGGCCCGTAGTGTTCGAGCGAGGATGACGGCTGCGCGAGCATCGCGTCTTTCGCCGCAATCGCTTCTGGCTTGAGCGGAACTCTCCCGTTTGGCGGATCGATCACCATCGAAGGTCGCCGCGGAGTCTTCGGACTGTCCTGCACGAGCCAGTCGGCGGTGCTTACGGCCAGGTCGCGGGGAAATTGTTCGTCGGGGCCGAGGCGCTCGAATGGTGTGGAGTCGTAGTTGGTCCACATCCCGTCAAGGTCGGGGTGACCATCGGGCGTGCGGCTCACAGTCCATTTCTTGTCGGCAGCATTGCGATCGGACTGCGGCGATCCGAGGAGCAGCGGCCCACCCGCGAGCACGAGCGCAGCGACGATGATGCGCGTCAGCATAGTTGTAGATTCTAGTCGCGGTCTTTGTTCCGCAGTGATGTTAGCGACAGCGTCTGGCCCTATTGCCCGCTGCAATAGCCATCATTGGGTGCGGGATGGCAGAGTTGCTTTTGGGTGATCCTCATCCTCTTGAATTCTGAACCGTCGTCGTGTCGCTTCAGTCCCGTCCAATCGATGTCGGCGAACTCCTTTTGTCGCCGAGTGTTCGCACAGAATGCTCAGGAGTCGATGAGCGGCGCAGCGGTTCGGCGACATGATCAAAGGTGTTGTCGATCTCAAGCGCGGCATTCTGCTGCTGGACGCGGACCTGATGATTCCGCAACCCGCGCAGCCATTGCCGGCTTCGTCGCGCGTGTGGTGCGCCGATGACCGAGCGCCTGCATCGTGACGCCGCTCGCTGGCAGGAACTCTCGCTCGCCGAGCAATTCGGAAACGTCGGGACGAGATCAGCCGGGCGATCCGGTGGTCAACGAAGAATCCAGAGATCGCCCAGGCCGCGTTCTACCGCGGGCTCGACCTGCTGGATTTGATGCTGGATGACCCTCGGCACCGGCGATCGGTCGCGCGGCTGCCGGCCAAGTAGCCTCCTCGGCCGGCACGCCGCGCTCCGTCAAATCACGCCAGCGCCTTTCCGTACAACGCGAGCAGCCGGGCCCACGCTTTCTCGGCCTGCGGCTCGTTGTAGACGCCGGAGTCGGGCGGGCACCAGCCGTGCGCGGCGCCGGTGTAGACCTCGATCTCGGCCGGCAGGTTCGCTTTCTCGAACGTCTCCTTCAACACCGTCTTGTCGGTCGGCGCGCGCTGATCGTCGTTCGCGGCGATGGCGATGAGGAGCTGCGCCTTCGTCTTCGCGGCCATCAGGTGCGGGCTGTCCGGGTTCGGCGTGACGAGCCCGCCGCCGTGGAACGACGCGATGGCGCCGACGCGATCCGGGACCGCGGCCGCCGTGCGGAACGCGATCGGTCCGCCCATGCAGTAGCCCTGCGTGCCCATCTTCCTGTTCTTCGCGACCGACGGCTGTTGATCGAGCCACGCGATGAACGCCTTCGCGTCCGTCGTGTGCGTCGTCGCGTTCAGCGCGCCCGCGAGCGGCATGAGCGACTGAATCGGCGTCGCGGCGCCCTGATCGGCGGTCGGCGCTTTCTTCACGCGATAGAACGGATTGACGACGAGCACCGAGTAGCCCGACTCGGCGAGGCGTTTGCCCATCGTGCGCATCGCGGGCCGGAGGCCGAAGATGTCCGGCCAGAGGAGGACGCCCGGCGCCGTGCCGCTCGCCGGGTGGACGAAGTACGCGTCGCACGTGCCGTCAGCGGTCTTGATGGTCACCTCACCGTCAGTGACCGTGACGGCGTTCACCACCCCGGGCAGCATCATCGCGATGCCCGCGCCCAGCAGTACGCCGAACTGGCGTCGCGTCACCAGTCCACGCGCGTCGTACTCGAGCCGATCCTTTTCGTATTGATCCTGATCGCACATAGTCCCTCCAACAAGTGTGTTCGTGTGAAGTAGTGTTTTATTTTTTCGGCAAGGCGAACGCGATGATCGCGTCATTGGTGACCTGCGACCCCGTGAGCCCGCCGCCCGTACTCACCACGGTGACGAATTGCCGGCCATCGGCGCCTTGGTAGGTGATCGGCGTCGTCTCAACCGATGACGGCAGCTTGATCTCCCACAGCTTCTCGCCGGTCGCGGTCGCAAAGGCGCGGAACCGGAAATCATCCGTGCCGCCGACGAAAGTGAGGCCGCTGGCAGTGAGGATGACGCCGCCGGAACTCGGACGGCCGGTGTCCTGCATTCCCGGCGTCAGCGCGTCGGAGACGCCGAGCGTCCTGTGATAGACGATGTCGCCAGTATCCATATTCACGGCGACGAGCTCGCCCCACGGCGTCGGCCCGCAGAGCAGTTTCCGGTCGGGATCGCCGAAGCGGCGCGTGCCGGCGAGCGGCCCGGAATTGGCGTAGCTGCCGTCCGGCCGCTGCACGATGCGCATCGGCTGGAAGATATTGCTGGTGTTCGACACGAACAGATGCAGCTCGGGATCGTACGACGGTCCCCAGAAGTTGATCCCGCCCGCCGGACCCGGCGGGGAAATGCTGTACTGGTTGAAGGCGATCGGCATGTACGGCCCGCCGAGCTTCATGTTGTTGTCGTCGACCAGATGCTCGCAGTACGACTGATGCTGCGGCTCGCCCTTGTAAAGATTGTTGCGGGAGATCGTATTCTGCGCCAGCGGTGGCGGCTTGACCGGGAACGGCTGCGTCGGCGACGCCTGCTCGCCGGGCACGTCGCTCTTCGGCACCGGCCGCTCCTCGATGTCGAAGATCGGTTTGCCGGTGACGCGATTGAGCGTGAACATCAATCCGGTTTTGTTGACGATGATGACGGCGGGCACGATCTGTCCGTTGCGGCGCAGGTCGACGAGCAGCGGCGCCGACTGCGTGTCGTAGTCCCAGATGTCGTGGTGCACGAGCTGGAAATGCCAGAGGTATTTGCCGGTGTTCGCGTCGACCGCGACGACGGACGAGGAGAACAGATTGTTGCCGGGACGATCGATGCCGACGCGGTCGTTGTTTGGCGCGCCGAGCGGCATATAAAGGATGCCGCGCTCCGCATCGAGTGACGTATAGCCCCAGACGTTGACACCGGAACGGTTCTTCGCGCTGTCTCCGCCCCACGTGTCATAGCCGAACTCGCCCGGCCGTGGCACGCTGTGGAACGTCCACGCCAGCTTGCCGGTCCGCGCGTCCCACGCGCGCGTATCGCCCGCGGGCCCGGCCCCGCCACTCGAGCCGCCCGGTCCTTCGCCGGTGCCCGCGCCGGTGATGATCAGATTCTTGTAGATGGTCGCAGAGGACAGCAGCGAGTAGGCCACGTTCGTCCCGGTCTGCATGACCTCGGGCGTCTTGAGCGGCGCCGCGCTTCGACGGCATCTCATTGTTGGGAAGGTGAAATCTCCACTTCTCCGCGCCGGTCGTGGCGTCCAGCGCGATGACGTCGCCATAGGGCGACGCGAGATACATCGTGTTGCCGATCACGATCGGAATGGCTTCGTCTTCCCGCATCGGCCCGGTAAAGCCGGCAGGCTTGAGATGAAAGCTCCAGGCTTGTTGAAGCGTGGCGACATTGGCCTTCGTGATCTGGGTCAGCGGGCTGTAGCGGTTGGCCGTCTGATCGTAGTTGGTGCTCGGCCAGTCGGTGGCGCCGGGCCCCTCCGCGCGGCTCACGGCGGTGGAGGTCGCTGCAAGAGCCGCACAGGCCACGCCCAACGCGAGTCTCGAGGCTAATTTCGTCATGGTGCGGAATGATAGTCCACGGACACTATAATCACGCGAACTTATGAGTGATTCTCCGCGCCAGCGGCCACGTTCATCACGCCGAACGTTCCTCAAGGCTGCCGCTGCGGTGACGGCCGGGACGGTCCTGTCCCCCCGGTCGTTGTGGGGGCAGAGCCTTCCAGGGATCAATCAACGGCTCATGATCACGCCCGAGCAGGCCTGGGACTGGCACGTGTTCAAGAGCCAGTGCGGGCCGACCTACGCCGGCAGCGCGGGCTGGAAGCGTTTCACCGAGTTCCTCGTGTCGAAGATGCCGGAGTTCGGCGCCGTCGATCTCGACTACGTCGAGATCCCGTACGACCACTACATCGTTGACGACTGGCCGGATCGCCGCACGCACCAGCACGGATCGGGGAAGGCCGTCGAACAGCTCGTCACCGACGGCACGCCCGTGCCGGCCGTCGCGTCCTACGGCATGACGTCCGGCTCCACGCCGCCCGAAGGCGTCACGGCGCGGATGGTCTTCTACGATCCGGCGCATCCGCCGCGCGACAGCGACATCGCGGGAAAGATTCTCGTGTGTCAGTCGGCGCCGCAGCCCGCTCCGCCGTACTCGAACTCGTTCCTCGACAACTACACGCTCACCGATTACGAGTGGCGATCGCCGGGGAAGTGGGCGCCGCTGTTCACGCCGCCGCCGACGAGCGTCACGACGTCGTATCACAGCCGCTGGGTCTGGAGTCAGCTGAACCGCTTCGCGGCCGCCGGCATCAAGGGCCACGCCGCGGGCATCGTCGTCGTCTACGATCTGTCGCCGGGCGCCGCGTTCGGGCTCGCGCAACGCAGCGTTTACACGCCCGACGGACGCGCCGGGCTCGGCGCGACCTACGTCAACTGTCCGACGCTCACGCTCGATCGCGTGAACGGCGCGAAGGTCGTCGCCGATGCGAAGGCGGGGAAGATCGCCACGTTGACGCTGACTGCACGCTTCCAGCGTGACACGGGGAAGGCGATCCTCGCGCACCTGCCTGGCCGCAACTACGGCACGCCTCAGGACCAGCAGGTACTCCTCGCGACGCACACCGACGCGATGTCGCTCATCGAGGAGAACGGCGGCTTCGGACTGCTCGGGATCATGTCGTACTTCAACCGCGTGCCGCGGGCCGAGCGGCCGCGCACGCTGACGTTCTACTTCGACTGCCGCCATTTCATGCCCGGCGGCGAGGCGAGCTGGCCGCAGTTCGACTACTACACGATCCATCCGGAGAAATTGACATCGATCGTGGCGACGATCGGCGTCGAGCACATGGGCGGACGACAGACGATCGAGACGGGGCCCGGCGGCAATCAGTACGCGTACTCCGCCGAACGTCCCGAGGATGGCGGCGTGATCACCAGCTTGATGGACGTGCACAACAACAACATCTGGCTGGTGGAGGCCATCGCGCGCGCGGCGACGGCCAATGCGTGGCCGCGCGTCGACGTCAAGTCAGGGAATACGGGTCCCGGCGTCAACGGCGGATTCCAGGGCACCGTCAAGAGTCCGATGAACAAGGGCCGCGCGTACAAGATCCCCGGCATCGGTCTCGCCGGCGACTGGCCGGGCGCATGGACGCAGACCTACGCGCAGGTGGACACCGAAGCCGGCCCACACGGCTTCGACAAGAACTACTTCGTGCAACAGGTCGCGGGCCTCGCGCAGATCGCCGGCGAGCTCATGCGCGTGGATCCCCGCGTCATCGATCTCGGATGGGGCGAGCTCAAGTTGGCGATCGTCGCCGTGAAGGACACCGGCTTGCTCGATCAGTACGTGGCGGCCTTCAGGCACGTCGAAGCTGGCGCGCGCGACAAGGGCGCGGCCGCATTGAAAGATCTCTCGACCAGCGTGGCCAGCCTGGTGTCGGCGACCGATCGCGCGGCAATCACGAAGCTCGTGGACACGCAGTTGGCCAAGCTGATCTGAACGATCAACACAGAGAAAGGGGAGGTGCGTATGCGCAAGCTCGTATTCGGCGGCGTCGCGATCGCGGTCGTGCTCATTCCCGTCGTCGTCATGACTCAGGGTGCGAAGAAACCCCTGACAGCCACCTACATCACGAAAGAAGAAATCGACATCGTCAACCAGCAGGGCCAGGGCACCGATCGGAACGTCAGGACCGTCGACATCGGCCACGAGAACTTCAGCATCGGCATCGTCCATCGCACGAAGACGGTCAATGGCGTCATGCTTCCCGTCGCAGGGGCCGCCGCGCGCGGCGCGGCGCCCGCGGCTGGCCGGGGCGCTGCTCCGGCGCCGACGCCGTGCGGACGGCAGATGGCGACGGCGCCCGCCGGCGGATCCGCCGGCGGCATCACGCACGACTCACAAACCGAAGGCTATTACATCGTCTCCGGCAGCGGCACGATGTTCACGGACGGCTACATCGTCAACGGACGGCACAACCTCTCGCCGGATCTGAACGGGCCGACGTGCGGCGGCATGGCGTACGAGACCGTGAAGAAGGTCGTGAAGGCGGGGGACATCATCATCGTGCCGGCCGGCGTCGTGCACGGGTGGCTCGACATCCCGGAACACGTGGACTACCTGAGCTTCCGGCCGTCGCCGGGCATTCTCACCGCGGGCTGGGTGCATCCAGTGCTGAAGAAGTAGACGCGACATTCCACATCGCCCGCGATGAATACCCATCCACGGGCGAGCCTGCCGTGGGTGTGAGGTTGACGATCACATTTGTGCGGAGCGTGACAAAAGCGGGATCCGTGCGCGCCCCAAGACTCGCGATCAAGGGAAATCGCCCGAGTACACGCTGGCACATGAGTTGCGCCATGTCTCGGTGGCAATGCCTTCCGATATTACGGTTCTGGTCGCCGATACGGCGCAAACGGCTTCCATCCGTGGCGGATTGCCGCTCTCCGGCCGTGTGATGTGGTTCAGCGAGAGCACCCTGGGCGCGGCTCTTGACAGCATTCGGATGAACCACCCGAAGGTCATCGCCGTCGACGCGGCGTTCGCCGAGAGGCCGCAGGGGCAGACGTTCTTGTCACGCATCGAGGCGCTGGCGATTCGAGGGTCGGCGATCCGGCTCGTCGTGCGCACCAACGGCAGTTGGGCGACGACTCCGTACGGAGCGGCGCAGCCCGCAACCACGGAGTCGCCATCCGTCACCGTCGCCGCAGCCGCTGCGGGCCCGGTCGCCGTGGTGTACCGGCCGCCGGTTGTTGGCGCGCAGACGAAGACCGCCGGCACACGTCGCGCGAGCCGCTTCAAGGTCCTCGAATCGTTGAACGCCGTCGTCGAAGAGGGGAGGGCGAACCTCGTGAACATCTCCATCCTCGGCGCCCAGGTGGTGTCGGTGTCAGCCCTCCGTCCGACCCAGAAGGTCCAGATCGTGCTGCCGGACGCGAACGATAGGGTGCACCTGGCGGCGCACGTCGCGTGGTCGATGTTCGAGCGGCCCGAGTTGCGAACGGACCCGTTCTATCGGGTCGGCATGGAGTTCACCGACGCAGCCCGGGACATTCTCGAGAACTACTGCAAGCGTCACTGCTCGCAGGATCCGCTGCCCTCCTATTGAGCGCGCGAGCGGCCCTACTTCGGCGTGACGCGGAAGAGCCCGCCGGGATTCGAGTCCTCGAGCAGCCACAGCGCGCCGTCCGGACCGACTTCCACGTCGCGGATGCGGTGGCCGACGCTCCAGCGTTCGGCGGGCGTGGCTCCGCCCTTGCCGTCGAAGGTGATGCGGTTGAGCGACTGCGTCGCAATCCCGCTCATCAGCGCCGAGCCTTTCCACTGCGGGAACATCGCGCCGTTGTAGAACGTGAGATTGCCCGGCGCGATGATCGGCGTCCAGTAGATGACCGGCTTGGTCAGATCCGGCCGTGTATCCGGACTCGGGATCGGCACGCCGTCGTAGTTGACGGCGTAGGAAACAAGCGGCCAGCCGTAATTCTTGCCCGGCTCGATCAGGTTCAGCTCGTCGCCGCCTCTCGGGCCGTGCTCCACTTCCCATAGACGTCCGTCGGGCGCGAACGCCAGACCGTAGGGCGTCCGATGACCGCTGGACCATGTTTCAGCGGGCGCCAGGTTCGGTCCCTCGACTGTGTACGTGCCGACGACCGGCGCGGTCTTCGCAGTTTCCGTATCGCGCGGTGGATTGATCAAGAACCGGGTGACCCCGCCCGTCTTGCCCGCCATCGGATTGCCCGGCGCGGGCTTGCCGTCAAGCGTCAGGCGCAGGATCTTGCCCACCTCCGTGTTCGGATCCTGCGCGGGCGTCATGCGCTGGCGATCGCCGACCGTCAGGAACAGGAACCGGCCGTCCGGCGAAAACGCGATCTGCGCGCCGAACTGCCCGCCGCGGCCCTTGGGCATGTCACGCCACAGCACCTGCAATCCGTCCAGACTCGCCTTGCCCGCGCCAAGGGTCAGGCGGGCCCGTGCCAGCGCGAGGCCTGACGTCCCCGGCTCATCGCCCGGCTCCGCATAAGTAAGGTAGATGTTGTGGTCGGTCGCGTACTTCGGCGACAGGAACACCCCCAGCATGCCGCCTTGCCCCTGCCACAGAACCGCCGGCACGTTGTCGACCGGCGTTTTCTCGCCTTGCTGCGTCACGAGCCAGACCGGGCCGACTTTTTCGGTGATGAGCATGCGTCCATCGGGCAGGAAGGCCATGCGCCACGGGAGTTTGAACTCCGCCACCTGGGTCATCGTGAACGGCAGGCTCGGTTCCGGCTTCAGCTGGCCCGCGTTGATCTGTGCGCGCGCCGTGCCCGACACCAGAGTCAGGAGCAGCGCCGCATTCAGAAACGTCTTCATGTATGTATCTCCTCACGCTCGCGCAATTTCGCGACCACATAAGAGTAAGCCATTCGAAGGCGCATCGGAAATAGTTCGCCGTTACTGGCGACCTATCAGCACGGGTGCGGAGAGGCGCCGCTCACTACTCGATCCGTAATGCGGCGGTCGGCTCGAGCCGCGTGGCGCGCCGTGCCGGAACAATGGACGCGACCAGCGCAACGATTGCGAGGAGCGCTACCGTCACGACGAGCGTCACGGGGTCGCGCGCCTCGGTGCGCACGAACGTGTTTTGCAACAGCCGACCCACCACGAGTGCAGCAGGCACGCCGAGGATCAGGCCGGCGACGATGACCCATGCACCGGTCTTGAGGAACAGCCAGCGCACCTGCGCGGCCTGGGCGCCGAGCGCCATTCTGACGGCAATCTCCTGCGTGCGGCGTCTCACGGCGTACGCCATCGCCGAGTAGAGGCCCACTCCGGAGAAGATAAGCGCCAGGCCGCCGATCGTCGCGAACTGCGACGCCATCTCGGCCGGGCCCGCCCTCGAGCGATCGCGGAGTTCGTCGAGCGTTCTCACGGCGCCAAGCGCGAGATCAGGATCGATCGCGTTCACGGCGTCGCGAATGTCCGCGACGAGGGACCTCGACCCGCCGGAGCCGCGCACGATCAACGCGACCGCGGCGGGCGCCTCGGCACGAAACGGCAGATACACCATGGGTACCGCGTCGCGGACCTGTCGAATTTCCGGAGCGACGCCGATGATGGCCACCGACACCGGCGGCGCAGGGGCGTCGGCTTCCCTCAGGTAGGTCCGTTGGGCCGTTGGCAGCCGAAGCTCGAGGTGACGGCCGATCGGACTCCCGGCGCCAAGGTACACCTCGGCGAATCGCTGGTTGACGATCGCCGCCTCATGCCCGGGAGTGCCGTGCAGTTCGGAGAACGGCTCGCCGAGGACGAGACCGCGGACGACCGTCTGAAAGTATGACGGCTCCACCACCACGGTCATGACGTCCGGCGGCGGCTCGGTCGTGGGCTGCCCATCGACTGACATGAGCTGGCGGCTTCCAGCCGGCGAGAACGGCGCCGCACTGGCGACCGTGCTCGCCGTTACTCCGGGCACCGACAGCAGGCGAGCCTTCAACTGCTCGTGAAACGCGATCCGCTGGTCATAGGTCGCATAGCGCTGGGCCGGCAGTCGAATGAATGTGGTCACCGTGTCCGACGTCTGCACGTTGCGGTCAGCCGCATAGAAATTGAAGAACCGCTTGGCGGCCAATCCGGCGCTGTTCAGGAGCGCCAGCGTGATCGCGAACTGCCAGACGAGCAGCGCGTGCGTCCAGCGCCGCACGTTCGGGGGTGTGCTCAGACGACCGCCTTCCTTGAGTCCCTCGGCGGTCGGGCGACGCGAGGCATAGAGTGCCGGCGCCAGGCCGAAGAGCCCGGTGGTGACGAGCGCGATAGCTGCCAGCGTGCCGAGTAGACGGGCGTCCATCTTGATGCGCCAATAGGGCAACTGCGGCGCGGCGTGCGACGCTGAGATTGTCAAGCCGAGCCATGAGAATCCCACGGCCAGGACCCACGCCACCGTCGCCAGCAGCAGGCTCTCGATCAACAGCCCGCGCACGATCCGCCACCGCGTGGCGCCGATCGCCAGGCGGATCGCGATCTCGCGCGATCGAAACGCCGCGCGTGCCAGCAGGAGATTCGCCAGATTGGCGGCGGCGATGAGCAGGACGAAGACGGCGGCCAGCAGCGGCAGGAAGACCGAGGACACGGTCATCGTCGCGCCTCCGTTGTACGCCTCGAGCAATGTGTTCACGAGCGGCCGGATGTCCTTGTTCGTGTCTGGATGCGCCACGGCGAGGTTCGCCGCGATGGGCGAGAGTCCGGCTCGAACGCGGTCGAGGTCGGCGCCGTCGGGGAGGCGACCGATCATCATCAGCGGACGTGTGTCGCGCCGTTGCGCGGCCAACCCGGGCATTTGCGCCAGCGGCAGCCAGATATCCGTGAAGTCGATGAAGCGGATGCCGTCAGGCATCACGCCGACGATCGTCGCGGGCATGGCGCCGTTCACCGAGACCTTGCGCCTCAGCACGTCGCGGCTTGCCGCGTACCGGCTCTTCCAGATGTTGCTTGAAATGATGGCCACGGCTTCGGCGCCAGGACGATCGTCGGCCGTCGAGAAGTCGCGACCGAGCATGGGCTTGACGCGGAGCACGGAGAACGTGTCAGCCGACACATACAGTCCTTCGAACTGCTCGGGTGCGGCACCGTCGCGCCCCAGGCTGATGGTGCCGATCGCAAAGGCGGCCGACGGGCCGTCGAATACCCGCGCGTCGCGGCGCCAATCCTGGTAGTCGGCAAACGAGAGGCCGGCCTCCCGGCCGCGCGCGTCGACCGTCCTCATGATCGCAATGCGGTCCGGGCGCTCGAACGGAAAGTCACGCCACAGGTCGGCATACGTGCTGATGAAGGTCGTGTTCGCCACGCCCATCGCGAGCGCGAGCGTGAGGATGGCGCCGGCCGTGGCCCATCCGTTCCTGACGAGAATGCGCCACGCGAATCGCAGATCTGCGCCTAGGTCGGCCAGGGCAGGCGGGCGACGGACGTCGCGGCATGCCTCTTTGATCTGGTCGAGCCCGCCAGACGTCAACCGGATCTGGCGGCGCACGTCGGCTTCCGAATCTCCAGTGCGGACGCCTGCCGCGACCTCGCGCTCGATGTGGTCGCGAAGCTCGGCGTCGAGTTCGCGTTCGAGCGCGCGTCGGCGGAGCACGCGTCGCGACAACGTCCACAGGGCCCACAGGGTCATCGTGATCCTCCCGCGGGCTTGAGAATCAGTTCGATCGCCTCCGTCAACCGAAGCCAGCTGGCTGCCTCTTCTTTCAGCCGCTTTCGTCCTTTTGCCGTGAGGCGATAGAACTTCGACTCGCGACCGGTGTCCGACATCTTCCAGTCCGCGGTCAGCAGCCCGCGGTTTTCGAGTCGGTGCAGCGCGGGATAGAGCGAGCCCTGCGGGACCTGGACGACGTCGCGCGAGATCAGCTGAAGGCGTTGCGCGATGGCGTAGCCGTGAATGGCCCCGGCGGCGACGACTTGAAGGATCAACAGGTCGAGCGTGCCCTGGGGCAGATCGGATTTGTCCGGCACTCTACACCTCGGACTTCTACCTATATCGCATCACATGTAGAAGCGCAAGGCGTGTCGACAGTCGAGCGGGACTGGCAAAGTAGCAGAGCGGGCTCTCAGCTGCGCATACGGCCGCTAGGCTAGCCGCCGATGCGGACGTAGCCCCGGAGCTGCAGGTTGACCATCGTCGTCATCGCCCAGAGGTCCACCTGGACGTCGGGCAGCACGTCTTTCGGATCGACCTTCTTGCCGAGCAGTCCCTGTCCGCAGACGCGGAGCTCGACGCCCGCCTGTTTCAGCTCGTGGAGCAGTGCGATATTCGGATTGTTCGTGCCGTTGTGGCGCGCCTTGTACACGTCGTTGGCGAGCACGGCGTCGCCGCCGCCCTGGTGGAACACGGCGGCGATGTGCCGATGGCCGGCCGGTACGCCGTTGTGGGCGAGCGTGTTCAGGTAGAGCGCGATGGTCTTCAGCGTCGGGTGAATCTCGTCGGGCTTCGCGACCGCCGCCACGGAGAACACGACCTTGTAGTCGACCTCGGGATTCGGCAGCTCGCGTGCGCCGGGAATGTCCTTCGCCGCGGCGTAGCCGGCCATTGGCAGCTTCTGATCCGTCTGCGTCCACGCCCGGCCGGCGTACCCGAACATCACACCCGCCGCAAGCGCCGCCGCAATCATGGTCTTGTGCATCGCCCTCTCCTCGTTGACGAACTACGGGATCATACCAGCGTCGTTGAATGTCGCGGTCGGTCTTGGTTCCAGTGTGATGCTAGCCAGCGTAGACCCCATAGCCAAGGAGGCCGGCAAGGACCAGAAGGCCGGCACCAGCCACCTGGAACTCCCAGGACCGCTCCACGGACACCCGCGCCATCATCATCAGCCCCTGTTTCGGTAGGCAGAACCGAAGCAGGCTCTTGATGAAGAGGCCCCAGCCCACCAGCGTAAGCACTACAGGCATCCCAGACCATACGTTATGGAACCCGATGATGATGCCTGCCAGTGGCAGATTCAGAAACCCGTCCACGAAGACGCCGGCTTCCCCCTTGCCGCGTAGGAGGATGAAGAACTCCGCCCAGGCCTTGGGTTGCAGGATGTGCGAGAGACCAAGGACTCCGAACAGAATGATGGCAAGGACTTCAACAGATCGCTCCATCCGCTCCTCCCCGGGGCTGTAATTCAGCTCATCGAGTCGATCGGGCGGACCACGGCGGACGGATTTGCGGGATCGGCCGTCGTGTTGATGAGGATCCGGCCGTCCGGCAGAAACGCGACGTCCTGCGGCTTGCCGAAATGTTTGCCGTCCGCCCACCGTTCCTTGACGTTGCCGTTCGCGTCGAGCGTGTAGAGACAGTTTTTCCAGACGCGGCCGGCGGTGGCGCTGAGCACGTTGATGCCAATCGATCCCGCGAATCCCGCGAACGTCGGCGGCACCGGGTTGGGCAGCTTGTACTCGCCGCGTTGCGCGACGAAGATGCGGTTGGGCGATTCCGCGAAGACGCCGGAGTTGCCGCCGAACGTGAACCCGGGTTCGGAGAACGGCTTATGCCAGCCGCGGACGATGTCGTACGGGCTCGGACCGACTGGACCGGAGATGACGCCGGGCGTGGACTGCGCCAGCAGGGAAGCGACGCTCGCGGCCAGCGCGAGGACGGCTGCGGATATCGCTGCGGTGCTTCGGTTCGAGGACGTCATGCGCGGAGTGTAGCGCGGAAATCGATCGGTTCAGCCACGCACGACGCAGCAACTGGAAACTGCCTCGGCCTTCACGAATAGTCACGAATATGTGAACATCATGGCACCGGGGAGATTGCAGTGACCGAGCCCGATGAAGATTTCGCGTCGATGTTCGAGGCGTCGCTCCAGGCGAAGCGACACGAGAAAGGGCAGACGATCGAGGGCACGATCGTCGCCATCGGCCCCGAAGTGGCGTTCGTCAACGTCGGCGGCAAAGGCGAGGCCATGATCGAGATCGCGGAACTGAAGGACGCCGACGGGGCGCTCGACGTCGCGGTCGGCGATCGCATCCAGGCGATGGTGGTGTCCACCGAGGGCGGGCTCACGCTCTCGCGGCGGCTGGCGCGCGGGACCGTGACCGACAAGCGGCTCGAAGACGCCTACCGCGCCCGTCTGCCGGTGGAGGGCAAAGTCGACCAGGCCGTGAAAGGCGGATACGAAGTGCGCATCGGCCGCCAGCGCGCGTTCTGCCCGATCTCGCAGATCGACATCGTCCGGAACACCGATCCGGCGCAGCACATCGGACGCGTGTATGCGTTTCACATCATCGAATACAAGGAAGGCGGACGGAACGTCATCGTCTCCAGACGCGCGCTGCTGGAAGACGAGCAGCGCGCGAATGCCGTGGAGGTCCGGCGATCGATCGTCGTCGGCGCGGTGATGACCGGACGGGTCACGTCCGTGCGCGAGTTCGGCGCGTTCGTGGACCTCGGGGCCGGCGTGCAGGGTCTGCTGCACGTCTCCGAGATGGCATGGGCGCGCGTGTCGGATACCGCGCAGGTCGTGACGCCGGGCGAGGAGATCACCGTCAAGGTCCTGCGCGTTGACGAGGAGACGCAGAAGATCGCGCTCGGGTTGAAGCAGCTGACGGCCGATCCGTGGTCGGCGGTCCAGACGACGTACGAGGTGGGCCAGGTGCGCAGCGGCCGCGTGACGCGCCTCGCGGACTTCGGCGCGTTCGTCGAGCTGGAGCCGGGCGTCGAAGGGCTGGCGCACGCGTCCACGTTCGAGGCGTCGGGGCGATCCGGCGCGTGGTCTCGATCGATTACCGTCGGAATGACAGCGGCGTTCGAGATCCTCAGCATCGATCCGGTGAAGAAGCGGATCGGTGTCGCGCTCGTGCCGGAGGGGTCGTCGCGCGCGGCGGCGGCGTCACCGTCCACAGTCGACGAAGCGCGTGAGTCCGCCGAACGCGAGGAGGCGGCGCCGGCGAAAGGATTCGGATCGCTCGCCGATCGGCTTCGCGGCGCCCTCGGTCAGAAGAATTCCCGCTGAACGTTGAACGTAGGCGTGAGAGTGTGGTGAGCGTGGATCTTCTGCAGAATTAGCGGCACGGGGGCCCGTCGCCCGAACAGCCCCTCCCGGTGCCGAAACCTGCCAGTCGTCGTCGCCGCGGAACCACATGATCGGATCCGCCGGAATGAAGGGAACGACGCCGACGTAGCCCGGGGAGAGCGGGTCGAGGTACACCTTGCCGAGGTACCTGGTCTCCATCGCGTGGTCCCGCGGGGGCGTTCCGGTCAACTCGCTGTTCGTGGCGCCGGCCTTGAGGCCGCCCAGGTACGACCCCGCGAGCCCGTTCGAGAGGATACCCAGGAAGGTCGAGGGCGACGTGGCGGTGACGGACCAGGCGACGATCGTCTTGAGCCAGCCGCGCTGGTTGAGGTATTGATGAGCCCCGTCATTCCCGCCGGCCAGGAGCAGCGACAGGTTGCCGCCCAGGCTGCCGCCCATGACGGCGGCGATCCGGCTCGTGACGTTGCCGAGCTGCGCCTCGAGCGCGTCGACGAAGCTGATGACGAACTGCTCCTCGAAGAGAACCGTGCGGAGCAGGCTGGGGTGATACGCCGGCCCCGCAACGTCGGTGACCTCGAACGTCGCGGCGTAGGCGCTGTTGGGCAGGTCGAGCGAGACGACCGTGTAGTCGTGGCCGGTCTTCTTGCCCTCGTAGATGAGCCAGTTCGCC
>JAIQFX010000109.1 GCA_020073005.1 Terriglobia bacterium | reverse complement strand
TTCAGCCTCGCGTTCGACACGTGCGGCGCGGGCGGCGGCTTCGCGGGCCCGGGCACGTGCAACGTCAACGAGAGCTTCACGCCGGCCTCGGCCGGACCGGCGAGCGGCACGCTGACGGTCTTCGAGTGTCCGGTCTCGGGCGGCGGCTGTCTCGGCATCGACGTGCCGTCGAGCGGCACGGGGATCGCGGTGCTCGCGATCACGACGGCGAGCCTGCCGAACGGCATCCTGGGCGCGCCGTATCCGGCGACGGTGCTGCAGACGAGCGGCGGGACGCCGCCGGTGACCTGGGCGATCATCAGCGGCAAGCTGCCGCGCGGCCTGACGCTGAATCCGGCGACGGGCGCGATCAGCGGCACGCCGATGGACGCGCGCGATCACCGGCATGACGAGGAGCGCCGCGAGAAGTGCGACGGCGACGGCCACGATCACTGGGGCCGATCGAGGCGCGAGCGCGGCCGCGACGATTGCGACGCCCGCGACGGGACCGGCGTCTTCACGTTCACGGTGCGCGCGACCGACAGCGGTCAGCCGGCGCACCAGACCGCGACGGCGACGCTGACGATCCGCATTCTCGCGCCGGCGGACTTCTCGGTCGCCTGGGCCGCGCCCACGCCGGCGAGCGCGCAGGCGAAAAAGCCCGTGACGTTCACGCTCACGGTGCGGAACCTGGGGCCTGAAGACGGCGAGGCGGTCGTGACGGACGTCGTGCCCGCCGGCAGCACGTTCGTCTCGGCCGGCACCAGTCAGGGTCACTGCGCGACGCCGCCCGAAGGGTCGACGGGCACGGTGACCTGCACGCTGCACACGCTCGAGGAAGGCGAACATGCCACCGTCAAGATCACGGTGCAGCCGACGATCAACACCGGGACGCTCACGAACACGGCGACGGTCGCGGTGACCGGCGACGCCATCGACCTGGCGCCGGGCAACAACACGGCGACCGTAACCGTGCAGATCAAATAGGCGGCAGTCATGTTGCAGATTTCGAAAACGCTCGCGTTGTCGATCGCGCTGGGAACGGCGGCCGCGCCGGCACTGGCCCAGGGCGAGGGCACGTCTTCGTCGGCCGTGACGCCCAAGATGCTGATCAACGCCGGCTGCGCGAACGGCGCCGTGTACTCGATCGCGAGCGACGCGCACGGCAACGTCGCCGCGGCCGGATACTGCGGCGACGTGAACGGCGCGCACACCGGGTTCGTCGCGAAGGCCGATGCCGATGGAACGGTGCAGTGGACGTATCGGCCCGACAGCACCATGCGGCCGGCGAACCTCGCCTTCGACACGAATGGCAACGTCCTCGTCGCGGGACAGACGACGACCGGCGCCGCCACCGTCGGCGCGATCATCAAGATCGGGTTGACCGGGGTGCCGGCGTGGAGCCGCGCGGTCGAGGCGGCGCGCGGCGGCAACGAGTCGTGCGCGAACGTCGCGACCGACGCGGACGACACCGTCTTCGTCAGCTGCAGCAGCTCGCCAGCGGCGTCGGGCAGCATCGTCGCGTATCACGCGGATGGGACGGCGGCGTGGCGCACGGATGCGTTCGAGTCGGCGCAGGCGCTCTTCACGTCGAGCGGCACGCTCTATGCGGCGTCCGCGACGAACGTGCGGATCGTGGACCGCGCGACGGGCGTCGTCGTGTCGGACGCGCGCGTGTCGGACGCCGGCTCGGTGCGCGTCGGCCAGGACGGGAAGATCTACGTCAAGAGCGATGGCGGCGCGATGGCCGTTTTCGACGGCGCGCTCAACGCGATCGGATCCGTCGCGCTCAACGGCGCGCTGGGCGCGGCGCGCAGCTACGATTACTTCGACGTCGACGCGCGCGGCAACATCTACGTCCTCGGCGCGTACTACGCGACGACGGATCTGAGCGGCGGCGGGCAGTACGTGGCGGAATTCGGTCCGGGCGGCAATCCGCTGTGGCAGTACGCCGCGGATCCGGCCGCCTCGTTCGGTCCGCGCCAGTCGCCGGCGGCGCTGAATCAGGCGACCGGCGGATCGCTCGTCAGCGTGAGCGCGGCCGGCAAGAGTTACGTGAGCACGTATCTGTATCTCCTCGAATTTCCGGTGCGTTGATCCGTGATTTCACGGCGGCTTAAGATGTGTCCCTCCAAGGAGTGCCAGTTATGGATCGCATGAAGGCGTCTGACTTTCCCAAGGAACTGCTCGACGAGTTCCACCAGTACGTGCACGGCGACCTCGATCGCCGCTCGTTCATCGAGCGATGCGGCAAGTACGTCGTCGGCGGGATGACGGCGATGGCGATCTTCGAGGCGCTGAAGCCGAATTACGCCTTCGCGCAGCAGGTCTCCAAGGACGACAAGCGGATCGTCACCGAGTACCAGACCCTGCAGTTCATCCAGGGCAACGGGAAGATCAAGGGATACCTCGTGCGTCCGGCCGCCGCGAGCGCGACCGCGAAGGTCCCCGCTGTGCTCGTCGTCCACGAGAACCGCGGTCTCAATCCGTACATCGAAGACGTCGCCCGGCGGCTCGGGACGGAGAACTTCATGGCGTTCGCGCCCGACGGCCTGACGACGGTCGGCGGGTATCCCGGCAACGACGAACAGGGCGGCGCGCTCTTCGCGAAAGTCGACCGCGCCAAGATGACCGACGACTTCGGCGCCGCGGCGAACTGGCTGAGGGCGCGTCCCGAAAGCACCGGCCGGCTCGGCGCGATCGGGTTCTGCTTCGGTGGCGGCGTGGTGAACACGCTCGCGGTGCGGATGGGATCGAATCTCGCGGCGGCAGTGCCCTTCTACGGCAGCGCGCCGAAGGCGGAAGACGTGGCGACGATCAAGGCCGCGGTGCTCGTGCACCACGGCGAGCTCGACGCGGCGCTCGCGGCCGGCTGGCCGGCGTACAACGACGCGCTGACGGCGGCCGGCGTGCCGCACGAGGGCTACATCTATCCCGGCGCGAACCACGGCTTCTTCAACGACACGACGCCGCGCTACGACGCCGAGGCCTCCAAGCTCGCGTGGACGCGCACGCTCGCGTGGTTCAACAAGTACTTGCGCAACGGCTAGTCCGGCCTCGATCGCGCGGAGGGGCGGAGCGCGCTCCGCCTCTCCGCGCCCCCCCCACGAATCTCACCCGAATCCTCCGCTCCGCGCGTCACACGCCACCGTCGGCTCGGTCGTTGCACCAGCAGGACGGAAATGACGGTCTGGCGAAACGCGACCACAGTCATCTCCATCGTCGCGATGCTGGCGCTGACGTCGGCGCCCGCGCGCGCGCAGAGCGCGCCCGCGCCGCTGACGCTGGGCGACGTGCACGTCACCGGCTCGTTCAGAACGCGCGTCGAATCGTGGAACTGGTTCGGCGACGCCCCGGCCGGCGAGTACACGTACCCGGGCTCGCTGCTCCGCCTCGGGCTCTCGCAGTCGAAGAAGACGATCGACTGGCAGGCGGAAGTCGCGCTGCCGTTCGTGCTCGGACTGCCGACCGATGCGATGGCGCCGGGCGCGCAGAACGCGCTCGGGCTGGGCGCCAACTATTACGTCGCGAACAACAATCGGGCCGACGTCGCGCAGCTCTTCGTCAAGCAGGCCGCCGTGCGCTTCAAGCAGATCGCCGGCGTGCCTGGGCAGTCGCTCAAGATCGGCCGCTTCGAGTTCGTCGACGGCACCGAGACGACGCCGAAGGATCCGTCGCTGGCCGCGCTGAAACGCGATCGCATCGCGCACCGGCTCCTCGGCAACTTCGCGTTCTCGCACGTCGGCCGCAGCCTCGACGGCGCGCAGTACGGCCTCGACGTCCGCAGTTGGAACGTCACCGCGCTCGCCGTCCGGCCGACGCGCGGCGTGTTCGATCTCAACGGCTGGGACGATCTCGACGTCAACGTGCTCTACGGCGCGGTCACGCGGTCGACGTCGCGCACGGGCGAATGGCGGCTGTTCGGCATCGCCTACGACGACTACCGCCACGACGCCGTGAAAGTGGACAACCGCGCGCTCGCTACGCGGCGCGCCGACACGTCGAACATCGTCATCGCGACGTTCGGCGGTCACTACCTGCAGATGCTCGAGACCACGCACGGCCCGATCGATCTTCTGCTCTGGGGCGCCGCACAGAGTGGATCGTGGGGCGCGCTGTCGCAGCGCGCGGGCGCGATTTCGATCGAAGGCGGCTGGCAGCCTGATGCGCCGCTCTCGCCCTGGCTCCGCGGCGGCTGGGATTACGGATCGGGCGACGGCGATCCGAACGACGGCGTCCACGGCACGTTCTTCCAGCTGCTGCCGACGCCGCGCGTGTACGCGCGGCTGCCGTTCTTCAACATGATGAATTCGTCGGATGCGTTCGGCGAGATCGTGCTGCGGCCGTCGAAGACGCTCACGCTGCGCGGCGACGTGCACGCGATCCGCCTCGCGAACGCGAACGATCTCTGGTATCAGGGAGGCGGCGCGTTTCAGGCGTTGACCTTCGGCTACACAGGCCGGCCGTCGAGCGGCGGCTCGTCGCTGGCGACGCTTACGGATCTGAGCGCCGACGTCGCGGTGTCGTCACACCTGACAGTGACCGGGTACGCGGGTCACGCCGCGGGACAGCCGGTGACCGACGCGATCTACGGCAGCGGCGGCGCGCGCTTCGCCTACGTCGAGCTGCTCGTGAGGATGTAAGGTCCCGGCCGCGCCGACGGTCCGCGATCGATGCCGACAATTCGGCGGCGGCGGCGGCGAGGGGCCCGATCGCCACGAAAATCTCCGGCGTCGGTGTTGCAGCGGTGACGGTCATCCGCGATCGGTCGTGGAAGCGATGGCGATGCCTATGCGCCCCCTGAATCTGCTCGCCTGCAGCGCCCTCCTGCTCGTCGCCGTCAGTGCGTCTGGCCAGGATGCGGCGAAGTACTTCGACGGCAACTGCGGGATGTGTCACGCGATCGGCGGTCCGCCCGGCGGCGCGCCGGATCTCAAGGACGTGACGAAGCGGCGCGATCACCGCTGGCTCATCCGATTCATCCTCAATCCTGACGAGGTCGCCAAGGCCGATCCCGACGCGGCCGCGCTCGTGAAGCAGTTCGACGGCATGGTGATGCCGACGACCGACGGCGCGACCGAGCCCATCGTCGAAGCGCTGCTGAAGTACATCGACGCGGCGGGCGGCGCGCCGGCGCAGGCGCCTGCCGCCGCGGCCACGATGCCACCGGCACGCACCGTCACGGCGAGCGATGTCGCGAACGGCCGCGATCTCTACGAAGGACGACGACGGCTGGCGCATCGCGGTCCGTCGTGCGTGTCGTGTCATCGCCTCGAATCGATCGGCGGTCTCGGCGGCGGCACGCTCGGTCCCGATCTGACGCGCGTCGATCAGCGGCTCGGCGGCACGCGCGGGCTCACGGCGTGGCTCGGCAACCCGCCGACGCGCGTGATGCGCGCGGTCTTTCGCAGTCAGCCGCTGGCAGACGACGAGACGTTCGCCATCGCCGCGATGCTCGGCGACACGAGCGCGCGTGAGCCGGCGGCGGCGCAATCCCGCGCGCGCGCGTTCGTCGCGACGGGCGTCGCCGGCGCACTGATGACGCTGGCGCTCATGGCGATGCTCTGGTCGCGGCGGCTGCGCGCGGTGCGACGGCCGCTGGTCGACGCCGCGCGGCGCGGCCGTGGAGACGCCCGATGAAATGGATCAAGGACGAGACGCGCGCGTCGCTCCGCCGCTGGGAAGAGCTCTACCGCCAGCGGTGGCAGCACGATCGCGTCGTCCGCAGCACGCACGGCGTCAACTGCACCGGCGGCTGCAGCTGGAACATCTACGTCAAGAACGGCATCGTGACGTGGGAGATGCAGGCGACCGACTACCCGACGATCGATCCCGCGCTGCCGCCGCACGAGCCGCGCGGATGCCCGCGCGGCATTTCCGCGTCGTCGTACCTCTACTCGCCGCTGCGCGTGAAGCATCCGTACGCGCGCGGCGTCCTGCTCGACGCGTGGGAACGCGCGCGCGCGGCGTTCAAAGATCCGGTCGAGGCGTGGGCCTCGATGGTGGAGAACGAAGATCTGCGGCGCCAGTGGCAGTCCGCGCGCGGCAAGGGCGGATTGCGTCGCGCGTCGTGGGACACGCTGCTCGAGCTGATCGCGGCGTCGACGATCTACACGATCAAGACGCACGGGCCCGATCGCATCGCCGGCTTCTCGCCGATCCCGGCGATGTCGATGGTGAGCTACGCCTCGGGCGCGCGTTTCCTGCAGCTCATCGGCGGCGTCTCGATGTCGTTCTACGACTGGTACTGCGATCTGCCCAACGCGTCTCCCGAGACGTGGGGCGAGCAGACCGACGTGCCCGAGTCGGCCGACTGGTACAACGCGCGGCTCATCGCCGTCGCCGGCTCGAACGTCAGCATGACGCGCACGCCCGACGCGCACTTCGCCGCCGAGGCGCGCCACAACGGCACGCGCATGTGGGTCTTCTCGCCAGACGTCAGCCAGGTGTCGCGGTTCGCCGACGAGTGGATGCCGATCGCGGCCGGTCAGGACGGCGCATGGTGGATGGCGGTCAACCATGTACTGCTCACCGAGTTCCACCACACGCGTCGCGTGCCCGCGTTTCTCGACTACTGCAAGCGCTACACCGACAGCCCGTACCTCGTCGAGCTGCAACCGACCTCGCGCGGCTACCGGCCCGGCCGTCTGCTGCGCGCGAACGCGCTCGATCGGTACGCGAAGGCCGAGAACGGCGCGTGGAAATTCCTGATGTGGGACGCGCCGAGTTCGCAGCCGAAGATGCCGATCGGAAGCGTCGGCTTCCGCTGGGGCACGGAAGCCGGCAAGTGGAATCTCCAGTTGCAGGACGGCGCGGATGGATCGCCGATCGATCCGCTGCTGACGTTCCTCGACGGCGATCATGAAGTCGTCGACGTCGAACTGGACGACTTTTCGGCGACGCGCACGCTGCAGCGCGGCGTGCCGGCGAAACGGATCGCCTGCGCCGACGGCCGCACCGTGCTGGTCACCACCGTGTACGACGTGCTGATGGCGCAGTACGGCGTCAACCGCGGACTCTCCGGCGAGTATCCGTCCAGCGAAGACGATGACGCGCCCTACACGCCGGCGTGGGCCGAGCCGCTGATCGGCGTGCCGCGCGACGCCATCGTCCGTTTCGCGCGCGAGTGGGGCGAGACGGCCGAGCGGACCGGCGGCAGGTGCATGATCGTCATCGGCGCCGGCATCAATCACTGGTATCACGCGAACCTCACGTACCGCGCCGCGATTCACTCGCTCCTCTTCTGCGGATGCGTCGGCGTCAACGGCGGCGGGCTGGCGCACTACGTCGGCCAGGAAAAGCTCGCGCCGATGGAGCCGTGGGCGGCGATCGCGTTCGCGCGCGACTGGCTGCCGGCCCCGCGGCTGCAGAACTCGCCGAGCTGGCATTACGTGCACAGCGATCAGTGGCGGTACGAAGGCGCGTTCACCGACTATCAGCCGGTGCCGGCCGATCAGCCGCGCGGCACAATCGCCGAAGGCCACGCGATGGACGTGCAGGTCCGCGCGGTCCGCAACGGCTGGCTCCCCTTCTATCCGCAATTCAATCGCAACCCGATCGACATCGTCCGCGACGCGAAAGCCCGCGGCGCGTCGACGCCGGACGAGGTCGTCGCGCGTGTCGTGGCCGACCTGAAAGAGAAGACGCTGCGCTTCGCCGTCGAGGATCCGGACGCGCCGGAGAATTGGCCGCGGCTGTGGTTCATCTGGCGCGGCAACGCGATCATGGCGAGCGCCAAGGGTCACGAGTACTTCCTCAAGCACTACCTCGGCACGCATCACAACGCGATCGCCGAGGACGTTGCGGCCGGCGTCGTGCACGAGGCCGAATGGCGCGCGCCCGCGCCGCAGGGAAAGATGGACCTCGTCATCGATCTGAATTTCCGCATGGACACGTCCGCGCTCTACTCGGACATCGTCCTGCCCGCCGTCACGTGGTACGAGAAGGCCGATCTCAATTCGACCGACATGCACACGTTCATCCATCCGCTCGCGCCGGCGGTGGCGCCGTGCTGGGAGGCGAAATCGGACTGGGACATCTTCAAGGCGATCGCCGCGCGCTTCTCCGAGCTGGCCGGGACGCACTTCCCCGCGCCCGTCGAGGACGTCGTCGCGTCGCCGCTCGCGCACGACACGCCCGCCGAGATCGCGCAGCCCGACATCAAGGACTGGTCGACCGGCGAGGTCGAGGCGATTCCCGGCAAGACGATGCCCGGCCTGCGCGTCGTCTCGCGCGATTACGCGAACGTCTATCGCCAGTTCGT
This sequence comes from Terriglobia bacterium, assembly GCA_020073005.1. GTDB lineage: Bacteria > Acidobacteriota > Vicinamibacteria > Vicinamibacterales > CAVVIG01 > SRVP-36. The sequence continues at coordinate 6,008 of JAIQFX010000109.1, read as the reverse complement.
CGCCTTCGGGCCACTCGTGCGCGCCAACGGACTCGGCGCCCACGGCACGCAGTACGACGTGACCGACGTGTACGACGAGGCGCTCGTCACGATGCCGACGGTCGAGTGGAACTCGCACCGGTATCCGTCGCTCGCCGTCGACGAGCAGGTCTGCAACGTCATCCTGAAGTTCGCGACGGTCACCAACGGCGAACTGGCGTACCGCTCCTACAAGAACATGGAGCGCAAGGTCGGACTACCGCTCGCGCATCTCGCCGAGGGCAATCGCGCGATGCGCATGTCGTTCACCGACCTGCAGGCGCAGCCGCACCGGATCGGCAACAGCCCGATGTGGTCGGGCCTGACCGGCGAGCGGCGCGCCTACGCGCCGTTCACGTACAACGTCGAGTGCCTCGTCCCGTGGCGGACGCTCACCGGGCGGCAGCACCTGTATCTCGATCACCCCGGCTATCTGCAGTTCGGCGAGCACGTGCCGACGTTCAAGCCGAAGCCGCTCCCCGCCGCGCAGGCGGATCTCGCGCGCACCGGCAGCGCCGAGTGGAAAGCGCTCGAGCTGAACTTCCTCACCGCCCACGGCAAGTGGCACATCCACTCGACCTTCGGCGACACGCCGCCGATGACGACGCTCTCGCGCGGCATCGAGCCGCTGTGGGTCAACGACGCCGACGCCGCCGCGATGGGCGTCGACGACGATGACTGGGTCGAAGTGTTCAACGATCACGGCGTCATCGTCACGCGCGCCGCCGTCAGCGCGCGGATCCCGCGCGGCGTGTGCGTGCAGTACCACTCGCCCGAGCGGACGCTCGCGGTGCCGAAGTCGCCGGCGCGCGGCGGCCGACGCGCGGGCGGGCACAACAGCGTGACGCGCACGCGGCTGAAACCGAATCTGATGATCGGCGGCTACGCGCAGTTCACGTACCACTTCAACTACTGGGGTCCGGTCGGCTGCAATCGCGAGACGCAGGTGCTCGTGCGTCGGCTCGCGTCGGTGGACTGGTAACGGGAGCGCTTATGGACGTCAGGGCGCAGCTCTCGATGGTGTTCCACCTGGACAAGTGTCTCGGCTGTCACACGTGCAGCGTGGCGTGCAAGAACGTCTGGACCGATCGCCGCGGCGCCGAATACATGTGGTGGAACAACGTCGAGACGAAGCCGGGCACCGGGTTTCCGACGCAGTGGGAGGATCAGGACGCGTATCGAGGCGGATGGGAGCGGACCGGCGACAGCCTGCAGCTGCGATCGACGGGCCGCGCGCGCGTCGTCGCGAACATCTTCCATCATCCGCACCTGCCGACGATCGACGACTACTACGAGCCGTGGACCTACGAGTACGAGCGGCTGTTCACGGCGCCGCAGCAGGACGATCAGCCGACCGCGCGTCCGATCTCGCTGATCACCGGCAAGCCGATGGTGCCGGAGGCCGGTCCGAACTGGGACGACGACCTCGGCGGATCGCCCGTGTACGCCGAGCACGATCCGAATCTCGCCGCGCTCACAGAGATTGAGCGGCGCGAGCTCTTCGCAATCGAGCGGCTCGTGTTCTTCTACCTGCCGCGCACGTGCAATCACTGCCTGAATCCGGCGTGCGTGGCCGCGTGTCCGTCGGGCGCGATCTACAAGCGCGGCGAAGACGGCATCGTGCTGATCGATCAGAGCCGCTGCCGCGGATGGCGGTCGTGCGTGGCGGCGTGCCCGTACAAGAAATCGTTCTACAACTGGGCGAGCGGCAAGTCCGAGAAGTGCATCCTCTGCTTCCCGCGGATCGAGAGCGGCCAGGCGCCCGCGTGCTTCCACGCCTGCCCGGGCCGCGTGCGGTACCTCGGCGTCCTGTTGTACGACGCCGACCGCATCCGGCCTGCCGCGTCGGCGAACGCCGGTTCGCTCGTCGACGCGCAGCGATCGATGCTTCTCGATCCGTTCGATCCAGCCGTGATTGCGGAAGCCGCGCGCTGCGGCATCGCGCCGTCGACACTCGACGCGGCGCGCCGCTCGCCCGTCGATCGGTTCGTCCGGCAGTGGAAGCTCGCGCTGCCGCTGCATCCCGAGTTTCGAACTGTTCCGATGCTGTTCTACGTCCCGCCGCTGTCGCCGTCAGTCGCGCACGACGGCGAGGCGCGTGTGTCCGTGAAATATCTGACGTCGCTCTTCGGCGGCGGAGACGAGGCGCCGGTGCGCTACGCGCTGCGGAAAGAAGCCGCCGTGCGCGCGAGCCGCCGCGCCGCGACGGTCGGCGACGTCGATCGCGCGACGGTCGATCGCCTGCTGAGCGACGCCGAATGTTCGGACGCCGAAGCGGACGCGATCTACCGCATGACGACGCTCGCGACGGCCGGCGATCGATTCGTCGTCCCGCCGACATTCCGCGAGCAGGCGGTGGAAATGCTTCACGAGGGCGGACGATGACGCCGGCCGTCGACGCGTGGGATCGCCTGGCTGACCTGATCGAGTATCCGGACGAACCGTGGTACGCGAACCGGGTCGACGCCTGCATCGACGCGACCGCCGCGTTCGGCGTCGCCGCGCCGCTCGAGCGATTCCGGCAGTCGATCGCGGGCGGCGACCTCGCGTCGTGGCAGGAGCGCTACACCGAGGTGTTCGACTTCGATCCCGCCTGCACGCTCAACGTCGGATGGCATCTGCTCGGTGACGCGCCCGAGCGCGGCGCGTTCCTGGCCGCGCTGCGCGAGGATCTCGCGCGCGCCGGCGTGTTCGAGCGCGACGAGCTGCCCGATCACCTGCCCACGCTGCTGCGCCTGATCGCGCGTGAGGAGGATGCCGAGGCGGCGGAGCTGGCGGCGTACATCACGCCGGCCGTCACACGCGTGCGCGAGCGGCTGACCGCGTGCGGCAGTCCGTTCGGCGACGTGCTGGACGCCGTCGCGCGCATGCTGGCGATTCTGCAGCCTCAGGAGGCTCAGCCGTGACCGAATCGATCGTCTCGCCGGACGTGCTCCTGTTCGTGGCGCTCCCCTACGTCGCCGTCGCGCTGTTCGTCGCCGGCACGCTCGAGCGTCTCGTGAAGCACCCCGAGTCGATGACGAGCCGCTCGTCGCAGTTCCTCGAGAACCGCCAGCACTTCTGGGCGATGGTGCCGTTTCACTACGGGATCCTCGTCGTGCTCGCCGGACATCTCGTGGCGTTGGCGATGCCGGGCGCGATTCTCGGCTGGAACGCGTCGGCGATGCGGTTGTACGCGCTCGAGGGCACGGGCCTCGCTTTTGGATTCCTCGCGGTGCTCGGCCTCACGGCAGCCATCGTCCGCCGCGCATCGGTCGCCACGGTGCGCGTCACGACGACGCCGCTCGACTGGATCGTGCTCGGCGCGCTGCTGGCGCAAATCGCCAGCGGCGTCGCCGTCGCGATCGCGTACTCGTGGGGATCCTCGTGGTTCGCGGCCGCGCGGCTGCGGCCCGACGTCGCGGCCATCGCGGCGTTGCCGCTCGCGGTGAAGGCGCACGTCGTCGGCGCCTTCCTGCTCGTCGGCATCTTCCCGTTCAGCCGGCTCGTGCACGTCGTCAACGTGCCGACGCCGTACCTGTGGCGCCGTCCGCAGGTGGTGCGCTGGTACCGGCGGCGGCCGGTGTCGCTGGAGAAATGATCATGACCTTCACTGGCAGCCCCAGACAGGGATTGTTCGGCGCGACGCTCGGGTTCTTCGTCGGCTTCGCCGCCGTCGCGCTCTTCGGCCCGACCGCCGTGCGCTTCCGCGACGCGATGCACCTCAGCCCGATGGCGCTCGGCTTCCTCGTCGCGATGCCCGCGCTGTCGGGATCGCTGCTGCGCATTCGACTCGACCGGCGGGCGCAAGCCGTTTCTGATCCTGCTGCTGCTGTCGATCGCCGGGATGGCCGGCGTCTGGTTCATCGTCGCGACGCGCTATCCGGATCGGCTGACGCCGGCGCTCTTCCCCGTGCTGCTCTTCCTCGGCGCGCTGTGCGGCTGCGGCATCGCGACGTTCTCGGTCGGCATCAGCCAGGTGTCGTACTGGTTCCCGCAGGTGCGGCAGGGACGCGCGCTTGCGATCTACGCCGGCGTCGGCAACGTCGCGCCCGGCGCCTTCTCGCTCGTGCTGCCGTTCGCGCTGCAGAGGTTCGGCCTCGCCGGGTCGTACCTCGCGTGGCTGGCGTTTCTCGTCGCCGGCACGATCGGCTACTGGGCGTTCGGCCGCAACGCGTGGTACTTCCAGTTGCGCGAGCGCGGGATGAGCCAGGAGGACGCGACGCGGGCGGCGCGCGCGGCCGGACAGGAACTCTTTCCGGCGGGATCGACGATCGAGACGCTGCGGATTTCCGCGCGCGTATGGCAGACGTGGGCGCTCGTCGGCGTCTATTTCACGACCTTCGGTGGATTCGTCGCGCTGACGTCGTGGCTGCCGACGTACTGGACGTCGGCGTTCGCGGTGGGCGTGATCGGCGCGGGTGTGCTCACGGCGATGTATTCGCTGACGGCGTCGGGCATGCGGATCGTCGGCGGCGTCCTCGCCGACTCGCTGCACGAAGGCGGGCAGAACGGCAGCATCCTCTCGCTGTTCGTGATGCTGACCGGGGCGCTCGTGATGACGACGGCGCTCAGCTTCGAGCTCGCGATTCCCGGCGTGCTGCTGCTCGCGATCGGCATGGGCATCTGCAACGCCGCGGTCTTCAAGATCGTGCCGCAGGTCGTGCCGCAGGCCGTGGGCGGCGCGGCGGGCTGGGTCGGCGGACTCGGCGCGTTCGGCGGGTTCGCGATTCCGCCGATGATGGCGTTCGCCGTCCGCGATCTCGGGCGGCCCGGCTACGCGATCGGATTCATCGTGTTCGTCTTCCTGGCGCTGCTGTCGCTGGCGCTGACGTGGATCGTGAAGTACGCTCGCGCGAGCGAGCCGCCGACATCCGCGACGCAATCCGTCAAGGCGGCGTAACCGTGCGTGTCACCCTCAGACTCGATTCATCGGCTCGACGCTGACGCCGCGCTCCGCTCGCTCGACAGCCGGGCGCGCGGCCTGACCGCCGGCGAGGCGTCGACTCGGGCGCGCGAGTTCGGCCCGAATGCGCTCGCGCGCGTGCGCGGACGGTCGGCCGTCGCGCAACTCCTCGCGCAGTTCACGCACTTCTTCGCCGTGATCCTGTGGGCAGCCGCCGGCCTGGCGGCGCTGGCGGAATCACGCAGTCCCGGAAGCGGGATGGCGACGCTCGCCTTCGCGATCGTCGCCGTCATCATCGTCAACGGCCTGTTCTCGTTCTGGCAGGAGCGGCGCGCATACCACGCGCTCGAGGCGCTCCAGCGGCTGCTCCCCGCGGCTGTGCGCGTCCGGCGTGACGGAGTGATCGGCGATCAGCCCGCCACCGTGCTCGTCCCCGGCGACGTCATCGCGCTCGCGGAAGGCGATCAAGTTCCAGCCGACTGCAGATTGATCGAGGCGTTCGACATGCGCGTCGACAACGCCACGCTGACGGGCGAGTCGGTTCCACGAGGCCGCGACGCGCGTGCCGACCTCGAGCCCACGCACGACACGCGATCGCAGCAGACCAACATGGTCCTGGCGGGCACGTCGATCGCCGCCGGAGAGGGACAGGCGGTCGTCGTGACGACGGGGATGCGCACGGAGTTCGGCCGGATCGCCCACCTCACGCAGGCGGCACCAGAACGATCAACGCCGCTCCAGCGCGAGATTGCCGGGCTGAGCCGGCTGATCGCCGGGCTGTCCGTCCTGCTTGGCGTCGCGCTGTTCGTCGTCGGCCGCGCTCTCGACCTGCCGTTCTGGAACAACTTCGTGTTCGCCATCGGCGTGATCGTGGCCAACGTGCCGGAAGGCCTGTTGCCTACGCTGACGCTGTCGATGGCGATGGGCGCGCAGCGCATGGCGGCGCGCCGCACGCTCGTCCGGCATCTGCCGGCGGTCGAAGCGCTGGGCTCGGCGACGGTCATCTGCACCGACAAGACCGGCACGTTGACCGAAAACCGGATGCGCGCGCGGCGGCTGGCCATCGACGGCGACCTCGTCGAGGTGCACACGGCGATCGCGGACT
>JAIQFX010000108.1 GCA_020073005.1 Terriglobia bacterium | reverse complement strand
GCGCCAGGACCGGTGGCGTCGATCGCTTTTTCGCCGGACCAGCCGCTCCGCACGCTGGATCTGTCCCTCGCCGGATCGGACGATCCGACAGGCGCCGCGTTCCGCGTGAATGTCGACCGCGTGGCGAATTCAGAGCGCGCGTCCGTCACGGTCTCGACGGATATCTCGCGGCTGACGGCTCACGCGGTTGATGCGAAGGGCGCCGATATCCGAACGAGCCTCGATCTCCACGCCGACGCGCACGGCGCGCTCCACGACGAGCCGCAGCCGCCCAACTCGATCGGCACGAAACTGTCCACCGTCGCCGGAGACCTGGCGCGGCATGCCGATCACGCGATGCAGGTGTTCGGGCGCCCGCCTGCGTCCGCGGCGTCGACCGTCGATGCCAGCTGGAATCTCCGTCTCCGGAACGCAGCCGAGGGTACGCCGCTTCTGCGCGTCGACGGCGGGAAAGCCGATCTGGACGCCGCCGCGGATCCGGCGACGATCACCTGGCGGCGGTCGAACGAGACGGAGTCGTCCACGCTCAGCGCAACGGGAACGTTGGGTGCCGGTGTCACGGTTCACGACGATCACCTCGTCCTCGACGCCGACGCTCCGCTCCAGCTCGGGGTGGCGCTTGGCTCGCAGCCTCGACGCCGGACCGACACTGAGCTGGCGCTGCTCGTCGCATTCAGCGATGCGCTGAAGCCGGCGCCCGCGACGTCGAGCGGCTTGTGGGACGCCGAGTACTATTCGCGCTTCTGGTCGAATTACACCGCGACGCGAGCCGGCCGCGCGCGATCGCCGCTGTTCGACAGTCCACGCATCGTCGCTGGACCGATCTCCGTGCGTCAGATCACCGGTCCAGTTGCTCCGCTCCGGATCGCCGTCGGCCATGGCGAGCGACTGGAGCTGCACGCGCCGTTTTCCGCCCGCGCGTTGTTCGGCACGGCGAACGGACTCGTCGAGAGCGCGGTGGGCTGGCGCGCGGATCAGGCGTCGCTCGACAGCCGGTTCACCCTTCAGCTCGGCAACATCCAGGCGGGCGCCGTCGGTCTCGACCTCGACGACGGTCACGTGCCGCTCGTCGAGGACGAGCTCGACGCCGATCTCGCCGTGCGCACCGACGGCCTGGCGCTCACGCGCGAGATGATCGCTCGCGCGGCCGCGTTCGAGTCTCCTGTGGGTCTTGACCGGATCGGGCTGGCGCTGCAGCTGCACAAGTCCGCCCGGAGTCAGGCCGTGCCCGGTGTGCTGCAGCTGTCCACCGACATGCAGGTGAACACGCTGAACAAGATCCTGAACATCATCGCGAGCGATCTGCAGATGACGGTTCCGCCGCAGACCATGACCTATCGCAACATCGACGTGAACGTGCGCGTGGATCGCGGCGTCGTGACGACCGCGACCCCGTGGCTGACACTCGACGGCGCGCAGATACTGTCAGATCCGCACCTGGCCCTCGAGGGCACGGTCCGGTTGTACGGAGGCAGAAATGGCGGCACGCTCACGCTGGACGACCTTCTGGCGCTCTTCATCCATCAATAGTCGGATCTGTCTCGCCGTGATCGCCAGCGCGCTGCTGATCGCGGGATGCAGCGGCAACAAGAAGACGGTCGGGCTCGACCTCGACGTTTACCTCCATCCGAGCTCGTCGGACTCCGCCGACATCCTCCTGCAAGCGGGGATCGACAGACGGCTGTCCGACAATCCCGCGACGAAGGGCAGCCTCATTCACGTGCGCGTCACGGGCGGCCTCGTCACGTTGACCGGTGCGGTCAAAAATCTGGCCACGAAGGACGCCGCCGAGCAGATCGCGCGCGAGACCGAGCTGACGCTCAACGGCACGGCGATTCGCGTGGCGAAAGAAAACGTCAGAAACCAAATCAGCGTCGAACGCTGACGCCGTCCCGAAAAAATTCCGTGCAACGGTCGCCGTCCTGTATTGCAGGCGCTGTGACCATCCGGTAGCATGCGCGGGCGTTCTCACCCACCTATGCAACAGCCAGTCAGGAGCTATATGAAGCGCGTCTATTCACTTCTCGCCTTGGCAGTCGGTGTGTCTTTCCTCACGCTGTGGGCCGCGTGCGGCACAAGTGGTCCGAAAGGCGTGTCCGGCCAGGTGAAAGACGAAGCCATGACGGTCGGGCGCGACGCGGCGTCGCTCCCCGCCGCCGACGAGGATTACTTCAAGGACATGGACAGCGGCGTCCAGCTGTCGGCGAACGAAGTGAAGGGCCGCAACAACTGGATCGTCTGGACCGCGGGCAACGACCGCCTGTGGGACGGCCTGACCAACACGTCCTTCGGCGCGCTCGATTTCCTCAAGACGCTGTCGTCGCATCCGAGTTTCAAATTCGGCCGGCAGAACCGCTGGGCCTATCTCGGGCTCGTCAATGAGCCGTGCTTCGAGAAGGCGACCGGCCCGGATCCGCAGCGCTTCGGTCTCTGGCTGGACACACGCAGCGCGAACTGTCCGCCCGATCCGTTCGAAAACGAACAGAAGTACAAAGGCGTCGCCATCGGCGCGCGCGGCAAGAACCTGCCGCTCGGATCCTTCTACGGACAGGCGACGGGCATCGTCGGTCTGCGGCTGTTTCCGAATCCCGCGTTCGACGCCGCCGCGCAGGCCAAATGGGATCCGGTCCGGTACTACACCGATCCGACGTACTACAAGTCGAAGGATCTGATTCGGCCGTATCGCGTGGGCATGTCCTGCGGCTTCTGCCACGTCGGGCCGAATCCGATCAACCCGCCGGCCAATCCCGAAGCACCCACGTGGGCGAACCTGAGCTCGAACGTCGGCGCGCAGTACTTCTGGATCGATCGCATCTTCTCGTGGGAAGCCGATCCCAGCAACTTCATCTTCCAGGTCTTCCACACGTCGCGGCCGGGCGCGCTCGACACGTCGCTCATCTCGACCGACAACATCAACAACCCGCGGACGATGAACGCGGTGTACGGGCTCGGCGCCCGTCTCGATCTCGCGAAGCGCTACGGCAAGGAGATGCTCGCGGGCGGCAACGCCAACAACAAGCAGTTCGGCGACTATCCGCAGACGGCGGCGTTCTCGTCGTTCTTCCAGCCGCCGAGCACGGTGTGGGCGCCGCACGTGCTGAAGGACGGCGCGGATTCGGTCGGCGCGCTGGGCGCGCTCAACCGCGTGTATCTGAACATCGGGTTGTTCAGCGAGGAGTGGCTGCTGCACTTCAACGCGATCGTCGGCGGCAAGCCGACGACGCCGATTGAGATCGCGGTCAACCGGAAGAACTCGAGCTACTGGAATGCGACCGAGGCGCAGACGGCCGACGTGGCGTTGTTCTTCCTGAAGAGCACCGATCCGCACCGCCTGAAGGACGCGCCCGGCGGGCCGACGTACATGACCGAGAACGCGAAGGACGTCACGCGCGGCAAGGAAGTGTTCGCGGAGCGCTGCGCGCGCTGTCACTCGAGCAAGGCTCCGACGCCGCCGCCGGACGCGAATCCCGGATTGTGTTCGGGCCCCGGGTATCTCGATTGCTGGAACAAGTACTTCGCCTGGACGCAGACCGAGGACTTCAAGAGCAAGATGAAGCCGATCGTGCTCGCGAACGATTTCCTCGACAACAACTTCCTGTCGACGGACCTGCGCGTGCCGGTCACGCTGCTCGAGACCAACGCCTGCAGTCCGCTGGCGACCAACGGCATCCGCGACAACATCTGGGACAACTTCTCGTCGGAGTCGTACAAGAATCTGCCGGCGGTCGGCGAGATCACCATCCACCATCCGGTGACCGGCGCCGCCAAGCAGTACAAGATGCCCGGCGGCGGCCGCGGCTACACGCGTCCGGCGTCGCTCATCAGCCTCTGGTCCACGGCGCCGTACCTGCTGAACAACTCGGTTGGAAAGTTCGTGGTCGATCCGTCGGTCAAGGGCCGCATGGAATCGTTCCAGAATTCGATCGAGCAGATGCTCTGGCCCGAGAAGCGCGAGCATGATTCAGTGCTCGGCAACAAGACGTTCTTGATCGATCGCACGACGAAGACCAGCTTCCTGCGCGTCCCGGCCGGCTATCTGCCCGAGAAGCTGCAAGACATGCTGGGTTTCTGGGGCCGGCTGTTTCCGAGTCTCTTCGGCGAGGACGGCATCGAGATCGGGCCGTTCCCGGCCGGCATGCCGGTCAACCTGCTGACGAACGTCAATCTGCTGCCGGAGAGCACCGATCCTGCGGAGCGGTTGCGCCACGACAAGCAGGTCCTGGATCTGCTGATCAAGCTCAAGGCGGATCTCGGCAAGCTGCCCAAGACCGCGAGCGACGACGAAGCGCGCCAGATTCTCGCGCCGCTCGTCGATCCGCTGCTCGATCTCAGCAAGTGCCCGGACTTCGAGGTGAACCGCGGCCACTACTTCGGGACGGATCTGTTCAAGGGCGAGCCGGGGTTGAGCGACGCCGACAAGAACGCCCTGATTGGATTCCTGAAAACGTTCTGACCGGCGGCGGTCGCACTCTGGGAGTGGAATTGATATGAGTCCCGAACAGCCTCTCGAGTCTGAGTACGTGATCATCGGATCGGGTGCGGGCGGCGGCACGCTCGCGGCGCGCCTCGCGGAAGCGGGGCACACGGTGACGGTGCTCGAAGCCGGCGGCGATCCGCGGCTGCTGCAGGGCGGCGACGCGGTCGATCCCAACGGCGCGCGCCTGCCGGACGACTACGACGTGCCGGTGTTCCACGCGATCGCGTCCGAGAACAAGGCGATGAAGTGGGACTTCTTCGTCCGGCACTACGGCGACGATGCGCGGCAGAAGCGCGACGACAAGTTCGTGAAGGAGCAGGACGGCGTGCTGTACCCGCGCGCCGGCACGCTCGGCGGCTGCACGGCGCACAACGCGATGATCACCGTGTACCCGCACAACGAGGACTGGGACGCAATCGCGCGCGACACCGGCGACACCTCGTGGAACGCCGACCACATGCGCGGGTACTTCGAGCGTCTCGAGAACTGCCATCACCGGCCGGCGCAGCGCGTCGCGGCCAAGCTCGGCATCAACCCGTCCCGGCATGGCTTCGACGGCTGGCTGCACACCGAGAAGGCCGTGCCGCTGGCGGCGCTCAAGGACAAGTCGCTCGTCGAGACGATCACGGAATCCGTGGCCGAGGCCTTCGAGCACACGCCCCGGCCGCTCGACCGCGCCCGTTGGGCGCTCGAGGGGCAGGAAGACCCGAACGACTGGCGGCTGGTCAAGGACGACGCGTTCGGACTGCGTTACCCGCCGCTGGCCACGCGTAACCATCAGCGGATGGGCGCGCGCGAGCGGCTCGTCGAAACCGCGGCGAAGCATCCGAACCTGAAGATCGAGCTGAACGCGCTCGTCACGCGCGTGATCTTCGACGACAAGAACCGCGCGACGGGCGTCGAGTACCTCAAAGGCGATCGGCTGTACCGCGCGGCCAGCAACCCGGGCAAGGCGTCGGGGCCGGCGCGCGTCGCGAAGGCGACGCGTGAGGTGATTCTGGCGGGCGGCGCGTTCAACACGCCGCAGCTCCTGATGCTGTCCGGCATCGGGCCGAAGGCCACGCTCGACAAGCATGGCGTCAAAGTGCGCGTCGATCTCCCCGGCGTCGGCCAGAACCTGCAGGATCGCTACGAAGTCGGCGTCGTCAACCGGATGAACTTCGATCACTGGAAGGTGCTCGAGGGCGCGAAGTTCGCGAAGGGCGACCCGCAGTACAAGGAGTGGGCGGACAAGCGTGAGGGCGTCTACACGACCAACGGCGCCGTGCTCGCCGTGATCCGCCGTTCGCTGGCCGAGCGGCCGCTGCCTGATCTGTTCTGCTTCGCGCTCCTCGGCCTGTTCCGCGGCTACTTCCCGACCTACTCGGCGCTCTTCACGCAGAACCTCAATTACCTCACGTGGGCGATTCTCAAGGCCCACACGGTCAATCGCGCCGGCACGGTGACGCTGCGGTCCGCCGATCCGCAGGACACGCCGCTGATCAACTTCAAGTACTTCGAAGAGGGCAGCGACACGAAGGGCGAAGACCTGGATTCGGTCGTCGCGGGCGTCAAGTTCGTGCGCCAGCTGACGGCCAAGCTCAAGGAGGCCAGGCTCATCGCGGAAGAAGAGTTGCCGGGCGATAAGGTGCAGTCCGACGATGACCTGCGGCAGTTCGTGCGCGACAACGCGTGGGGCCATCACGCGTCGTGCACGTGCCCGATTGGACCGCAGGCGAAGAACGGCGTGCTGACGAGCGACTTCCGCGTCCACGGGACGACGGGGCTGCGCGTCGTGGACGCGTCGGTGTTCCCGCGCATTCCCGGGTTCTTCATCGTCAGCGCGGTGTACATGATTGGGGAGAAGGCGGCGGACGTCATCATGGCGGCGGCCGGCAATGCCAGGTAAGCATCCGCACGGCGCCGGCAACCCGGTGCCGCTCAACGAAGTCCTGTGGGATGAGCTCGCGCTGCTCGAGCGCCACGACGGCACAGCGGAGGCGCCCGAGCTGCGCAAGATCTACGAAACGCTCGGCGAGCCCGACGGCCGTCCGCTGACCGCGTTCTGCATCTCGGGCGGCGGCATCCGCAGCGCCACGTTCAATCTCGGCGTTCTCCAGGCGCTGGCGAAGCTCCGCCTCCTGGATCAGTTCGACTACGTGTCCAGCGTGTCGGGCGGCGGCTACATCGCCGGATGGCTGCGCGCCTGGTGTCATCACCTCGGCAACGTCACGGACGTCGCGAACGCGCTGGCGGATCCGGCGGCGGCGCCGGACTTCAGGCCGCTCGCGCCCGAGCCCACGCCCGTCGATCACCTGCGCGAGTACAGCAACTATCTGACGCCGCGGCTCGGATTTTTTTCGGCCGACACGTGGGCGCTGGGCGCGACGATCGTCCGCAATCTGATCCTGAACTGGCTGGTGCTGATCCCGGCGCTCGCGGCCGTCGTTGCCGTTCCGCAGATCGCGTTGATCGTCGCGACGGGCTCGCCCGATGCCCACGACACGTCGATGGCCTCGTACAGTCAGGGCGCGCTCGCGCTCGCGATTGTTTCGGCGATCTGCTCCGCGATCGCGCTTCATTATTTCCGGCGCCAGCGCAGGACGCCGGCGCCTGAGCTCACGATTCTCGGCGTCGGCCTCGTGCCCTTGTGGCTGGCGTGTCTCTTTCTCGCCGTCTCCTCGCTCTGGCGGAACGAGGCGCCGGAGCCCGCCGCGCTCGCCGCGTTCTCCGCGTTCTGGTGCGCCGGCATTCCCTTGATTGGATGGACCGTGGCGCGCATCGCCGCCGGCCATCAGCCGCATGCGCCCTCCGATCGATCGGAGATGGCCGGCGTCGTCGGGTCCGGGCTCGCGGTCACCGTGCCGTTCTTCTTCGTGGCGCGCGACCTCCTGCCGCTGCTCAGGCAGCGGCCCTCGCTCTTCGTGATCTGCGCCGTGCCGATCCTGCTCGCGCTGTACCTGCTGGCGCGCACGCTGTTCGTCGCGCTGTCGAGCGTGGGCGAGCGTGAGGAGCGCGTGCGTCCGCCCGCGCAGCCGCCGACCGCGTGGGCGGCGGCCGATCGCGAATGGTGGGCGCGGTGCTCCGGCTGGGTGGGATTGGCCGCGACCACCTGGATGGCCGCGAGCGCGCTGGTGGTCCTCGGGGCGTACGCGGTCAGCCAGCTCGGTGCCGCCTGGCACACCTTCCTGGCGGCGTCCGGCGGTCTGTCCGGATTGATCACCTCGAGGCTCGGCTCGAGCCCGGGCACCAAGGGCAGCAACCATGCCGATCGGCCCGTTGAATCGCCGCTGAAGGACATCGCGTTGAAAACGCTGGCGCCGCTGACGGTGGTCCTCGTCGTGCTGCTCCTGGCGGAGCTCACGATCTGGGCCTCGCAGTACACGACCGACTACACCTCGCTCCTGCGCGTGTCGAGTCTCACGTACCGGCAGCCGCTCGACAGTGCGGCGCTCGTCAGCGCAGTGGGCGGATTCGCGCTGGTGCAGCTGCTGTTCATCCTCGCCTCGTGGGCGCTCGGCTGGGTGGTCAACGTCAACCGCTTCTCATTGCACGGCATGTACCGCGACCGCCTCATGCGCGCCTACCTCGGCGCGTCGAACGCCGAACGCGATCCGGATCCGTTCACGGGCTTCGATCCAGGCGACAACGTGCAGCTCCACGAGCTGGCGCACGACGGCGCGCCGCGGCCGATCCTGGTGGTCAATACGACGCTCAATCTCGTGAAGAGCGCCGAGCATCTGGCGTGGCAGCAGCGGAAGGCGGAATCGTTCTCGATGACGCCGCTGTACTGCGGCAACTTTCACGAAGGCTACCGGCCCTCGAAGGACTACGGCGGGCCCAACGGCGTCTCGCTCGCGACGGCGATCACGATCTCCGGCGCGGCGGCGAGCCCGAACGGGGGGTATCACTCGTCGCCGATCGTCACGTTTCTCATGACCCTGTTCAACGCGCGGCTCGGGTGCTGGCTCGGCAACACGAACGCGCACGGCGCGGCCACGTTCCGCCGGAGCGGTCCGGTGCACGCGGGCAGCATTCTCTTCTCCGAGCTGCTCGGGTTCACCGACGCCGAGCATCCGTACATCAACCTGTCGGACGGCGGACACTTCGAGAACCTGGCGATCTACGAGATGGTGCTGCGCCGCTGCCGCTACATCGTGGCGAGCGACGCGGGCCAGGATCCCAATCACGACTTCGAGGATCTCGGGAACGCGGTGCGCAAGATCCGCATCGACTTCGGCATCCCGATCACGTTCGAGTCGCCGATCAAGATTCTGCCGCGCGCCGGCAACGCGGGCCCGGGGCTGGCGTTCGCGGTCGGCCGCATCGGCTACAACGTCGTCGACCCGGGCGCGCAGCCGGGCTGGCTGCTGTATCTGAAGCCGACGCTGCTCGCGCCGCAGGGCCCGCCGTACGACGTCGTCAGCTACTCACGGTCGTCGAAGCTCTTCCCGCACGAGTCCACGACGGATCAGTGGTTCAGCGAAGCGCAGTTCGAAAGTTACCGCGCGCTCGGCGAGAGCCTGGGCCAGCAGCTGGCCGCGTCGGCGCCTCCCGATCTGCCGAGCCTCATCGAAGCCGTGCGTCTGGAGCTGCTGCGCCCGAACGGGTGAGCGCGCGCGCCTCCGGCGATTCGAACGTCAGCGACGCCCACAGGCTGTCCCAATCGGCCGCGGAGAAGAACCACGCGCGGACCATGTGCACCGACTTGACCAGCCACACGCCCGCGCGCGGCAGCGCGAACGCGAACGATCCCTGCTCGGTGGTCCGCGTCGCGATTCGCACGGTCGGATTGCTGCGGAGGATCGCGACCACCAGCGCGCCCTGGAGCGGCTTGCCCTCGTAGAGCATGTGTCCGCGCAGCGCTCCGGCGTGGACCGTCGGATCCTCGTCCGGGACGATCTCGTAGTCCAGCCCGACCGGCTGCGTGACGGCCGCTGACGTCCGCGCGCCGGTGAGAAGCGCCTTCGCGTAGCGCGAAAAATATTCCCGTCCCTTTCTCGCGCGCTCGCCAAGCTCCGCTCTCCGGACGATGACGCGGTCGAGACCTTCGAGGCGGAGATAGTCCTCGAACGCCGCGGGCGCCATCTCGATGTACGACGGACGGCTGCAGTACGCGATGACGGCGGTGGATTGTCGATGACGGCGGTGGATTGTCCGTCGGCGCGCAGCCAGCCGGCCGGATCGATCCGCTCGAGGCCGTTCACCGGATCGTCGCGGCCGGCCTGGCGGACGAAGAACTGCGCGATGCCGCCGGACCATCGCGGCACGGCGTCGCCGGCGGCGTTCTGGCCGACGCGCAGGGTGACCGCGACCGTCGAGCCGGGCGACGGATGAAACGTCGCCGGCTCGATCCAGAAGTCGTGCGCCTGCAGCGCGGCGACCTGCGCGAGGATCGCCGCGATCACAGTGAGACGTTTCATGACAGCGCAGCCGGGTCCGAAAGGACCCGGCCCACGTACGCTCGCGGATCGCGTCACGCCATCGCCGGTTTTCGAATCTTTTTCACGAGCCACCGCACGAGCCGGATGAGCAGTTGGAAGAGGCCCCCGCTGAGCAGGAAAACGACGAGTGCGCCGGTGATGAGCAGCGGCATTCCCACGAATTCCACACCCAGCCGCATGCCCTCGGGCAGCACCTTCATGGCATCGATCACGAACCCCATGCTGAACGCGCTCGGCGCCGGCGGCGCTTCCGGCATGTCCGGCCACGGATCCGCGAGGAAGGGGAACTCGTCGCTGAACGGCTTGTCGTTGACGACGGCACGCGGCCATCCGCCTTCGACGTACGACAGCTCCTGCAGAATGCAGTCGCCCGTCGCGCACGTCAACGCGGCGACATCGTCGGGGAGCCGCCGGCCGTTCGGGAATCCCGGCGGGAAGCGGTTCGTGTAGATCATGACGTCGGTCGCGACGTCGTACTTCCTGATCTGCAGGACGTACTGGACGAAACCCGCGAGCGCCTTCGTCTGCTGGTACTTGTTGAGAAACGTGTAGAGCCCGCCGGTCGAGGACATCAGCTTCATGATCTCCGCGACGTGTCCGGTCGGCGGCAGCGGATTCAGCGTGTCGAAGCGGGCGAGCTGCGTGCGGTTCGAGCGGCCGACGTGATCGAGCTGCTTGCCGTCCTTGTACGTCGAGCCCCACAGGATCCAGTCCTGCTGTCCCGCCGGGAACGACGACATCGGGATGCTGAACACCATCGAGATGACGTTCCGCTTGAAGAAGCGCGGGAAGATGAACGGATCGTCCCGGACGCCGCTGTACACGCGAATGCGATCCGTGTTCGTCAGGCGTCCCTCGAACACCGGTGCGCCCTTCAGCGTGGTGTCGTCGTTGAGATGGACTCTGATCGTGACGTCGGACGTCAGTCCTTCCGGGTTCGCGATCGTGCCGCCGTAGCGCGCGCGGTCGTCCGGCTTGTCGAACGACACCGGCGTGTGGAGATCCATGTGCACGACGTACTCGTACGGCGCCAGGTCGTACGGCTTCGGGGCCGTCAGCGCCCGCCGCACGTTGAGGATCAGAATCATCTGATCGTCCTTCGGGAAGAAGAACAGACCGGTGATGTTGGAATTCGGATCGGTCAGGATCATGGGGTCGGCGTGATCCGATGCTTGGAGCACCGGAGACGCGAGTGGCATGAGGCCGGCCACGATCGCCACGATCAGGGGGAGCCACAGAACGGATCGCTTCAGTGTTTTCATGTGGGGAAGCCTCGCTGCACGCAAAAGGGTCCCCCATCTTTTCCGTGCAACACAGCACTGTCAACGGGTGCTGCACGGAATAACTTCACGCGCTACTCGGGAAGCTCGCGGCTCTCCGGCTCGGGCAGCCACTGGCTGGCGACGAGCGCGATGAGGAAACTCGCCACGCCGACGACGCCCGCGGCGAACGCCAGCTGCGCCGAGGGCGAGGCGCCCGGCATCGACGCCGTCAGCTCGGCAGTCACGAGCGCGCCGCCGGTGCCGATCATGCGTCCGCCGATGTTCGACGCGACGCTCTCGCCCGTCCCGCGCACGTGCGTCGGGTACACGCGCGGCAGGTAATTGCCCCAGAAGCTGAACTGCCCGACGGTCACGAAGCCCGCGAGGAACGTTCCGAACTCGACCAGGCGCAGACCGCGGGTCGCCGCGACGAAGAACACGAGCGGCATGATGACGACGCCGGGCACGAGGAACAGCCGAATCAGCCGGCGACGGCTGACGATGTGGACGGCCAGCGCCGCGAGCGCGACGCGTCCCGCGAGTCCGCCGAGCTCCTGCAGCCACTGCACGGTGCCGACGGTCTGCTCCTGCGCGACCCTCGACATCGCCTGCACTTCCGGCAGTCCGGGCACGACGCGCGGCACCTGCAGGTTCGCGCCGAACGACGCCGCGTAGCCGCACGCCACCATCACCGTCGTGACGATCGTCGTGCGGCGGAAGCGCGGACGGAAGACCTCGGCGATGCTCGGACGCCGGAGCGTGCCGGCCTCGCGTTTCTCCCGCCACACCGGCGACTCCGGAAGGAAGGGCCGCGCGATCAAGAGGGGCAGCGCGGGCACGAGCCCCGAGATCAGCATGTAGCGCCAGGGCTCGTGAGCGCCGTGCACGGCCGGCAGCGCTCCCGCGATGGTCACGATGACGTAGTACGCCGCGCTGACGATCAACCCGCCGAGCGACGCGGCCGCCTGCGTGTAACCGAGCACGCGCTCGCGCTCGACCGGATCGGGGAAGAGCTCGGCCAGCCACGCGACCGCGGCGACGAACTCGACGCACACGCCGACGAACGTCGCGCACCGGAAGATGAGCAGCATCGCGACGGACGAGGCGTACGCGGCGCCGCACGCCGAGACGCCATAGAGAAGGATGCTCCAGACGAGCACGCGGCGGCGGCCGAGGCGATCGGTGAGGTAGCCGCCGAGCATGCCGAAGATCCCGCCCGCGATGGCCGGCACGTAGAAGAGGAGGCCGACCCACGTGTTGAACTCGGCGCTGCCGGGCGCGAGCGTCGTCAGATCGAGCAGCGCCGGCCGGACGATGAGCGGCAGCATCAGCAGCTCGTAGGTGTCGAACGCGAAGCCGACGGCCGCGATGCCGCAGACGAGCCACCGCACGCGAGTCGCGCCCGGCGTCACGTGATGATGCGGAAGGCCACGCTGGCGGGGTGAGATCGCGGCCGGGATGATTGCGCGCGGCAGTCGCCGTCACCCGATACCTGACTCGACGAACCTTTGGAATCGGACGGCATTCCAGTCACGTCGCCCGCATCATACACGTGCAGCAGGACGCCGTCTTCGTGTTAGCTTACGCGTGACCCGGCGGCTTTTCGAGGAGGTGGGACGTGACGCGCAGCGTGAAACTCCTGTGTCTGTTCGCGGTGGTGCTGCTTTCGATCTCCACGGGGATCTCGGGCCAGGGTCCCGGCGCATCGCGCCCGCCGTCCCTGGCCGCCGGCGACTGGCCGCACTACACCGCGGACATCAAAGGGACCAAGTACTCGCCGCTCGATCAGATCAACGCGTCGAACTTCAACACGCTCGAGGTGGCGTGGCGCTTCAAGACCGACATCTTCGGCCCGCGCCCCGAGTACAAGCTCGAGGGCACGCCGCTCGCGATCGACGGCGTGCTGTACACGACCGCCGGCACGCGGCGGTCCGTCGTCGCGCTCGACGGCAAGACCGGCGAGCTGATGTGGTCGCACAGCCTGCGCGAAGGAAAACGCGCCGGCGTCTCGCCGCGGCAGTTGTCCGGCCGCGGGCTCTCGTACTGGACCGACGGCCGCGGCGACGACCGCGTCATCTACGTGACGACCGGCTACCGCCTCGTGTCGCTCAACGCGCGCAACGGCGCGCCGATCAACTCGTTCGGCACCAACGGGATCGTCGATCTGAAGGTCGGCGCCGTGTTCGGCGCGGACACGCAGATCGATCTGGACACCGGAGAAATCGGCGTGCACTCGACGCCGGCCGTCGTCAAGGACGTCGTGATTGTCGGGTCGTCGTTCCGCGAGGGCGCGACCGTGCAGACGCACAACAACACCAAGGGCCTCGTGCGCGCGTTCGACGTGCGGACCGGCAAGCTGCTCTGGACGTTCAACACGATCCCGCGGCCGGGCGAGTTCGGCGCCGACACGTGGGAACGGGATTCGTGGGCGGTCAACGGCAACACCGGCGTGTGGACGCAGATCACCGTCGATGAAGATCTCGGTCTCGTGTACCTGCCGGTCGAGACGCCAACGTCAGATTTTTACGGCGGACACCGCCCCGGAAACAATCTGTTCGCCGAGAGCCTCGTCTGCGTCGATCTGCGGACGGGACAGCGCAAGTGGCACTTCCAGCTCGTCCATCATCCGCTCTGGAACTACGACATGTCGTCCGCGGCGATTCTCGCGGACATCACCGTCAACGGCCGCGCGATCAAGGCGGTCGCGGTGCCGGGCAAGCAGGGCGCGCTTTACGTCTTCGATCGCGTGACGGGGCAGCCCGTGTGGCCGATCGAAGAGCGTCCCGTGCCGCAGTCCGACGTGCCGGGTGAGAAGACGAGCCCGACGCAGCCGTTCCCGACGAAGCCGCCCGCGTACACGCGCAACTATCTCAAGGTGCCGGACGATCTGATCGACTTCACGCCGGCGCTGCGCGCGCAGGCGCTGGAAAATCTCAAGCGCTACAAGGTCGGTCCGTGGATGTACAACCCGCCGATTCTCGGCAACGTCAACGGTCTGCTCGGTGCGATCAACATGGGCAACGCGGTCGGCGGAACGAACTGGCCTGGCGTCGCGTACGATCCCGAGCTCCACACGGTCTTCGCGCAGGCGAACAACGCCGGCCTGACGTCGGGATCGCTCGTCGCGCCGCCGCCGAACTTCTCGGACATCCGCTACGTGTCGGGCGTCGCGGGGCGGCCGTTCACCGAAGTCATGGGACCAGGTGATTGCTGCGCGGCCGATTCTCCGCGCGCGGCGGCGCAAGCCGCGGCGCAACGTGCGGCAGCGGCGGCGCCACCGGCTGCGGCTCCGCCGGCGGGCGGCGCCGGCGGATTGACCGTCGAGGGATTGCCGCTCGTGAAGCCGCCGTACGGCACGATCTCCGCGATCAATCTCGATCGCGGCGAGATCGCCTGGCAGGTGCCGCACGGCGACACGCCGGACAACGTCAGGAATCACCCGGCGCTGCGCGGCATGAACATTCCGAAGACGGGTCAGGTCGCGACCGGCGGCATCGGTCTGATGGTGACGAAGACGCTCGTCGTGATGGGCGATCCGCAGTTGACGACGACGCCCGAGCATCCGCGCGGGGCGATGCTGAGGGGCTACGACAAGACGAACGGCAATCAGGTCGGCGCCGTGTGGATGGTGGCGCCGCAGAGCGGCTCGCCGATGACGTATCTCGCCGACGGCAAGCAGTACATCGTCGTCGCGATCAGCGGCGGCGCGTACTCGGGCGAATACGTCGCGTTCGCGCTGCCGTCGCAATGACGTCGAGAAAGCTCGACGTCTTCAACCACTTCTTTCCGGAGGCGTACTACCGGAAGATGCTGGAGATCGCGCCGTCCCACAAGGACATGGGCAAGCGGATCCGGAACATTCCGCTGCTGCACGATCTCGACGGCCGCCTGCGCGTGATGGACGTTTTCGGCGACGGCTACCAGCAGATCCTGTCGCTGCCGTCGCCGCCGATCGAGGTGATCGCCGGTCCGCGCGAGGCGGTCGAGCTCGCGCGGATCGCCAACGACGGCCTGGCGGATCTCGTCCGCCGGCATCCCGATCGCTTTCCCGCGTTCGTCGCGTCGCTGCCGATGAACGCGCCGGACGCCGCGATCGACGAGGCGCAACGCGCGATCGGCGAGTTGGGCGCGTGCGGCGTGCAGGTATTTTCGAACGTGAACGGCGCGCCGCTCACGTCGCCGGAGCTGCTGCCGCTGTTCGATGTGATGGCGCAGTACGATCGGCCGATCTGGATCCACCCGGCGCGCGGCGCGGACGTCGCCGACTACAAGACCGAGCAGTCGTCGTTGTTCGAGATCTGGTGGACGTTCGGCTGGCCCTACGAAACCAGCGTCGCGATGGCGCGCATCGTCTTCGCCGGACTCTTCGACACACATCCCAACTTGAAGATCATCACGCATCACATGGGCGGGATGATTCCGTACTTCGAAGGGCGCGTCGGGCACGGATGGGATCAGCTGGGGACGCGGTCGTCGGATGTCGACTACAAAGCGATCCTGGCGAAGCTGGAGCGGAGGCCGATCGATTACTTCAGGCTGTTCTACGCCGACACGGCGCTGTTCGGCGCCGCGGCCGGCACCGCGTGCGGGCTGAGCTTCTTCGGCGTCGACCGCGTGCTCTTTGCGTCGGACACGCCGTTCGAGCCGCAGCCCGGCGTCTATATTCGTGAGACGATGGACGTGATCGATCGGCTGGCGATTTCCGACGCCGAGCGCGCGCGCATCTACGCCGGCAACGCGCTCGCGCTGCTGAAGCTGACGTAGCGCGAGCCTTTCAGGCGAGCGTGACCGCTAACTGGAGAAGAAATGTTTCGCACTTCGTGTCTCGCTGTTGGCCTTCTTGTTGCGGTCGGTGCGTCGATGTTCGGACAGACCCCTCGCCCGATTCCGCGGGCGCCGGTGCAGACGCCGCCGGCGGGTGAGAGCGCGGCGCCGGACGGCTACGCCCCGATTCCCGAGTGGGCGGGCCAGACGCGCGCGCCGAGGCCGGCGAAGACCGCGGCGTTCGACGTCGAGACGTTCGCGACCGGCATCAACGGCGCGTTCGCGTTTCACTTCCTTCCCGACGGTCGCATCATCCTGAGCGAGCGGCCTGGACGGATTCGCATCGTCGCGAAGGACGGCCAGGTGTCCGAACCGATCGGTGGGATGCCGACGTCCATGTTCGCGGCTGGAGGGCAGGGACTCTACGAGGTCGCGCCCGATCGTGATTTCGCGAAGAACCGCGTCATCTATTTCACGTACACGGTGCTGCCAGACGGCAGGATGCCGGTTCCGCCGCAGCGATCGCCGGGCATCCTGATGGTCGCGCGCGCGCGTCTCTCGGCCGACGAGAAGCGGCTCGAAGACGTGAAGACGCTGCTCAACGCGGAAGGCACCGGCGGCCGGCTGATTCAGGCGCCGGACGGCACGCTGTTCATCACGTCGACCGTGCCCGCAGGCCCGGGAATTCTTTCGACGGACTGGATGCAGCCGCAGCAGCTCGACAGCAACATGGGGAAGGTCTTGCGCATCAACGCGGACGGATCGATCCCGAAAGACAACCCGTTCGTCGGCGTCGCCGGCGCGCATCCGGAGATCTACGCGCTCGGCTTCCGCGACGATCAGGGCGTCGCCATTCATCCGCGCACCGGCAAGCTGTGGATCAGCGAGCACGGTCCGCGCGGCGGCGACGAGATCGACGCGATCGAGAAAGGCAGGAACTACGGCCACCCGGTGATCAGCTACGGCCACGAGTACTCGGGCAAGCCGGTCGGCGACGGCAAGACCTCCGCGCCCGGCATGGAGCAGCCCGTGTACTTCTGGACGCCCGACATCGCGCCCGCGGGAATCGCGTTCTACACCGGCAAACTCTTCCCGGCGTGGCAGGGCGATCTGTTCGTCGGCGCGCTCGCCGGACGTCACCTTGTACGGCTGGTGATGTCCAACGATCGCGTCGTCGGCGAAGAGCGGCTGCTCGTCGATCTCAAACAGCGCATCCGCGGCGTGGCGCAGGGACCGGACGATGCGCTCTATGTCCTGACCGACGGGAACGAAGGCAAGATCCTGAAACTCACACCCAGGAAATGAACCATTCCAGTCACCTTGTACAATGGTGTGAGTGAGTCCGACATCCGAATCCACATCCGCTGAACTGTCCGAGCTCGAGCGCGAAGTCGCGCGGCGGCGGACGTTCGCCATCATTTCCCATCCCGACGCCGGCAAGACGACGCTCACCGAGAAGCTGCTGCTGTACGCGGGAGCGATCGAGCTGGCCGGCGCGGTGCGCGGACGGCGGGATCGCAAGCACGCGACGTCGGATTGGATGGCGATGGAGCAGCAGCGCGGCATCTCGATCACGTCCGCGGCGCTCGAGTTCGAGCTGCAGGGCCGCCGCATGTCGCTCCTCGACACGCCCGGCCACAAGGACTTCAGCGAGGACACCTATCGCGCCCTGATCGCGGCCGACAGCGTCGTCATGGTGATCGACGCGGCAAACGGCGTCGAGTCGCGGACGCGCCAGTTGTTCGAAGTCTGCCGCCGCCACCGGCTGCCGATCCTGACGTTCATTAATAAGTACGATCGCCCGGCCAAGGATCCGCTCGAGCTGCTCGACGACATCGAGAAGACGCTCGGCATCCACGCGGCGCCGGTGAACTGGCCCGTCGGCAACGCCGAGCAGTTCCGCGGCGTCTACGACATCCATCGTCAGCATCTGCTGCTGTACGAACGCGAGGCGCAGGGCCAGTACCGCGCGCCGGTCGATCTCTCCGAGCTGGACGATCCGAAGGCGATCGCGCTGATCGGCGAGAACGTCCACGCGCACTTCCGCGAGTCGCTGGAGGTCATTCGCCACGCCGGCACGGCGTACGACGCGACGGAGTACCTCGCGGGACGGCAGACGCCGGTCTTCTTCGGCAGCGCCCTGACGAACTTCGGCCTCGAGCCGTTCCTGCAGGCGCTCGTCGATCTCGCGCCGCCGCCGCAGCCGCGGCAGAGCGACACCGGCGTCGTCAACCCGACCGACGAGCGGTTCACCGGCTTCGTCTTCAAGATTCAGGCGAACATGGACCCGCGCCATCGCGACCGCGTCGCGTTCGTGCGCGTCTGCTCCGGGCGCTTCGAGAAGGACATGACGCTGCTGAACAGCCGCGTCGGGAAGGCGATCCGGGCGTCGCGCGCGTACCGCTTCTTCGGCCGCGAGCGCGAGACGATCAACGTCGCGTACGCCGGCGACATTCTCGGCCTCGTCAACCCCGGCCAGTTCGCGATTGGCGACACGTTGCACACCGGGGCGCCGCTGCGGCTGCCCGACGTTCCGCGCTTTCCAGCGGAGCATTTCGGCCGCGCGCGCCTGAAGGACACGCGCTACAAGCAGTTCGACGACGGACTCAAGCAGCTCGAGGAAGAGGGGCTGATGCAGATCTTCTTCACGGCCGGCGGCCGTCGCGAGCCGATCGTCGCCGTCGTCGGCGCGCTGCAGTTCGAAGTGATCGCGAACCGGCTGGAGACGGAGTACGGCGTCGAAGCGACGATCGAGGCCGCGCCGTACGCGGCCGCGCGCTGGCCCGGCGATCCGACGAAGCCGATCCCGTCGCTCCAGGGCCAGGGCGCAATCGCTGAGGATCGCCTTGAGAGAAAAGTGCTGCTCTTCGCGTCCGAGTGGGACGTGCAGTACTTCGAGCGCCAGAATCCGAACTTCCCGCTGCTCGCCGAATCGCCCGCCGTCGTCTCCACCAGCCGGAAGTAATCCGCTCAGCGCGGCGGCGCGTAATAGTCGCCTCGAGGCGTGTCGCGCACGAGCATCGACAGAATCGTGCTGACGATGCTGACGACGAGTGCGCCCCAGAACGCCGGCCAGAATCCCGCCACGTGAAAGCCGAGTCCGAGCGCGGCCGAGAGCGAGCTCGTCAGCCAGAGCATCAGCCCGTTGACGACGAGCGCGAAGATGCCGAGCGTGACGATGATGATCGGAAACGTGAGGATCTTCGTGACGGGGCGGATGAAGGCGTTGACGACACCGAAGACGACGGCGACGCCGAGGAACGGCAGCCATCCGCCGTCATAGGTCACGCCAGGCACGAGGCGCGTCGCGACCCACAGCGCGGCGGCGTTCACCAGCAGGCGGGTGACGAAGCCCATGACGTGGATGCTATCACTCCGCGCGCCGGCCGTCCCGAAACCGGCGCCCCGCACGGCATTCCGCAGTAGTGTTGATGGAGCGCCTTTCGGCGCACTCACCAGGAGAAGCGCACATGATTTATTTCGCCATACTCGCGGCCGTCGTCGCCATCGGTCTCAAGTGGTCCGCGCGCAGCATCAGCAAGAACCTGCTGGTGCAGGGCAGCCAGGGTCCGGCGCAGCTCGGCAGCATCTCGACCGGCCTGCTGATCGTCGCCGTCGTGCTGTTCGTGGTGTCGTCGACCGCGATCATCCCGGCCGGACACGTCGGCGTCCAGGTGCTCTTCGGGAAGGTGAACCCCCGAGTCCTGACCGAGGGCATTCAGATCATCAACCCGCTGGTCGAAGTGCAGCAGATGTCGGTGCGGACCGAGACGTACACGATGTCGGCGACCGCGACCGAAGGCGCGGTGCGCGGCGACGATGCGATTCAGGCGCTGTCGTCGGACGGCCTGCTCATGCCGCTGGACATCACGATCGCGTTCCGCCTCGTCGGCGCCGATGCGCCGCGCGTCTACCGCGACATCGGCGCCGACTACGTGGACAAGATCATCCGTCCCGCGTCACGCACGGCCGTGCGCGAGGCGATCGCGGGGTTCACCGCGCAGGAGGCGTACGCCACCAAGCGCGAGGCGCTGCCGGCGAAGATGCACGAACTGTTGACCGAGCGCATGCGGTCGCTCCTCGAGCAGCGCGAGGATTTCAAGGGCGCGACCGGCTTCCTGATCGATCAGGTCATGCTCCGCAACATCCAGTTGCCGGCGAAGGTGAAGAACGCGATCGAGGCGAAGCTGGAAGCGGCGCAGCAGGCCGAGCAGATGCAGTTCGTCCTCGACAAGGAGCGTCAGGAAGCCGAGCGCAAGCGCATCGAGGCGAAGGGTGTGTCGGATTTCCAGACGATCGTCTCGCAGAGCATCAACGCGAACCTGCTGCAGTGGAAGGGCATCGAAGCCACCGAGGCGCTGTCGAAGAGTCAGAACGCGAAGATTGTGGTGATCGGGTCGGGGAAGAACGGGCTGCCCATCATCCTCAATACCGACAAAGAGTAACCACAGAGGACACGGAGGACGCGTAGGCGCAGGAACGGCGCTAGCGCAGCGCGGCGCGCAGTTGCGCGACGGTCGCGGCCGGGTCGGCGACTTCGATGATGAGGTGCTTGTAGCGCTCGTGCTCGAGTGAGACGATGACCGTCTTCGCGGGATCGCGGACGTCCCAGAAGACTTTCTCGCCGTGGTAGTAGAACGTCCCTGCCGCGAAGAGTCCGGGCAAGTCGGTGCCGATCAGTTTGAAGCCGTGCCACCAGCGGCCGACTTGATCGGCGTTCGCGTCGGCGCCGGCGATGTGCGTCAGCGGGATTTCGATCCGGCTGCGGAACGACCACAGCTTGTCGAGTCCCTCGACGTTGAACACTGCAAGGCCGTCTTGAATCGTGACGTCAACCATGCCTCAGTACTCCGCGACCGCATCGTCGACGAAGCAGTAGAGCCAGCGCTCGCCTGGTTCCGCCGAGGCGACGACGGGATGCGCGCTGGCGCGCGCGTGCTTGCTGGCGTGCTTGTTGGGCGATGAATCGCAGCAGAGCGTGACGCCGCAGCTCTGGCACGTCCGCAGGTGCACCCACTCGGCGCCGATCTTTTCGCACTCCTCGCACGTCCGGCGCTTCGGGTGCTTGATGACGTTGACCGCCGTGATGTGCGCGCAGGTGTCCATGCGCGAGAGCGTATCATGGCGGGCATGCCTGGAATGTCCGCCAAACGCTGGCCGGCGCTCCCGTACGACGCCTGGAAGGACACGTACGCGACGCTCCACATGTGGATGCAGATTGTGGGAAAGGTCGCGCTCGCGCAGGCGCCGCCGCTCAACCATTCGTGGGGCCATCCGCACGTCTGACGGCGTGACGCGCACGCTGGCGCTCGCGCCTCGGTCGGTCGCGGACTTCTACCGTCTCGTCATGGATCTGCTGAGTGATCTGTCGCTGCCAATAAAGATCTGGCCGATGCCTGTCGAGATTCCGCATCCGATCCGGTTCACCGAAGACACCGTGCACGCATCGTACGATCCCGAGTACGCGAACCGGTTCTGGCGGATCCTCGTGCAGGTGGAACGGGTCCTGAGCGGCACGCGCTGTTCGTTCATCGGCAAGGCGAGCCCTGTCCATTTCTTCTGGGGCGCGATGGACCTCGCGGTCACGCGATTCTCAGGCAAGCTCGCGCCGCCGCGCGAGGGACCGGCGTTCATGCGCGAGGCGTACTCGCACGAAGTGATCAGCCACGGCTTCTGGCCAGGCAGCGCGCCCGTGCTCGAGCCCGCGTTCTACGCGTACGCGGTGCCGGAGCCCGTTGGTCTCAAGACCGCGAGCGTGAAGCCGGCCGCCGCGTACTATCATCAGGAGCTGGGCGAATTCATTCTTCCGTACGAAGCCGTGCGCACCGCCGCGGATCCCGATG
>JAIQFX010000107.1 GCA_020073005.1 Terriglobia bacterium | reverse complement strand
AAGCGCCGGCTGCTCGCGCGAGTCGAGCAGCTCCACGAATTCAACCCGATGCTCGGCCATCGCGGCGTGCGTCTCGGCATCACGTACCCGGAAATCACGGAAATGCAGTCACGGGCGATTCTCGAAGCGGCCTGCCGCCTGAACAAGGAGGGCGTCAAGATCGTGCCCGAGATCATGATCCCGCTCGTCGGCATCGTGAAGGAGCTCCACGACCAGAAGCTGATCGTGGATCGCGTGGCCGCCGAGGTGATGCAGGAGCAGGGGATCAAGATCAAGTACCTGGTGGGCACGATGATCGAGATCCCGCGCGGCTGCATCGTCGCCGATCAGATCGCGCGCGAAGCGGAGTTTTTCTCGTTCGGCACGAACGACCTGACGCAGCTGACCTTCGGGTTCTCGCGCGACGACATCGGCAAGTTCCTGAAGATCTATCAGGAGAAGAAGATCCTCGAGAAGGATCCGTTCGCGTCGATCGACGTCGAGGGCGTGGGCGATCTCGTGCGCGTCGGCGTCGAGCGCGGGCGCAAGGGGCGGCCCACGATCAAGCTCGGCATCTGCGGCGAACACGGCGGTGACGCCGCGTCCGTGCACTTCTTCCACAAGGTCGGCCTCACCTACGTGAGCGCGTCGCCCTACCGCGTGCCCGTGGCGAGGCTCGCGGCCGCGCAGGCCGCGCTGTCGGTGAAGGTTGGAGATTGATCTCGATCTTTCTCCATCGTGACGGCCGCGTCGAGACGCCGACGAGCCTCGAGCGCAGTTGGATCAGCGCGCCGCACGGCGCGTTCCTGTGGGTGGATCTTCCGTCGCCGTCGATTCCCGACGCGCTGATCCTCAGCGACACGTTCGCCTTCCACAAGCTCGCTGTGGAGGACGCGATGGCGGCACCGCCGGGCGGCCACCTGCCGAAGCTCGAGGCGTACGACGGCTACTTCTTCGCGATCTTCCACGGCGCCGATTCGGACGTGAGCGCCTTCGTCGGCCCGCACCATCTCGTCACGGTCCATCGCCGCGAGTCGAAACCGATTACGGATCTGACCGACAGCCTGCGTCACGGTCCGGTGGCGATGTCGGAAGGTCCCATCGCGCTCTTCCACCGGCTCGTGGACGGCCTCGTCGACGGATGCCGGCGGCGGGGCGAGGCGCTCATCGAGCGCGTCGACAAACTCGAGCACGAGGTGTTCGAGAAGGCGTCGCCGGCGCTGCTCAAGCTGGTGCTGAGCGTGCAGCGCGAAGTCGTCGCGTTTCAGCAGACGATCACGGCGCAGGCCCAGGTGGTCGAGCGGCTGAGCCGTCGCGAATTCGTGGACATCAGCACCGAGATGTCCTTCCGGTTCCGCGACGTGCACGACCACCTCGTGCGGCTGACGTTCGACGCCGCGGCGCTCGAGGGCCGGCTGTCCGGACTGCTGACGGTCGCGGCCGGGTTCGCCGGCCGCCGATGGATCTGATGGATGGGGAAGATCACTCGTCTTCCTGTTGACCTCGCCAACCAAATCGCTGCCGGAGAAGTCGTCGAGCGTCCCGCCTCCGTCGTCAAGGAGCTCGTCGAGAACGCGATCGACGCCGGTGCCCGCCGCCTGGTGATTCACATCGAGCTCGGCGGGAAGAAGCAGGTCCGCGTCGAGGACGATGGGGAAGGCATGGGCCCGGAGGACGCGCGGCTGGCGCTCGAGCGTCACGCGACGAGCAAGATCACGCGGGCCGAGGATCTCGCCGCCATTCGGACGATGGGGTTTCGCGGCGAGGCGCTGCCGTCGATCGCGTCGGTGTCGCACTTCGTGCTGCGGACGCGCGCGCGAGGCGAGCAGAGCGGGACCGAGATTCGCGTCAACGGCGGCGCGATCGCGTCGGTTCGCGAGATCGGCGCGCCGGAGGGCACGGCGGTCGAGGTCAACGATCTCTTCTACAACCTGCCGGCGCGGCGGAAGTTCCTGAAGTCGGACGCGGGCGAGTCGGCGCAGGTCTCGCGCGTCGTGACGCAGCTCGCGCTCGCGCATCCTGACGTGGGCTTCACGCTGACCAGCGCGGCGCGCACCGTGCTGCAATGCCCGCCGGCGGCATCGTTGCGCGATCGGCTCTATCAGATCTACGGCGAGCGCGCGGACCTGATGGAAGTGCGCAAGGACGCGGGCGGGATGCGGCTGACCGGCTTCGTCGCGGCGCTGGCGGAGCAGGGCCCGACGCGCGGCCCGCAGCACATCTTCATCAACCGCCGGATCATCAAGGACCGGACGATCGCGCACGCGATCATCGACGCGTACAGCCAGGCGTCGATCAAGGAACGCAGCCCCGAAGTGCACCTCTTCATCGAGATGCCGCCCGACGCGCTCGACGTGAACGTGCATCCGACCAAGGCCGAGGTCCGCTTCCGCGATCAGTCGCACGTGCACGAGGTCGTCCGCCGCGCGTTCATGGACGCGCTCGGCCAGAGCGGCGCGCCGCAGCTGCAGCTCCGGCCGGAAGTGCCGAGTGCGCCACAGCCCGTGACCGCGACACTCCCGGGTGTCCTCGGTGGCGGATCGTACCCGAGTCGATGGATTCCGGAAGCGGTCCGGCTGAAGCCGGACGCCACGGAACTGGAGATTGGGACGCAGCACTTGGCACCCGAGCACTCCGCACAGCACCCGGCACCGCAGCACCTCAGCACCCAGCACCCGCCTGCTGACATCAAACCCATGATCCCGCTGGGCCAGTTCCGCGACACGTTCATCATCGCGGTCGACGCCGACGGCATCGCGATCATCGATCAGCACGTCGCGCACGAGCGCGTGCTGTTCGAGCGCGTGATGGAACGGCTGACGGAGGGCCGGCTGGAATCGCAGCGGCTGCTCGTGCCGATGGTGCTCGACCTCGCGCCGTCCGCGCATCAGGCGCTGGTCGGGCGGGCGGGCGAGCTCGAGCGGCTGGGATTCGAGATCGAGACCTTCGGCGCGGCGAGCGTGAAAGTGGGCGCGGTGCCCGCGCTGCTCAACGCGGAGGACTGCGCGAAGGCGCTGCTCGCGCTCGCCGAGGATCTCGAAGGCCTCGATCGCGGCGCGCAGGTGCAGGACGCGCTGCAGCGGATCGCCGCGACGACGGCGTGTCATGCCGCGGTGAAGGCGAACTATCCGCTGACCTACGAGAAGATGACCCACATCCTCGACGAATTGCGTGCAACGGCGTACTCGACCGTCTGCCCGCACGGCCGGCCCGTGATGCTGCGGCTGACGCGACGCGAGATCGAGAAGAACTTCGACAGGATCTGAAGGCAGAAGGTAGAAGGCAGAAAGCAGAAGTGAAGCAAGCGCTCTATTACCTTGGCCGGCTCGGGCAGCTGCTCGGGATGTGGCTGTTGATCGTCGACGTCGTGACGGCGGGACCCATGGGGCCGCAGCCGCGGCCGTTCGCCGTCGGCGTGGCCGTCTTCGTCGCCGGCTGGGGCCTGACCAAGATGTTCAAGGCCTCGTAGCACGGCCCATTGACCCGTAGCGCGATCCTCTTGGGGTCGCGACCAGCCTATAATCCTCCGTCTTGATCCGTATTCCTCGCCTGCGCGTCATCGTCGCCGCCATCGTCGCTGCGGCCTGTCTTTGTGGCGCGAGCCTTCTGCCTGCGCTTGAAGCGGCGGCTGGCGCGCGTGCCCAGCCGGCGGCAGACGGGCGATTCGAAGCGCTGGCCGCTCTCGTCACCGAGGACATGGCGACGTTCCATATCCCGGGCGTCGCGCTGGGGATTGTCGAGAACGGCACGGTCACGATGCGCGCGTTCGGTGTGACGAACGTCGACGATCCGCTGCCGATCACGACGCACACGGTGTTTCCGATCGCGTCGATCTCGAAGACGATTGCCGCGACCGCGATGATGCGGCTCGTCGAGCAGGGCCGCGTCGATCTCCACGCGCCCGTTCGCAAGTACCTTCCCGACTTCCGCGTGCAGGACGAAGGCGTCAGCCGCGACGTGACGATCTGGCATCTGCTTACGCACACGAGCGGCTGGGAAGGGCAGGTGGCGCCGCCCGGCGCGGCGTGGAGCTACAACAACGCCGGCTTCAGCGTCGCCGGCCGCGTGATCGAAACCGTCACCGGCCACTCGATCAACGCCGCGATTCGCGATCTCGTGTTCACGCCGCTCGGCCTCGAGCACGCGGGCACGAATCCGGCGGAGTTTCTGTCCGCGCCGCGCTTTGCGCTCGGACACTTCAACCGCGGCAACGGTCCGGCGATCCCGCAGCGGCCGTTCTCGCCGTCGACGAGTCTCACCGCCGGCGGTGTCGGCCTCTGTCTCACGGATCTTCTGACGTACGCGCGGTTTCATCTCGGCGACGGAACGGCTGTGAATGGCGAGCGCGTGCTGACGAAGGCGACGCTCGATCTCATGAAGACGCCGCAGCTGCGCAAGCAGGCCAACGACGAGGACATCGGGCTGCCGTGGCATCTGCGCCGCGTGGGCGGTGTGCTGACGGCCGCGCACGGCGGCACGCTTGGCGGCCACATCCTGCTGCTGGAGCTGGTGCCGGAGCGCAACTTCGCGATCGGCATCCTGACCAACGCGTCCGGCGGCTGGCGTCTCATTCAGGACGTCGAGCGCGCCGCGCTGAAGTCGTACGAGAACGCGACGTTCACGATGAACCAGGCGATCGCGCATCGCGGGCTCGTGGAGACGCTGCCGATGGTCGAGCCCCTCGCGACGCAGCCGGACCCGGCGCCGTATCTCGGCCGCTATCTGCGGCCGATGAACGCCGTCGTCGTCCGCGCCGAGAGAGGGGGCGTGTTCGTGCAGGTGCGGCCGAATGCGGGCGAGCCCCCGCCGGAGATGCCGGTTCGGTTCTACGGTCCGGACCGGGCCGTCGTGACCGGCGGAGCCGATCAGGGACAGTCGATTGAATTCGTGCGCGCGCCGGACGGCCGCGTGACATGGATACGCGTCACGGGTCGCATCGCGGTGCGCGTGGAGGGCGGCGCGTGACGCATCAGGAGATTCGGACGCTGGTGGAGAAGTTCGTGCGGGCGTGGGCGGCGGAAGATCTCGACGCGCTGCTCGCCTGCTACGACGAGAACGCCGAGCTCGTCTCCCCGCTGTTGCACACCCAGCGGGGCATCGAGGCGATCGAACGATCGCATCAGGATCTGTTCCTGGCGTTCTCGGATGTCGTCGCGGACGTGCACGACATCGTGATCGACGTGGAGCACCAGAAGGCGGTGCTCGTGTTCACGATCAACGCCACGCAGAAAGCCGACTTCCACGGCGTCGCCGCGACCGGGCGCCGCGTCGAGACGCCCAGCGCCTTCGTCTTCCACTTCAAGAACGGCCGCATCGTTTCAGACCGCCGCCTGTACGACTACGGCGGCTTTCTGATGCAGCTCGGGATTCTGAAGACGCGAGGCGTGTGACGCCGGCTACTTCGGCCCTACTTGGGTTTTGAGAAGCTGGTGATCGCTTCCGCTTCGCTGTCGTAGGTATCGAACACCGTCAGCAGCTTCGTGATCGACAGCAGATCCTTGATCCGCTTGGTCGTGTTCATCAGCTTCAGCGCGCCGCCGGACTTCGTCACGGCCGCGTAGGCCTGGACGATTTCGCCGAGCCCCGCGCTGTCCACGTACGACACCTCGCCCAGATTCAGCAGCACCTTCTTCTGGCCCTGCTGGATCAGACTCCGCATCTTGTCCTTGAGGATCGCGTCGCCGCCGTCGCCCAGCGTGATCTTGCCAGACACATCCACAATCACCACGTCACCGACCATTCGCTCCGAAATCTGCATGGTTAGCCCTCAGCCGTTAGCCCTCAGCCGACATCTCTCCGAAGGTTCGTCAGTATAATCCGGCATGGTCCGACGCCCAACGATCTCTTTTCTCTGCGCTGCGACGGTGTTCCTCGGGGCCTGCGGGTCCGCCGCGCCGCCGCCGCTGCCCGAGGCCGCGGACGTCCGCGTCCGTCAGCTCGCCGACACGTTTCTGGCGGCCTACTTCGACCGCTATCCCGAGCAGGCCACGCTCTACGGCGTCCCCGGGCGCCGGCACGACCGTCTCACCGACAACTCCCTCGCCGCGCAGAAAGCCTGGGAGTCGCGCGAGGACGCGTGGCTGGCGGCCCTCAGGAAGATCGATCCGCGCACGGTCCGCGCCGCGCCCTTGCGCGCCACCTACGCCATCGTCCGCCAGGCGATTGAAGGCGACGTCGCCACGCGCGTCTGCCGCAGCGAGCTCTGGAACGTCAGTCAGATGACCGGCTGGCAGGTGAACGACGGGTACCTGGTCACCATTCAGCCCATCGGCACGGACGACGCGCGCACAGACGCACTGGCCCGCTGGGGCGCGCTGCCGAAATACATAGACACCGAAATCGCGAATCTGGGCGAGGGGATCAAGCTCGGTTACACGGCCCCGAAGCAGAACGTCCGCATCGTCATCGATCAAGTCCGCAGTCTCGCGTCGACGCCGATCAAGGATTCGCCGTTCGATTCGCCGTCGCAGCGCGACAAGACTCCGGCATTTCAGAAGGAATTCGACGCGCTGGTCGCGAACACCATCAACCCCTCGGCCAAACGCTACGCGGACTATCTGGAGAAGGACTATCTGCCCGCGGCGCGCGAAGCGATTGCCGTGGCCGCGAACCCGAACGGCGCCGCGTGCTACGACGCGAGCGTGCTGGCGCACAGCTCGTCGGCGAAGACGGCCAAAGAGGTCCACGCGCTCGGGCTGCAGCAGATCGATCAGCTGACGACGCAGATGCGCGAGATCGCCGTCCGGTTGTTCAACGCGGAGGATGTCGGCGCGGCGCTGCAGCGGCTGCGAACGGACCCGCAGTACAAGTTCAAGGATCGAGCGGAGAAGATCGCGTACTCGCAGGCGGCGCTGGCGCGCGCGAAGCTGGCGATCCCGCAATGGTTCGGCCTGCTGCCGAAGGCCGACGTTGTCATCACGCCGTATCCC
The DNA here is from genome assembly GCA_020073005.1 of Terriglobia bacterium. Taxonomy (GTDB): domain Bacteria; phylum Acidobacteriota; class Vicinamibacteria; order Vicinamibacterales; family CAVVIG01; genus SRVP-36. Next base: position 4,957 of record JAIQFX010000107.1, on the reverse strand, counting down.
GCGTTCCGCGAGAAGAACGCGCCGAACGAATACAACCCGCCGGCCGAGGACGGCAGCCGCCCGGCCGTGTTCTTCATCAGCGCGTACGAGGCGGAGAAGCAGAGCCGGGTCGAAGACGAATCGACGGCGTTCCACGAGACGATTCCTGGTCACCACCTGCAGGGCGCGATCGCGCTCGAGCGGAAGGAGATTCACCCGATCGGCCGCTACCTCTTCAACAGCGGCTACGTCGAAGGCTGGGCGCTGTACGCCGAGACGCTGGCGGACGAGATGAAGCTGTTCACCGGCGACGTCGATCGCATGGGCCTGCTGTCGTCGCAGTCGCTGCGGGCGGCGCGGCTCGTCGTCGACTCCGGCCTGCACACGATGGGATGGACGCGGCAGCAGGCGATCGACTACATGCTGGCGCACACGGCCGAGAGCGAGCACGACGTCACGTCGGAAGTCGATCGCTACATCATCTGGCCGGGCCAGGCGACGTCGTACATGATCGGCAAGATCGAGATCAGCGCGGCGCGCGACGAGGCGCGGCAAGTCATGGGCAGCGCGTTCGACATCAAAGCCTTCCACGATCGCGTGCTGGAAGACGGGGGCGTGCCGCTGACGTACCTGCGCGAGAAGATTCGCACGTGGGCGAGTGGGGCGAAGTAGAGACACTTGAAAGTGAAAAGAGAAAACTCAAAAGGAAGAAGGCCGAACGGGGAGACCCTGATGAAACTGGCGACGGTCGCGCTGGCGATGGCCCTTGCGGCTGGCATCGTGGCGGCGCAGGCGCCGCGGACGCACGAGCTCCCGTTGTCTCCCGATCACGTGCACTGGGGTTACTACGATTCGCGCGTGCCGCCGGCGTTGCGTGTTGCGTCCGGCGATCGCGTGCGCGTCGAAACGATGGTCGCGGGCGGATTGCAGCGGCTGCGCCTGGCCGGCGCGACAGAGGCCGAGATTCCCGAGTCGCTGAAGGCGGTCGAGCAGCGCGTGACGGAACGTGGTCCGGGCGCGCATCCGATGTCCGGCCCCATTTTCGTCGAAGGCGCCGAGCCGGGCGACACGCTCGAGATCCGCATTCTCGCGATCGACTTCCTGCATCCGTTCGGCGTCGTCGCGTTCGCGCCGGGCGGAGGCGTGCTGCCCGACGAGTTTCCGTACGCGCACTTCAAGCTGCTGCGCTGGCGGCCAGGCGCGGACAGCATCCCCTTTAGCTCGAATATCTCGCTGCCGTTCGCGCCGTTCTTCGGATCGATTGGCGTCGCGCCGCCGCCGCTCGTCGGCCGCATCTCGAGCCGTCCGCCCGGCTGGCACGGCGGCAACCTGGACAACAAGGATCTCGTCGCCGGGTCGACGCTGTACCTGCCAGTCCACGTTGCGGGCGCGCTCGTCTCGTTCGGCGACGGTCACGCACGACAAGGCGACGGGGAAGTGACAGGGACGGCAGTCGAGACCTCGCTGCGCGGCACCTTCGAGCTGCGCGTCCGGAAGGGCCAGCGCCTCCGCTGGCCGCGCGCGGAAACGCCGACGCACTACATCGCGATGGGGTTGAACGAAGATCTCGATGAAGCCGCGCAGCTGGCGACGCGCGAGATGGTGGACTTCCTCGTGGCCGAGAAGGGACTGTCCCGCGACGATGCCTACGTCCTGTGCTCGATTGCGGCGGACCTGCACGTCACGCAGGCGGTGGACGCGACGAAAGGCGTCCACGTCACGATCGCGAAGTCGATCTTCACCGCTCGATAACCATCAACGTGAACGATCCGGGCAGTACGGGCCCGCGGCCTCGGCCGCTCGCGGGCGGCGGGCCAAACTTCGCGGAGACGACGAAGACGCGGTGATTCGTGGGATCCAGTCCCATGTTCCGCGCGCCCTGCGGCGTCTCCAGGGTCTGAACCACACGGTACTGATCCGGCGCGTCCTGGTGAATCACGGTCAGCGTGCCGTCCGCGTTGGATGCGAACGCATCGCCAGAGGCCGCGTCGTATGCAGCGCCGTCGACGCCGGTGCCGATGGGCACCGTCGCGACCACGTTGCCGGCCTGATAATCCGAGATCGCCAGCACGCCGCTTCGGCATCCGCTGAAGAGACGGTGGTGTGCGGTATCGATCGCCATCGCGACTGGCTGCTTGCACGGCGCCGTCGACCAGCGCCGCGCCACGGTCGCACTCTTTGCGTCGATCTCGACGACCTCGCTCGTGTCGGTGAGATTCGCGTAGACCTTGCCGTCGCCGGCCGGCGCGCCGTACTCCGGCTTGCCGCCGAGCGCGATGTTCGTGATCAGCGTTCCCCGGCGCGGATCGATGACCGTCGACGAATGCGCGTCGCCGTTGAAGGTGAAGACGCGGTTCGACGGGCCGTCGTAGATAATCGCGTCGGCGTCCTCGGCCGCGTGCACGCGTCCGAGCACCGCGAAGGTGTTCAGGTCGAACATCACGACGGCCTGATCGTTGCCGGACGTCGCGAATCCGTGCCCGCTCGAAGCCGCGACGGCCGTTCCGTGCGCGCCCTGAATGCCGGTGACTTCGCCGAGCAGCGTCCCGTTATTTTCGTCGACGACCATCACGCGATTCTGCCGGCCGATGAACAGCCGGTGATTCGGCGGATCCGGGACGATGTAGTCCCAGCTGCCGTCGCCGCCAATCGTGTAGGTGTGCGTGATCCGGTACGGCGATGACGGTTGCGCAAGAAGTGGTGTGACGGTCGCCAGCGTGAGTGCGAGCGCGATGTTACGCATGTCGGCTCCTTCTGAACTCTAGTCGCCGCCGGATCCCTTGAATTGATCGTCTTCTTCAGCAAACAGCACGTTGAAACTCGTGAGCGATCCGTAACAGCCGCTGATGTACCCCTGCAGTCTCACCTTCGCATCGTCGGGCATGTCGGAGGCGTTGACCTGCTGCTCGAGCGTCCGCAGACGATTCCGAACCATCACCACCTTGTGGAAGAACGTTTCGATGGGCCAGCTCTTCTCCTGAAGCCCGGGCGTGCCCGGGCGAAGGACGAGCGTGCCCCCGCGCCATTTGTCGGCGGGCGGAACCGCCGTGATGCCGGTCTCCTCGCGAATCACGCGGCGAAGCAGCAGTTCGAGATCCGCGGCTGAGGAGTCGGCAGTCATGCGGGGCATTGTCCTTTCGCGGTCGCTGACGATGGGGAAGGGTTCGTGATCGGTGCGAGATCGCGGCGCTGACGCGGTCGCGCTGCGCGCCCTGGTCTCGGTGGCGGTCTTGTCAGGGGCGCCTCCGCCGCGCAAGGCGCTCCAGACCGGACCGGTGGTCTCGACTCTCGGTCCGCCGCGGTAGTTGTGCTCGCTATGGCAATAACCGCAGGCCACGCGCACGGGACGGCCGTCGGCGTCGACCACGATGACGGTGTGGAGCCGATCGGTCTTGCAGGCGCGGCAGTAGTCCTCGAGCGATTCGCCCGCGTGATGACGCTTCGTCGGAGGGTGCATGACGGATGCTATGATCGCAGTTTGGTGGAGCGCTGACAAATGGACACACGCGAGGCGATTCTTTTCAGTGGCGGGGCGCCGGGCGCCGAAGCGGAGTTCGGCGCGTGCGCCGAGCGCCACGGCATCGAGGAAGTGAACTTCACGTTCGAGGGCCACAAGATCGACCGCCATCGCGGCGTCCGCGTCCTCAACCACGAGGAGTTGCAGGCGGGCGACGTCAGTCTCGCCTACGTCTCGAAGCTGATGCACCGGCGTTTCACCGACTCGCCGACGATCCGCAGGGTGCTGCAGACGCTCTGGTATCAGGTGAACAACGGCCAGGAGATCTACGTGATCGGCACCATCCAGGACGATGGCACCGTGCGCGGCGGGACGGGGTGGGGCGCGGAGTTCGCCAAGCTCTGCAACAAGCCGCTGTTCGTGTTCGATCAGGAGAAGAACGCCTGGTTCGCGTGGACCGGCGAAGACTGGGAGAAGCGGACGTCGTCGAACGGCCCGATCATCGCGCATCCGCACTTCAGCGGGACCGGGACGCGCACGCTGCAGGCGAACGGCAAGCGCGCGATCGCGGAGCTCCTCAGTCGGTCGTTCGGCGCTTCTTCTTGATCTCGGCCCAGCCGTCCAGGCGGCGTTTGATTTCCTTCTCGAAGCCGCGCTCTTTCGGCTCGTAGTACTGGCGGCCCTGCAGCGCCGGGGGCAGGCACGACATGTCGGCGACCGCGTCCGCCTCGTTGTGCGCGTACTTGTAGCCCTTCCCGTACTCGAGATCCTTCGTCAGTTTCGTCGGCGCGTTGCGCAGGTGGAGCGGCACCGGCTCCGCCACGTCGCGATGGGCATCGCCGGCCGCGCGCGAGTACGCCTCGTAGACCGCGTTGCTCTTCGGCGCCGTCGCCAGATAGATCGCGGCCTGCGCCAGCGCCGTGTTGCCTTCCGGCATGCCGATGAAATGGACGGCGTCCTTCGCGGCGACAGCCACGGTCAGCGCCTGCGGATCCGCGTTCCCGATGTCCTCGGACGCGAACCGGACGAGACGGCGCGCGATGTACAGCGGATCCTCGCCGGCCTCGACCATCCGTGCCAGCCAATAGACGGACGCGTCGGGATCGCTGTTGCGCATCGACTTGTGGAGCGCGGAAATCAGGTTGTAGTGCTCTTCGCCTGACTTGTCGTACAACAACGCGCGCCGCTGAATCGTCTGTTCGACGCGGCTGACGTCGACGCGCTTTTCGCCGTCGACCATCGGCGCGGCCGCGACGCTGAGTTCCAGCAGATTCAACGCCGACCGCGCGTCCCCGTTGGCGTACATCGCGATCGCGTGAATCGTGTCCGCGTCGATGGCCACACGGTGCGCACCGAGGCCGTGTTCAGCATCGGTGAGCGAACGCTGCAGGATCGACGCGACCTCGTCCGTCGTCAGGCCGCGCAGCACGAAGACCTTCGAACGGGAGAGGAGCGCGGCGTTCACCTCGAATGACGGATTCTCGGTCGTCGCCCCGATCAGCACGATGTCGCCGGATTCGA
>JAIQFX010000106.1 GCA_020073005.1 Terriglobia bacterium | reverse complement strand
TCTCCTACGCAGCCTGAGGAGCCGCGTCTTTGCTGGCCGCTTCATGCGCCAGCGCGACGAGTGCCGATTCGAAGTGGACTTTGTGACACGTCGGCAGGTTCATGTCGCCAAGTTGTGAATGCGAAGCGGCAACGCATCCCCCCGCGCACGTCGGGATGAACGCGCAGTCGCCACATTCCTTCCATGGATGCAGTCGAGCGAATTTCTCGAGCGCGGATTCGCGCCACGATTCCTTACGGTCGTCGATGTGGCCGGTCGACATCGCGAGCTGCCCGGTGAACCCCGGGCACGCGTAAAGGGAACCGTCCGGACCGATGGTGTGCGCGTGCTGCCGGTGCACGTGACACATGCCCCGGGGCACGCCGTCGTTGGTCGAGAACCCGTGACGCTTCGTCTCTTCGCGCACGAACGTCCACTTGTCTTCGAGGCCGCCGCACGAGTCGCACGCCTTGCCGGCGCCCGATCCGACCGACGTCATGCACGTGCCGCGCAGGTTCTCCTTCGCGCCGATCGGCGTGAGCGGGATGATGCCCTTCGGCGTGCCGGACTCGGGGCGCTGGATCGGCTTGAAGTTCACCTTGACGAGCTTCTCGGCGAAATCCTGCGCCTTCAGAAACCGGAGCAGTTCGGGGAAACTGTCGATGGTGCCTTCGTCGAAGTTTCCGCCGATGGCGATGCGGCATTTGCCGGCCACGCGCGAGACGTTCTCGATGATGCGATCGAACGTGCCCTGGCCGCCGCGCAGCGGCCGCATGCGGTTGTGCGCGTCGCGGTCGCCGTCGAGCGTGACCTTGATGCCATTCAATCCGAACGGCAGCATCCGGTCGACGACCTCGGGTGTCAGCAACAGGCCGTTGGTGATGATGTTGGTGACGAGCCGGATGCCGCGCGCCTCGCACGCCCGCGCCGCGCGTTCGGCCATGAGGTACATCACCGGCAGATTCAGGAGCGGCTCGCCGCCGAAAAACGTCAGCACGAATCGTTCGGGCCGGACGCGATCGAGCTCGCGCTCGGTCCAGTCGCCGACGCGCATCGCGGTCTCGAGCGGCATCTTGTCCGCGCGCTCGTTGTAGTCGCCGTGATCGCCCTGATAGCAGTAGTCACACGCGAAGTTGCACTGCAGCGTCGTCAGGACCGTGACGCTGAGCTCCGTGGAATCGCTCTTCACGCCCGTCAGATAGTCGCTGAGCGCCTGCTGCTCGCTCTGCTTGTCAGCAACGAGGAACCCGTTTTCCCAGAGGAGATCAAGAGCGTCACGTGTCTCGGTCGCGACGCCGTTGCCGGGATGCCATTCGCCGCTCGCGATCTGATCGAGCAACACCGCCACGTCGGATGACACCACCAACTGCGCGTCGGTGAGCGTGTTCATGAGGAACACTTCGTCGCGCGCTGCGAGCGGGACCCGAAGGTTGAACATCGAAGGCTGCATATTGGGGCTGGATCAATTCTTGGTAGAACGTTTCGTCACGACGGTCGCATCGCAGGGCTGCAACGGATGTTCCATGTGCGGCGTCAGCGGAAACACACGGGTTTTGTTCGGCGAATCAACCGATCGATTGATGCGCGGGAATAGAGTCCGTTGGGTTTGTCGGTTACCGCGGGCAATTGATTGCCCACGCGTGCCCGGATAGATATTGGTGTATCGAGATTAGTGCTGAGAACTCAGAGGATTAACTAGGAAAGACAACGCGTTGGCCGTCGCGGTCAGGTTGTTGGCTGGATTCACGCGCCACGTAATCTTTTCGCAAGTTGTCGCACGTCGAGCTTGTCCATCTTGTACTTCAAGGTACTCAACGGAATTCCAAGGTACTCCGCTGTCCCCGTCACATTCCACCCACACTTCTCGAGCGCGCGCAGAATGAAGTTCCGTTCGAACGTATTGGTCGCGTCCTCGAAGAGATTCTCCGTGCTCGTGCCCTGCGGCTCCAGCTGCGCGAAGTGAAACTCGAGCGGTAGATCCTCTTCGGAGATGTAGTCCTTGTCGCTGACGGCCACGAGCCGCTCGATGAGATTCTCGAGCTCGCGGATGTTGCCGGGCCACCAGTACTTCTTCAACACCGTCATCGTGGAGTCGGTGATGCCCTGAATGCGTTTCCGGAACCGCGTGTTGTACCGGCGCAGGAAGAAGTCGGCGAGCTGCGGGACATCTTCCGTGCGCTCGCGCAGCGGCGGAAGTTTGATCGGAATGACATTGACGCGATAGTAAAGATCCTCGCGGAACCGTCCCTCTTTCACCGCCTTCTCGAGGTCGACGTTGGTCGCCGCAATCAGGCGGAATTCGGTCTTGATAGGTTTGGTTCCGCCCACCCGCTCGATCTCGCCTTCCTGGATCGATCGCAGCAGCTTGGCCTGGAGATCGAGCCGCAGGTCGCCGATCTCGTCGAGGAACAGCGTGCCGTTCGACGCGAGCTCGAACTTGCCGAGCTGCTGGCGGTGCGCGCCCGTGAAGGCGCCGCGCTCGTGGCCGAACAACGTGCTCTCCACGAGCTCGCGCGGGATCGCCGCGAGATTCACGGCGATGAATGGCGCTTCAGGATCACCGGCTTCCCGGTGGATCAGCCGCGCGAGCAGCTCCTTGCCGGTGCCGCTCTCGCCCAGGATCAGGACCGTCGCCGACAGCTTCGCGATCTTGTGCACGAGATCGATGATGTCGCGCGTCATCTTGCTGGGGCCGACGATGAACTCGCGCTCCGTCTGATCGGCCACCTGCGCGGACAGCGTCAGCACCTGGCGGTTCAGATCCTGCCGCTCGCTGGCGTTCCGCACGAGCGACCGCAGCTGGTCGTAATCGAAGTCCTTGGTGACGTAATGATAGGCGCCGTGCTTCATCGCCTGCACGGCCGTCTCGATTTCGTTGATGGCCGAGATCATCAGGACCTCGACCAGGCTGTAGTTTTCCTTGACGATGCGGAGCACCTCGAACCCGCTGATGCCCGGCAGCCGGACGTCGAGCAGCATGAGGTCCACATCCTCGCGGTTGAGGATCGGGAGGGCCGCTTCGCCGCTGGACACCCTCAGCACGCGGTACTCCCGCTTGAGGATCGCGGTCAGCGTGTCCCGCATCCCCTCATCGTCGTCGACAATGAGGACGGTCTTGGGTTTATGGCTCATGCTCGGGCAGCCGCCAGAAAACGCGGGTATTGTCTCAGGCGGTTGACACTGTTGCAAGCCGTTCGATAAGGTACGAGTTTTGTTGGCCTTTCAGTGGTGGCTCACCGGCGGGGCGGTTCTGGTGGCGGTGGCGGCGTTCGCCCGAGCCCGGCACCTCGCCAAGCGGCTCGAGCGGATGAGCGAATCGTACTGGGAGCTCCGATACGAGATCAGCCAGCTGCGCGCGCGGGTGAACCGGCTCGACCCCGAGCAGCCGCCGCCCTCTGAATCCGCGCCGGCCGCCGCGCAGACGGCGTTCGTGCCGCTCTCGTCGTTGAAGCGCTAGCGACACGCCCCACATTACTTATAAGGATCCCGTGGCGAACGAGTACGACCTGATCGTGATCGGCGCGGGAACCGGCGGCTATGTCGCGGCGATTCGCGCCGCGCAGCTCGGACTCACGACGGCGGTCGTCGAAAAGCAGAAGGCCCTCGGCGGCACCTGCCTGCTCTGGGGCTGCATTCCCACCAAAGCGCTGCTCGAGCACGCGCACGCGCTGAAAGTCGTCCAGCACGCGAAGGACTGGGGTGTCACGATCGGCCAGGCGGCCGTCGCGATCGACATGGGCCAGGTCCAGACCCGCAAGGACCGCATCGTCACCGGCCTCACCAAAGGCATCGAGTTCCTGTTCAAGAAGAACAAGATCGACTGGATCAAAGGGACGGCGCGGCTGACCGGCCACGGCGGCGTCGACGTCTTCGAGGGCGAGAAGCAGACGCTGCGCGCGCGCAAGGAGATCATCGTCGCCACGGGTTCCGCGCCGCGCGGCGTGCCGGGCATCGACATCGATCGCAAACACATCATCACCAGCGACGAAGCCATCCACCTGCGCGAGGTCCCGAAGACGATCGCGATCATGGGGAGCGGTGCGGTCGGCGTCGAGTTCGCGTCGATCTTTGCGCGCTTCGGCAGCGATGTCACCGTGCTCGAGCTGCTTCCGCGGCTCGTGCCGGTCGAAGACGCGGCCGTCTCGGCGGAGCTGGACAAGTCGTTCCGCAAACAGGGCATCACGAGCCACACGGGTGCGAAGGTCACCGCCGCGAAGGTGAACGGCGACGGCGTCGACATCACGGCGCAGCTCGCGGATGGCCAGACGAAGACGTTGCGCGCCGACTATCTGCTCGTGGCGACCGGGCGCGGTCCGGTGACGGCCGGGCTCGACGCCGAGGGCGTCGGCCTGCAGCTCGAGAAGGGCTGCATTCGCGTCGACCCGATGTACAAGACGAACGTGCCCGGCATCTCCGCGATCGGCGATGTGATCACGCTGGGCACGCCTGGCCATCCACAGCTTGCGCACGTGTCGTCGGCCGAGGGGATCGTCGCGGCCGAGCGGATCGCGGGCCATGAAACGCGTCCGCTGAACTACGACCACGTCCCGGGCTGCACGTACTGCGATCCGGAGATCGGCAGCGTTGGCCTCACGGAGCAGGAGGCGAAGGAGCGCGGCTACGATGTCCGGGTGGGCACGTTTCCGTTCGGCGTTCTGGGCCGCGCGAAGATCGCCGGCGAGACCGACGGGTTCGTGAAGATCGTGGCCGAAAAGAAGTACGACGAAGTGCTCGGCGTCCACATGATCGGGCCGCGGGCGACGGAGCTCGTGGCGGAGGCGACGCTCGCGCTGCGGCTCGAATCGACCGTGGAGGAGCTCATCCGCACCATTCACGCTCATCCGACGATGGCGGAAGCGGTCGGCGAAGCGGCGCATGCAGTGCACGGCGAGGCAATACATTTGTGATAGTGGCCATTGGGAATTAGGAATTAAGAATTAGGAATGAAGCATGCCGACCGATGTCGTGATGCCGCAGATGGGCGAGTCGATCGCCGAAGGCACCATCGTCCGCTGGATCAAGAAGGTAGGAGACGCCGTCGACCGCGACGAGCCGCTCTTCGAGATTTCCACGGACAAGGTGGACGCCGAGATTCCATCGCCCGCGGCGGGTGTGGTGTCTGAAATTCGCGCCAAGGAAGGCGATACAGTTCCGGTCAACAGCGTCGTCGCGGTGATTGGCGCCGCTGGCGAGGTGAAGGTTGCGCCCGCTGCGTCGAAAGCGCCCGCGCCCCCGGCGCCCACAGCCGCCCCTGCGCCCGCCGCGAGCCCGGTGGCCGCATCTCCCGCTCCCGCGACTCGGAGCGCCGCACACCATGCCGAATCCGGAGCCGACGCGCTCCGCGAGCGGTCGTCGCCGCTCGTCCGGAAGATCGCGAAGGAACACAACGTCGACATCTCGCGGATTCAGGGATCTGGAATCGCCGGTCGAGTCACGAAGGACGACATTCTCGGATTCATCGGGCAGGAGGGGCGGGAAGGGCAGGTGGGGCAGGTGGGGAAAAGCCAGGCCCAGACCGCGGCGCCGCGCGTTGTCCCGATGCCCTCCGACCGCGTCCGGGGGACAGGGGCCCCCGGAGACGAAATCGTCAAGATGTCGGTCATGCGCCGGAAGATCGCCGAGCACATGATCGTCAGCCGGCGGACGTCGGCGCACGTGCATTCGGTGTTCGAAGTGAACTTCTCGCGCGTCGCGCAGATCCGCGAGGCGAAGAAAGCCGAGTTCGAGCGCGCGGGCGCCAAGCTGACCTATCTCTCGTTCATTCTGAAAGCCGCCGTCGACGCGCTGCGCGCCGTGCCGATCGTCAACGCGTCGGTGGACGGCGACACGGTCATCTATCACAAGGACGTGAACGTCGGGATCGCCGTCGCCCTGGACTGGGGCCTCATCGTCCCCGTCATCAAGCAGGCTGACGAACGCAACCTCATCGGTCTCAGCCGCGCGCTCTCGGACCTGGCGGGCCGCGCGCGAACCAAGCAGCTCAAACCCGAGGAAGTGTCCGGCGGCACGTTCACGATCACCAACCCCGGTGTCTTCGGCGCGCTGTTCGGGATGCCGATCATCAATCAGCCGCAGGTCGCGATCCTCGGCGTCGGCAACGTCGAGAAGCGTCCGGTCGTTGTCGACGATGCCATCGCGATCCGGCCGATGGGGTATCTCACGCTCGGCTACGATCACCGCATCATCGACGGCGCCGTCGCGGACGAATTCATGTCGCACTTGAAGCGGGCGCTCGAGAATTGGGATCCCGCGACCGTGTAGCGGCCGACCCGCGTGTCTGCCGGACGGACTAGATCATGCGCGCCCTCGACGTCCGTCGCCTCGGCCTGGTCCCGTACGCTGACGCGCTCGCGCTGCAGCGGGCGCTCGTCGACGACCGGCGCGCCGGCAACGTCGGCGACCTCCTGCTCCTCGTCGAACATCCCCACGTCCTCACGCTCGGCGTTCGCGGCGACGGCGGGCGCTCGCATATTCTCGCGACGGCCGACGCGCTGGCCGCCCGCGGCATCGGCGTCCACGAGACGGGGCGCGGCGGCGACGTCACGTATCACGGCCCCGGACAAATCGTCGGCTATCCCATCATCGACCTGAAACCGGATCGGTGCGACGTGCATCGCTACGTGCGCGATCTCGAGGAGGTCCTGATCCGCACGGCGGCTGATTACGGCGTCGTTGCCAAACGCGTGGAAGGTCTGACGGGCGTGTGGGTGGGACGCGAAAAGCTCGCGGCGATTGGTGTGCGCATCGGGCGATGGATCACGAGCCACGGATTCGCATTCAACGTCACGACCGACCTCGACTACTTCACTCTGATCGTGCCCTGCGGCATCGCCGATCGCGGCGTGACGTCACTCGCGCGTTTACTCGGCCGTCACGTCGATCGGCGTGAAGTGGAAGATCGCATCGTCACGCACTTCTGCGACGTGTTCGCGCGCGCGACGTCCTGAATCTCACCGTCCGTTTCCGAACACAAAACGGCCGAATCCTTGGAATTCGCCTTATTACTGTGACAAAAGGAGATAGTTCAGGCATGGAATAATCCGGAGCCCTTGGGTGTTCTACCCCACATCGAGGCAATCATCATGCGGGACCCCAAGAACGACGAATTACTCACGCGGTTGCAGTCCGGTGACGAACGAGCGCTGGCCGACCTGGCCGACGCCTACGGCGCGAAGATCTATCAGCTCGCGTTCCGGTATCTGCGCAACAAGGAAGACGCCGAGGAAGTGACGCAGGACGTCCTCTTCAAGGTGTACAGAAAGGTCGGCGCGTTCCGCGGCGACGCGGCGCTCTCGTCCTGGATCTATCGCATCACGTTCAACGCCGCGATGTCGCGGCTGCGGACGGCGCGGTTCCAGCGCGAACAGGAGAACGATCGGCAGGCGGCCGCCGCCGCCGACGGCGAGACCGGCGCGCCGGTCCGGCTGGACATCGCGGACTGGACGCAGATGGCGGACGAAGGCGTGCTGCGCTCGCAGCTCCGTCGCCGGGTCTTCAAAGCGATTCTGGCGCTGCCGGTGATCTATCGCGCGCCCGTGATGCTGCGCGACATCCAGGGCATGTCGACCGAAGAAGCGAGCGCGATGCTGAAGGTGAAGGATCAGACGCTGAAGTCGCGGTTGCACCGCGGCCGGCTGATCCTGCGGAAGCAGCTCGCCGATTTCGCCGGCGGCCTGACGATGCATCGGCCCGTCTACGGGATGTAGGGCGAGCCTTTCAGGCGAGCCGAACCGCTCGGCTGAAAGCCTCGCGCTACAGCTTCGTCGCGTTGTCCAACGCGATCTGCTCCACCACACTCAACGACGGCAGCACGACCCCGGCGATCCCCGATGCGCTCAGTCGCACGGGAAGCGCGGCGGTCTTTGTCCGCGTGCCGGCGGTCGTGTCCGGCGCGACGAAACAACTTGCCAGCCGGCGCGAGCGGCCCTGCATCGACTCGATGACAGCCGTCGCGGCGGACGCGAGCGCGTACGGACCGGGCGGCCACATCGCTGCGATGCGCGCGGCGAGCTGACGGCGCGTCGGCTCGTCGAGCGCATGGCTCAGCGATCGTCCGGCGGCGGTCGCGCTCTCCCATGGGATCACCAGATGCGCCGGCGGCACGCCGAGGACCGACAGCGCGACGTCGCGCGGCGAGCCGTTGATCGCAAGCGCCGCCAGCGCGCGCGCGCCATTCGCGAACGCCTCCGGCGCCGATCCGAAGACGCGCGTCCGGGACAGATGCAGCTCACGCACGCCGCGATCGACGAGCTCGCGCTGTGACGCGCCCGCGCAGAGGATGACGGCGCTCGACGCCATCTGCGCGACGCGACGCAGCATCAGGAATCCCTCGTCGCCCTGCCAGTCAGAACCACCCGCACGATCCGCGAGAATCACGACTGACACGCCCGCCGCGGACGAGATGTCCGTCGATCCGGAGAGATCCGTCGAAAACTGTTCGACCGGCGCGGCCTGCGCGATGTCCAGCGCCTTGCCGGTGGCGACGCGTCCCGTCTCGTCGACGAGCACGATCGATCGGACGACGTCGCGCCGCGCCAGGACGTGCGCGACGGCGCCGCCCAGTTCGCCCGCGCCGATGATGGCTACCGATTGCATCGCTGCGATATTGTATGTCCATGGAATCACTGCGCGGGCAAGTCGCGGTCGTCACCGGCGGATCGCGCGGCATCGGGCTGGCCATCGCGCGCGCGCTCGTCGCGGAAGGCGTGCAGGTGGCGGTCACCGGAAAAAGCGCGGCGAATCTCTCCGCGGCGCGACCGAAGATCGAGGCGGCCGGACCCGGCGCCGTCGAGACGCTGCAGGCCGACGTCCGGCGCTACGACGACGTCCGGCGCGCCATCGACGCGGCCGTCTCGCGATTCGGCGGCCTCGACATCCTGATCAACAACGCCGGCATCGGCATTTTCGCGAGCGTGTCGGCCATGACGCCTGCTCAGTGGAGCGACGTGATCGACACGAACCTGACCGGTGTGTTCAACGCGTGCCACGCCGCGCTGCCGCATCTGCAGCGGCGCGGCGGCGGCTTCATCATCAATATAAGCAGCCTCGCGGGCAAGAATCCGTTCGTCGACGGCGCGGCGTACTGCGCGTCCAAGGCGGGACTGAATGCATTCAGCGAGGCGCTTATGCAGGAAGTGCGATACGACAACATCCGCGTCAGCTACGTGCTGCCGGGATCCGTGTCGACGGCGTTCTCGAGCGGCGAGGAAGGCAAGGGCGCGGACTGGAAGATCGCGCCAGCCGAAGTCGCGGACGTCGTCGTCAACCTCCTGCGCCACAATCCGCGCAGTCTGCCCAGCCGCGTCGAGCTCCGTCCCTCGAAACCGAGAAAGTAGCGCGAGGCTTCAGCCGAGCGACCGCATGTCCATTTACGACAAACACCGCGACTCGCTCGAAGTCCACGAGACGATGATGGGGCCGGCGCGCGGACGGCTCGCCGTCGCGCTCGACCTGCTCACCGACTCGCTCGCGCTCGTCGGGCAGCACGGCATCTATTGCCGCAGCGACCGCTTCCCGGGCAAACCGAAGATGGACATCGCGCTCGTGCTCGAACAACTCGACGACGCGAAGCAGCTCGTGCAATCGGCGATGGAAGAACTCAAGAAACCGAAAATCTGAAATCTGAATTCTGAAACCCGCAATTCATCCGACGCGCCCCTCGAGCACTTCCTCCTCACCGATCGCCGCCGCTGCCGGCATTTCCATCTTCCCGGGCGCCAGTTCGTGCCAGCGCGACAGGATCAGGAGCCACAGGCTTCCAGGAATGCAGAAGAGGACGCCCAGCGTGAACGACAGCGTCCGCGGCGACCAGCCGACACGATCGAGCGCGAACGCCGTGCAGTAGCTCGACAGCGACGTGATCAACGTGACGAACGCGAGCTCCGCGGCGAACACGCGTCCGCGGAACCGGTCCGGCACTTCCATCTGGAGGAGCACGGTGCTGAACACCCAGAGGATCGAGCCGCCGACGTGCGCGAAGAGCACCGCCATTGCGGCCACCGCGAGCGTCGGCGCGCCGGCGAGCGCGACGTAGAACAAACCGACCATGAAGAACGCGGGCCCGATCGCGCGCCGCAGCGTCTTCGACTGCTGACCGAGGATCCAGCGCAGTGCGACGGGTCCCAGACCCGCCCCGACGCCGCGCGCGGCGTACAGCACGCCGATGCCGGCCGCGGCGCCGCCGGCCAGCGGAAAGACGCGCTGCCCGAACACCGTCAGCAGCAGCAGGACGCCCCCCGCGAGTCCCCAGCCCGCCTTCACGCACATCAGCGCCGCGACGTGCGACTCGCGCCGCACGTAGCGCAGGCCTTCGACAAGATCGGTGATTCCCGTCATCGCGGCGAAACCGGCGGGACGAGGAACGAGCGCCGGCGTCGAGTCGTACCGCGTCCGGCCGATGAAGAACGCCGAACAGAAGAACGACGCCGCGTTCAGTGCGAACGCGACGTTGCGTCCCGCGAGTGCGGTCACGATGCCGCCGATCGACGCGCCGATCGCGAGCATGGCGGACCACGTCGCGCTCGACAGCGCGTTGGCCGGCAGCAGCTCCTCGGCGCTCGTGATGTTGGGAATCGTCGCGGTGCGCGCCGGCTCGAAAAACGCCTGGGCGCCGACGGTCAGCGCCATCACCACGTAGGCGATCCACACCTGGTCCGCCCTCCGGATGACGAGCAGCCAGAAGATCAGACCCCCCCGAAGCACGTCGGTCGTGATCATCAGCCGCCGCCGGTCGACGCGATCGACGACGACGCCCGCCAGCGGCCCGATGATCGCCACCGGCAGGAACTGCACGATCATCATCCACGCCACGGCGGTCGCCGAGCCGGTCAGATCGAGGAGCAGCGCGTACACGGCGACGGCGTTGAACCAGTCGCCGAGCTGCGAGATCGCCTGTCCGGTGTACAGCAGACGGAAGTCGCGGTTGCGTCGAAGAAGCGAGATGTAAGGATTCGTCTCGTCAGTATAATCGTCGCCGCTCCATGATCGAGACCCTGAGTCACTACAAGATCCTCGATCGCATCGGCGGCGGCGCGATGGGCGAGCTCTACCGCGCGCGCGACACGCAGCTCGGCCGGACGGTGGCGCTGCGCGTCATCGCGACGGACATCGCCGCGGATTCCGATCGCCGCGAGCGGTTTCTGCACGACGCGCGGGCGGCGACCGCGCTGTCGCACCCCAACATCGCGGCGCTGTACGAGATCGGCGAGGATCAGGGCCAGCTGTTTCTCGTGTGCGAGTACGCGCGCGGCGAGCCGCTGAAGACCGTCATCGCCGGTCACCCGATGAAGCCCCGTCGCGCGATCGATCTCGCCGTCCAGATCGCCGACGCTCTCGCCGACGCGCACGCGCTCGGCATCGTCCACGGCGACATCACGCCCGACACCATCATCGTCACGACGAAGGGCAACGCGAAGATTGTGGATTTCGGCCTCACCGCGTGGACGTCCCGCGGCTCCGGAACCGTGCCGTACCTGTCGCCCGAGCAGGCCCTCGGCGAACAGGGTGACTACCGCACAGATATCTTCTCGCTCGGGATCGTCGTGTTCGAAATGTTGACTGGCAGGTTGCCGTTCACCGGGGCATCGTCGGACGCGATGACGCTGCAGATTCTGCAGGCGCCCGCCCCGGCGCCCACCACCGTGATCGGATCGCTTCCGCCCGAACTCGATCCGATTCTCGGGAAGGCGCTGGCGAAGAGCCTCGATCATCGGTACGAAGCCGCGGCGACGTTCGCCGCCGAGCTGCGATCGGTGGCCGCCGTGCTCGACGTTCGCAGTGAAGCGAGCGAAGCCGCGGGCGACGTGGTCGCGCCCGGTCCGCCGCGGCGCGCGTCGAAGAGCTGGATACTGGTGCTGCTGCTGGCGCTGGCGGGGCTCGCGGCCGCCGCGTGGTTCGAGCGCGAGATGATCCTGCGCCTACTTCGCTGACAACAACGCGGCC
>JAIQFX010000021.1 GCA_020073005.1 Terriglobia bacterium | reverse complement strand
CCGTAGCGCGGGCCTTCCGAGACCGTCAGCAGAATCGCGAGGTCGAGGGTGCCGCGCCGCAGTTGTTCGAGCCAGACTTCGTGGGACATACCTTGTGTCACAAGGTATCGACGGCCGGCGCGCCCGGGAAGTTCCGCGACGCCAGGAATCAGACGCGCAGCATCGCGTTGAGCAGCGGGTGGCGGGGCTCGGAGAACGGATTGGTGACCGTGACGCCGCTCCAGGTGAATCCGTCCTGCAGATCTTCGGACAGCAGGAGGCGGCAGTGCGCGTCCGCGGCCGCAGCGAGGATCACGGAGTCCCACACGCCCAACTGACGGTCGGCGGCCAGATTCATCGCCATGAGCACGACCTCGCGCGACGTTTCGATGAGCGGGAACGCGTCGCCCCACGTGAGCACCGCGCGCTGCGCGCGCGCCTTCGAGCGTCCGGCTTTGCGCACGAGCACGCTGAACAGCTCGCCCAATGACTGCACCGGAATCAGCGTCGACTCCGGCGGCAGCGCGTGGAGCAGCGTCAGCGCCACGGCTTTCTTGCCCGTGTCGTTGACGCCTTCCGCGTACGCGAGGACGTTGGTGTCGAGCGCGACGGTCACCATCACTCCTCGTACAACTCGTCGCGCGTCCAGCGTCGGGCGGGAGCGTCGCGGGTTGCGACCGCAGCCGCCTGAACAGGACGTCGCGCGCCGCCGCGCGGACGTCGCGGTGCGCTTCCAGCCGGACGAGCCGGGCCGCGCGCAAGAAAGGGCGGGAGGATGCGCGATCCGTCCCGCCCTGCGCCAATCGAGATTTCAGATTTCAGATTTCAGACGTCAGATTTCAGATTCTCTGCCTGACTTCTTCCTTTTCACTTCTCAGTTCTTACTTTTCTATGGTCACGGTGACCGGTTGGAGAATGCGCGCCGTGACGGCTTCTCCCGGGCGAATCGTGGCCGCTTTGCGATCGCCCGCTTCGACCGCCGCCGCGCCGCCGCCCGCGCCGGCGGCGGCGCCGACCGCGGCGCCCTTGCCTCCGCCGAGAATGGCGCCGAGAATCGCGCCGGCGACGGCGCCGCCGCCGACCTTGGCGGCCGCGCTGTTGCCCGGCGCTTCACCGTCGCGATAGATCGTCTCGGTCTGAATCGGGAGCCGCGTGCCGTCGGCCAGCACGAGCGTGTGGAAGCGGATGCCGAGCCGCGCGCGCTCCTTCATCTTGCCGCCCTTTTCCACGAGCGTGACCGATCCGATGGCGCGCGCGCCGGCGGCGACGGCAACGCGATCGCCCACCTTGATGTCGCGCGTCACGCGCGCTTCGACGCGATCTTCCACGCGCGCGCGCTCGCTCGTCACCGGCGTCTCGATCTGCAGGCCGATCACGGAGCTCGGCGAAATCACGAGCTCTTCGAACGTCTTCTGCGGCGGCTCGGGCGGGCGCGGCGGTTCCGGCGCGGGGCGCTCCTCGACGCGCGCGGGCGGCGGCGCCTCGACGGGCGGCGGCGTGGCCGGTGTCGTCGGCGCGGACGTCGCGGCGCCGTTCGGCCACGTGCTCGTCAACGCCGGCGGCGGTTCGTTCCTCGCCGTCGTGGCCCTCGCGTCACGCGCGGCGGCTCGCGTCGGCGGCTCCGCGCGGCGCGCGACGGGCGCGGCAGGCTTGGGCGCGACCGGCGCTGGCGCGGGTTCCGCCTTTGCGGCGCCGACGACGGCCTCGGTTTCCTGGACGGGCTGCGCTGCGGGGGTTGCGGGCGCCGGCGCGGCGCCGGGCTGCACGGCTGCGGACGAAGGCGCGGCGTTCTGCCGGGACGCCAGATAACCGCCACCGGCGGCGGCGGCGATGCAGGCGACGCCCAGGGCGGCAAACGCGAGTCGATTCGAGAGCATGGGAAACTCCTTCAACCTCTTCACTGGGACAGGCAAGCCCTGTACCCGCGCCGGGCCGCGCACCTGTTCCGTAAGTCTGTGAGAAACCAAAGCTTACCAGATAGACCGGGTTCTCCGGACTGTCCCTTGGGGGTGAAGAGGTGTCCTGGGGCGAGAGCAATCACCAGTCGCGTCCCTGGCCCCGGTTCTTTAGAATCATTCGTATGTCCCGGGCGTGCGCGACTGGCGAGCCCATTGCACCGCATTCGCTGGTGCCTCGCTGGCTGTCGCGTCCACTCGTCGTCTTGACGCTCTGCGGAGTCCTCGCGCCCGCGGCGGCGTCCGCCGTGACCGTCGACCAGGTGGTCGAATTGTCGAAGGCCGGCGTCTCGGAGGCCGTGATCCTCGCGCTGATCGATCGCGATCGCACCGTCTTCACCATCGATGCCGAGCAGATCGTCGCACTGCATCGCGACGGTCTCACCGACAAGATCATCCTCGCGATGTTGAAGAGCGGCCGTCAGGAAGGCGAGGACGCGGCGCGCGCCGCGTCCGAGGCGAACGCGGCGAGGATCGCCGCGGCCCTCAGTTCGGCGCCCGAAGTGGCGTACGTCGGCCACGGACCTGACGTGCCGAATACATCGCACTCCTCGAACTTCTCGGATCCGCTGGTCCCGGGCGTGATCCCCGTGCCGTACGCCGCGCCGTACATCGCGCCGTCGCTGCGTCGCCGCGTGTCGCCGGTGAGCCAGGCCCCGCGCGCGCACAGATTCGAGCCGCCCGCGTTGTGTCTTGCGCAGGTCACTCCAGCCGGGTCTGCTTCGTCGCTGGCCATGATCACGCAGTGCCCCGCCGTCATGCAGCGCTCGACGCACCGGTGAGATTTCAGATCTAGAATCTGAAATCTGAATTCTGAACTCTGACATTCCCAGGAGCTTCCATGAACCTGCGCTTGGCCCCTGTCATCGGCGTCAGCGGCATCCTCCTCGCCCTCGTGCTGAGCGCGGGCATCGTCCCCTCGTCGCTGATCGCGCAGAGCCGCGCGCCGCGGATCCCCACGCCCCAGAAGATCGATGAGGAATACACGAAGCTGATCAAACAAAACCTGCAGGATCCGCGCATCACGACCGAGCTCGTGGATCATCTGCCGGCGTCGGACACGGTGCCGTCGCCGCTGAAGTTCCTGGGCCGCGCGGTCGGCACGCCGGGCGAACTGACGTACGCGAAGGACATCACGCGCTACTACGAGGCGCTGGCGAAGGCGTCGCCGCGCGCGCGATTCTTCAAGGCCGGGACGACGGAAGAGGGCCGCGACATCGTGCTGCTCGCGATCGCCGACGAGCAGACGATGAAGTCGATCGACAAGTACCGGGACATGCTGGGCGAGCTGACGGACCCGCGCGTCACGTCCGAAGCGCGCGCGAAGGAACTGCTGCACACGGCCAAGCCGATCTACTACGCGATCAGCGGCATACACTCGCCCGAGACCGGCGGACCCGAGATGCTGATCGAGCTCGCGTACCGCCTGATCGTCGAAGAGACGCCGTTCATCCAGAACATCCGCAACAACGTCATCACGCTGATCACGCCGGTGCTCGAAGTGGACGGCCGCGAGAAGCAGGTGGACACGTACTACTTCAACAAGAAGCGCGCGCCCGGCGACGCGCGGCTGCCGCTGATGTACTGGGGCAAGTACGTGCAACACGACAACAACCGCGACGGCATGGGCCAGTTCCTCAAGCTGACGCAGACGGTGACGAAGGAATCGCTCGAGTGGCATCCGACGGTGCTGCACGACCTGCACGAAGCGCAGACCTACCTGTACGCCTCGACCGGCACCGGCCCGTACAACGACGCGCTCGATCCGATCGTCGTCGACGAGTGGTGGATGATGGCCGAGAACGACGTGATGGAGATGACCAAGCGCGGCGTGCCCGGCGTCTGGACCTATGGCTACTACGACGGCTGGGTCCCGAACTACATGTTCTTCATCGCGAACAGCCACAACGCGATCGGCCGCTTCTACGAAGTTCAGAGCTACGGGCCGGATCCGTACACGGTCACGCCCGGCCCGACGACGACGAGCAAGGAGTGGTTCCGGCCGAATCCGCCGCTGCCGTCGATCAAATGGGGCCCGCGCAACAACACGAACATCCAGGAGTCGGCGCTGCTCTTCGCGCTCAGCCACGTGGCGAAGAACCGGGAGATGTACCTCGAGAACTACTGGCTGAAGAACAAGCGCTCCGTGGACAAGGGCAGGAACGGTCCGACGTACGCATGGGTGATTCCGGCCGGGCAGCGGCGCAAGGCCGACGCGGCCGACGCCGTCAACGAGCTGCGCACGCAGGGGCTCGAGATTTCACGCGCGGTCAATTCGTTCACGGCCGGCAATGTCGAGGTGAAGGCCGGCGACTTCGTCGTCCGCGCCGATCAGCCGTTCCGCACGCTGGCCGAGATGTACTTCGCCGTGCAGAACTACGCGCCGCAGAATCCGTCGCCGTACGACGACACCGGCTGGACGTTTCAGTACATGCGCGACATCAAGGTCCTGCCCGTCTCCGACGCCGGCATCCTGCATCAGCAATTGTCGGACATCACAGGCCCCGCGAAAGCGGCCGGCGGGATTGAAGGCACCGGGAGCGTGCTCGTCGTCGAGGACACGGCCGACAACAATCTCGTCACGTTCCGGTTCAAGAACACGGACGTGAAGATGAGCGCGGCCGAGGACGACTTCGAGATCGGCGGGCACAAGTTCCGCGCGGGCTCGATCGTCATTCCGAACGCCGATCGCGCGAAGCTCGAGCCGATGCTGCAGGCTCTCGGGCTCTCGGCGTGGGCGGTGGCGTCCGCGCCGGCCGTCAAGACGCACGACCTCGACATCCCGCGCATCGGGTACATCCACAGCTGGACGCGCACGCAGGATGAAGGCTGGTGGCGCGCGGCGCTCGATACGTTCGGCGTGCCGTACACGTACTTCGCCGATCAAAAACTGCGCGAGGGCAACCTGCGCGCGAAGTACGACGTGCTGATCTTCCCGCACGTCGGCGGCAACGCGCAGTCGCAGGTCAACGGCATGCCCGTGACCGGCAACTCGCCGCTGCCGTACAAGAAGACGGCGGAGTTCCCGAACCTCGCCTACGTCGATTCGAGCGACGACATCCGCGGCGGCATGGGCGTCGAAGGCCTCGCCGAGCTCGCGAAGTTCGTCCGCGAGGGCGGGACGCTCATCACGGAAGGATCGACCGCGACGATCTTCCCTGAGTACGGCATCACGACCGGCGTGACGGTCGAGACGCCGGCGCAGTTGTTCGTGCGCGGGTCGATCCTGCGCGCGAAGTTCAGCGACTTGAAGAGTCCGATCGCGTACGGGTACGAAGCCGCCGATCTGCCCGTGTACTTCAACCAGTCGCCCGTGCTGAGCGCGGGCGGCGGCCTCGGCGCGTTTGGCGGCCGCGGCGGGCGCGGCGGCGAGCCGGGAACGAATCCGAACGCCGGCGCCGGGCAGAACGTGACGCCGAACGCGGTGCCGCTGCGCATTCAGCCGCTCGAAGGCGGCGCCGGCGGGCCGGCCGCGACGGCGCCCGCGGCCGGCGGTCGCGGCGGGCGCGGCGGACGAGGGGGCGCGCCCGCTGGCGCGGCACCGGGCGGCGCGCCAGACGAGGCTCAGCTGCGCCAGATGGCGCAGCAGTTCGGCGTCGCTATCGACGACACGCGTCCGCGCGTCGTCATGCAGTTCTCGGCGAACGCCGACGATCTGCTGCTCTCGGGCACGCTGGGCGGCGCCCAGGCGCTCACCAGTCGCGCGGCGGCCGTCGATCATCCGCTCGGCAAAGGGCACGTGGTGATGTTCGCGATTCGGCCGTTCTGGCGCTGGCAGACGCAGGGCACGTACACGTTGGGCTTCAACGCGATCATGAACTGGAACGATCTGGACGCCGGCAAGGCGACGAACGGCTCCGCTCGTCCGACGACGCAGCAGATCCCGGCGCGGTGAAGTCGCTCGCGCATCTGTTCGACAACAACCGGCTGTGGGCCGAGCGAGTCACGGCCTCGCAGCCGGAATTCTTCCAACGCCTCGCCGCCCAGCAATCGCCCGAGTACCTGTGGATCGGGTGCTCGGACTCGCGCGTTCCCGCCAATGAAATCGTCGGGCTCATGCCCGGCGAGCTCTTCGTCCACCGCAACGTGGCGAACGTCGTCGTGCACACCGATCTCAACTGCCTCTCGGTTCTGCAGTACGCGGTCGACGTGCTGCGCGTGGAGCACGTCATCGTGTGCGGGCACTACGGGTGCGGCGGCGTCCGCGCGGCGATCGACGATGCCAAGCTGGGCCTGAGCGTGAACTGGCTGCGGCACGTGCAGGACGTGCGCGACGAATACGCCGCGTTGCTGGACGCCGCGGACGGATTCGACCGGCTCTGCGAGCTGAACGTCGTCGAGCAGGCGCTCCACGTCTGCGAGACCACGGTCGTCCGCGACGCGTGGGAGCGCGGGCAGTCGCTCGCCGTCCACTCGTGGATCTACAGTCTCCAGGACGGCCGCCTCCGGGATCTGCAGTTCACCGCGAGCGCGCCCGGCGACGTCGCGGCGGCGCACAGGTCGGCGATCGCGTCACTCGCCGGCCGCTGACCGCGCGCCGCTCCACGCGAAGTCCGCCAGCTGATCCGCGAGCACGTCGAGCTTCACCTTCCATCCCGGCCGCAGCACGAGCGCGCTCAGCAGTTGATCGAACATCCCGAGCTGCAGGTGGCTCATGAGCTCGGGCGAGAGCGACGCGCGCATCAGGCCGCGCGCCTGCATCGACCGGAAGCGCCGCGCGAGGTGATCGAGCGCGATGCGGCGCAGCGCGGCGAGCGCCGGCTCGAACTGGGGATCGATCGACGTCGCTTCCTTCAAGAGGATCGTCGTTGCGTCGCGATGCCGTTCGAAGAAGCGCAGCCAGCGGAGGATGTCGTCGCGCAGGAGCGCGCGGCCGTCGCCGGCGCGCGTCGCGGCGACCGCGGCTTCTTCGCCGAGCATCGCCGAGAGCCGCGCCTGGAAGTCGTCGAGGATGGCGAGAAAGACGTCCTCTTTGCTTTTGAAATACAGGTAGAAGGTCCCGCGGGCGGCGTCCGCGGCGGCGATGATGTCGCTGATGGAGGCGCGGCGATAGCCTTTCCTGGCGAAGACCGCAACGGCCGCGTCGAGCAATTCGCGGCGGCGGGCGTCAGGGTGGAGGAGGCGGCGGCGGCGTTTGTTGGACATACAAGATAGACTGACATGTCAGTCTAGTTCAGATCAGCTGTGATTCGTACCCGCCTCTTTGGGGGATTCTCGCTCGCCCTCTCCTGCGCCACACTCTCGATGTCGACTTCAGGTCAGGAGATCACACATGACACGCATCGGCGTCATCGGTTCAGCCGCCGTTGGACAAACGCTCGCGCGCGGCCTCAAGAAGCACGGCTACGACGTGCGAATCGCCAGCCGCACGCCCGCCAAGCTCGCGGACTTTTCTTCGTCAAGCGGGATTGCGGCCGGTACGTTTCCCGCGATCGCCGCCTGGGCCGAAGCGATCGTGCTCGCCGTGAAAGGCAGCGTCGCCGAGGACGCGCTGCGCGAGGACGGCGCGGCGACTCTCTCGGGCAAGCTCGTTGTCGACACCACGAATCCGATTGCCAACGAGCCGCCTGAAGATGGCGTCGTCCGTTTCTTCACGTCGCCCAACGACTCGCTCATGGAGCGACTGCAGAAGGCGGTGCCCGCCGCGAAATTCGTGAAGGCGTTCAACAGCGTCGGCAGCGCGCTGATGGTGAATCCATCCTTCCCCGGCGGCAAGCCGACGATGTTCTACTGCGGCAATGACGGCGGCGCGAAGGCCGCCGTCGCGAAGATCATCGATCAGTTCGGGTGGGAAGGCGCGGACATGGGAACGGCGAAAGCGGCCCGCGCGATCGAGCCGCTGTGCCAGCTCTGGTGCATTCCTGGATTCCGCGAGAACGCATGGACGAACCACGCGTTCCACCTGATGCGTCGCTGACTATCCCCAGCGCGGCTGCTCGTCGGGATTGATCCCGAGCGAGATCTTGCCGACGATCTCGTGCGTCAGCAGCGGATTCGCCGGATGGAACCGGCCCGCGCGGCAATCGCGGAACAGCCGCTCGAGCTCGCTCTTCTTGAACATCCCGAAGCCGCCCGACAGATCGAGCGCGCGATCGACGACGCGGAACGCTGACTCCACGGTGCGGTGTTTCATCGCCACGAGCCGCAGGAACCAGTCCGGCCCGATCCGGCCCTCGCTCCAGTCGTTCGCGATCGCCTCGACGTGCGGCCCCATCGTCTCGATGTCCATCGTGATTTCCGCGATGCCGTGCTGGATTTCCGGGTGATAGATCATCGGCCGTGTCAGCGCGATCGCGGTCTTGGTCTTGAGTTGCTCGACGATGACCTCGCGCACGCGCATGGCGAGCGCGTAGTAGACGTTCGCGAAGCCGACCAGCCCCCACGTGAAGAAGCCGAGCACGAACATGTCCACGCCCGCCACGCCGGCGGGAATGACGCGCGCGATGTACTTGTCCGGCACGAACGCGCCGTCGAGGACCGTGTCGTCGCTGCGCGTGGCGCGCATGCCCATGACGTCCCACGTGTCCTTGATCGTCACGCCCGGCGTGCCGCGCGGCACGAAGAAATGCACGATCTTCGGCGCCTTCGGATCGCTCGTGTCCATCGAATGTCCGCCCATGCGCGTCCACACGGGCGTGAGGCTGCCGAACGACTTGCGTCCGGTGATCTTGTAGCCGCCGTCCACGCGCTCGGCCTTGGTCGTCGAGAGCAACCCCGGAATGTCGTTCCCGTGTTCGGCGTGACCGGCCGCGAAGATTTCACCAGCCGCCGCCTCCTTCAGAATCCACTCGCACGACTTGTCGCCCCCGCGCAGCAGGTCGGCCGCCATGCCGACCCAGTAGTTGTGCATGTTGATGCACAGCGCGGTCGCCGGCGCGTACATCGCGAGCAGACGCGTTTCGCGCGACAGCTGCGCCAGCGTCAGGCCGGGACCGCCGTATTCCTTCGGCAGCGCCAGCTTGAGATACCCGGCCGCCTTCAGGGCGTCGAAGTCCTCCTGGCAGAACCGATTCTCGCGGTCGTAAATCGGTGCGCGCTCGCGGCACTTGTCGAGCAGTGATTGGCTGAGCACTGAAGCCATCGTCGTCTCCTTCATACATCGGGGGGGGACGGGAGTATAGCCCAGAATTTCTGCGATAAGCTGAGGCCGTGACGTCCAGGCCGTCGGACATCATCGTCGTGGGCGCAGGCGTAATCGGCTGCGCCGTGGCGTACGAGTTCGCGCGCCGGGGCGCGTCGGTTGAAATCGTCGACGACCGTCCCGTCGGCATGGGCGCGACGCAGGCGTCGGCCGGCGTCCTGGCGCCGTACATCGAAGCGCCCGCGGCCGGTCCGCTTCTCGATCTCACCGAGCGCAGCCTGGAGCTCTTCGACGAATTCGTCACGCGCGTCTCGACCGAGAGCGGCCTCGCCGTGCCGTACCGGCGGACCGGCACGCTCGACGTCGCGGTGGACGAAGCGGGGCTGCGCGCGCTGCGCGCGATCGCCGAAGCGCTGGCGCGCCGCGGCGTGCCGGCGCTGCTGCTCGACGCCGGCGCCGCGCGATCCGAAGAGCCGCATCTGGGCGACGGGATCGCGGGCGGTCTGCTGATCGACGCGCACGGATTCGTCGGCGCCAGCGATCTGACGCGCGCGCTGGTGACCGCCGCGCGCCGTCACGGCGCCCAGCTCATCGAACAAAGCCGCGTCCGCCGCATCACCGATCTGCACGACGAGCTGATCATCGACACAGACCGCGGATCGCTGACGGCCGACGCGGCCGTCCTGGCGGCGGGGAGCTGGTGCGGCGACATCGACATCGGCGGCCTGTCGCCGTCGCCGCGCGTGCCGGTCCGGCCGATTCGCGGTCAGCTGCTCTCGATCGCCTGGAACGGCACGCCGCTGCGGCGCGTCACGTGGGGTCACCGCTGCTACCTCGTGCCCTGGGACGATGGGACCGTGCTCGTGGGCGCGACGGTGGAGGACGCGGGGTTCGACGAGCGGACGACCGTCGCGGGGGTGCGCGACTTGCTCGACGCGGCGTGCGAGATTCTGCCGCACGCATGGACGGCGGGATTCCGCGGCGCGCGCGTCGGCCTGCGTCCGGCGACGTCGGATTATCTGCCGATCATCGGCGCGTCGAACGTCGTGCCGAAGCTGATGTACGCGACCGGTCACTACCGCAACGGCGTGCTGCTCGCGCCGCTGACGGCCCAGCTCGTCGCGGACGCCATCCTCGACGGCCGCGTCGATCCGATGCTCGCGGCGGTCAGTCCATCCCGCTTCGGCGATTTGTGATCGAATGCCGATGGAAATGCGCATCATCGCGGTCGAGCGCGGCGGGGAATGGCACGCGCGTGCCGAGCGGCCCGACACGGGCGATCCATTCGGAATCGACTGCCGCGGCGCGAGTCAGGCGGAGGCGGTCGCGCGGATGACGGCGTGGCTCGAGTGGCAGCAGGCGCACGTCGAGGCGCTGCACGCGCTGCAGGAGGCCGAGCGCGCGTATCATCGGGCCGTCGGCAGCGCGTTTGCCGGCGCCGCCGGCGGGCCGTCAGCGGAACGGCGCGAGTCACTCGCGGTCCTGGATGCGGCGCGCGCGGCGCTCGATGCGATCCGCGCGAGACGGCCGGAAACATCATGACACTCACTCGCACCGAAGCAGCGCAGCACCTCAAGAAGCTGCACGGCTGGACGCTCGACGGCGACGCGATCCGCAAGCAGTACGCGTTCGCCGATTTCGTCGCGGCGGTCGCGTTCGTGAACCGCCTGGTGCCGGAGGCCGAAGCGGCCGATCATCACCCGGACATCCTGATCAACTACCGGCGTGTCACGCTGACGTACTCGACGCACAGCGCCGGCGGACTGACCGTGCAGGATTTCGAAGGCGCCGCGATGGCGGACCGGATGGCGAAGCCCTGATGCGCCTCAAGAAAACGTACAGCTCGCGCGAGGTCGCCTCTTTGACCGGACTGTCCGCCCGGCAGCTGCAAATCTGGGACGCGAGCGGCCTCATCTCGTCGGCGATTCCGTCACATCGCACGGCGGCCGGCGGCTACACCGAGCGGCGGTACACGCCGATCGATCTCTTCGAGCTGCTCGTGCTCGCAGACTTGCGCCACCGCGGATTCTCGGTTCAACAGCTGCACCAGCTGCTGCGGATTCTGAAGGAACGATTCGATCAGCGGCTCTTCGACGCGACGGGCGGCGGCGGATCGGTGCAGTTGCTGACCGACGGCCAGGAGATCTACGCGCGCACGACCAGCGGTCAGTTCTTCAACCTGTTGCGGACGCCGGCGCAGCCGCTGATGGCGATCGGCAACGAAGGGTTGCTGAAAGAGTTGATCGGCAAGGTCAGGAAGATAAAAGGAAGAAGGAAGAAGGCGGAAGGAAAAAAGGTTACCGGATAGGAAAGACCTTCTCGAGATCATCCGCAGGTCTCGGGATCACGTGGACGCCGACGAGCTCGCCGACCCGGCGCGCCGCGGCCGCGCCCGCATCCGTCGCGGCCTTCACGGACCCGACGTCGCCGCGCACGATCGCCGTCACGAGGCCCGCGTCGACTTTCTGCCAGCCGACGAACACGACGTTGGCCGTCTTGCACATCGCGTCGGCGGCCTCGATCATTCCGACCAGCCCGCGCGTCTCGACCATGCCGAGCGCGTCGCCGATTTCCCGTTTCTCTTTTTCAGCCATGAGCTACTGGATTCTACCTCGGGCGGCGACGGGAAGGGTGTCAATTACCCGGTCGTCTTCCATCAAGCGGACTGCATCCACGAGATTCGAGACGACGCACGAGTGATTGGGGAGCACGCGCACGCGATCGCCGGGCTGCAGGGGCGTGCGACCGGTGACGCGAACGGTGGCGTGCTCCTCGGAGAGCCGCTCGATCGTGAGCGTCTCGTCGACTCGCCGCGGCGACCCGCCGTCGCCAACCAGGACCGCGCCGTAGCCCGCGGCCTTCGTGATGCCACGCGCCTGATCGTTGGTGAGCGTCTTGCTCCCGCAGTCGAGAATGATGCGATCCGCCGCCGGCTTCGAGACGACGGTCGCCAGGACGGTCAACGCGCAGTCGTCGAGCGTCGCGGCGCCGAGCGCGACTTGCGTCCGATCGAAATAGACGTAGTTGCCAGGGCGCAGCTCGGTGATCCCTGGCAGCCCGGCGCTGAAGCGCAGCGTCGGCGTCGCGCCGACGGACATTTCATCGAGTCCGATGCCCGCCTTCGTCGCGCGGTCGCGCAACGCGGTCAGCGTTTCCGCTTCGCGCGCGGCGACCGATCGCAGCTCGTCGTCTGACGCGGCGTGATAGCCGTGGCCCGCGTGACTCAGCAGCCCGCGCAGCCTGAGGCCGGGCATGGCCGCGACGGCCTGGAGGAATCCGAGCGCGTCGCCCGCCGGATCGATCCCGCAGCGATGAAAGCCGACGTCGACTTTCACGAGCACGTCGAGCGCGCGGCCGGCGCGCCGCATTTCGTCGGACCATCCGCGCGCGACGTCGAGGTGGTCCACGATGATCGACAGCGTCGCTCGGTCCATCAACGCGATCAGCCGCGCGGCGTTGAACGGATTGACCGGATACGGCAGCCGGATGTTGACGCTCTCCATGCCGGCGTCGACGAAGGCTTCGACTTCGCCGAGCTTCGCGCAGCAGATCCCGACGGCGCCTTTCTCGATCTGCCACTTCGCGACGACGGGCGACTTGTGCGTTTTCGCGTGCGGGCGAAGCGCGACGCCGGCCGACGTCGCGAGCTGCTGCGCGCGATCGATGTTGGCGAAGAGGCGTGGTTGATCGATGAGAACCTGAGGAGTGGGGAGATCGTTCAAGTGCATTGGGGAATTGGGTAGTTGGGTAAATGGACAATGGACTGAAGGACCGTCCGTCCCACACATCGATTACCAGATTACCCGATTACTCAACTACCCAATTCAACCGAAGAGTCCGGGGAATCGCGCCGCACTGATTCCATAACCCGGAAAGATCGGCCGCGCATCCTGTACGCCAAGGTGCCTGACCACGACCTCTGCGAACACATCGCGGAAGTCCGTCGTCACCGCGAGATCGCGCCGCTCGTACCGCTGTTCGATGGCGAGCCCGGGCCATCGGCCGTACACGCGGCCGCCGCGCACTCCGCCGCCGATCACCATCATCGCGTTGCCGTGTCCGTGATCCGTTCCGCGATTCCCGTTTTCGCTCACCGCGCGCCCGAACTCCGACATCGTCAGGATCACCGTGTCCGCCATTCGATCGCCGAGGTCGGTGACGAGCGCGGCGATCGATCGCGAGAAGTCGTCGAGGCGGTTCGCGAGCTGGCCCTGCGCCGCGCCCTGATTGACGTGCGTGTCCCAGCCGCCGATGTCCGCGAACGCGACCTCGAGGCCGAGGTTGGCCTTCGTCAGCTGCGCGATCTGCCGGAGCGCCTGGCCGAACGGGCTGCGCGGGTAATCGGCGCCGTGTTCCGCCTCGTACTTCGACGGGTCGGCGGTCTTCAGCATCCTCATCGCGTTGAACGCGTCGCGGCTCGTCGCGTTGAGCCGTGAATCGGCGGCAGCGGCGTACTGCGCCTCGAACGCCGCGCCAAGCGCGTCGCTGGCCTGCCCGGCGCGGATGCCGAACTGTCCGAGCTGGCTGACCGCGAGCGCCGGCGCCGGGCCTTCGAGCATGCGCGGCATCTGCGACGTCAGCGCGACCGCGCGGAACGGCGTGGCGCCGGCATTGTCGTCCGGGCGCCTCGTCTGCAGATACCGGTTCAGCCAGCCGTCCGGCGTGTTCTTCATGCCGGGCGTCGCCGTCTCCATGTAGTCCTGCGCGTCGAAGTGCGACCGCGTGCTGTCCGGCGATCCGCACGCGTGGACGATGGCGAGATGCCGCGCATCCCAGAGCGGCTCGAGCGCCTGCAGCCGCGGGTTGAATCCGAAAAAGCCGTCGAGGTCGATCGCGGCGTGCTCGCGATCGCTCGACGTGGGAACGGGAATCGCGATGCTCGGCCGCGCGCGATAGTAGTCGGCCTCGCCGAACGGCACGACGACGCTCAGGCCGTCGACGGCGCCGCGCTGAAAGATGGCGATGAGCTGTTTCGATCGGCCGGAGCCGGCGGCGAGCGCGGTCCGCTGCAGGAACGACGGCGCGAAGCCAAGGCTCACACACGCGAACGCGCCGTTCTTCAGGAAGACCCTTCGCGAGACCATTTCTATTTCCTTTGAAACGCTGGACCGCCGAGATGTAGTGCCAGGTTGTTCGTGGGTTCGTCGCTCGCGAGAGTCGTTCCCGGTACCTTGTTGCCGGCGAGCCGCGCCGCAAAGTTCATGCGGCCGACGAGCGCGCCCGTGTTCACCCATGCGTCGGCGGTGTCCTTGTAGCCGGTCGGCGGCTGACATTGATATAGCGGCATGCCGAGCTGCTGCAGATTGCGCACCAGCGGCAGCGCGTCCTGAACGTCGGCGCCTGTCGCGCGCACCGCGCTCGCGACGAACTCGAGCGGCGTCTTCACTTTCGTGTTGAACGCGTCCGGCGACAGGAACTCCGGCGACGCCAGAATCGCGCGCGTCACCTCGCGGAGATCGCCGTTCGTGGCGCGGAAGCGCGCGGCCACGCGCGCGACGAGTCCCGGCGGCGGCGTGTCGCTCACGAATCGCCGGACGAGCTTGCTCGCGATGAACGTCGCGGTCGACGGATGCGTCGCCAGGATGTCGAGCACCTGTTCGCCATCGGATTGGCCTCCGCCCGCCTTGATCACGTGGCCGAGCACGATCTTCTCGCCCGGATCGTGCAGCCGCGGATTGAAGATGAAGCCGTTGCCCTGCCGCGGACCGGGCATGGTCCAGCCGGTGAACGCGCGCGCGACGTCGGTCACGTCCTTCTGCGTGTAGCCGCCGTCGACGCCGAGCGTGTGCAGCTCCATGAGCTCGCGGCCGTAGTTCTCATTGAGGCCGTGTGGAGCGTTCGGTCCCTGCGGTCGCGGCATCGGCGGCACGAAGATCGCGCCGAAGCGTCCGCGCATGATGCGCGGCGGTCCCATCTCCGCATGCGGGCCGTTCGGATCCGCGCTCATCCAGTTGTCGAGATAGAAGAGCATCGCCGGACTCTTCGCCGTCGCTCCGAGCAGATCGCGGAACGTGCCGAGCACGCGCGGCCGGATCGTCTCGCGCTCGTACCCGGTCACCATGAACCGGTCGCGGCCCTTGCGCGCGTCGACATTGAAGTGGTTGAACCAGAAATCGGTGAGGACTTCCTGCAGCTGACGCTCGCTGTAAACGGCGCGCAGGATCTTGTGCTCGGACAATTCGAGCACGAGGCTGTTGGCCCTCTGCTGAACGGGATCCATCATCGGCGGGTCCGCCGCATTCGGCGCCGCGTTCGCGGCGTTCTGCTGCCGCTCCTGCCGCACTTCGATCGTCGGCAGCTCGACCTGTTCGGTGATCTCGCGCGCGCTCATCGCGACCGTCGACAGCGGCGCGAGCCGCGCCGTCATGCCGGTGTCGGGAATGCGTTCCGGATGAAGCTGCTCGTCGATGTAGCGCTGCAGGCCGATCGCGCGGACGCGCTCGACGTCGCCCGGCCGTGGGCCGTAGCCGATGCGGTTCAGCACGTGGACGATCGCCCGATCGGGAGGGGACGGGAGTCCCTGTACCGACTCCCGTCCCCCGTACACAGCGCCGACCAGCGTGGCAAAAAGAAGTAAGGGCCGGCGGCGGATCATCGAACAGTTCTCCTCAACTGGTCCGGTTAGACCGGGGAGGCCCGGCAGATGTTACAAACTGCCATACAATCGCCCGTCCGACATGGCAGATCTTGCACCCGCCGAGGGTCCCGTTCTCGAGCAGATTCTCGACGCGACGTACGAAATCTGGCACGAGGGCCTCGATCGGCGGGCGTACGCGCGCTACTACGCGGCGCAGCGCGCGACGCCGTGGGGCCGCGCGCATCTGTCCCGCGTCGCGCTGGTCGATCGCGGCGACGTGCACGCGAGCGCGAAGCTGTACGCGTTCGACGCGACGCTGGACGGGCGATCGATGCGCGTCGCGGGCATCGGCGCCGTGTTCACGCAGCCGGCGCACCGTAGGCGCGGCGCGGCGAAAGAACTGCTCGAGCGCTTGCTGGATCGCGCGTCGAAGGACGGCGCCCACAAGGCGGATATTGCGCTGCTGTTTTCGGAAATCGGTCCAGAGTATTACGCACGGCTCGGCTTTGTCCCCATCGTGACGTCGGAACAGCAACTGCGCGTCATCGAATCGACTCGCTGCGGAGCGCCGGCCACGTGGGTCCGCTTCGGCGACGATCGGGATCTGCCGGCGGTCGCCGCGCTCGGCGAGACACGCGCGGCGCCGTTCCGGTTCCATCTGAATCGGGATCGCGATCTCATTCATTACTCGATTGCGAAGAAGCGATTGCTCGCCGGCCTCGGCCCGGCGGGCGCGCGCGAGCTGCAGTTCTTCGTCGCCGAAGAAGGCACGTCCGCCGTCGCCTACGTCGTGATCAGCGCGAATCGGATGGGGAACGGCGTCGCGTGGACGCTCGAGGAATGCGGCGATCGCGATCCGACCGGCGCGCGCGTCGGCGCGATTCTCCAGGTGCTCATCGCCCGCGATCCCGCCGAGCATCGACCGGTGATTCGAGCCTGGCTGCCCGCGAACTTCCGGCCGCGGCAGCTTGCCGTAGTGGGCGAGCAGGCGCCGCACGAAATAATGATGATGAAACCGCTCACGCCCGCCGGTGAGGCCGCGCGGACGCTGAAGGCGGAGGAACTGTTGTACTGGCGTGCGGACGCCTTCTGAAAATTCGAACTCTCAACTCACAGGATTCAACCGAAGATCCACCGTTTTTGTCTCGCCTTCGTTCAGCGACAACGACGTCGCTCGGCTCCGGACGCTCTCGAGAAAGTCTGGATCGCCCTGCTGCCCCGGCTCGACGCGATCGACGGCGATGATGTAGTACTCGCCCGGCGGCAGGCCCATGATCTTGAAGCGGCCGTCCTGATCCGGGCGGCCCATGCTCTGATACCGCGAGTTGCCCGCCCACTTGTCCTTGTCCTGCGCGAAAACGATCGCGGTGTAGTCCTTCGACGCTTCGCCCCGGCTGTTCGTCACGAGCCCCGAGATCGTCGTCAGCTTGTTCGTCAGCTCGACCTCGACGCCGCTGATCTCTTCGTTCGGCTTGAACTCGATGCCGGCGTCGGTGACGTCGACGCCGTTCACGCGCACGGAACGTACTGCCCATCCGGTCGGCGGCGCGTTGAAGCCGCCGCCGAGCATGATCCGCATCCGTCCCGGTGTGGACTTGGTTTCGAACGTGAAGTCGTCGGCGATGCGCGCGGGCGGCGGCGGCGGCGCGGGGATGCCCACGATGTTCACGGGGAACAACGACAGCATCAACGTCGGCGGCAGTGCAGAGACAGCCGCGGGATCGACAATCACGCGGCCGGTCAGCCTCGACGGCTTCGCCGCGACGAGGTGCACGTCGGACACGTCCTCACCGGCGACCGTGACGTTCGCCATCGCCGTCTCGGGTCCGTCGGGGGACGGGCCGCCCATCCGCTGGGCCCGCAGCGAGTAGTCGCCCGGCGCGAGTCCGACGACCGTGAACGTGCCGTCGGGCCGCACCTGGGCGGTGCCCGTCATCGAGAAACCGAAGCCCGTGTTCGTCTGCGTCACCATGATCATGGCGGGCGTCAGTGGCTTCCCGTCCGCGCCGGTCGCCGTTCCGCTCACGCGCGCGGCCTTGATCGGATTCAGCACCATCGCGACGCCGTCCACCTGCTGTCCGGCGGCAATCGTGACGCGCTGCGCGTCGTTGGCGTTCGTCGTGCCGGGAAAATACGTCGGCGCGTAGGCCGTGCGATCGCTCGGATTCGCGTTGGGGCTCATGTTCGGATTCCGCCACGTCGCGGAGATGTAGTACTGGCCGGGCGGGATGCCGAACAGCCGGAACTCGCCGATGTCGTTCGTCGTCGCCATGCGGCCAGACGGCACGAGACGGCGCTGTCCCTGTATGAACTGATAGCGCTGCGCGGCGATCTGAATCTCCGGCGCGGGCTCGCCG
This sequence comes from Terriglobia bacterium, assembly GCA_020073005.1. Classification (GTDB taxonomy): domain Bacteria; phylum Acidobacteriota; class Vicinamibacteria; order Vicinamibacterales; family CAVVIG01; genus SRVP-36. Next base: position 38,798 of record JAIQFX010000021.1, on the reverse strand, counting down.
TACTCGTCGACGATGCGGCCCGTGATCACGCCGCCGCGGGGCAGCGAGAGATCGAGGCGCTCGACGATCTGGTTGTCGAGAATCTCGAGCGGCTTCGAGGCGTCCGTGGGCCGCTGCTGGCCGTACGCGATGCTCACGTAGCTGCCCTTGCTTGCCGAGACCGAGTAGCGCCCGGCGCGCACGTCCTTGAACTCGTACGCGCCGTTCTCGTCGGTGGTCGCCATCCGGTTCTCGCGAATCTCGCCCGCGAAGATGCGAACCTGCGCCTTGCGCAGCGGCCGGCCCGAATCCGCGGCGAAGATGTGCCCGCGCAGCGTCGCCGTTCCCGGCGCGGTCGGCGTCTGCTGCTGTTGCGCCGGCGCGCTGATCGTGCCGCTCTGCGTCGCGAGCTGCGCAGCGAGAAGAAGATAGAGCATTGTGCCCTCGCGTGCCTCAGAACACCGGCGCCGGCGAGACGGGAAGGTCTATCGTCTTCTTCTCGCCGTCGGCGATCGAGAACTTGACCGCGTGCTCGCGCGCGGCCGTCAGAAAGTCCGGATCCGTCCACGCGCCTGCTTCGACGTCGCCCATCGCGACGACGTAGTAGTCGCCCGCGAGGAGCCGCGCGTGGAAGAGATCGTCCACGCCCGGACGCGCGACGCTGAGATAGCGCGTCTGCACCGTCCAGTGCACAGGATCCTGCGCGAAGACGATCACGAACACATCGCGCACGACGTTGCCGTCGGCGTCGGTGACGCGGCCTGACACGTCGCTATTGTGATTCGTCATCTCGACGATCACGTTGTCCACCGTCGCGTTCGGCGGAACCTCGATGCCGGTGTCGCCGACGTCCAGATCGCCGAGGACCACGCGATTCAAGCGCCAGGGCGGCGTGGATGCGCTCCCGCCATTTGGCGCGGCGCGGACCTGCACGCGTCCCGCGGCCAGCGAGATCTCGAACGTCCCATCGTCCTGAATCTTCGCCTGGCTGCGCACCTGCTGGCCGATCGCCCAGTCGCGCCAGGCGCCGAGATCGAGCGCGGTCGGCTTCGGCGGGGCGGCGGACGTCGCGCTGTCCGTGAAGACGATGCGGCCGCGGATCGTCGAGGGCTTCGCGACGATCAACTGGAGATCGGTGATGTCGCTCCCCGTGATGGTGATGTCGGCGGTTGCGGACTCGACCGCCGGCGCGCCGACGCGGAGCGTGTAGTCCCCAGGCGTCAGCCCGCTGACCGTGAACTTTCCGTCGATGCCGACCGGGAACCCCATATTGTTCGTCATCGTCCCGCCGACCTTCTGGCCGACCATGATCATCGCGTTCGCCATCGGCTTGCCTTCGCTGTCGACGGCGATGCCGCTCACTTTGGCCGTCTGAATCGGCAGCAGCGCGAGATTGATGTTGGCGACTGTCTGGCCGGGTGCGATCGTCAAGCGCTGTGCTTCCGCGACGTTGCCGGTGCCGGGATAGAACGTCGGCGCGTAGCCTGTGCGATCCGTCGAGTCCGTATTTGCGCCCACGCTGAAGTTTCGCAGCGTCGCCGAGACGTAGTACTGCCCCGGCGACAAGCCGTACACGCGAAACTCCCCGATGTCGTTCGTCGCTCCGCCGCGGCCGCCCGGCATCAGACGCCGGCTTCCCTGGACGTACGCATACCGCATCGCGGAGACGAAGACGTCGGTCACGGGATCGCCGAACTCGTCGACGATCTTGCCGGTGATGACGCCGGCGCGCCCGAGGCTGAGGTTGATGTTGTCGAGCTTCTGTCCGTCGGCCAGCGTGATGCGCTTGCCCGGCCCTTCGGGGCGCTGCTCGCCCCACGACGTCCGGACGTAGTTGGCCTTGGTCGCGACGACCGTGTAGATGCCGGCGGGCAGATTGTTGAGATCGTAGCGGCCGTCGCCGTCGGTCAGGCCGTTGGCCTGCTGGTTGACGCCGGCCGCGCTCGCGCGGATTTCCACGCGCGACAACGGCTTGCCCGTCGCGTCGACGACGCGGCCGCGAATGCTCGCCGTGCCGGTCGCCGGTCTGGGGTTATCACGCGCCGGCGCCTGGGCGCGCAGGGGGAGCGGCGAGACGAGAAGGGCCACGAGGCAAAGAGACGCTCGCGACATAGCAACCTCGGAGAGCTTAGACGCCGCCCGGCTGATTTCGGCCTACTTTGGATCCAGCTTCCTGCCGGCGTCCAGCTGGTCGAAGTTCAGCAGCGCGTTGAAGACGAGGAAGTAACTCCCTTGTGTCTCGCCGCGCCACATCGGGTTGTTCGAGAACACGACGACGTGGCCCTTGTCGAGCGGCACGTCGACGACCGCCGGATGCTGCGCGATCTCGCCGCCGTTCTCGACGAGGCCCGACACCAGCAGATCGCGCGTGTCCGCGTACCGCAGCACGACGCGCGGCCGCGCCGACGGCGGGATCACGTTGATGCCGTTGCGCAGCTGCTCATCTGTTACTGGTGTGGCCTTCCAGACGTCGACGCGCTCTTCACGCGTGGCTTCGACGCCGACGCGGCCCTGCGGGACGTCCGGATCGTCCTGCGTGCCTCGTCCCGTCGGCCGGTTGCCGCCATCGTCGGGCCCGAGCCGGCGGCCGCCGCGCGCGCCGAGAATGTTCGACACGTTGAAGATCGGTCCGTTCTCGCACCAGATGCCGAGGTTGTCCGTGTAGCCGTACGCAATCGGGCTCGTGGCGTCGACCATCTTCGACCGGACGACGCTGCCGACGATCCGCAGACGCTGGCGCGCGGCGATCGAGAGGCCAGGCGTGAGGCCGCTCGAGACCGCGAGGTCGGCGGTGTCCATCACGGTCAGCAGCAGACCGCCGCGCTTCACGAAGTCCTGCAGATGCGCGACGCCGGCCCAGCCGAGGCCGGGCCGCATGTCGTCGGTCTGATCTTCGGATCCGAGATTCGGCGTCTCAGCGGTCTTCTTCCACGGCAGCGCGTTGCCCCACATCGCCATGCCGTTGACGATGCCTTCCGGTCCGCGTCCGACCGGCGGAAACACGATCGCGTCGAATCGATTCCGCAGATCGGCATCCGCCGCGACCTGCTGCGTACTGATGTAGGTGAACGGGACCTGCGCCAGATCGAATGCCTGACGCCACCAGCCTTCGGTCTGCGTCGACAGCCACGTGTGGAGGATCGCGACGCGCGGCGCGCGAACCGGATGCGTCTTCACCGTCGGCGCGGTGTTGACGGCGACGATCTGAAGACCGGTATCCGTTGCCGCGCGCTGAAGATCGGCTTGCGCGACACCTTTGATAATGAAGGACCCGCGGACGAACTTCTTGCCCGCGGCCTCGAACGGCTCTTCCGCCGCATCGAACGACGCGTCCTTGAACTTGTAGCGCAGCGTGGCGAGCGCCGTGTCGGCGTTGTGGTTGACGAGGAAGATCGATCCACTTTCGGACACGCCGCCTTTCGGCCGCGCTTCGCCGTTCACTTTTTCGACGGACGCGTCGAGCACTTTCACATCCGTGACGCGGACGGCCTGCACGTTGTACAGCTCGGGGAACGTCCAGCCCGTGTCGTCGTACGGCGTCTTCTGCGGATCGTTCGGCGACCAGTACTGATAATCGAGGAGCGAATCCGCGATGCGGCTGTACGGCTGGTCCATCCGGACGATGTACGAACCGGCGGGGAAGGTGCGCGTCGTCGGCTTCGGCGGTTCAGTGGATGCGGCGCCGCCGCGACCGCCCTGAGGCTCCTGCGGCCCGCCGGTCGATCGCTCGCCTGAAAGGCTCGCGCTACGTTCGTTGCCATCCGTCGTTGTCGCCGTTCCGTTTCCGCGCGCCGGCGTCCGTTTCGCCGGCATCGTCACCGTGAATTCCGATGTCGCGCGTGAAATCTCGACGCCCTGCTTCTGCAGCACCTTCAGGAGTTCGGCCTGCGCGCCGGGACGCGTGTCGTCGGCCGGCAGCACGTACGCGGCCGGGCCTTCGACTTTCGCTTTCAGGATCGACCGCTTGCTCTTCAGGTAGTAGTTGCGCAGGAACAGCCTGCCGTTGCCCGCGAAGTAGTGGAGCGACGTCAGCAGTCCGGTCTGCTCGTAGTTGTTGTTGTTGCGCTGCGACCAGGTCGTCTTCGGGAGCGGCGGATTCTGTTTGTACCAGGAGCGCGCGTACTCGTCGGGCCGCAGCTCGCGCGTGACCGTGTCCGCGCCGCCGTTGCCGAACGTTTCGTACAGCCGGCTGATGCCGTTGTGCAGCGCGGCGATGAACATCAGGTAGCCGGGCGACCACGTGTCGAAGTTGCCGTGCGTGAAGACGCCGGGCATGCCGAACTTCGTCATCTCCGAAACGTTGTTCCAGCCGATCATTTCCCACTCGTCGGCGAGGATCGGATCGATCCACGCGTTGTACGGGCCGTCGCCGACGGTGTTGTCGTACAGGTACGGCACTGACTCGTGCAGGTCGTGCAGCACCTGCGGATGCCACTGCATGTACGTGTTCAACACGTTCTCGGTGAGCTTGAGCGTGACGCCCATTGCGTCGCGGTTGTTGTCGTGCGCGACGTACTTGCCCCAGTAGACGAGGCCCGGATAGTTCTGTCCGGGATGCGCGAGGTGCCACTTGTAGACGTCGACCATCTTGTCGCGGCCGTCGACTTCGATGACCGGCGTGATGAGCGTGATGAGGTTGTTGCGGATCGACTTGATGTACTCGTGGTCGTCGACGACGAGGCGGTAGGCGAGCTCCATCAGCGCTGTGGGCGCGCCGGTCTCGGGCGAGTGAATCGTGCCGGTGATGTAGTAGATCGGCGTCGACGCGTTGACGAGCGCCTCGGCCTGCGCGTCGTCCATGTTGATCGTGCGCGGATCGGCGAGCTTCGCGAGGCGCGCGCGATTCTCTTCGAGCTTCGCCATGATCGCGTCCGAGCTGATGGCGACGGCGATCATCTCGCGGCCTTCTTCCGTCCTGCCGATGCTCACGACCTTCACGCGCGTCGGCGCGGCCTTCTCGAGCATCCGCATGTAGGTGTAGACCTCTTCGGCGTACGGCAGCCTGCCGGGCGCTCCGGCCACGTCGCCGAGAATCACCTTCGGCGTCGGCACGGTCTTCGACGCGGGCAGGTAGTCCACGAGCGGCGACGTGAAGAACGGCTCGGTCGTGTATTCCTTGATCTTCGCGGTGTAGTCCGCGTCGATGGCGATCTTCGGATCGCGGACGAACGGCTGGGCCGGCGTCATCGGTGACGGCGCGGGCGTCTTGGACGTTTTCCCCTGGGCGGCGAGCGCGGGCGCGAAGCGCGTGACGGCGGCCGACAAGACGAGCGCGAACGCCGCGGCAAGCGCAAGCCGGCGTGCCAATCGATGGGTAGTCATGGATGCCTCAGTCGGGACACGGAATAGAAAGAGAAGCCAGAATTCTAGCGCGGATCTGGTGCTATCGTTCCGGCATGCGCACCGATTCCCAGGCATTGCAATCACGTATTTCGCGCCGCGCGTTCCTGTGCATGAGCACCATCGCCGCCGCCGCGGCGAATCGGACCGGCGAGGTACTCGCCGCCGCGCCGGCTGGCAGGCAGGCCGGCGACCGGCCCCGGGCGCCGCTGGTGAAGGCGGTGGTCTTCGATACGTTCGGCACCGTCGTCGACTGGCGATCGTCGGTCGCGGCCGAAGTGGAGCAGCTGGCGAAACGGAAAGGTCTGACCGTCGACGGCGCGAAGTTCGCCGACGCGTGGCGCGCCGGCTACGGGCCGAGCATGAACCGCGTGCGGACCGGCGAGCTGCCATGGACGAAGCTCGACGATCTGCACCGCATGACGCTCGATCGCATCCTGCCGCAGTTCAACATCACCGGTCTCACGCCGGAGGACACCGCGACGCTCAATCACGCGTGGCATCGGCTGAAGCCGTGGCCCGACGCGGTGGCGGGCCTGACGCGGATGAAGAAGCGGTACATCATCGCGCCGCTCTCGAACGGCAACGTCTCGCTGATGACGGAGCTGGCGAAGTTCGCCGGCCTGCCGTGGGACTGCATCCTCGGCGCCGAGCTCGCGCGTCATTACAAGCCGGACCGCGAGGTCTATCAATCGGCCGCCGACTTTCTCGATCTCAAGCCGTCGGACGTGATGATGGTCGCCGCGCACCTCGGCGATCTCCGCGCCGCGAAGGGTGTCGGGCTGCGGACCGCGTTCGTCACGCGCCCGCTCGAGTACGGGCCCGCGGGAAAGCCGGACCTGAAGCCGGACGCGTCGGTGGACGTCCCGGCGAGGGACTTCAACGATCTGGCCGCGCAGCTTGGTGCCTGAAGATGTCGCGCGAGGCTTTCAACCGAGCAGCGTGAAACTGCTTGACAACAATCGGACCTGGGAGATGATGTTCGCCATGAAATCACAATACGTTCGACTTGCCACGGCCGCGGCCGTCGTCGCGCTTGCCGCCGGTTCTCTGCGCGGCGCCGGACCGGCCGGCCCCGTGGATTTCGTCGCGCACGACATCGACGCCAACTTCAGGGGCGGCTATTCCGTCTCGGTGGCGGACTTCAACAAGGACGGCAAGCCCGACGTCATCGCCAACTCGCTCGCGGTGTCCGAGCTCGCGTGGTACGAGAACCCGACGTGGGAGCGTCACGTCATCGTGCCGGAGACGCAGCAGATCGTGAACCAGGCGATGGCGGACATCGACGGCGACGGCATTCCCGAAATCGCGTTCCAGAGCTCGTTCGCGATGCAGGCGGCCAACAGCGCCGGCATCAACTGGATCGCGCGCCACAACGGCGACCCGCGCCAGCCGTGGAAGGTCGAGAAGATCGACACGTTCCCGACGTCGCATCACGTCGCGTGGGCGGATCTCGACGGCGACGGCAAGAAGGAGCTGCTGAACGCGCCGCTCATCGGCGAGAAGAGCGTCGCGCCCACCTACGATCAGGACAAGGCGTCGGTGTTCTGGTACAGCCCGAAAGACTGGAAGCGGCACATCGTGACGACCGAGATCCCGGGCATCATCCACCGCGTGCGTCCGGTGAAATGGGATGGCAACGCCCGCGATCAGTTCCTGGTCGCCAGCTTCGAAGGCATCGCGCTGTACCGCGCGACCGGCAGCGGCGACAACATGAAGTTCGAGAAGACGCTCCTGTCCGGAGGACATAGCAATGACAAGGCGCCGCGCCTCGGCGCCAGCGACGTCGGCGTCGGCAAGCAGGACGGCAAGCGCTTCTTCGCCTCCGTCGAGCCGTGGCACGGCAACGAGGTCGTCGTCTACACCGACAAGGGCGGCAAGTGGGAGCGCCGGGTGATTTTCGACAAGGTGACGAGCGGCCACGAGATCGCCGTCGTCGATCTGAACGGCGATGGCCGCGACGACATCGTCGCGAACGACAACAGCAATCCCGGCGCGCGGAATCCGAACGCCGCGAGGGGCGGCGTCCACGTGTTCTACGCGCCTGCGGATCCGGCGACGGGCGAGTGGACCTACCGCCGCATCGAAGACAAGTCGGCGATGAACAGCTGTGTCGGCGCGGACATCAACGGCGACAAGCGCATGGACCTGGTGTGCACCGGCGCCGGCGGCGCGATCCGCTGGTACGAGAACAAAGGCCCCGCGGCTGGCTCGACGGCGGGTCGGTAAGCCGAGATGTGAGAATCTGAGAATCTGAGAATTTGAAGAACGCCGCGCTTGCGCTGCCGGTTCTTACTTCCTCAAATCCTCAGATCCTCACATCCTCAAATCCTTACACCCTCAAATTCTCCACGAGCTCGCGCACGTCGCCGATCCGCTCGAGCGACTCGATGACGTCGAGCGCGCGCTGAATCCGGTCGGCCGGCAGCACGAGGCTCGCGCAGTCGGTGAACTTCTCGTGCAGGTCCGCGCGCGTGAACGGACGCTCGGGCCCGCCGCGATAGCGCTCGTCGGACGCCTGCGTCAGTTTCCGGCCGTCCACCAAGTCCACCTCGACCACGCTCCGCATCTTGTCGAAGCCGCGCGCTTCGATGTCCCGATCGAAGATCGTCTCGACGCGCGCCATCATCGCCTGCACCGGCGCGGATGAGACGAACTCGTCGGTGAACTCGCGGATGCCGGCGCGGCGTCTCAACGCGATGCTCGACATCATGAACGGCAGACAGAACTTCGCTTCCAGCTCCGTCTTCGCCGTCGCGTAGCGCAGCGGGTTGAGGATGTTCGAGCCCGCGCGGACGCGCATGCGCGCGATCTGCTCGGGCTTCACGTCATGGTCGGTCACCAGCTTGAGCATCGCATCCATCGTCGGATGCCCGAGCGACCCGCACGGGTACGGCTTGAACGAGACGCCAGGCGTGACGATGGAGAACGGCCGGCCGAGTGCCGGCACGATGCGCGCGAGGTCGGCGCCGCCACCAGTCACCTGAAAGAATCCCCATTCGCCGTCGAGCCCGTCGTCGCCCGCGGTGAAGCCGCGCGAGGCGAGCTCCGCGGCGGTCACGCCGTTTTCCGCCGCGCGTCCCGCGTGCAACGGCTTGGTCATCGATCCAAAGTTGACGCGGAGCCCGGCGCTCAGGCTGGCGGCGATGCCGAGCGCGTGCGCCGTCTGCGCGCCCGTGAGAGTCATCAGTTTCGCAGCGCTCGCGGTGGCGCCGAAGACGCCGATCGTGCCCGTGCTGTGGAATCCCCGCACGTAGTGTTTCGGGTTGATCGCTTCCGCGATCCTGCATTCGACTTCGAAGCCGGTAAGGAACGCTTCGAGGAACGCGCGGCCGGAGACGCCGAGCCGTTCGGCGACCGCGAGCGACGCAGACAGAACCGGCACCGTGGGATGCGTCAGCAGTCCGAAGACGCGATCCGGCGTCGTCGAAAGCTGCGTGTCGTCGTAGTCCATCGCGTGGCCGCTCGCGCCGTTGGCGAGCGCGGCGTGCGCCGCCGCCGCCGACATCCGATCGGGTCCGAGAACGGTCGATGCGCCTTGGGCGCTCGTCGCTTTCACGTAGTCGCGGACGATCGCGCTGCCGCGAACCGTCGCGCCGGCGAGGATGACGCCGAAGCCGTCGACGAGGCAGCGTTTGGCTTCGGCGATGGCGTTGGCCGGCATGCGATCGAAGCGCGACTGCTGGATGAATGCGACGACGGCCGCCGTGACGCCCGCGGGAAACGCCCGGGGCGTCGACGGTTGCCGCGCCGCCGCGACCGGTGCCGCGAGAGCGCCGACGGTGCCGGTCGCACACAGCTTCAGGAATTGTTCGCGCGTCATCATTGATGTGGTCTCCGAGAACAATTATGATGTCGCCCGCCCACGGGAACCAGGAGGCTCGCTCCATGAACCCTGAACCCGGTACCCTGAACCCTCTCTCAGGCCGCGTGGCCCTGGTCGCCGGCGCCACGCGCGGAGCTGGGCGCGGCATCGCGCGCGGACTGGCCGAAGCCGGCGCGCTCGTCTATTGCACCGGGCGCAGCGTTCGCGGTCAGCCGTCAGCATACGAACGACCCGAAACGATCGATGAAACCGCGCAGATGATCGCGGCCGCAGGCGGCCGCGCGATCGCCGCGCGTGTCGATCACACGATTGAAGCCGACGTGAAGGCGCTGATCGAGTGCATCGATCGCGAGCACGGCAGGCTCGACGTGCTCGTGAACAGCATCGCGGGCGAGGACCCGATGATGCACCAGTGGGGATCCTTCTGGAAGACGGATCTCACCAACGGCGAAGCGATCTTCCGTCAGGCCGTGTTGTCGCACATCATCACCGCGAAACACGCCGCGCCGATCATGATCCGCGCGGGCCGCGGATTGATTGTCGAAGTCACGGAGAACGACGTTCTCTCTGCCGGCGGCAATCCGCTGACGCAGACGATGAAGCTCGCGCTCAAAGGCATCGCGCTCAACATGGCCGCCGAGCTCAAGCCGCATGGCGTCGCGGCGGTCGCGATCACGCCGGGCTTCCTGCGGTCGGAGGCGATGCTCGAGCACCACGGCGTGACCGAAGCCAACTGGCGCGACGCGGGTAAGAAAGACGCGAACTTTCTCGAATCGGAAACGCCGCTCTTCATCGGTCGCGCGGTTGCGGCGCTAGCCGCGGACCCGAAGATCCTGGGGCGCACGGGCGAGCTCTGTAGTTCGTGGGAGCTCGCGCGGCACTACAAGTTCACTGATGCTGATGGTCGCCGGCCCGACTGGGGTGCGCACGCGATCGACTTCACGGTCCTGCCGCCGCCATTCGTCGAACTGTTCCGCACGATGACCAGCCTGCATCTCGACTGGCTGACGACGCTCGCGCGGCGCACGCAGGCGTTCCTCGGAAAGATCCCGCCGTCCTCGTCGGAGTGAGATTTGGGGAAGTGAGGATCTGAGGAGGTAAGGATCTTCAGATCCGAAGCGCCGGACCCACGCGGCGGCTCCTACTTCCTCACATCCTCAATTTCTCAGATCCCCAAATCTATTCCTGTCCCATGAACGGGTACTTGTAGTCCTTCGGCGGCGCGAAGTTCTCCTTGATCGTCCTCGCGCTGACCCAGCGGATCAGATTCAGTTTCGATCCCGCCTTGTCGTTCGTGCCGGACGCGCGCGCGCCGCCGAACGGCTGCATGCCCACGACCGCGCCCGTCGGCTTGTCGTTGACGTAGAAGTTGCCCGCCGCGTGCCTCAGCACCGACGTCGCCTCGACGATCGCGCGGCGATCCTGCGCGAAGACGGCGCCCGTCAGCGCGTACGGCGACGTCGTGTCGACGATCTTCATCGTCTCCGCCCACTTCGCATCGTCGTAGACGTGGACCGTCAGCACCGGTCCGAAGATCTCTTCGCACAGCAGGCGATACGCGGGATCCGCCGTCTCGACGAGCGTCGGACGGATGAAGAAGCCCTTGCTCGCGTCGCACTGGCCGCCGGCGACGATCTTCGCGCTCTGCTTCGCGTAGGCGATGTACTCGCTGATCTTGTCGAACGACTTCTTGTCGATGACGGCGCCCATGAAGTTGCGGAAGTCCTGGACGTCGCCCATCTTGATGTCGTCGATCATCGCGACCATGCGATCGCGCACGCCGTTCCACAGCGACTTCGGCACGTAGAGGCGGCTCGCGGCCGAGCACTTCTGTCCCTGGAACTCGTAGCCGCCGCGGACAGCGGCGACCGCAAATGCGTCGGCGTCCGCCGACGGATGCGCGAGGATGAAATCCTTGCCGCCCGTCTCGCCGACGATGCGCGGGTACGAACGGTAGCTGCCCATGGAGCTGCCGATCGTCTTCCACATGTCGTTGAAGACCTCGGTGCTGCCGGTGAAGTGCACGCCGGCGAGATCGCGATGCGAGAGCAGGATCTTCGAGATCATCGCCGAGTCGCCCGCGACCATATTGATCACGCCGGGCGGCATGCCGGCCTCTTCGTACAGCTTCATCAGGTAGTACGCGTTGAACATCGCGCTCGACGCGGGCTTCCAGACGACGGTGTTGCCCATCAGCGCGGGCGCGGTCGGCAGGTTCGCGGCGATCGAGGTGAAGTTGAACGGCGTGACCGCGTACACGAAGCCTTCGAGGCCGCGGTACTCGACCTGATTCCACATCGTGTTGTCGCTGAGCGGCTGCTCGTCGAGCAGCTCCTGGCCGTAGTGCACGTTGAAGCGCCAGAAGTCGACGATCTCGCACGCCGCGTCGATCTCCGCCTGGAACGCGGTCTTCGACTGGCCGAGCATCGTCGCGCCGTTGATGACGTCGCGCCACGAGGTGCGGAGCAGCTCGGCGGCTTTCAGAATCACGGCCGCGCGATCGTCGAACGACCAGCTCGTCCAGTCATTCCAAGCAGTGCGCGCCGCGTCGACCGCCTGGAGCACGTGCGACTCGGAGGCTTTGTGGTAGTGGCCGAGGACGTGCTGATGATCGTGCGGCATGACCGACTTGCCGCAGCTGCCGGTGTGAACTTCCTTGCCGCCGATGATGAGCGGGATGTCGATGCTCTCGCTCGCCATCGTTTTCAGGCGGGCTTTGAGCGACGCGCGCTCGGGCGAGCCCGGCGCGTAGGAACGAATCGGATCGTTGGTCGCGGGCGGAACGCGCCGGCGGCCGTTGAAGACGGCGTTGGAGGATGACATAGCCTTTCAGTTTACCATCTGCTGATGCGCATCGCTCTGGTCCAGCAGCACGCCACATCGAACAAAGCGGACAACATCGCTCGCGGCCTGCGCGCGTTCGAGACCGCGGCGCGCGCGGGCGCGAACGTCGTCGCGTTCGCCGAGCTCGCGTTCGAGCCGTTCTATCCGCAGAATCCCGCCGGCCCGGGTTCGCTCGCGCAGGCCGAGACCGTTCCGGGTCCGCTCACCGACGCGTTCGCCGCGAAAGCGCGCGAGTCCGGCGTCGTCTGCGTGCTGAATCTCTTCGAGCGTGCCGGCGATCGCACGTTCGACTGCTCGCCCGTGATCGACGCGGACGGATCGCTGCTCGGCCGCACGCGGATGATTCACATCACCGAGTACGCGTGTTTTCACGAGCAGGGCTACTACGCGCCCGGCGATACCGGCGCGCCCGTGTATCGCACGAAGGCCGGCGCGATCGGCGTCGCGATCTGCTACGACCGGCACTATCCCGAGTTCATGCGCGCGCTCGCACTCAACGGCGCGGACCTCGTCGTCGTGCCGCAGGCCGGATCGGTGGGCGAGTGGCCCGAAGGACTCTACGAAGCGGAGATGCGCGTCGCCGCGTTCCACAACGGGTACTACGTCGCGCTGTGCAACCGCGTCGGGAAAGAAGAGAAGCTGACGTTTGCCGGCGAGTCGTTCGTCTGCGGACCAGACGGCACCATCGTCGCGCGCGCGAAGCTCGGCACCGGCGAGATCCTCTACGCCGACGCCGACGTCGCGCAGAACACGGCGTCCAACGCGCGGAGACTGTTCCTGCGCGACCGCCGGCCCGAGCTGTACGCGGACTGGCTCGCGCGGCCGTAGGGCGAGCCTTTCAGGCGAGCCGATTCATGCAACCTTCACTTCGCCGCGCGCTCGGCCGCTGGGACCTCACCGCGCTCGGCGTCAATCAGGTAATCGGCGGCGCCATCTTCGTCTGGCCCGCGCTGGTCGCCGCGCAGATCGGCGCGTGGAGTCCGATCGGCTTTGTCGCGATCGGCCTGCTGTCGCTCTCCGTCGCGCTCTGCTTCGCCGAAGTCGGCAGCCGCTTCGAAGGCACCGGCGGTCCGTATCTCTACACGCGCGCCGCGTTCGGCGACTTCGTCGGATTCGAAGTCGGCTGGATGCAGTGGTTCTCGCGCGCCACGAGCCAGGCGAGCATCATGTCGGCGACGGCGGTCGCGCTCGGGTACTACTGGCCCGTGATGACGACGGGCTGGCCGCGCATCACGTTCCTCGCGGGACTGACGGGCACGTTCGCGGCGATCAACGTGCGCGGCATTCGGCAGAGCGCGTGGGTCGTCAACGGATTCACGATCGCGAAGCTCGTGCCGCTGGCGCTCTTCATCGGCATCGGGCTGATGTTCATCCAGCCGGCGCGTCTGACGACGCTCCCGCCGATCAACGTAGGCCAGGCAGGTACGGCGGCCCTGCTGCTGATCTTCATCTACGGCGGATACGAAGTCGTGCCGGTGCCGGGCGGCGAAGCGATCGATCCGCGGCGCGACGTCCCGTTCGCGATCGTCGCGACGGTGCTGATCGCGATGGCGATCATGACGCTCGCGCAGATCGTCGCGCAGGGCGTGCTGCCGGACGTCGCCGCGCACAGCACGCCGATGGCCGACGCGGCCGCCGCGTTTCTCGGCGCCGGCGGCGCGCTCCTGATCGGCGTCGGATCCGTGATCTCGATGTCCGGCAACAACGCCGGTCAGGTGCTCAACGGATCGCGGATGCTCTACGCGCTGGCGGAGCAAGGCCAGCTCCCGTCGGCGCTCGGCCGCGTGCATCCGCGTTTTCAGACGCCGGTGAACGCGATCTTGTGGACGTCGGCGATCGCGCTGATCCTCGCGCTGAGCGGATCGCTGACGGCCGTCGCCAGCGTGAGCGCGCTGGCGCGGCTGCTCATGTACGCGGGGACGGCGGCCGCGACGCTGCGTCTGCGCTCGGCGACGCAGGCGTCGATCGACGTCAAACCGGCAGGCTTCGTGACGCCCCTGGGCGCCGTCGTTCCTGTGGTCGCGATTGTCGTGTGCGCGGGAATCGCCGCCGGCGCGACGCGCGATCAGCTGCTCTGGGGCTGCGCCGCGCTCGCGGCGGGCGCCGTGCTCTTCCTGACGACCCGCTCGGCTGACAGCCTCGCGCTACGTTAACAGGCGCTCGAGCTCTTCGGGATGCACGGCGCGCGTGAGCGCGTCCTTGCGGTCGATGAGCTCGCGCTTGACCAGTTCCGCCAGCGACTCCTCGAGCGTGAACGATCCGTGCTTGCGCGTGATCGTGATTTCCTGATGCAGGTGCTGCAGCGCGTTCTTCCGGATGTGCTGCCGCGCGCCGTAACTCACGAGCAGTAGCTCGGCTGCCGGAATCAGCCCGCCGCCAGACGTCGGCGCCCGGGGCATGAGCGTCTGCGTCAGGACGCCGGCCAGCGCCATCGCGAGCTCCTGCCGGATCGTGTGCTGGCGCTCGAGCGGAAACGAATCCGCGATGCGCGCGACCGTCGTCGCGACGTCTGTCGTGTGGACGCTGGAGAACACCAGGTGTCCCGTCTCGCCCGCCGCGACCGCGATCTGCATCGTCTCCGGATCGCGCATCTCGCCGACGACGATGATGTCGGGCGCCTGGCGGAGCGCGGCGCGCAGCGCGGCGGGAAAATCCGGCGCGTCGATGCCGATCTCGACCTGCTCGATCAGGCACTTCTTGTGGACGTGCTCGTACTCGATCGGGTCCTCGATCGTGATGATGTGCCGGGCGTCTCGATGGTTGATCTCGTTGACGAGCGCGGCGAGCGTCGTCGTCTTGCCGGAGCCGGTCGGTCCGCCGAGCAGGACAAGTCCCCGCGGCAGCCGCGTGAGCGCCTCGACCGTGGGCGGAAGATTCAGGGACGAGAGGCGCGGCACCGTCGTGGGCAGACGACGAATCGCCGCGGCCGCGCGTCCGCGCTCGTGGTGCAGGTTGATCCGGAATCGGCCGAGGTCCGCGGTGCGGAACGATCCGTCGGCGATGCCGCTCTCGCGGAACGCGCGCCGCGCGTGCGGCGGAAGCGCGGGCGAGACGGCGTCGGCGATTTCCTCGCTGCCGAGCGGTCCTTCCGCCAGCGGCACGATCGCGCCTTCGACGCGCAGCGACGGCGGCGCGCCGGCGACGAGCAGCAGATCGCTCCCAGACCGATCGACGACGTGCTCGAGCCAGGCGCGAAGGCGCGCCGTTTCAGCCTCGTGGCCGCCGACCGGCGCGCCCCGCCGTCCGGTCGCGGCGCCAGGCGCGCCAGCATTCAACTCGGTGACGAGCGCGTCGAGATCGTCGTGCTCGCTCATGACGTCAACGCCGCGCGCGCGCGTTTCTCGACGCGGCGGCTCAGAATCCGTACCACGATGACGCCCGGCAGCAGCGCCCACGCGAGGCTTCCCGGCATGATCAGCTCGCCGATCAGCAGCAATCCGAAGAGCGTCGGCAGCGCGGTGATGACGACGGCAAAGCGCCGGCGCTTCGGGTCGGTCGGGGCGCCCGTCAACAGCCCTTGCGATCGCGCGAGGAGCCACTGCGTGCCGATCAGCGAAGCGAGGATGAACTGATTCGCGATGTACGGGACCATGCCCGCCTGCTGAGAGCCGAACGCCGCGAACATCGACGTCGTGAACGGCAGCAGCGACACGAACATCAGGAACAGCAGGTTCAGCGCCGCGAGCCCGCGCGTCGCGTGCTTGAGATAGTGAAAGAAGACGTGGTGGATCAGCCAGAACTGACCCGCAAGCGCGAACGTGAGCGCGAACGCGAAGAAGGAGAGACCGTGCTCCCTGAGCGCGTGCCAGATCTCGATGGACGCCGTGTGCTTCGGCAGCTCGGGCACCTTGAGATCGAGGACGAGCAGCGTCATCGCGATCGCGAAGACGCCGTCGCATAGCATCTCGATGCGCTCTTTGCTGAACTGCGTTTCGGGATTCATGGGCGGCTCGGGAGCAAAGGCTCGTTGAGGAATCGCGTCAGCGGCACGACCTGACGGAAGACCGCGAGCAGCGTGCCGTAAAATGTCGGGCTCGTCGCGGCGGATGCCGGCAGCTCGCGGCCGGCAAGGAACTGACGGTACTTCAGAAACTCCGCCGCCTCGTGATCTTTCGGAAAGCCGCGCGGCACGCGCTGGAGACGCTCGCCCTCCAGTTGTCCGATCTGCCGGCGGAAGCCGGACGACTCGACGATGGAGCGAAGATGCTGGTGGTTGGCGGCGATGTGTTCGCGGACGGCGTGCAGCTGCGGCGTCTGCGGCGCGTACATCCCGCCGCCGATCCAGACTTCGTCCGGCGACACGTGGAAGTACACGCCCGCGCCCTCGTGCTTCGGCAGGCCGCGCGGCGGAAAGACGGCCGCGACGTGCGTCTTGTACGGCGCCTTGTTCTCCGAGAAGCGCGTGTCGCGATAGATGCGGTACATCGACAGCTTCGGGCTCGCGACGAGCTCGGGCGCCAGCTCGCGGAAATCGATCGCGAGCTGCTCGACGATCGCCGTCATCGGCGCGCGCACGAACGCCTCGTAGTCGTCGCGATGCGCGTTGAACCATTCGCGCCGGTTGTTGCGCTTGAGCGCGCGCAGGAACTTCAGCGTGCCGGCGGAAAATCGCGGCGCGGGCATGGATCAGGGCTGCGCGAGAAACGCGCGGATGAACCGGTTGACCTCGTCCGGCTTCTCGCGCACGACCCAGTGCGTGGCGTCCGGAATGTGTTTCACGGTCAACGTCGGCACGACCTGATCGAGACCGGTGAGATTGCCGGTCAGCAGCGCCGTGTCCTTGTCGCCCCAGATGACGAGCGTCGGCACACGGATGATCATTGCAGGCCCCTCGCTTGCGCTCGGGGCTTGTGCTGGCGCGGGACCATCACTGCGTGCTGCGCTCGCGCTCGTGGCAGGCCGTTCGGCATTCGCTGGCGATCCGCTCACGGCGGGCGGTCCGATGGCGGACGCACGGTAGTAGTTGAGACCGCCCGTCAGCGCGCCCGGCTGCGACCACGCGCCGAGGTAGAGCGCCTTGTCGACCTCGGTCACCGATCCGTCCTTGAGTCCCGCGCCGAGGACCATCGACGTCAGGAGCGCGTGGTCGTTGGCCGACAGCGTCGCTTCGGCCGCGGGGCCCCTGAACATCAACATGTACTGACTGGCCCGCTGCTGGTCCGGATTGTCGCGCAGTTCGCGCGCGAAGATCGTCGGATGCGGCGCGTTGATGATGACCAGCTTGTCCAGCATCTCCGGGTGCGCGGCCGCGAACGCCCACGCGACGACGCCGCCCCAGTCGTGCGCGACGAGCGTGAATGTCGATCCACCCGCCCTTCCCAGGAGCGCGGCGGCGAGGGCGCGCACGTCTTCGACGAGCACCGGAATCTGATATGCGGACAATTCGACGGGCTTCGACGATTCGTTGTAGCCGCGCATGTCGGGCGCGACGGCGGTGTGATCGCGGCCGAACTCGGCGAGCTGGTTCTTCCACTCGTACCAGAATTCGGGGAAGCCGTGCAGGAAGAGGATGAGCGGACCGCGTCCGGACTGCACGTAGTGCAGGCGGACGCCGTTGACGTCCGCGTACTGGTGGGTAAGCGCCGGCGCCTTGGGTTGCCCCAAGGCGCCGAACGTGGCCGCTGCGGCGATCGCCGTCGCGACCGCGCGGATCATTTCTTCGCCGCCGCCATCTGCGCCATCCGCTCGTTCATCTGGCGCGTCAGGTGCGGCACCTGCCCGATCATCCGCTGCATCGTCATGAGCTGCCCGCGATGGTGCATCTCGTGCTCCTTCGGCGAGAGCAGCATCTCGAAGCGGCTCTTGGTCGCCGGCGTCGCGCCGGGCGGCATCGCCACCTGTTCGGCGAGGAACGAATCGCTCAGGCTCTCGACGAACGACGCGAACTTGTCGCCCTCGGCCTTGAGGAACGCGATCGTCTCGGCCTTGTCGCGCGGCTTCGCTTCCTCCGTCCTGACTTTCTGCATCAGGTCCGGGAAATTCACCAGCTTGAGGTCGTTGATCTTGCTGCTCTGGATGTGATGCTGAAAGCCGGGGCCGAGCGCGATGTGCACGAGCGTCTGCCCGACCGAGCGCGACTCCTTCGACGGCTTGAAGCCGTACTGGTCCTCGGGAATCTCGTTGGCGATCTGGATCGTGTTGCTGCGCACCAGCCGAAATGCCGCCGCGATGTCCTTCGCTCCGTAATACGTCATTGTCCCTCCACCTTTATTAATACCAGCCGATCGGTTGCTCCGAGAGATTGATGTACACCTGTTTGACGTTCAGATACTCGTCCACGCCCCATTTGCCAAGCTCGCGGCCGATGCCGCTCTGCTTGTAGCCGCCCCAGGGCGCTTCGACATACGTCGGCTGCATGTGGTTGACCCACACGATGCCGGCCCGCAGGTTCTTCACGGCTCGCATCGCGCGGAAGATGTCGCGCGTCCAGACCGCGGCCGCGAGGCCGTAGAACGTGTCGTTCGCGATCCGCAGCGCGTCTTCCTCGGTGTCGAACGGGATGACCGACGCGACGGGCCCGAAGATTTCCTCCCGCGCGATGCGATTCGAGTTGTCGACGTCGTAGAAGATCGTCGGCTCGACGAAATAGCCGCGATCGAGCGCGTTCCCTTTGGCGCGTCCGCCGCCGAGCGCCAGCTTGGCTTCGCTCTTTCCGATCTCCTGATACGCGAGCACGCGATCGAACTGCTCGCGGCTGACGAGCGCGCCCATCTTCGTCTCGCGATCCATCGGCGGACCGAGCTGGATGCCGCGCGCCTTCTCGACCATCGCGTCGAGAAACTTCTTGTAGATCGGCCGCTGCACGAGAATGCGGCTCCCGGCCGAGCAGACCTCGCCCTGGTTGACGAACACGCCGAAGAGCGCGCCCTCGACGGCGGCCTCGAAGTCCGCGTCGGCGAAGAAGATGTTCGGCGACTTGCCGCCCAGCTCGAGCGAGATCCTCTTCAACGTATTCGCCGCGCCGCGCATGATCAGCTTGCCGACCTCGGCGCTGCCGGTGAACGCGATCTTGTCGACGTCGGGATGATCGACGATCGCCGCGCCGGCCGTCTCACCGTTGCCCGTGACGATGTTCACGACGCCGGGCGGGAGGCCGCAGTCAGCAAAACTCGAGGCGAGCTCGAGCAGCGTGAGCGGCGTCTGTTCGGCCGGCTTGATCACGGTCGTGCAGCCCGCGCAAATCGCCGGCGCGAGCTTCCACGCGGCCATCATCAGCGGAAAATTCCACGGGATGATCTGGCCGGCGACGCCGATCGGCTCGCGGAGCGCGAGGCTCATCGCGTTGTCGGGCACGGGAATGACGTCGCCGTGGATCTTGGTCGCGAGCCCGCCGTAGTACTCGAAGCAGGTCGCGACGTCGGTGATGTCGAACTCGGCCTCGACGATCGGCTTGCCCGTGTTGCGGCATTCGAGCTCGGCCAGCTCGTCCGCGCGCCCGCGCACCGCCTCCGCGATCCGGAACAGAATGCGCCCGCGCTCCTGCGCCGTCGTCTCTTTCCAGGCGCCTTCGTCGAACGCCGTCCGCGCGGCGCCGACGGCGCGCGCGACATCCGCGGCGCCGGCATCCGGCGCGCGGGCGATGACGTCGGTGGTCGAGGGATCGATGACGTCGAGCGTCGCCGTGGACCGGGGCGCGACGAACTCGCCGTTGATGAACAGCTGATAAGTTTTCACAAGGGGAAGTGGCAACTATATTCAGTTGCGCAAAGCATTGTAAAGTTGGCCCCATGACGAACAGGAAGCCGGCGGTGATTCTCGCGGCGGCGATGATCGTGGCGTCCGGCTTCAGCCGGACGGAGACCGTACGGGCGCAGGCCGACGCGCATCCGGCGTTCACCGTCGGGACCGCGGCCGCGCAGCGCGGCCAAAAGGCGTACGGCGTGATGCACGTGCCGGCTGGGGTGGACGCCGGCTACGACATTCCGGTCGTCGTCATCCACGGTGCGCGGCCGGGTCCGGTGCTCGCGGTCGTCTCCGGCGCGCACGGCACGGAGTACGCGTCGATCCTCTCGGTCGAGGCGTTGATCGACAATCCGTCGACCGCGCCGGCGACTCTGTCCGGCACGCTGATTCTCGTTCCGCTCGTCAACGTGCCGTCGTTCGAGCGCCTGACGCCGCACGTGAACCCGAACGACAACAAGAGCATGAACAGCCGCTATCCCGGCGACCTGAACGGCACGCAGACGGACCGCGCATCCGCCGTGATCACGAAAGAAGTCGTCGAACAGTGCGACCACCTGATCGATCTGCACGGCGGCGACCTCGACGAGAACCTGCGGCCGTACAGCTACTGGACGGTCACCGGCAACGCGAAGCAGGATGAATTCTCGCGCGGCATGGTGCTGGCCTTCGGCCTGGACCACATCATCATCTCCAGAGAACGGCCGAAGGATCCACGAGCGTCGCGCTTTCTCGAGAACACGGCGTCGACGCGGGGAAAGCCGTCGTTCACTGCGGAAGCGGGCCGCTCCGGTCCCGTCGACGCCGGCGACGTCACGATGCTGTCGGACGGCGTGCTGAACGTGATGGGCTATCTGAAGATGACGGGGCGTGCTGCGACGCCTGTCGCGAAACCCGTGTGGGTCGAGGTGACGTCCATCGCGTCGGACTACAACGGCGTGTTCTTCCCGCAGGTCCCGCGCGACGCGCACGTCGCGAAAGGCGCGACGATCGGTCTCGTGAAGGACGTGCTGAACCGCCAGATTGCTGAAATCACGTCGACGGACGCCGGCATCATCATGTTCATTCGCGCGCTGCCGTCGCTGAAGAAGGGCGACACGATTGCGAGCCTCGGTGTGATCACACAGGAGCCGAAATGAAAGCCAGCTACAACGACGCGAAACTGATCCTGAAGTTGTACGACATGCGGCGCGAGGACCGGCTGCGCGAGGCGCGCAAGTGGTTCGCCGCCTCGTTCAAGGTGAAGACGTTCGACGATTTCACGAAGCTGTGCCCGGTCGGCAGCGAGCCGAACGCGTCCTACCGCATGGTCGTGACGTACTGGGAGATGGTCGCGTCGTTTGTGACGGCCGGCGCGCTGAATCCCGAGCTCTTCTACCAGAGCGGCCGCGAGCTGCTGTTCTGCTGGGAGCGCGTGCGCGACGTCCTGCCGGCCGTGCGCGAGAGCTACGGCAATCCGCGCGAGCTCAAGAATCTGGAGCTGGCCGCCGCGGGCTACATCAAGTGGTGGAATAAGGCCGCGCCCGGCGCGTACGCCGCCTTCAGCAAACGCATCAGAGGATGACGCAGGCGCTGATCATCTTCGTCGCGGGCACCGTGGCCGGCAGCCTCGGCGCCCTGCTCGGCCTCGGCGGCGGCGTCTTCCTCGTCCCGTTCCTGAACCTCGGCCTGGGATTTCCGTTCACCGTCGCCGCGGCCATCAGCCTGACCACCGTCATCGCGACGTCGAGCTCGGTGTCGGCCGCCCGCGCCGGCAAGCATCTGATCAACATGCGGCTCGGCATGCTGCTCGAGGTCGCGACCGCGGGCGGCAGCCTGCTCGGCGGCCTGACGGCGCAGCTGATCTCGCAGGGGACGCTGCAGAAACTCTTCGGCGTCCTGTCGGCGGCCGTCGCGATCATCATGCTGAGCCGCGTCCGCCGCCGCAACGTGATCCTCGATCCGAACATCGATCCGGGCGTGCTCGGCGGGCGCTACCACGAGGACGAGAGCGGCTGCGTCGTGACGTACCGCGTCAAGCGGCTGCCGGTCGCGATCGCGGCGTCGTTCTTCGCCGGCAACGTCTCGTCGCTGCTCGGCATCGGCGGCGGCTTCATCAAGGTGCCGGTGCTCAACGCGTGGTGCGGCATCCCGCTGCGCGCGGCCGCCGCGACGAGCGCGTTCATGATCGGCGTGACGGCGACCGCCGGCGCGGTCATCTACTACGGGCACGGACAGCTCGTGCCCGCGCTGGCGGCGACGGCCGTGCTCGGCGTTCAGCTCGGGTCCTGGGGCGGCATGCGCTTCGGCGCCGCGGCGTCCGTGAAGTGGCTGAAGATTCTGATGGCCGTCGTGCTCTTCATCATCTCGGCGATGATGTTCGCGCGAGGACTGCGATGAGCCCGTCGCCCCATCATCCGACGGAGCGCGAGGCGTTCCGGCTGGAAGTCGCCATCGGCATCGTCCTCCGCGCCGGCGTGATGCTCAGCTCGGCGTGCCTCGCGCTTGGCCTCGTGCTGTCGTTCTCCAGCGGCACCGCGTCTGCCGCCGGCCTGCTGCTGAACGTCGGCATCGTCGCGCTGCTCGCGACGCCCGTCGCGCGCGTGTTCGTCTCGATCGTGGAGTACGTCAAGGAGCGCGACTGGCGCTTCACGACGCTCACGCTCATCGTCCTCGTCGAGCTCCTGGCGAGCGTCGTCGCCGCGCTGATCTTCGAGCGGAAGATCTAACGATGTCGGGCCAGGCGTCTACAGCGGAAGCTGGACGGTGACCGTGGTCCCGCCCGAGGGCGGGCAGTCGACGGCGATCAACCCGTGGTGCGCTTCGATGAAGCGCTTGGCCGTCGGCAGGCCCAGGCCCGAGCCGCGGGACTTGGTCGTGAAGAACGGCGTGAAGATCTTCTGGAGGATGTCGGCCGGAATCCCCGGACCGCTGTCGCGGACGGCGATCTCGCAGAATCGCTCGACGGGCTTGACGGAAATGTTGATGAGCCCCGTGCCGTGCATCGCGTGCGCGCCGTTCACGATCAGATTGTGGAACACGACCTTGAGCAGCTCGGCATCCGCCATGAGGGGCGGCGCGGATCCGCCGACGTCGATCCGCAGATCCTTGAGCGCCGCGTCTTCGCTGATGAGGGACGCCGTCATCTGGATCAGCGGCACCACGTCGACGGGCGCGGGATGCGGCTGCGGCGGTTTCGCGAACAGCAGCAGATCCTTCATCATGTCGTTCAAGCCGTCGATGCGCGCGATGATCTCCTTGACGACCGCCCGGTCGCGGCTTTCCGACGGCAGGCGCTTCCCGATGACTTCGATCGCCCCGCGCACGCCGGCCAGCGGATTCTTGACCTCGTGCGCGATCACCGCGGCCATCTCGCCCAATCGTGCCAGCGCCGTCTGATCACGCAGGCGCTCTTCGAGCTGCACGCGCTGGGTCAGGTCGTGGAGAATGCCGGCGAACTTCCGGCCGCCGGCGACGTTCATTTCGCTGACCGAGAGATGCAACGGGAACGTCGTGCCGTCCTTGCGCTGGCCGACGACCTCGCGTCCGACGCCGATGATCTGCCGCTCGCCGGTCTTGTGGTACCGGTCGATGTACTGATCGTGCTGCTCGTAGTACGGCGACGGCATCAGCATCCGGACGTTGCGTCCGACGACCTCGTCCGCCGTGTACCCGAACAGGCGCTGGGCGGAGGGATTGAATCGCTCGACGATGCCGCGGGCGTCGATCACGATGATGCCGTCGACGGCGGAATCGAAGATCGAGCGCCAGTGCGCGTCGCTGTCGTGCAGCTCCTGCTCGTGC
The DNA here is from genome assembly GCA_020073005.1 of Terriglobia bacterium. GTDB lineage: Bacteria > Acidobacteriota > Vicinamibacteria > Vicinamibacterales > CAVVIG01 > SRVP-36. The sequence continues at coordinate 15,346 of JAIQFX010000021.1, read as the reverse complement.
CGCCTGCGCAGGTCGCGAACGGTGTCGTCGTCGGGCGCGGGGTCTTTGCGATCCGCCATAGGAATCGGATCGATTGTGCCAGATTCCTGGCCGGAGCGGATCGGCGGCTTTCGTTACAGCGTGTACACGGCTGGCGCGGGGCGCATCGGGCGGTCGAACCACAGCGGGCGGCGCAGACCGCCGGGTCCCGGCGCCGGCCGCGTCATCGCCAGCCATTCCTTATAGACCTCGTGCGACTTGGCCGTGTCGACGAAGATGTCGCCGTAACGGTCGCCGGGTTCCGCCCGTTCGAGCGTCACGCGCTGGTGCCAGCAGTGCATGCCGCTCACCGGATCCGGTTGCACGGGAAACGTCAGGTTCTGGTGCACGCCGACGTCGCTCCACCAGATCCGCGCGCTGTCCGGATCGCTGCTGGTGAAGGGCTGCGCCCCGTGCACCTGCGTCACCTTGTAGCCCGTCCCCTGGCGATCGATCGTCACGAGCGCCGACGCGTTCCGGTTGCCCTTCTCCTCGTGCAGACGCCAGCGTCCGAGGTGATGGGACATGCCGAGGACGCCGGGTCGAATTCCTTCGGTGACCCACGCCCGCGTGACGAAGTAGCCGATCCGCGTCCGCACTTTGACGAGATCGCCGGTCGCGACGCCGTAGCGGCGCGCGTCCGCGGTCGCGATCCACAGCGGGTTGTCGTGCGAGATTTCGTACAGCCATTTCACCGGCGATCGCGTGTGGACGAGCGTCGGCAGGCGGAAGTTCGGCAGCAGATCGAACTCGCCGTCCTGCGGCTTGAGATCGCGCCAGTGCACGTGGCCCGGCACGTAGCGCGGCACCGCATGCTCGGGCCAGCCCCAGTCGACGAGCGTCTGCGAGAAGAACTCGAGGCGGCGTGACGGTGTCGTGAATCCTGAAACCGCGACCCCGTCGACGACGAGGCCGATGGCCTTGCCGTCCTTGATGACGAGCGCCTGCGCGTCATCGATCGTCGCGCCGGCGAGCGCGTCGTTCGACAGCGGCGCTTCGTACGGTGTGTAGACGTTGTCTTTGACTTTGAAGACGCCGTACTTCCGCATATATGCGAGCGGCGTGAGCTGTTCGCGCGCGGCGGCTTCCGGCAGACCCGGGACCGAATGTTCGAACATCCACCCGTAGTACTCGTCCATCGTCACCGGCGTGCCGGGTTCGTTCGGCGATTCGAAATGCTTGCGGATGCCGAGCGCTCCGTCCGGATCGATGCGCCACGTGAGCGCCGCCCAGAATTCGCTCTCCTCCCACACTTCGCCGGGATTCGCTTCGTAGGTCGCGCGGATCGTCTCGCCGCGCTTCTCGCGCGCGACGCGCAGCACCGGCTGGCGGAAGCCGAGCCACTGCGCGGCGTGCGTCTCCTGGCTCATGGTGTCGTGGCGCTCGGTGCCGAGGCCCATCGGCAGGACGTAGTCGGCGAACCACGCGGTCTCGCTCCACGTCGGCGTCAGCGCGACGTGCAGGCCGATCTTCTCGGGGTCGGTCAGCATCTCCATCCACGAGAAGCCGTCCGGGTTCGTCCACACCGGGTTGTAGACGCGCGTGAAGTACACGTCGAGCTTGCCGCGGTTCTCCTTCAGCAGGTGCGGCAGCAGGAAACTCATTTCGAAGTGCGCCAGCGGGTACTCGCGCGGGAACAGCAGCTCGTTCCAGTACTCGGCCGGCGCGGGCGTCGTCGGCGGCTTCGGCACGAACTTGTTCGACAGGTGCAATCCGACGCCGCCCTTCGTGCCGACTGAACCGGTCAGCACGACGAGCAGATACAGGCAGCGCGTGATCTGCCAGCCCCAGAGGTTGCCGGCGGCGGCCGATCGCCAGTTGTGCGTGCTGAACGTCCCGCGCGCGCGGCCGATGGCGCGGGCCGCCTCGACGATCTGCGCCGCGTCGACGCCGGTCTCTTCGGCCGCGAATTCCGGCGTGAACGTCGCGTACAGATCTTTCAGCGCGGCGATGAAGTGGTCGAACGTGATCGCGAGATCCGGCCGCTCGGCGTGCAGGTAGCCGCGCCAGTCGACCCAGGTGCGCACGAACTCGCGGTCGTACAGATCGTCGTCGAGCAGGATCTTCACCATCGCGAGCAGCAGCGCGCCTTCGGTGCCCGAGTACGCGGGCAGCCAGACGTCGGCCTTGGCCGACGTGTTCGACAGCCGCGGATCGATCACGATGAGCGTCGCGCCGTTGGACTGGCCCTCGATGATGCGCTGCGCGTGCGGGTTGAAGTAGTGGCCGGTCTCGAGATGCGACGACAGCAGCAGGATCGTCCGCGCGTTGGCGTAGTCGGGCGACGGACGATCGTCGCCGCACCACAGAAAATGTCCGAGCCGCGCCGACGAGGAGCAGACGTTGGTGTGGCTGTTGTGGCCGTCGACGCCCCACGCCTGCAGGACGCGATTGGCGTACCCGTCTTCGCCGGGCCGGCCGACGTGGTACATGATTTCGTGCCGCCGGTTCTCGACGATCGCTTTCCGGATACGTCCGCCGATCTCGTCGAGCGCCTCCTCCCACGAGACCTGCGTCCACTTGCCGGAGCCGCGTTCGCCGTCGCGCTTGAGCGGATAGAGAATCCGGTCCGGATCCTCGAGCTGGTTCGGCGTGACGACGCCTTTCGCGCAGGTACGGCCGCGGCTGCCGGGATGGAGCGGATTGCCTTCGATCTTCCGGACCGTCAGCTGCTCCTTGTCGACGTACGCCAGGATTCCGCACGCCGACTCGCAGTTGAAGCAGACGCTCGGAATGATCCAGTAGTGGCGGCGATCTTTCCTCGGCCAACTGGTCGACTCGTAATCGATGAAGTCGTCCCACTGCGACGGATCGGGGTGAGTTTTGAACATTGTCATTTGAGGATGTGAGGATGTGAGGATGTGAGGAAGTGAAGAATCGCTCGCCTCGCCCCGGCTTCAAATCCTCAGATCCTCACATCCTCATATCCTCAAATCATGAAAGCGGGACACTTTGTCCCGCTTCGACCCAGACCCATTCCCACGCGAAGCTGCTGACGAGCGCGAAGACGGCGCCGGCGAGCAGCAGGCCGCTTCGCGAAACAACTTCAGTGCCCGCGCCGGCGGCGGCCACGGCCAGCAGCGCGATGGCGCCGCACGCGAGCGCGCCGCCCCAGAACTGCCGCGCGAACGGGCCGCGGCGGATGGCCGACACGGCCAGCGCGTGATGACGCGTCGCGCTCCGCAGGATCAGGTTTTCCACGATCACGAACGCGAGATGCGCGGCGACCGCGCCGCCGAGCGCCCACTCGAGCGTCAACGTCGAAGCGCCCGCGATTGTCAGCGACCCGAACCGCTCGACCAGCAGCAGCACGGCCGCGCCCTCGGCGACGGCCTGAACGAGCAGCGCGACCGCGGACTGCGGCCCCTGCCACAAATCCCGCGCGAGTCCCTGCGCGAAAAGGAATCCCGTGTAGCACGTCGCCAGAATCGACATCGCGATCGCCGGCCACACGAGCACGTCGAGCGCACCCGTGAATCCGAACCACGACGCGGCGATCCACAGCGTCCCGATCGCGCCGTGGCCGATGAGGAAGTACGTGCCCCAGACCATCCACGATCGCCAGTTCGGCCGGATGAGGATGTAGTAGAAGCGCTCGGGCCGCTCGAGATCGACGACGAGGATCGCGGCGGTCGCGACGATGAAGAGCAGGGAGATCGCCGGTCCGGCGAGACCGGAGAGCGTCGAGCGATCGCCGAGCAGCCGGAGCACCGCGCTGACCAGCAGCGTGCCGGTGCCGATGCCTTTCGTGAGCAGGTAGATCGCCATGTCCAGGCCCCACGGCTTGGCGTGCGGCGTGTCGTAGTCGACGCGCGCGTCGCCCGGACGCGACGGGTCGGGCGACGGCGATCCGAGCGGGCGGAGCCGGACCTGTCCTTCCTTATAGATGAAGGGACGGACCGCCGCTTCCGGTTCGAGCACGCTGGCCGAGGCGCCGAGATAGAAGACCTTCGGCGCCGTGCCTTTCTCCGGCTTGCGGACGTCGGCCGCCGCGTCGGCCGCGATGCGCGCGACGGCGCTCGTCGGATCGTCGAGGTCGCCGAAGATGCGGCACTCAGTGGGACAGACGCTCACGCAGGCGGGCAGCAGCTCGTTCTCGACGCGATTCGCGCAGAAGTTGCACTTCTCGGCGGTGTGCGTGTTGGGATCGATGAACAGTTGATCGTACGGGCACGCGACCATGCACGCGCGGCAGCCGATGCAGGAGTCGCCGTGCAGATCGACGATACCGTCGCGGCGTTTGAAGAGCGCGTTGGTCGGGCAGATGCTGACGCACGGCGCGTCGCCGCACTGATTGCAGAGGACCGGGAAAAAGAGCCGCCGCGTCGCCGGGAACGTGCCTTCTTCGACGGTCTTGACCCAGCAGCGGTTGACGCCGACGGGGATCTGATGCTCCGCCTTGCACGCGATCGTGCAGGCGTGACAGCCGATGCATTTTCGGAGATCGATCGCGAACCCGTAGTTGGGCATCCGGGGCGAGCGAATATACCATGCGTACCGAGACCTCCGAGGGAGCGGAGGGCACGGAGGAGAAGAAGCCACGGAGACTCGGAGACTCTGAGGGGAAGAACGCCGCTACAGGATGAAGCGCTTGATTCCGTCTTTCAAAAGACGGGAGTTGAAGTTGATCAGCAATCCCACGTGCTTGCCAGTCAGCCGAAGGTACGTGATCACCTGGGCGTCGAAGACCGGAGTCATGCGTTCGACGCTCTTGATCTCAACGATCACTTCGTTCTCGACGATAAAGTCGACTCGGAACGTGCCGAGCAGGCGTCCCTTGTAAACCGCCGGTACGCGTACCTCTCGCTCATAGACGAGACCGGCGGAATCACACTCGATCGAGAGCGCCGAACGATAGAGCGATTCAAAGAGGCCACACCGGAGTACTCGGTGCACCTCGATAGCTCTTCCGATAATTCGTTCAGTGATCTTATCTATTTCTCTCAACTCCGAGTCTCCGAGTCTCCGTGGCTTATCCATCTGTGTTCTCCGTCGCCTCAGTGCCCTCGTCCGGAGAAAAGCGACAGCGCCAGTTTTCGCTCCTCGGATGGAATCAAAGGAAAGGTCTCCAGTACGTGTTCGAACTCAGCGACGCTCAGCTGATACAGCTCAGCCACTCTGGCATTCAGCCGCGCGAGCGCTGACGGATCGGGACGGCGCGACAGGAGGTGCGCGAGCGCGGCGATCTCGGCAAACGCGCCAGGCGCGGCCCCGGCCGTCGGAATCGGCAACTGCTCGACCGTCGCCGCCGTCACGTGCGTCGTGACGCGCAGGCGGACCAGGTAGTTCACGACGAAGCTGTTGAACAGGCCGCAGAGAAAGTGCTGCGCGCGGAGCGGCAGCGGCGCGCGCAGGCAGAAGGCCGTGTGCGTCGACACGCTCCGCGCGGGCAGCACGGCCGCGATGAACGTCAGCCGGTTGGTCGCGCTGGCGACGTCGCGGTACGCGAGGCGCGGGCGCTCGTGGCGATCCGCGCGCAACAGGCGCCGCGCCTCGCTCGCGCCGATGCTGCGCCGCACGGACCCGAGCAGGACGCGGAACGGCTCCAGATGTTTCCCGTCGATCACCGGGAGCCCGAGCCGATCGGAGCGGAACGCCGCGGCATCGTCGCTCGCGTTCAACTCGCGCCCGAAACGCGCGGACCATCCGGCCTCGCTGCCCAGCGGCGGAAACAGCGACGCCGCGCGCTCGATGATGGCGAGGTCGGTGGCGTCACGCACGGCAGGAATGGCAAGTCCGGGTCCCGACACGCGCTCGAGCCACGCCGGGGTGATGCGCACCGGAAACCAGGGCGAGGCGTCCGCGGGTTCCTCGCCGATCGATTCGAGCTCCGACGGGTCGCTCACCCCGGTGCGGCACGCGAGTCGCGTCGTGGGCGAGCCGGCGGACGCCGTCAGCAGCAGGAACCGCATGCTGCGGTGAATCGGAAATACGCCGAGGTGATTGTCGATGCCGATCAGCGCGTCGGCATCGCAGCGTGCAAGGAGGCGGCGCCGAAGCCGCGCGCTGCCGTGATCAGTGGCGAGGCCAGACGGCAGCACGAGTCCGAATCGGCCGCCCGGCCGCGTGAGCGCCATCGCGCGCTCGACGAACAGCTGATAGCGATTGGCGTGACCGTCGGATTGCGCCGTGTAGACGCCGGCATCGCGCGTGAAGCGCAGCATCGCGGCGACCGTCTCGCGGGCGCTCGCGCGCGCGGCGGGCGCGCCGGCATCCGCCCGCATCATGTCCCACGGCGGGTTCCCGATGACTGCGTCGAAACCGGCGCGCGGCAGCCGGCGGCCGTCGCCGTCGAAAAACACTTCGGGGAATTCCAGTTCCCAGTGAAAGAACCTGAACGCTTCCGCGGCACGGTTCGCGGCGTCGAGCAGCCTGTCCGCCGTGTGGCCCGGCAGCGCGCTCCGGCCGGACAGAATGGCATCCGACAGCGAGCCGAATGCCGACGCCGGCGCGGCGCGTTCGGACGCGGTGAACCACGCCGCGCACCAGAGATGCGCGACGCGCTTCCATCGCGACAGCGCGGCCTCGCGCGCGGTGAGCGCCGCGAACGCGCGCTCCTTGGCGCGCACCTGCGCGAGCGTGTCGTTCGGCGTGGACTCGAGCGTGAAGCGCATCGGCAGCGTCTCGCGCAACGCCTCGACGATCGTGTCGTCGCCAAACAATGGAAGGTTCGGCAGCGCCGCATCGGCCCGCGCGCGCTTGCGCGTGTCCGGTGGATGCCGGAGGTTCGCGAGCCACGCACCCAGCAGGCTGTCGCCCGTCTGCAGCCGGTGATCGAGGAAGCTGAGCGGCCGATCGACCGCCAATGTCGCGAGCCACAGCGACAGCCGCGCGAGCTGCACCGCCATCGGATTCAGATCGACGCCGTACAGGCAGCGCTCGGCGATGGTGCGACGGATCGTCACGCGCTCGGCGTCATCGATATCGCTCGCATGGCAGCCGCCCGCGCGCACGAGCGCCTCCTCGTAGGCGCCCGCCAGGTACCGGCACGCCGCGACGAGAAACGCACCGCTTCCCATCGCGGGATCGACGATGCGCAGCTGGAAGATGCGGTCGGGCGTCGCGTCGCGCACGAGCGGGCCGAGGGTGCGCCGCACGAGATAGTCGGCGATCGGTTGCGGCGTGTAGAACGTCCCGGTCGCCTTGCGGACGCCCGATCCCGATTCGAGCGTGACGGTCGTCCGTAAGGGCGTCCGCGCGCGGCCGCGCGCCTGCGAGGCGCGCTCGATCCGCGGCGTGTAGTCGAGCAGCGTTTCGTACACGGCGCCGAGCTGCTCGACGCCAAGCTCCCGGTACGCGATGCGCTCGCGGCCGACGCGATCGGGCGCTGGACGCGTCGAGAGCGCCAGCACCGCGCGTCGCGCCGCCTCATCGTCGAGATCGCGCCGCTCTGCGAGCGGCGTCCGCGCCGGCGCAAACAGGCGGCCGTTGAACGGCGTGACGCGCAGATCGCCCGCATGACAGCCGGCGTGCGCCAGCCGCGCCATGGCGCGAAGGGCGTCCCACAACCCGGGCGTGCGGCCGGAGCGCTCGGCGAGATCGCGGAGCGTCTCGAGGCTGTAACTCTCGCGATAGACCGGATGCCAGAGCGGCACGAGCGCGCGCGCTTCGGCGAACAGCAGGAACAGCATGCGGTAGACGATCGTCAGCGCCTGCTCGAAGCTGTCGCCGACCGGCGGCAGCCGCGCGGCGGGGCGGCCGGTGACGAGCGCCTGCAGCACGTCGCCCGACGCGGTGAGCACGCCGTCGCGCAGGGATCGGCAGACCGCGGACGCATGACGATCGGACGCGGCCACGAGCGCGTGAAGCGATCCGGCGTCGGCCGCGTCGGCGGTCAGCGACGAGGCGCGCGCCGTGCACCAGAGCGCGGCGAACGCGCGCGGGTGATCGATCGCGAGATCGAGATCGAACTGCGCGTGACGCCGCGCGTACAGCCGTCCGGCGTCGACGATGCGCAGGTGCAGGCCGTCGAAGAGCAGGCACCAGTTGGAGGCGCGACTCAGGGCCTGTGTGACCGCGAGACGCCAGAGCGGATCCAGTGGTTCGCCCCAGGGTGCGACGAGCAGCGCGACCGCGTGTCCGCCGGCGAGGAGCGTTGCCGCGAGCGCCGGGCCGGCGGCCTCGACGGCGGCCGGCGGATCGAATCCAAGCGCCGCGGCCAGCGGCGCCGCGCCGTGTTGAAGCAGTGCGCGGAGAGATGATGCCGGACCAAGCGCGCGACAGCGCTCGCGCCAACCGACGAGCTCACGGCGAACGCGTTCCGCCACGAGCGTGTCGACCGACAGGGAGACGCGACGCTCAACGAGCGTGCTGGAAAGAAGATGGCCGTCGACGCCAGGCAGCATGACTAGGGCACCACGATCAGCCGAAGCCTGGGCCGTCCCGTGATCGCATCGGCCGGCGCGACTGCGTCAGATGGCGCCGCCGTCGAGTGCGCGCCGTACGTTCCTCGTCGATCGAACAAGCCGGGCTGGAAGAGGCTCCTCGCTGCGTCGCGACTTTCCATGGCGATCGCGCGTGCGCGCCCAGCGCGCGTCGTCGCGAACGCCCTCGTCGTCCGATCGACCGCCATCCGCCAGTTGTCGCTGCAGCGGTCGACCGTCTCGACCGAGGCGCGTTCCATCGCGCGGACGAGCGCTTCGATCTCCGAGCGCCGTCGCAGGCGCGTGGCCGCATTGGATAAGGAAACAGCGACTGCGACCAGACGCGATTCGAGCAGCCGGCCGCTCGCGTCTTCGCAACCGATGCGCCATAGCACGAGCGCGCGACCGCCGAGCGCGTGTCGCAACGCGGGCGATCTCGCGATCATGATCCAGGCGGCGTCGCCGTCGAGGTGCGCGAGCGCGACATCGTCAGTCGAGTCTTCCGGGTCGTCGGGCCGCGCCAGCGCGCGCGCGGCGCCGAGGCGCGCGGCTTCCGCCGCCGCGTCAGCTCGCAGATCGATCGTCAAGAGCGTCATCGTTCGAGTCTCCTGTCAGGACAAGCCGCGCGGCCATGCGCTCCTCGTCGGCGCCCAACGGATTCGGCGCGCCCACGTCGGCCTGTGCGCGGGCGATGCGCGCGCGAAGCCGTGACGCGATCGCCGGTTCGCCCGTGCCCTCAGCGATCAGATGAAACGCGTGAACGGTGCGGCGCTGGCCGATGCGGTCGACGCGGCCGATGCGCTGCTCGAGGCGCATCGGGTTCCACGGCAGCTCGAGATTGATGACGAGCCGGCAGGCCTCGTGCAGGTTGAGGCCCTCGCCCGCGGCGTCGGTGGCGAGCAGGGCCGCGCACGCACCGCGTGTGAAGTCGCGCAGCACGGCGGCGCGCTCGCTGTTGGTGAGACCGCCGTGAAGCACGGCGACGGGCCCGGCCGCGGCGCCGAGCACGCGACGGACGTGCAGCAGCGTGTCGCGATACTCGGTGAACACGATCGCCGTCTCGCCCGCGCGTCGCAGCAGACGTCGGAGCGCCGACAGCTTGGATTCGTCGTGCGCGGCGCATCGCGCGATGGTCGCGAGCGCGGTCAGCAGATCGCGCTCGCGTGCCGGATCCGACAGGCCGATGCCGGCCGGCCAGGAGGGCGGCTCGTCGGCAGATGTGAACTCGCCGTTCGGATCGCCGAGCGGCAACAGCATCTGACTGCCCGCCTCGTCTGACTCCGGCGCGGCAAGCGTGGCGATCCGGCGATCCACCGATTGCGCGAGGGCCCAGGCGCTCGACAGCGCGCGCTTGTGCAACACGGCAAGTCCAAGCCACGTCGAAGGACGCTCGGCGTGGACGGCGTCGCTGTACCGCGCGAGCTGTTCGTGCATGCGCCGCTCGTTCGGGCTCAATCGCACGTGGAGCGTGTGCACGTGCCGCGCGACGACGAGATTCACGGACGCGCGGGTGCGACGAAACACGAGCAGCGGATCATCTTTGACGGATCCCAGATCGCAAAGCGACGTGAACGCCGCCGCGTCACCGTTGTGCGGCGTCGCGGTCAGCAGCAGGACGTACGCGGCGCGGGACGACAGTCGACGGACCGCAGCGTGCCGCTCGGAATTGCCGGCCACGCCGTGCGCCTCGTCCACGACGATGGCGTCCCAGGCGCAGGCGGTGACGGCGGGGAGCACCTCGGGACGTTTGATGTAATCCACCGACGCGATCGCGAGCGGGATCGTCGACCACGGATTGACTCCGAGCGGCAGCATCGTCGCGCGCTGCCGCAGCAGGCGCGCGTCGACCGGCGTCGGATCCATTTGGAATCGCGACGCCAGTTCGTGCGACCACTGATCGCGAAGGCCGGCCGGCGCGATCACGAGCACGCGATCGATCGCGCCTCGCGCGCGCAGCTCGGCCAGCACGAGTCCCGTCTGAATCGTCTTGCCGAGGCCGACCTCGTCCGCGAGCAGCACGCGCGATCCGATGCCGCGCAGGACGGCCATCGCCGGCTCCAACTGATGCGGCATCAGATCGATCCGCGCGTGGCGCGCCGACCGCAGCGCGGCGGGAGGCGCGTCGGCCGCCAGCAGCGCACGGAAGGCGCGACGCCATCGCGCCCTGCGCACGAAACGCAGTCGGCCGGCGTGGGCGACTGGCTCGAGGACGTCGAACGGCGCCAGCACGCGGCGCTCGACGCCCAGGTGCGGCGGCGACAGGCCGGAGAGCGTGACGATCTGGCAGTCGTCGTGCGCGCGGATCTCTATCACGCGCCAGCGTTCGCGTCGCACGCGGACCAGCGCCCCGGGTCGAACGTGGTCGGGCAGAATCTGCATCGCGGTCGGGCCGCTCAGATCGCAGAACTTGCCACGCGCCAAATGCGCGTCCAGTGGAATCAGCGAGTTACATGGAGCGAGCGGACCGAGGGCAATCTGCCGGCAATGCGCGTGCCGGAGAGGCGATCGCCGATGATACGGCGGCTACTTCGAGTCCGGTCGCACGCTGACGGGGGCAGGTTTGCTCGCGCGCGGCGCGGTCAGTTTCCGCATCACCGCCTCGAAGCCAGCCTGCTCGGGATCGAAGAGACCCCACTCATCCTGCGCGGGACGTGCTTTCGGAGACACGACGACAACCGGCGTGGGTTCAGGGTTTGCCACGCAGAGTGGAGGGGCAAGTTGTGTACCGCTTCCGTCCAGGCGAGTTCAGGCCGTTTTCAGGCCGTTTCGACGTAAGGAATCACGGGATCGCGGTGGAAGGCTGACCGTACCGTCGCGCCGATTACGAATCAGAGAGGCGGGCGAGGGTGGCGCCGAGATGGGACGCGGTGTCGTCGCGGAATTCGAGGACCCGCGGGTGGCGTTCGAGCGCGGCCTGCACGATTCCGCGCTGGACGCCACGGCCGCGCCCGTGAATCACGCGCACCTCACGAAGTCCAGCCGCCGCGGCGGCGTCGATGTACTCGGCGACGACAGAGGGGATATCGCGTGGCGCGAAACTGTGAAGGTCGAACTCGGGGCCGATTGGTACTCGGACTGGGAGGTCGCTCATAACGTCAGCTGTCAGCTTTCAGCTTTCAGCTTTCAGCTCTTGGTTGTCAGCTATCAGCCGTCAGCGTTTCTTCTGATACTCCGCAGTGACGATGGTCTTGATTCCGCCGCGGACCGAGAAGTCGCCGACGACGGTCATGCGGCGCGGCTGAATGGCGGCGACGAGATCGTCGAGAATCTGATTCGTGACGCTTTCGTAGAAGATGCCGCGGTTTCTGAATTCGATCATGTAGTACTTGAGGGACTTGAGCTCGATGCACCGCGTGTCGGGGACGTAGCTGATGCGAATCTCGCCGAAGTCCGGCAGTCCGGTTTTCGGGCAGAGCGACGTGAACTCCGGACACTGAATCGCGATCTCGTAGTCGCGCTCCGGGCGCGGGTTGGGAAACGTCTCGAGGGTCGCGCTTGACATCGTGCAAGAATAGCAGCAAAAGTGGCGTTCCCCGGCGCGCCCGCGATTGACACTGGCGAGAAGGGCGCGCTAGGATACGCCGATTTTCCGGGCAAAACCGCGATTGTGCTGCGCGCGCGACGATCGGCGGTGAACATCAAGCGCGTCAAGTGAAGGGGAACGCCGATGTCGTCTGACGCCCGCAGGATGGGCAAATCCGAACTCTTCTCGCACTTCGCCGAACGCTTCGAAGTGAAGCGGACGCAGGCTCGCGAATTTTTCGACGAGCTGACGGCGCTGTCCGAGAAAGAGTTGAAGCGCTCGGGCGAGTTCGTGCTGCCCGGGATGGTGAAACTGGTCGTGCAGAAGCGCAAGGCGCGCATGGGCCGCAACCCGGCGACGGGCGAGGCCATCAAGATCCCCGCCAAGACTGTCGTCAAGGCGCGGATCGCGAAGCAGCTCAAAGACGCGGTACTGCCGCGCAAATAGCGGAGTGAGTTTCCCCCACACCACTTGACGCGGATCCCGGAATTCTCGAGATCGGCGCGGCGGCCCGCTTGCCGCCGCGTCGCTTCTCAGGCGGGGGCGTTCCTTCCCGGCTCCTGCCGTCAGCCTTCCGACTTCTGACTCCCGACCTTCGTCACGCCGCCGTCGCGCGGGCCAGCACGCGGCTGTACACCGTGGCCGGCACGAGGCGCGTCGCCCGCGCTTCGAGGTTGGTCATCGAGTCATCGTCGAGAATGATCCGGTCGTCCGGCGCCAGCAGGATTTCGGCGCTGTAGCGCCGCGCCCCCCGGAGCGTGCGCAATTCGAAGTACCGCACGGGAACGGTCGTCGCGTCGATCGCCAGCGCATCGGTCTTCACGAGCGTTCGGAACATGTCATCCTCCACATCCGGGGTCAGCCGGGTTCCCTCCCTCAACTTGCAGCCGCATGCTGTGCGCGCTCATCGCTGGCCGGGAAGCGCAGTGTGAACGCCGTGCCGCGTCCGACTTCGCTGTCGACCATGATCGTGCCGTCGAGCTGTTCGACGATGCGTTTCGAAATGGCCAGGCCGAGGCCCAGGCCGCGGCGTTTGGTCGTGACGAAGTCGTCGAAGATCGCCGCCAGCCGCTCGGGCGGAATGCCCGATCCCGTATCTGTCACGCGAACTTCGATCCAGTCGCCGGCGCGCGCCGTCGCGATCGCCACGCGGCCGCCGGGCTCGGTCGCCTGGATGGCGTTGGTGAGCAGATTGCGGTACACGCGGCCGAGCGCGAAGCGATCGCCGTTGATCAGCAGCGGGCCATCCGCGTACGACGCCTCGAGCGTCAATCCATTCCGCTCGGCTTCGCCGCGCATGGACTCCACGATGTCGGCGACCGACGCGGTGACGTCCATGGGGAAGCGCTCGATCGGCTTCGGCTTCACGAGGTGGCGCAGGTCGTCCATGAAGCGCTTGAGCGTCGCGATCTCGCGTTCGATGGTGCGGCGGAACAGGTCGCGCGACTCGGCGTCGAGGTCGTCCCGATCCAGCAGGCGAAGGCTGTTGCCGATGTTCTGAATCGGATGCGAGAGATCGTGGACGAGGCCGGCGGCGACGCGTCCGAACATCGCCTGGCGCTCCTGGCGCTTGACGTCTTCCTGCAGCCGCACGAGGCGATCGGCCATCGTGTTGAAGGCGTCGCCCAGGTCGGCGAACTCGTCGCCCGTGCGGATGTCGACGCGCGTGTCGAGCTGGCCCTCGGCCACGGCCTGCGTGCCGCGCTTCAGCGCGAAGATCGGAATGAGGAACGATCGGCCGAAGAGGTATCCGACGGAAATCATCAGCAGCAGCGCGACGGAAATCGCGACGACGAGTTGCTGCTGCAGCACGGTGGCGCTGGCGTACGCCTCGGCCGTCGGCTGTTCCACGATCACGGTCCAGCCGAGCTGCGCGATGCGCGCGGCTACGCCGAGCGTGGCCTGGCCGTCGCCGTCGACGTACTCGCGCGACACCGGCGCGCCGTCGGCCTGCGCGCGCGCCGTCGCGATGAGCGGATGCGCGGCCATGTTCATCGTCTTCGCGACGAGCGCCTTCTTGTCGGGATCGCCGTGCGCGATCAGCGCGCCGCCGGGCGCGATGACCAGCGCGAAGCCGTGATCCCCGATGCGGATGTGATCGACCATCCGCCACATTTCCTCGAGATTGAACTCGCCCGCGAGCCAGCCTGACGGCTGATTCAGACGCGTCAGGTGGATGGCGAACACGGACGTCGGCAGCAGATCCTCGTCGACGTGGATCGGCGACATGGTGACGCGATCGGAGACGGGCTGGCCGTTCTTCGGAATCGCGATGCGCGGCTTGCCGATGCGGCTCGTGGCGACCATCGCGCCGCCCTCGTCGAAGAGCGTGATCTCGCGGAACTCGCGGAACTGCAGGACGAAGTTCTTGAGGATCTGATCCTGCTGCCGCGTCTCGAGGCCGGTGTCCTGCAGGTCGGCGGAGAGCGCGCGCAACAGATCCGCATGGGTGACCATGTAGCGGCGGATTTCCTCCGCGGCGCGGGTCGCGACGTTCTGATTGCCGGCGATCACGGACTCGCGCGTGCCGCGCTGGAGGGAGAAGATCGAGATGAAGCCGTACGCGATCAGGGGCACCACCGCCGCCAGCGCCAGGAGCAGCGCGAAGCGGTAAGCGATGCGGCGGATCCTGAGGGTCATTTCAATTGCGAGTCGCCTGACGCGCGTCCGTGGCCGGTCTCCAGAGCCGCAGCGTGCTGAGGACATCGCGGCCCGCTTCGCCGGACGGCACCGTGAACCGCTTACTGACCGCGCGGGCTCGTTCGATCCAGGCCAAAAAGATCGCGGGCGGGTCGTCCGCGACCGCCTGCTGAAAGGCTGCGACGCTTTTCACATACGCATCATCTGATGCGGCGTGGCGAATCTCGTCGAGGGCCGCGTCGATCGCCGGCATGTTCGCGCCGGCGGCCCCGCCCGAATGCCACATCTGATACGGTCGCAGCAGCGTCGGCGCGCTGACCATTTCCATGAGGACCGCTTCGAACTGGCGGTCTTTCAGCGAGCCGACGAGGCGGTCGATCGAAACCTCCTCGATGGTCATGTCGACGCCGACCGCCTGGAGCTGGCGTTTGATGACGAGGGCAATCCGCTCGTGCAGCGCATCGGCGCGCACCAGGCACGTGAAGTGCAGGGCGCTGCCCCGGGCGGAGGCGCCGCGCTTGGAGGCCAGCAGATGTGCAGCCGCCGCCGGGTCGACGTGAAAATCCGACGTCTCTCTTGGAAAGGCGTAGTTGCGAGGCCAGACGGGCCCCGTGGAGGCGGTCGCGTGCCCGTTCAGCGCCTCGCGGACAAGGCCGTCTCGATCGATCGCCGTGTTCAGCGCGCGCCGGACTTCCTTGGGGCGGAAGACCTCGGTGTCGGTGTTCAGCACGATGGCGTACTGATACCGCCGCGTGAACGTGAACGTGGAGATACTGGTCGACGCTTCCAGCGAGTCGAGTGC
>JAIQFX010000020.1 GCA_020073005.1 Terriglobia bacterium | reverse complement strand
GAGGGCGAGAACATTGTATGGGGCACGGCCGGTCTCGATGACGAGAACATCGTGTGGGGCACCGACGATGGCGACGAGAACATCGTCTGGGGTACCGACGATGGCGACGAGAACATCGTGTGGGGTACCGACGATGGCGACGAGAACATCGTCTGGGGTACCGACGACAGCGACGAGAACATCGTGTGGGGCACCGACGATGGCGAGAACGTCGTCTGGGGCACGTCCGACGACGACGGCAACATCGTGTGGGGCACGGCCAATCAGCTCAGCACCGTGTGGCTGTCGAACTCGGTCGAGGGCTCGCGGACGGCGCTGAGCGGAAGCGACGTGTTCGATCGGCTCAGGGACAAGCAGCTGCTGAAGTTGCTCCAGTTCAAGCCGCCGGCCGTCGTACCGCCGCCGCCACCGCCGCCGTCGGATCCGCCGCCGCCGCCGCCCGACACGTCGACGCCGGACACGGGCACGCCGCCGCCGCCGCCGCCCGACACGTCGACGCCGGATGGCAACACCGCGCCGCCGCCGCCGCCGGACACGGGAACGACGGACTCGAGCACGCCGCCGCCGTCTGATCCGCCGCCGCCGGACCTGGGCACAACGACGACGACGACGACGACGACCGAGACGTCGACGGCGGAGGACGGCTCGACGACAGTGACGACGACGATCACGACCACGTCGACGGCGTCGGACGGCACGGTCACGACGACGGTGACGACGACAGTCGCGACGACGGACCCGTTGGGGTCGACGTCTTCCGCGACGACCACGACGACCACGACGACACCGCCAACGGGTGGAGGCATCTAGTCATGGAAAAGATGCCTTATCAAGCCGAGCTTGATACGCAGCTGATGCCGTATCCGGTCGCCGTCACCGAGCCGATTACGAGCACCGACTGGCATGATGGCCTGCCGGTGCTGACGGGCGAGCAGGTCGTGCTTCGCGAGCTACGCGCGTCGGACGCGGCGCCGCTCTTCGCGCTGCTCACGACGGAAGAAGTCTCGCGGTTCATCTCGCCGCCCCCGACCACCGTCGAGGGATTCGAGAAGTTCATCGCGTGGACGCTGCGGCAGCGGCAGGCGGGCGCGTATGTCTGCTTCGCCGTCACGG
Source organism: Terriglobia bacterium (assembly GCA_020073005.1). GTDB lineage: Bacteria > Acidobacteriota > Vicinamibacteria > Vicinamibacterales > CAVVIG01 > SRVP-36. The sequence goes on along the minus strand of JAIQFX010000020.1, from coordinate 68,218 downwards.
TCAAGGGGTTCGACACGGCCATCGGCATCTTCCAGGTGCGCGACGGCGGCCAGGGTTTCGAGACGGCCGAGTGGGGATTCGCGCTCGGGTCGCAGTTCTGGGGCACGGGCGTGTTCACGGAAGGCGCCGCGCTGACGCTCGAGTTCGTGTTCGAGACGCTGGGCGTGCACCGGCTGGAGGCGCGCGCGGCCGTTCTGAACGGACGCGGCAACGGCGCGCTGCTGAAGATGGGCGCGGTGCAGGAATGCGTCCTGCGCAAGTCGTTCCTCCGCAACGGTCAGTATCTCGACCAGGTCCTGTATGCGATTCTCGACTCGGACTGGCGCGCGACGCGCTCGTCGATGAACATCAAGTTCCCGGTGCAGGTGCACTAGACGCGATCGAGCCGCCCTTATGCGGCGGCACCGCGCGTCACTCAAGGGCCGGCCTCAGGTGCCGGCCCTAAGTTTGTACGCCCGGACAGCCGCGCCACGTCCGCCTGCGACAAGCCGAGCCCCCGGCGATTCGGCGCCACGAGATCGTCCGGTGCCTGCGCGGCGCGCATCAGCCCATGCGCCGCATGGCCGCGCGTGGCCAGCACGTAGTGCCCGATTTCGTGCGCCAGGACCCGCCCGACAGCGCGCCCCAGAATCTGCTCGCGCATCGCGCGCGGCCACTGCGCGTCGCTGGCCCCCAGCACGCGCGCGTGCGCGATGAAATCGCGCACGTCGCCCGCGTAGACCGCGATCTCCGGGCGGGGCAGGCCGCCGGCGTCGAACTCGATCGCCGCGAGCGCGCCCGGCGCGCGCAGACGATCGGCGGCCGTCGGTCTGGCGGCGACCACGGTGAGCGTGACGGCGTCGGGCGCGGGCCCGCCCGGCGGCGCGGGGCGCACGTCGACGCCGTAGGGCGCCCACAGGCGCGCGGCTTCGACGATGGCGGCGGCGACGACGGGAGGCGGAAGCGCCGGCGCGGGCGCGAAGGCGATCGCGAGGTGCAGGAGCGGCGGCAGCAGCATGTCTGCATGCTACGCACCATGGCATCGATGAGATAAATTCTTTGTCATCATCATGATGATGAAGTAATCTCATGGACATGGATCTCGAAATCCGGCACCTGCAGCTCGTCGCCGCCGTGGCCGAGGTCGGCAGCCTCACGCGCGCGGGCGATCGCCTCCACCTCACGCAGTCCGCGCTCAGCCATCAGCTGCGCGACATCGAGTCGCGCCTCGGCGCGCCGCTGTTCCTGCGCGTGGGCAAGCGCCTCGTCCTGACGCCGGCCGGCGAGCGGCTGCTCGCGTCGGCGAAGGACGTCCTGGCGCAGCTGCAGCACGCCGAGCAGGAGATCCGCCAGATGGGCGCCGAGCGCGCCGGCATCCTCCGCATCACGACCGAGTGCTACACGTGCTATCACTGGCTGCCGCCGCTGCTGAAGCGCTACCGCCAGCGTTTTCCGCGCGTCGAAGTGCGGATCGACGTCGACTCCACGCACCATCCGATCGAGAAGCTGCTCGCCGGGAAGATCGATCTCGGGATCGTCAGCAAGCCGGTGACGGACCGGCGGCTCGCGTCGCGGCCCGTGTTCAAGGACGAGGTGGTCCTGATTCTGTCGCCCGATCACCGTCTCGCGCGGCTGCCGCACGTCCGCTTCGCGGAGCTGCGCGAGGAAACGCTCTTCGTCTATCCGCCGAAGGAGGAGAGCAGCGTGCTCGAGGACGTGCTGAAGCCGATGGGCGTGACGCCGGCGCGGATCGAAGAGGTTCAGCTGACCGAGGCGATGATCGAGCTCGTCAAGGCGGGGCTCGGCGTCGCGGCGCTCGCGCGCTGGGCCGTGCAGCCGATGATCGACGCGCGGACGCTCGTCGCCCGCCCGCTCACCGCCCGCGGCCTGCATCGCGAGTGGCGCGCGGTGACGCCGAAAGATCTCGCGCGCGCGGATTTCGTCGTCGAGTTCATCGACCTGCTGTCGAAGCACGCGCCGACCTGCCGGAGCGGCAGGCCGGACAGCCGCGTGCTCGAGACGCCGCGCCTCGTCGCGCGGCGCTGAGCCTGAAACGCTCGGCTGCCCTTCGACTCGCCCAGGCATCCCGAGCGTGTCGAGGGATGAAGCCGCGCGCTACTTCTGCTGGCTCGTCGGGCGCGTCGCGGGGCGCGCGGACACGCCGACGGCCGCGCCGTCCGCGGCGCGACGATCCGATCCGCCTTCGAGCATGTCGTCCTTCTCGTTGTACATGATCACCTGCGCGACGCCCTGCCCGCCGCCTTCGCGCAGCGTGTGGCCGCGCCGTTCCAATTCCCTAATCGTGTCCGGCGAGAGCCCGAACCGCTCGTAGTTGATCACGTCGGGCAGCCACTGATGGTGCAGCCGCACCGCGTCGACCGCTTCCTGCGCGTTCATCCCGAAGTCCACGGCGTCGAGGATCGTCTCGAGCACCGTGTTGATGATCGTGCGCCCGCCGGGACTGCCGGTGACCATGAACAGCTTGCCGTCCTTCGACAGAATCGTCGGCGCCATGCTCGACAGCATCCGCTTGCCCGGCTCCGCGAGGTTCGGCTTCGTGCCGATGAGGCCGCGCTCGTCGGTCCCGCGCCCGGCACGACGATCTTCACGCCGTAGCCCTGCTCCAGCGTGTAGGTCATCGACACCGCGTTGCGGTTCGCGTCGACGACCGACAAGTGCGTCGTCTCGTCGCTCTCGTGCGGCCACTCGAACGTCGTCGGCGACGACTTGATCGTCTTGTTCGGGTTGATCGTCTTGCGCAGTTCGGCCGCGTAGTCCTTGGACGTCAGCCGCGCGATCGGCATTTCATTGTTGAAATCCGGATCGCCGAGGAACTTCGCGCGGTCCGCGTACGCGCGCTTCATCGACTCCACCATCGTGTGGATTTCCGCCGCGGATGCGAAGCCCATCGACTTCAGGTCGTAGCCCTCGAGGACGTTCAGCATCTCGACAATGCCGACGCCGCCGGACGAAGGCGGGCCCATCGAGACGATCTCGTAGCCGCGATAGGTGCCCTTGATCGGCGCGCGGCGGACCGCCGTGTAGTTCTTGAGATCCGCGCGCGTGATGAGGCCGTCGTGCGCCTGCATCTCCTTCTCGAGGAGCATCGCGGTCTCGCCCTCGTAGAAGCCGGCGGGTCCCTGCGCCGAGATGCGCTCGAGCGTCTTCGCGAGGTCGGGCTGCTTCAGCGTCTCGCCCGCTTCGTACGGCGTGCCGTTCTTCGTGAACGCCGCGACCGACGCCGGATACTTCTGCATCGTCCGCTGCGCGCTTCTCAGCGATCGCGCGAGGTTGTCCGAGACGACGAAGCCGTCGCGCGCGAGGGCGACCGCGGGATCGACCAGCCGCTTCCACGGCAGCTTGCCCTGTTCCTTCCAGGCCAGGTGCAGGCCGGCGACCGTGCCCGGCACGCCGACGGCCCAGTAGCTGTTGTGATGGATGTCCGCGCTGTACTTTCCGTCCTTCAGCCACATCGTCGGCGACGCCTTCGCGGGCGCCTTCTCGCGGAAGTCGTACGTCACGGCCTCGCCGTTCGCCGGCCGATAGACCATGAAGCCGCCGCCGCCGATGTTGCCGGCGGTCGGATGCGTGACGGCGAGCGCGAAGGCGGTCGCGACCGCGGCGTCGACCGCGTTGCCGCCGTCCTTGATCACGTCGGCGCCGACGCGCGACGCGATTTCGCTCTGGGTCGCGACGATGCCGTTTTTCGCGCGGATGGGAACCGAGCCGGCGCCCACGGGAATGGAGAGCGCGGCGGCGAGACCGAGAATGAGAACAACGCGTGCTTTGGTCATAAGTCCCTCGTGAATGCGCGGATTATACGCCCCATACCAGACTGACGGTCAGATGGGTTGAACGCAGAGACCGCTGACAACGCAGAGCTGGATGTGGCTTCGATATCAATCCGATTCGACTTGTCTCTGCGGTCTCCGCGATCTCTGCGTTCATTCTTGGGGACGGCGAGGGCGGTTTTTAGATGCGCTTCAGTCTCCAGGTCCCCCGGCGGAACAACAGCGCGCTGACGACCGACATCGCCGAGAACGCGATGAAGATCGACCAGTAGACTCCGGTTGGTCCCAGCCCCGCCGTGCGCGCCAGCACGTACGCGAGGGGAATTTCGCCGAGCCAGAGACAGAAGATGTTGATCAGCGTGGGCGTCACCGCGTCGCCGGCGCCGTTGAACGACTGCGTCAGCACGTAGCCGTACGCGTACACGGGAAAGCCGGCGCTGATGATCCGCAAGCCCCGCACGGCGATCGGCGCGACGCCGGGATCGCTGGTGAAGCCGGCGACGATGGGGTCCGCGAAGACGACGAAGAGCAGCCCGATGCCGGCGAGCGCGACCATGTTGTAGAAGGACGCGCGCCACACGCTCGTCTCCGCGCGGTCGGGTTTCCCGGCGCCGAGGTTCTGGCCGACGAGCGTCGCGGCCGCATTCGCGAACCCCCACGACGGAAGCAGCGCGAAGACGACGATGCGAATCGCGATCGTGTTGCCGGCGAGGACGTCGCTGCCGAACGCGGCCAGGATCCGCACGAGACCGATCCAGCTCGTCGTCGCGATCAGCGTCTGGAACACGGCCGTGCCGGACAGCCGCAGCATGCTCATCATGACGGCTGGATCGAGCGTCAGGTGCTCGCGGCGGATCGTCACGCGGCCCTGGCCCCTGGACAATATATAGAGCTGCAGCAGGACGCCGATGCCGCGGCCGGTCGTGGTCGCCACCGCGGCGCCCGTCACGCCGAGTCGCGGAAACGGGCCCAGCCCGAAGATGAGGCACGGATCGAGAACGATGTTGAACACGTTGGCGATCCAGAGCACGCGCATGGCCACAGCCGCGTCACCCGCGCCGCGGAACACGGCGTTGATCAGGAAGATCATGAGGATCACGCCGTTCAGGCCGAGGACGATGGCCGTGTACGACGAGTGCGCGAGGACGCCGGGCTCGGCGCCCATCAGCGCAAGAAGCGGCCGCGCGTACCAGAAGCCGAGCAGGCCGATCGGGACCGAGACGATCACGCCGAGCGCGATCGCCTGAACCGCCGCGCGCGCCGCGCCGTCGGGATCGCGTTCGCCGACGCGACGCGCGATCGTGGCCATCGCGCCGACGCTCAGGCCGACCGCGAGCGCGTACATGATCGTGAGGATCGACTCGGTGACGCCGACCGTCGCGATCGCGTCGGCGCCGAGGCGCGAGACGAAGAACACGTCGACGACGGCGAAGACCGACTCGAGGACGAGCTCGAGGACCATCGGGACCGCGAGCAGCAGGATCGCGCGCCCGATCGCGCCGTCGGTGTACTCGCCGCGGTGCGATCCCGCGATCGATTCGCGGATGGTGGACCAGAGACCTGGCGATGCGGCGACTTCGATCTCGCTCATGGAAGGAAAGCGTTAACCACGGAGGACCTCCGTGCCCTCCGTGTCCTCCGTGGTTAACGTTCGTGGAGGTTAACTTCGATCCGGAACATATGCGATCGCGTCGATCTCGACTCTCAGCCCGGGCCCTGGCAGCCCGGCGACCTGCACCGTCGTGCGCGCGGGACGATGATCGCCGAACATGCGCGAGTAGACGCCGTTCATCTTCTGGAACTCGCTCATGTCGACGAGGAACACGCCGCAGCGCAGGACGTGCTGCAGGCTCGAGCCCGCGGCCTTGAGAATCGCTTCGACGTTTCTCAGCACCTGTTCGGTCTGCCGTTCGATGTCATCTGCGACGAGCTTGCCGGTCGCCGGATCCATCGCGCCCTGACCGGAGACGAAGACCAGCCGTTCGAAGCCCATGCCCGGCGAGTACGGACCCGCGGGCTTCGGGAGGTTCGGAGCTTGTACGGGTTTATGTGTCATGTCTCTTCCTCAGCCACCAGCCACCAGCCACCAGCCACCAGCCTTCGCCGGCTGCGCCAGCTTCGGCGGGCAAGCCAGCCACTAGTCACCTTTCGCGACAGGTCTCTTCTCGTCCGCGCTCCACTCGCTCCACGATCCGGGATACAGCTTCGCGCCCTTCATGCCCGCGTGTTCCATCGCCAGCAGATTGTGACACGCCGTCACGCCCGATCCGCAGTAGCAGACGATGCGATCGGCGGGGACATCGCCGATGGAGGCGCGCAGCTGCGCGCGCAGCACCTCCGGCGATCGCAGCAGCCCGTGCTCGTCGAGATTGCCTTGAAAGAAATGATTCCGCGCGCCGGGAATGTGCCCCGCGACGCGATCGAGCGGCTCGACGTCGCCGCGAAAGCGTTCGGGCGCGCGCGCGTCGACGAGCCGCCAGTCCTTCCGGCCCGCGAGCGCGGCCACGCCGTTCACGTCGACGACCATGTCCGCGCGCGGCGATCCCGCGAACGCCGCCGGCGCGCGATGCTCCGCGCCGCTCGTGGTCGCCCGGCCTTCGGCGATCCATTTCGCGATTCCGCCGTCCAGCACGGCGACGGCGTCGTGGCCGAGCCACCGCAGCAGCCACCACAGCCGGCTCGCGAACATCCCGTTGTTCTGATCGTAGGCGACCACCTGGACGCCGCTCGCGATCCCGAATCCTCCGAAGGTCGCAGCGAGGGCGCGCGCGTCCGGCAGGGGATGGCGTCCGTTGGTGCCCGTCTTTGCACTCGACAGATCCCGATCCAAATGCGCGTACAGGGCGCCCGGAATATGTGAAGACGTCCATTCCCGCTCACCCCACGCGACATCGTCCAGCTTGAAGCGGCAATCGATGATGACAAAGGCCGGATCCTGGATGCGGGACGCGAGGACATCCGTCGATATCAGCGTCGTGAAAGCCATGGGCCGTACGATACCATCGGGGGCCAGCGTTTCCGCCAACCAAGCGCCCGCAGTACGCGTCTAAGCAAGGCACGCTCTGATGCTTGCAGCCCTCGCCCTTTTCGCGCTCAGCGCCGTTGCGGCCCCCGTGGGCGATGTCACCGCGACGGCGCACGTCGACGCGGTCGCCGTCTCCGGCCCGAACGCGGTGCGTGTGAACGGCGAGCTGAGCGACGAAGTCTGGCGCGGCGCGGCCCCGATCGACGCCTTCGTGCAGCGCGAGCCGCAGGACGGCGGCGAGCCGAGCGAGCGCACGGAATTCCGCGTCGCCTACAACGCGACGACGCTCTTCGTGAAAGTCCGCGCCTACGATCGCCAGCCCGATCGCATCGTCACGTACCTCACGCGCCGCGATCAGGATTCGCCCTGCGACTGGATCCGCGTCTTCGTCGACTCGTATCACGACCGGCGGACGGCGTACGAGTTCGCGGTCAATCCCTCGGGCGTGAAATTCGATCGCTACTGGTACAACGACAACAACAGCGACGACAGCTGGGACGCCGTGTGGGACGTCACCGTGTCGCGCGAGACCGACGGCTGGTCGGCCGAATTCCGGATTCCGTTCTCACAGCTGCGATTCAATCCGTCGCCCGCCAACACGTTCGGCTTCGCCGTCGCGCGGCAGATCGGCCGGCTGAACGAGACGTCGACGTGGCCGCTGCTGTCGCGCAAGGCGAACGGCTACGTGTCGTCGTTCGGCGAGCTCGGCGGCCTGTCGATGTCCGCATCGCCGAAGAAACTGGAAATCACGCCCTACACCGTCGCGAACGTCACGACGCAGCCGACCGCCGGCAATCCGCTCCTCAAGGGCGCGGCGCCCGGCGGCGCGTTCGGCATGGACATGAAGTACGCGCTGACGCCTGGACTGACGCTGACGACGACGGTGAATCCGGATTTCGGGCAGGTGGAAGCGGATCCGGCGGTCGTCAACCTGTCGGCGTTCGAGACGTACTTCAACGAGCGCCGGCCGTTCTTCGTCGAGGGCTCGGGCAACTTCAATTTCAATCTCGACTGCAACGACGGCGCGTGCAGCGGCATGTTCTACTCGCGCCGCGTCGGCCGCTCGCCGCAGGGCACGGACTATCTGCCGAACGGCGACAACGTGTACACCGACGTGCCGTCGCAGACGAAGATCCTCGGCGCCGCGAAGCTGACGGGACGCGTCGGCAACTACTCGATCGGCGTCATGCAGGCGGTCAGCGAAGAGGCGCAGGCGCGCGTGCAGAACGGCTCGCTGTTCTCCACGCAGCCGGTCGAGCCGATGACGAGCTACACGGTCGGCCGCGTGCGCCGCGAGTTCGCGAACCAGTCCGCGATCGGCTTCATGCTGACCAACACGAAGCGGCAGTCGGCCGACAGCGCGATCGACGTGTTGCCGACGAGCGCGACGGCGGGCGGTGTCGACTGGGATCTGCGCTTCAGAAGGTTCTACTCCCTGTTCGGGTATTGGGCGGGCAGCACCGTCCGCGGCGACGCGCCGGCGATCGACGCGGTGCAGGAAGACAGCGTTCACTATTATCAGCGGCCCGATCTGAAGAGCGCGTCCCTGGACCCGACGCGGACGTCGCTGTCTGGCGACTCCGCGCAAATCGGCATCAGCAAGATCGGCGGCGAGTACGTCCACTTCAACTTCAACTACGGATTCAAGTCGCCGGGCTTCGAGATCAACGACGTCGGGTTCCTGCGCCGCGCGGACACGCGCAACATCGGCAACTGGATTCAGTTCCGCAGCGACAAGCCGAACCGCTGGTTCCGCAGCCGCATGATCAACTTCAACGAGTACGCCACGTGGAACGCGGACGGCGATCTCGTCTCGAACGGCGGCAACGTCAACGCGCACGCGGTCTTCACGAACAACTGGTCGATCGGCGGCGGCTACAACGTCAACGGCCTCGGCCTCGACGATCGCGTCACGCGCGGCGGACCGGCCGTGTACCAGGAAAATGCCAACGGCGTCTGGTACTACGTGAACTCGGACAACCGGCGCCCCGTGTCGCTCGCCTATTTCGGCAGCTACTTCCGCGATCCGCACGGCTCGCTCGGCGCGGACGTCAATCCCGAGCTCACGTTCCGTCCGATGCCGTCGCTGATGGTGACGACGGGCCTCAGATTCAATCGCAACATCTCGGACACGCAGTGGGTGAACAACGTCACCGACACGGCGAACCATTACGTGTTCGCCCATCTCGATCAGACGACGGTCGCGCTGACCGGGCGCTTCAACTACACGCTGACGCCGAATCTGTCGATCCAGCTGTACGCGCAGCCGTTCGTGTCGGCGGGGGACTACAGCCAGTTCCGGCAGGTCGCCAGCGCGCGCGCCGCGGACTACGACGCGCGGTTCACGCCGTACGCGTACGACACGATCGCGAACGGCGATCCGAACTTCAACGTGAAGTCGTTCCGGACGACGAACGTGCTCAGGTGGGAATACAAGCCCGGGTCGACAGTGTTCATCGTCTGGCAGCAGGCGCGCGAGAACGATGCGGTGCCCGGCGGCTTCAACGCCGGCCGCGATCTCCGTGGCATCTTCGGCGCGCCGTCGACGAACGTGTTTCTCGTGAAGTTCGCGTATTGGCTGAATTATTGAGGCAGGCCTGACCCTTTAGCGCTGCCGGAACACCGCCCCGTTCTTCATCACGAACTTCACTTTCCGCAGCGCTGAAATGTCTCGAGATCGGCGAAGAGTCCCTGCTTCACTGATCCGATTTGATTCTCCATGTGCAGCACGCGCGCGGCGACTGATGTCGCGCTCTTGAGCGCGGCCGTCGGCTGCATGCCGTACGCGACCATCGCTTCGAGCTCGCGCGCGTTGTCGCCGTGCGGAAAGGTACCGACGTCGCTGCCGTTGATGATCGTCACGCCGGCATCGAGCGCGGCCTTGAAGCTCTCGCGCTTGCGCTGATTCGCCGGTGAGTTCGGATTCGCCGGCGGCCACGGACCGGCACCCGCGGTGATCGTCGGGCAGAGCGCGACGTGATGCTCGACCATCAGCTTGAAGACTTCAGGCGTGCCCTCGCCGCCGTGCTCGATGGTCTCGACGCCGTCTCGACGCCCGCGAGCGTCGCGCGCCGCATGCCTTCCGCCGTGTTCGAATGCACGGCGACGGGAACGCCAGCGCTCTTCGCCGTCTCGACGGCGAGTTTCAATTCCTCGACTGAGAACGTCGGACGCGAGCCCGGCATCGGCCCCCAGCGATAGTCCGCGTACATCTTGATCCAGTCGGCGCCGCGGCCGATCTGATCGCGGACGACGCGCAGCAGGCTGTCCACGCCGTCGGCTTCCTCGGCGCCCTGCGGGACGTTCCATTCAGGAATGAAGTGCGGCTGATAGCTGCCCGTGACGACGATCGCTCTCGTCGACGCGAGGATGCGCGGGCCGGGAATGATGCCCTGCCGCACCGCGTCGCGAAGCTCGACGTCGGCGTACTGCGCGCCTTCGGTGCCAAGATCGCGGACGGTCGTGAAGCCGGCCTGCAGCGTCGCGCGCAGATGGTTCGTCGCGCGCGCCACGCGCAGCGCGAGCCCTTCCTTCGACACCTGATCGGTCCACGACGTCTCGCTATACGCGTGCAGCAGGATGTGCGAGTGGCCTTCGACGAGCCCGGGCGTCAACGTGGTTCCGGGCAGGTCGATCACTTTGGCGCCAGCGGCGGCAACGCTCGCTTCAGGTCCCACGGCGTCGATCCGCTCGCCACGCACGCGCACGGCCCAGCCCTCGTGCATCGTATCGCCGTCGAACACGCGCGCCGGTTTGAGAACGGTAATTGTTGCCGGTGCCGGTGAACTCTGAGCGCCGGCCAGGGCGGGAAGGGTGATCGCGAGAAGCGCGGGTATCAGCCTCATCTTCATGCCGCGCATTATAGTGATGAGGCCATGCTCCTGTCCGCCAGAGACCAAGCGATGCTCGACGGCGCGCTCGGTCCCGCCGCGGCGTTCGCGATGTCGATCCTCGTCCGCATGGCCGAGGTCTACGGCGCCTCCGAGCTGATGGACATCTCGCAGGCGCACATCGACAGCACGATCTATCTGGGCGACGCGACCCTCGAGTTCGCGGAGAAGCTTGCGTCGCTCGGCGCGAAAGTTGCCGTCCCGACGAGCCTGAACGTCAGCGGCGTCGACGAGTGCGGCTGGCAGAACTGGGCCGTCACGCCCGAGTGGGCCGCGAAGGCCGCGCGGCAGATGCTCGCGTACGAAAAGATGGGCACGGTGCCGACGTGGACGTGCGCGCCGTACCAGACGAAGATGCGCCCGGCGTTCGGTCAGCAGATCGCCTGGGGCGAGTCGAACGCGATCGCGTTCGCCAACTCCGTCATCGGCGCGCGGACCGAGCGCTATCCCGATCTCCTCGACATCTGCTGCGCGATCACGGGCCGCGTGCCCGCGTCCGGTCTGCACCTGACGGAGAATCGCGCCGGTCAGGTGCTGTTGCGATTGACTGACGTGCCTGTCGCGCTGCAGCAGGACGCGCAGTTCTTCGCCGTCCTCGGGCATCTGGTCGGCAAGCTCGCCGAAGATCGCATCCCGGTGATCGAGGGCATCGTCGTGACGCCCGCCGAGGACGAGTTGAAGGCGTTCGCCGCTGCCGTCGCCTCGTCCGGGTGCGTCGCGCTGTTCCACATGGTCGGCGTGACGCCAGAGGCGCCGACGCTCGACGCCGCGTTCCAGGGTCGATCGCCTGAGCGCAGCATGGAGATCACGACCGCGGATCTCCGCGCGGCTCGCAAGGAGCTGACGACGGCGGATGGGCGCGAGCTGGACATGGTGATCCTCGGCAGCCCGCATTTCTCGCTGGCGGAATTCGCGCAGCTCGCGCCGCTCGTCGCGGGCAGGCACGCGCACCCGCGCGTGAAGTTCCTGATTACGTCGAGCCGCCTCATGAAAGAGGATGCGGACCGGGCCGGCGTCCTCGCGCCCATCGTCGCCTTCGGCGCGCAGATCACGCTGGACACGTGCATTCTCGCGTCGCCGATGCTGCCGCCGGAGATCAAGACGCTGATGACCAACTCGGCGAAGTACGCGTACTACGCGCCGAGTCTGCTGAACACGCGCGTGACGTTCGGGAGTCTCGCCGACTGCGTGCGGTCGGCGATCGAGGGTCGTGTCGTGCGCGACGAGAGCGTATGGCGGAGCGCGTAATCGCCGGCCGCGCGGTCGTCGCCGGCGAGGCCGAGGGCGAAGCGCTCGTCACGCACGACGCGCTCTCGTTCTGGGGCGGGTACGATTTCCAGACGGGCGAGATCATCGATCGCCATCACCCGCTGGCCGGCGTCCGCGCCGGCGGGCGCGTCCTCGCGGTCCCGTTCAGCAAAGGATCGTCGACGACGACCGCCGTACTGCTCGAGGCGGTCAGGGCCGGGACGGCGCCGGCCGCGATCGTCACGACCGGCGTCGATTCGTTTTTCGCGCTCGCGTCGATCGTGGCCGAGCTGATGTACGGCCGCTCGTTTCCTGTCGTTGCCCTCGCTGCCGAGGACTTCGCGCTGCTCCGGACGGGCGAACGGCTGTCCATCACACGCTCTGGAGAGATCCGCAGAACGTGAAACCACGGAGGACACGGAGGACACGGACGGAAGTTGGCCATGGAGACACCGAGACACGGAGAAGAGAGACTCGGCAGATCGTGTTCGACACGGCGCCGCGAAGCGGCGTCGGCCGACACACGCGGCCTGCTCGGCAGGCCGCCCGCGTCGAACACGCTGATCCTCCATTCCTCCGCGTCCTCCGTGGTTCCATTTCTTCGTTCTTCTTCGTGGTCTTCGTGCCTTCGCGATGGCATCTGCTTATCGTCCGCATTTGATACGATTTGACTCACATGCCGAAACACGCGGAGCTCGAGAAGCTGACCGGGATCGCCGCCCGCCTTGGCGCCTTCGTCGCCGAGCGCCATCCGTTCGCGCTGGCGGACGCGCTCGCCGCTTTTGAAGCCGTCGCCCCCGCGCGCTCGCCGCGCGACGAGGCCGCGATTGAGGCGCTGCGGCCCGCATTGAGGAACGAGCTGACGCGCCGGCTCGCGGCGCATCCAGTCCCGCAGGGCCTGCCGGACGCCACGCCGCGCACCAGCGCCGCGACGCGCATCGAGCAGGCGCACGCCGAGCTCATCGAGGCCTGCGACGGCTTCCTCCGCCGCGCCGCGATCGCGGCGTCGCTCACGCGCGACGAGCGTCTCGAGATCCTCCGCGGCATGGTCCTGACGCGCGCGACCGACCTGCGCCTCAAAGCATTTTTTCTCGGCGGCGAAGTGCGCTACGGCGCGACCGCGTTTCAAGGCAAAGGGTTCCGGTCGCTCGGCCAGGAAGCGATCTACGGCGCGTGCATGCGCCTGCGCCGCGGTCCTGCATTTTGTGGCGCGAGCCTTCCAGGCGAGCGATCGGTTTGGCGGGGCGATGTCATCGGTCCGATGATTCGCGACCTCGGCGCGACCTACGCGATGCGGTCCGATCCGGACACGGTTTACATGATCCTGAATTCGCAGATGGCGAAGTCAGGTCCGCCGACCGACGGCAAGGACTTCGGCTACGGCGATCTCGAGCACGGCATCCTGCTGCCGGCCTCGCCGCTGACGATCGCGACCCTCACCCTCGCGGGCATGGCGATGGCCTTCACGCGCGACGGCTCGGGCCGCCTCGCGGTCTCGTTCATCGGCGAAGGCGGATCGTCGCTCGGCGAATGGCACGAGGCGATCAATCTCTGCGCCGCGCGCAAGCTGCCGATGATCTTCTGCGTCCAGAACAACCAGACGGCGCTCTCGACGCCGGTCGCCGAACAATCCGCCACGCGCGTGTTCGCGGACAAGGCCGCCGGCTACGGCGTGCCCGGCATCACGCTCGACGGCACCGATCCCGAAGCGATTGCGGGCGCGTTCGGCTGGGCCGCGGAACGCGCGCGCGCCGGCCTCGGCCCGACGCTCATCGAGCTCGTCGCGATGCGCCTCTGCGGCCACGCGCATCACGACGACATGCTGTACCTGGGCCGCGATCCGCACACGACGTGGGACGTGCCGCCGCTGCCCGACAATTTTGAGACAAGCGGCTCCGGCTACGCCAACCGCGAGCTCTACGAGTACTGGGCGGCGAAGGATCCGATCGCGCTCTACGCCGCGAAGCTGAGCGCGGACGGCCTGTTGAAATCCGGCGAGCTCGATCGCATGAAGCAGGAGGCCGAGGCGATCGTCGAACGAGAAGCGCGCGCGGTCATCGACGCGCCGTGGCCCGAGTCCGCGAACGCGGGCGCAGGCGTGTTCGCGAACGAGCCGACGCGCGTGCACGTGGAGGTGCTGGATCCGGAGGTCCGCCTGAAGGCGGACGCCACGACCAATGTGGACGCCGCGACCAGTGACGTGGGGTCTGGCTTCAGCCAGACCGTCGAATCAGCGCCGCCGTTCGATCCGAAGGGCCGCACGTTCCTCGAAGCCGTGATGCTCGGCGTCGGCGACGCGCTGCGCGCCGACCCGCGCGTCTTCGTCTACGGCGAGGACGTCGGCGGCCGCTACGGCAACGCATTTCTGCTGCTGCGACCGCTGCTCGAGGAATTCGGCGACCGCCTGATCAACTCGCCGATCGGCGAGAGCGGCGTGCTGGGCGTCTGCGTCGGCGCGGCGATCGCGGGGCAGCGGCCCATCGGCGAAATGCAGTTCAACGATTTCGTCGCGACCGGCTTCAATCAGCTCGTCAACAACGCGGCGAAGAACCGCTATCGCTGGGGCGGCGGGACGCCGATGGTCGTGCGCATGCCGTGGGGCGGCTTGCGCCACGCCGGGCCGTACCACTCGCAGAACACGGAGGCGTGGTTCTATCGCACGCCAGGCCTGAAGATCGTCACGCCATCGACGCCGCACGACGCGCGCGCGCTGATGGCGTCGGCCGTCGCCGATCCGGATCCGGTCCTCTATTACGAGCACATCGCGCTCTATCGCGACCCGCGCGTCAAGCAGGCGATCGCGGACGCGCCGCCCGCGCCGATTCCGATCGGCAAGGCCGCGCTGCGCCGCGCGGGCGGCGATCTCGCGATCATTTCGTACGGCGCGTTCGTCCACGTCGGCATGCGCGTCGCGGCGAAACTGGCGGCGGACGGCATCGACGCGAGCGTCCTCGATCTCCGCAGCCTCGCGCCGCTCGATCGGCCGGCGGTCCTCGCGCTCGCGCGGCACTGTCACCGCGTCCTCATCATTCACGAGGACGCGCGCACCGGCGGCATCGGCGAAAGCCTCGCGGCGATCGTTCAGGAAGAAGCCTTCGAATCCCTCGACGCGCCCGTCCGTATCGTCTGTGCGCTGGACACGCCCGTGCCGTACTCGCCCGCGCTCGAGGACGGGTATCTCCCGAGCGAGGCGATGATCGAACGCGCGGCGCGCCTGCTGATCGCGTACTGACGGTCATTCATCGTGAATAGCAGACCGGCGGTCGGCTTCGACGCGGTGTGCGCGCTGCTGGAGACCGCGCTGCGCGGCGCGACCCGCCAGGAGATCGTCGAGCACGCCGCGACGGCGACGGACTTCCGCCGCGCGCTCGTGCGCCTGCGCGACGGCATGCGCGCGCACGCGTGGACGACCGCCTCGCTCCCGCTGAATCTGGCGTCCAGCGTCTCGCGGTACGACACGAAGACGCGGCAGGAAGGCTTTCACGCGCTCAACGACTGGGACGGCCTGACCGATCACGTCAACGCCGACACGATTCCCGTCGACGTCCTGAACTTTCTGATCGAGAACCGCGGAGAGGGTCCGCCGGACCCCATCGCCCTCGCGATCCTGCTGGACTATTACTTCATGCACGTCCTGGCGCTGGCGTCCCTGCGCGTGTGGGACGAAGGGCGCGCCGACGAGCAGCTCGATCGGCTGCAGTCGCTGCTGCGGGATCTGCAGGGATCGAACGGCAGCGGGCAGCTGTTCGCGGCGGACGCCGAGTCGCTGATCCTGATCGCGACGTGCCACTACGAGCGCGAGGAGCGCGGGTACGATCTGCTGCTCGAGCGCGTGCAGACGCTCAGTCACGCGCATCGAGTGCAGATCGCGCTCGGGCACGCGGCGAGCATCGGCAGCCATCTCCGCTTCGGCTTCGAGGCGACGTACGCGCGCGACACGACGAAGACGCGCGACGACAACGTCGCCGACTATCCGTGGCTGTGCTTCGCGCTCGCGACGCTGATGCGCGAATACGCGCGCATGCAGGCGGCGGACGTTCACGGTCTCGAGCGCGACCGCATCGTCGAAGCGCTGCTGAATGGGCTGTCGCCGGACGCGCGCGCGTTCGTCGGCGATCATCCGCCCGCGTCGCTGCTGACGTCCGAGGCCGAGCGCGTCGAATTTCGCGATCTCTTCCGGAAACACCGGTCCGCGCTGCTCGACGAGTTCGAGCGCTTTCGTCCGCAAGACGAGGGCTATTCGCCGCTCGCGTTCTTCTTCAACTTCTCGCACAACGTCCTCAAGGGCACCGTGGTCGATGCGCTCCTGCGCGGCGAGCCGTGGCCGCTGACGCTGAACGATCTGCTGACCGGCGTGCCGGCTGATGATTCGAAGAATACCGAGCGGAGAGCGCTTGCCCAGACGCTGATGGGCTACGCGCGCGCGCACCCGAGCCCGATTCGCGGCCGCATGATGCCCGTGATCGTCTACGATCCCGCGACCGGCCGGCAGTCGATGTCGGTTGCGATGGGAAAGATGAGGGAGTGACGGTCGGTGCCGGCGCGGAGTCCTATATATAAAGGTAGAGTCTCGATGAAGTGACACTTCCACCTGACAGCCTTCGCCCCGGCGCACATGTTCACACTCGACCAGGTCGTACCATGGGGTCGATCGTTCGATGAGTACTGCCGGATGTTCGCGCTGAGCGGCGCCGATCTCGAATCACACATTCTCGGATGTGCGGACGGTCCGGCGAGCTTCAACGCCGACGCCACCCGGCGTGGAACCCGCGTCGTCTCGGCGGCCGGCCCTCGTCTCACGTCACGCCCGTCGCCGAGTCCCTGCGCGCGTTGGCGCTGAACGTCTCGATCGAAACGGTGCCGTACGAGTTTCAGCGCGGCGGCAATCAGATGATGCGCGTGCGGGCGAAGCCCGGTGCGGTCCGATGAGGTAGCATCACCGGCACACGACGGGAGAGAACTGCATGCAGCGCCCACTGAAGATCGCCGCGGTTCAGGCATGTCCGGTGTACATGGATCGCGACGCGACTGTCGCCAAGGCCTGCGACCTCATCGCGCAGGTCGGCGCGGCCGGCGGCGCGCTCGCGGTGTTTCCCGAAGCCTTCATTCCCGGATATCCGATCTGGTCCTGGTTCATCCCCGCGGGCCAGACGCACCCGCTCCGCGCAATGTACGCGGAGCTCGTCGCCAACGCCGTCACCGTTCCGAGCGCCGCGACCGACCGACTGTGCCAGGCCGCGAAGAAAGCGGGCGTCACGGTCGCGATCGGCATCAACGAGCTGAATGCCGAAGCGAGCGGGACAACCGTTTACAACACGTTGCTCTTTGTTGGGGCTGATGGCGCGATCCTCGGCGAGCATCGCAAGCTGATTCCCACCGGCGGCGAGCGCCTCGTGTGGGCATGGGGCGACGGCAGCGACCTCGCCGTCTATCCGACGCCGGTCGGCCGCGTGAGCGGTTTGATTTGCTGGGAGAACTACATGCCGCTCGCGCGCTACGCGCTCTCCGCGTGGGGCGCGGAGATTCTCGCCGCGCCGACCTGGGACCGCGGCGAGCCGTGGCTCTCGACGATGCGCCACTCGGCGAAGGAAACGCGCTGCTACGTCGTCGGCTGCTGCAGCGCGATGCGCAAAGATGATGTGCCCGATCGATTCGCGTTCAAGAAGGATTTCATGGCCGGCGTCGACGGATGGATCAATCCGGGCGACAGTGTGATCGTGAATCCGGACGGCAAGGTCATCGCCGGTCCTGCGCGCGAGCAGGAGACGATCCTCTACGCGGACGTGGATCCCGCGATGATCTCCGGGCCCAGAGGGCAGCTCGACGTCGCCGGCCACTACGCGCGCCCCGACGTCTTCGAGCTGATCGTCCATCGCCGGCCGAGGCCGTTGCTCACGATCGTCACTGATGCGCAGGAGAGTGACTCCGACAACGTTCTATGACGAGCTTCACCGTGCCCGGGCGGGATCGATAGCCTCATTACCGTGGTAATGTATTCGTATGCCGATCCATTCGAGACTCACCGCGCAGGGGCAGATCTCGGTCCCCGCCAGGATCCGCCGGAAGCTCGGCGTCGGGCCCGGCTCGGTGCTGGAATGGGACGATGACGGCGAGCGCGTTGTCGTGCGGCGCGCGGGCCGTTTCACGTCCGAAGACATTCACCGCTCCGTGTTTCAGAGGCCGCCGAAGTCCCGCACCCTCGCCGAATTGAAAGAGGGCGTGCGCCGCGACGTCAAGAGGCGCCGTGCGCGCGATTGACACGAACGTTCTCGTCCGCCTCGTGACCCGGGACGATGCCAGGCAGGTGGCGGCGGCCGAAGCGTTCGTCGCGCGTGGCGCGTGGGTTCCGCATCTCGTGCTCGCCGAAGCGACGCGGGTCCTGTCGTCGGTCTACGGCCGCGATGCCGGTGACATCGCCGTCGCCGTCGAAATGCTGCTGAACCACCAAGACCTGACGCTGCAGGACGCGGATGCCGTTGCCGCGGCCGTGCAGCGTTTTCGTAAACGGCCCGCGCTTGGCTTCTCCGATTGCCTGGTCCTCGAAGTCGCGCGCAAGGCCGGCCACGTGCCGCTCGGCACGTTCGACCGCGATCTCGGCAGGCTCGATGATGTCGAAAGGCTATGACGTGAAGACTCGACTGGCGCTCGTGGTGATGGGGATGTGGCTGATGGGATCGATCGCCTCGTCCGTCGTCGCCACTGAAAACTTCTACACCGTCGACCGCATGCTGACTGGATCGACGAACGTCGAGTTCTACAGGAACGTGCAGAAGCTCGGTTTTCCGCAGACGCGCGAGCTGCTGCGCTACCTCTCGTCGGAGCTCAACCGGCTCTACTTCCGGATCTGGAACGTCGCGCAGCTCGTCCTCGGCCCGCTCGCGCTGCGGCTGATCTGGCGCCGCGCCCGCCCGTTCGGATTCGCCGACTGGGGCCTCGTCGCGATGCTCGCCATCGTGCTCCTGATGCTCGGATATCTCACGCCCGCCATCGTGTCGCTCGGGCGCGCGCTGGATTTCGTCCCGCGCGATCCCGCGCCGCCCGGCATGTCGCGCTTCTGGATCCTGCACGCCGTCTACACGACGCTCGAGATGGTGAAGTTGGCCGTCGGCTGCTGCGTGACCTGGTTCATCGCACGCAGGACCGACGGGTGAATTTGGGCATCGAGTCATCTGGTTATCTGGTCATTTGATCTGGTCATTGAATTCGGCCATTACAATGACTAGATAACCAGATGACTCCATGACCAGATTAGGCGCGGTTATTTTCGATTTCGACGGCGTCATCCTCGACAGCGAAACGCCCGAGTACGAATCGCACAAGCAGGTCTTCGAGATGTTCGGCGTCCCGCTGTCGCTCGACGACTACCTCCGCCACGTCGGGCTCTACCACGTCGATCACGAGACGCAGTGGTTCATGCGGCTGCGCGCGCAGTCGCCGGCCCCGCCCGATCGGGCGACGTTCGACGCGGAGCGCAAGCGGATTTTCGACGCGCTCGTGCCGCGCGAGCCGATGCGCGGCATCCTCGATCTGCTCGACGCGCTGACCGGCGCCGCGGTGCCGATGGCGATCGCGTCGACGTCCACGTCGCGCTGGGTCGTGCCGGCGGCCGAGCGCCTCGGCGTTCGCGCGAGATTCGCGACCGTGGTGACCGGAGACGATGTCGAGCGGCGCAAGCCGGCGCCGGACGTGTATCTCGAAGCGGCGCGGCGGCTCGGCGTCGATCCGGCGCGATCGATTGCCGTCGAGGATTCGGCGCCCGGCATCACGTCGGCGCGCGCCGCCGGCATGAAGACCGTCGCGATTCCGCACTGGCTCACCGAGCGGCACGACCTGAGCGCCGCCGATCTCCGCGTCGCCCACGCGGGCGAGCTGACGCTCGACAGATTGGCTACACTATTGATTCCGTGATGGCGCGTATTCTCGGCGCGAGCGCGCTCGCGCTTCTCACTCTGACACCTTTTCCAGGGGCGCGGCCTCCGTCGCTCGCCCAGCAGTTCGCGGCCATCGCCAAGCCGGCCGGCGGACGTGTGGGCGCCGCGGCCATGCTCGTCGAGACCGGCGAGCGCGCGTCGCTGCGCGGCGACGAGCGCTTCCCGATGCAGAGCGCGTTCAAGCTGCCGGTGGCGCTGCACGTCCTGCACGAGGCGGACGCGGGCCGCATCCAGCTGTCGCGCGAGATCGCGCTGACGAAGGCCGACATGCGGGGCGCCGGCGGGATCGATCCCATCGCCGTGCGCTGGCCCGACGGCGTGTCGCTCAGCATCGAAGAGCTGGCGCGCCGCATGGTGTCCAACAGCGACAACACGGCCGTCGACGCGCTGATGGCGCTGGCCGGGGGTCCGGTCGCGGTCACGCGCCGGCTTGTGGCGCTCGGGATCCGCGGCATCCGCGTCGATCGCGGCGAGCGCGAGCTCGCGCGGGATCTGAGCGGGCCGACGCCGGCGAAGCAGCGGTCGGCGTTCGCCCGCTACGCGCACGACCTGCGCGACACGGCCGCGCCGGACGCGGCGGTCGATCTCCTCGCGAAGATCGCGCGCAACGAAGATCAGCTCGCGCCCGCCAGCCACGACCGGCTGCTGAAGTGGATGATCGAGACGCAGACGCCGGCGTCGCGCATCAAGGGCCGGCTGCCGGCGGGGACCGTCGTCGCGCACAAGACGGGCACGGGACCCGACGTCGCCGGCATCAACGCGGTGACGAACGACATCGGCTTGATCACGCTGCCCAACGGCCGGCACATCGCGGTCGCCGTGTTCGTCGCGACGTCATCGAAGCCGATCGAGATGCGCGAAGGCGTCATCGCGCAGATCGCCAGGGCGGCCTACGACTACTGGGCAAAGTGAAAACAGAAAACTGAAACCATCAAACCATCAAACCATCAGCCATCAGCCATCAGCCCTTAGCCATCCATGCACCCTCTCCCTTGGTACATCGCCGGACCGCTGATCGGCCTCGTCGTGCCGGCGTTGCTGCTGCTCGGCAACAAGTCGTTCGGCATCTCGAGCAACTTCCGTCACATTTGCGCGGCCGTCGCGCCGTGCGGGCTCGACTTCTTCGGCCACGACTGGAAGAAAAGCGGACTCTGGAACCTGGTGTTTCTCGCCGGCGTCTTCACCGGCGCCACGCTCGCCGCGTGGCTGGCGCCGCCGCCGGTCGCGATCGCGCAGCACACGATCGATACGCTGCACGGACTGGGGCTGCACGAGACGGGCGGGCTCGTGCCGAAGGAACTCTTCACGTGGGCGTCGCTGCTCACGCTGCGCGGGTTCGTCTGCATCGTCGTCGGCGGATTTCTCGTGGGCTTCGGCACGGCGTACGCCGGCGGCTGCACGTCCGGCCATGCGATCGCGGGGCTGGCGGATCTGCAGTTCCCGTCGCTGATCGCCGTCGTCGGTTTCTTCGCGGGCGGCCTGGCGACGACGTATCTCATTCTGCCGAGGCTCCTGGGCTAGATGTCGCTCATTCCGTACTTCCTGATCGGATCCGCGTTCGGCGCCGTGCTGATGGAAGCCGAAGTCATCTCCTGGTTCCGGATCCAGGAGATGTTCCGCTTCGACGCGTTCCACATGTACGGGATCATCGGATCGGCGGTCGTCGTCGCGGGCTTTTCGCTGCTCGCGATCAAGAAGCTCGGCCTGCGCGCGCCGGACGGATCGCCGCTTGCGCTCGAGCCGAAACGGCTCGGGACCGGCGTCCGCTACATCGCGGGCGGCACGATCTTCGGTCTCGGCTGGGCGCTGACCGGCGCGTGCCCAGGTCCGCTCGTCGCGCTCATCGGCGGCGGCGTTCCCGTGATGGCGGTCGCGCTCGCGAGCGCCCTCGCGGGGACGTGGCTTTACGGATTTCTACGCCCGCGCCTGCCGCACTAGAATAGTCGCACCCCAGCACGACGCTGAACCATGAACCCTGAACCCGGGACCGCTGCGCCCACCGACTTCATCCGCGCCATCGTCGACGACGATCTGGCGTCCGGGACGCATCACGGCCGCGTGGCGACGCGCTTTCCGCCGGAGCCGAACGGCTACCTGCACATCGGCCACGCGAAGTCGATCTGCCTGAACTTCGGGATCGCCGAGGAGCGCAAAGGCATCTGCAACCTCCGCTTCGACGACACCAACCCGACGAAGGAAGACGTCGAGTACGTGGACTCGATCAAGGAAGACGTGCGGTGGCTCGGCTTCACGTGGAGCGCGGAGCTGTACGCGTCGGATTACTTCGAACAGCTCTACCAGTTCGCCGTCGCGCTGATTCAGCGCGGCCTCGCGTACGTCGACAGCCTCAACGCCGACGAGATCCGCGGGCATCGCGGCACGCTCACCGAGCCGGGCACGAACAGCCCGTACCGCGACCGGCCGATCGCCGAGAGCCTCGACCTGTTCGCGCGGATGCGGGCCGGCGAGTTTCCCGACGGCGCGCACGTGCTGCGCGCGAAGATCGACATGGCGTCGCCGAACATGAACATGCGCGATCCGGCGCTCTACCGGATCCGGCACGCGTCGCATCACCGCACGGGCGACGCGTGGTGCATCTACCCGATGTACGACTACGCGCACCCGCTGTCGGACGCCATCGAGAAGATCACGCACTCCATCTGCACGCTGGAGTTCGAGGACCATCGTCCGCTGTACGACTGGCTCGTCGATCACCTGATTGAAGGCGACAAGCCGCACCAGTACGAGTTCGCGCGGCTGAACCTGAACTACACGGTCATGAGCAAGCGCAAGCTGCTGCAGCTCGTCCAGCAGGGGCACGTGACCGGCTGGAACGATCCGCGGATGCCGACGATCAGCGGTCTGCGGCGGCGCGGCTACACGCCGGAGTCGATCCGCGACTTCTGCGCGCGCATCGGCGTCGCCAAGAAAGAGAACGTCATCGACGTCGCGCAGCTCGAGCACAGCATCCGCGAGGATCTGAACACGCGCGCGCCGCGCGTGATGGCGGTCCTGCGTCCGCTCAAAGTCGTCGTCACGAATTATCCCGAGGGCCAGGCCGAAGACGTCGACGTCATCAACAACCCCGAAGATCCCGGCGCCGGCACGCGCAAGGTGCCGTTCTCGCGCGTGCTCTACATCGAGCGCGCGGACTTCATGGAAGATCCGCCGAAGAAGTTCTTCCGCCTGTCGCCCGGCAAGGAAGTCCGGCTGCGGTGCGCGTACTTCGTCACGTGCACCGAGGTCGTGAAGGACGCGGCGGGCCACGTCACGGAGCTGCGCTGCACGTACGATCCGGCGACGCGCGGCGGCGACGCGCCGGACGGCCGCAAGGTGAAGGCGACGCTGCACTGGGTGTCGGCCGCGCACGCCGTCCCGATCGAGGTCCGGCTCTACGATCGCTTGTTCTCGGTCGAGGATCCGGAGAACGCGCCGGACGGCAAGACGTTCGTCGATTACATGAATCCACGTTCGCTCGAGGTCCTGCGCGGCTGCCAGGCGGAGCCGAGCCTGGCCCCGGCCGCGGTGGCCGCGCGCTTCCAGTTCGAGCGCCTCGGCTACTTCTGCGTCGATCCCGACTCGCGCCCCGGCGCGCTCGTCTTCAACCGGACCGTCTCGCTCCGGGATACCTGGGCGAAGATCTCCGGCCGCGCGCCATCCTGAATTCGCGACCGCGATCCATCAACCCGTAGTGTCTTCGCACATCACGCCGCGATCGGCGTCTTGATCCATTGACACCACGACAGGCGGGCCATAAATTCGACCCACACCCGGAGGTGCGCATGTCCTGCCTGAAGCGGTTCTCGTCGGCGTTGAGTGTGGTGGTTCTGATACTTGCTACGGCCTCGGTCGCCGGGGCCCAGACGTTTCGCGGCGGAATCTCGGGAAGGGTCGTTGACTCGACCGGCGCGGTGCTGCCCGGCGTGACCGTGACCGCGACCAACAACGCGACCGGCGTCGGGCGGACGACGACGTCGTCCGACACGGGCGATTTCTCGCTCCCGGATCTCGCGCTGGGCATCTACAAAGTCGAATTCAGCCTGCAGGGCTTCCAGACGCAGACTGCCACACTGGAAGTCACGGTCTCGCGCATCTCGGAAATCACGATGAAGATGGGGCTGTCGAGCGTCTCGGAGACGGTCACCGTGTCGGCGACCGCGATCACGCTCGACACGAAGTCGACGTCGCTGGCCAACGTGATCAATCCGAAGCAGGTGCAGGATCTGCCGCTCAACGGCCGCGATTTCACGCGCATGCTGCAGCTCTCGCCGGGCGTCGCCGGGACGTCGGTGAACGGCGTGCGCGGCCGCGGCAACAACTACCAGATCGACGGCGCCGACAACAACGACGCGTTCCAGAACGTGGCCGCGGTCAACCAGGGCGGCGTCTCGGGCATCGCCGGCACGCTGCTGCCGATCGAGGCCATCGATCAGTTTTCCGTGCAGTCGGGCGGCGAGGCCGAGCAGGGCCGCAACGCCGGCTCGACGGTCAACCTCGTCATGAAGTCCGGGACCAACGACGTCAAGGGCAGCGTGTACTACTTCAACCGCAACGAGGCGCTGTCCGCGAATTCGCCGACGGCCGCCCCGGGCTCGTCGAAGCGGGAGATTCGCAACAACCAGTACGGCTTCTCGCTCGGCGGACCGATCACCAAGAACAAGACGTTCTACTTCTCGACGCTCGAAATCCAGAAGCTGACCGCCGCCAACTCGCTCCCGGACACGGCGCCGTCGCCGGCCTGGGTCGCGAGCGCGACACAGCTCCTCAATCAGTTCTCGGTGCCGGTGAATCCGGTGTCGCAGAAGCTGCTCGCCCTCTGGCCCGCGGACAGCATGACCGGACCGGCCACGGCATTGAATTTCGTGAGCGCCGATCCGAACACGTACAACAGCTACAACGGCATCGTCAAAGTCGATCACCAGTTCAACTCGGTGCACAGCGTGTCGGCGCGGTACTTCGGCGGCGGCGGCGATCAGGTCGCGCAGATCAATTCGCCGTACCTCGCGTACTTCCAGGCGGTGCCGAGCCGCATGCACAACGTGTCGGTGGTGACGACGGGCGTCTACACGTCCCACCTGGTGAACCAGCTGGTCGTCGGCTACAACTACTTCAAGCAGACGTTCAACTCGTTCGACACGTCGGCCGATCCGGTGTCGATGGGGCTCAACACGGGCGTCAGCGACGACGCGACGCTGGTCGGGCCGCCCAACATCACGATCAACGGCTTCGCGGCGGTCGGCGGCACGCAGCCGCTCGGGCGGATCGACAAGACGTTTCAGGTCACCGACTCGATGACGTACGCGACCGGCGCGCACCAGATCAAGATCGGCGGCGAAGCGCGCATCGCCAAGCTGTTCGTCTTCTACGACAGCAACAAGCGCGGCACGTTCACCTTCGACGGCACCGTCGGTCCGTGGGCCTCGCTGCCGGCGGCGCAGGCAAGCTCGGCGCTCAAGTCGCTGGCCGACTTCATGGCCGGCCGCGTCGCGACGGGCAGCATCGTCCGCGGCAACACGCATCATGACTACATCCAGGATTCGTTCGACATCTACGCGCAGGACGTCTGGACGGTCACGCCGAAACTGACGGTCAATGCCGGGCTGCGGTACACGTACCCCGGCGTGCTGGGCGCCACCGACGGCCAGCTCACGGAATTCATTCCCGGCCAGGGGATGGTCTCGACCGACACGCTGTATCCGCCCGACAAGACGGACCTGTCGCCGCGCGCCGGGTTCACGTTCGCGCCGACCGACAGCCGCAAGACCGTGATTCGCGGCGGCTGGGGGCTCTTCTACGACATGTTCGCGGTGAACTTCTTCACGGCGAACACGGGCTTCGCCAACGGCGGGGCGCTGGGCGTCGGCAACAATCCGGGCGGTTCGTCGCCCGTGTTCTCGATCACGCAGACGAAGTTCAACCTCGTGAACGGCGCGCCCGTGTTCGGCGCGACGCCGAATCCGCCGTACGGCGCGTTCGCCGTCAGCCAGGACCTGAAGCTGCCGTACGTCATCAACTTCAACCTCAACGTGCAGCAGCAGCTCGCGCCGACGATGATCGCCCAGATCGCCTACGTCGGCACGCGCGGCCATCGTCTCGGGCTGATGCGCGACATCAACGCGCCGGCGCCGCGCGCCGGCGGCGTCTCGCAGGCGGCGCGGCCGTACAACTCGCAGTATCCGACGCTCGCGGCCATCAACGAGCTCGATTCGATCGGCAGCTCCGAGTACAACTCGCTCCAGATGTCGCTCATCCAGAGCTCGTGGCACGGCATGTCCGGCCGGCTCAACTACACGCTGAGCCACGCGATGGACAACGGGTCGGAAGCGCGCAACACGCTGCCGATGAACTCGGCGGACATCAATGCGGACTGGGGCAACGCCTCGTTCGACATCCGTCACGTGATCAGCGCAGGCTTCACGTACAACCTGCCGGCGGTGGGATCGGGCCGGCTGGGCGACGGCTGGCAGTTCAACGTCATCTCGACGATTCAGAGCGGGTCGCCGTTCAACATCACCACCGGCGCCGACACCGACGGCACGGGCGATCGCCAGGATCGTCCGAACCTCGTCGGCGATCCGTTCGCCAACGTCACGCAGCCGACGACCGGAACATCCGTGCGGTGGTTCGATCCCGCAGCCTTCGCGCTGCCGGCGGCGGGCACCTACGGCAACCTGGCGCGGAACGCGTACTACGGGCCGTGGTTCAAGACCGTCGACGTGTCGGTGTTCAAGACGACGAAGCTCGACCATGGGATGTCGCTGCAGCTGCGCTGCGAGATCTTCAACGTCTTCAACATCATCAACTGGGCGAATCCGGGCGCGTCACTGGGGAGCTCGACGACGTTCGGGTTGATGAGCAGCACGCGCAACGCGTCCAACGCGCCCGGGATCGGATCGGGCGAGCCGTTCAACGTGCAGCTCGCGGCGAAGTTACTGTTCTAGGTGTAACGCGCGGTGGGCAGGGCGCTCGTGCCGGTCACGGGCGCCCTGCTCGCCACGGTAGTGGCTGTAGGGCGAGCCTCCCAGGCGAGCCGACGTTGTAGCGCGAGGCTTTCAGCCGAGCGTGAGCGGCAGTAGACTCCCCCCATGTCGACACGCCTGATTGCCCTCGCGCTCGCCTTGTCCGTCACTGCGCCGCGCGCGTTCGCCCAGCAGGTCGTCCGCTACGAGCCCGGCGACAAGGATCTCAAGTACGTCTACGCGACAGTGTCGCCGGTCGCGACGCTCCGGCCCGGCGACACGCTCGAGACGAAGACCGTCGACGCGTTCGGCAACGCGATTCAGAAACCCGGCGACACGATGGCGATGGTGAAAGGCGACAACCCGCTGACGGGACCGTTCGCGATTGCGGGTGCCGAGCCGGGCGACACGCTCGTCGTGAAAATTCTCGATCTCACCGTCGACTCGCCGCGCGGCGTGGGCGCGCTCGCGCCGGGATTCGGCGCGCTGAACACGACGTCCTACACGCCGATGTTGAACGCGAACCTGCCCGAGCGCATCTGGTTCTACGACATCGACCGCGCGAAGAACCAGGCGACCTTCCACGCGCACGACTCGAACTTCAGCGTGAACATTCCCATGCAGCCGTTCCTCGGATGCATCGGCGTCGCGCCCGCCGGCGGCGAGGCGCGCAGCTCGATCGTCCCCGCGGAGTTCGGCGGCAACATGGACGCGCCGGAAGTCCGGCCGGGCTACACGCTCTACCTGCCCGTGAACGCGCCGGGCGCGCTGCTGTACATCGGCGACGGCCACGCGGCGCAGGGCGACGGGGAAGTCGCCGGCACGGCGATCGAAGTCCCGCTGCGCGTGCGGCTGCAGGTCGATCTGATCAAGCGAAAGAAGATCGCGTGGCCGCGCTTCGAGAGCGAGTCGTCGCTGATGGCGGTCGGCGCCTACCGTCCGCTCGACGATGCGCTGCGGATTGCGTTCACGGAGCTGGTCGGCTGGATCCACGGCGACTACGGGTTGTCGGAGCTCGACGCGTACGAGCTGCTGTCGAAAGTCGCGAAGATCCATCTCGTCGAGATGGTGGATCCGAACTACGTCGTCATCGCGGGGATCGACAAGAAGTATCTGCCGCGGAAATGAACCATGAACCCGGAACCCTGAACCCGGTACCCTGAAACTTATTTCGCAGGTACCCTCTGCTTCAGATCCTGAAACCAGTTCAGCACGCGCTCCGCGTTGCACGAAGCCTTCGATCGGCAGCAGCGCCGGCTTGCCGACCGCGAAGCTCGGCTGTGTCTGAACGTCGACCGCCGCCAGCGTCGATCGCGAGAGCGCTCTGTCCACGTAGATGATCTGCCTGCCATCCGGCGGACTCATCGTCGCCGGATGGCTCACTGCAATTCGACAGGCAGAGCACCAACGGGCACATGAGCATCTGGAGCCTGTCCATCAACGGCGACCGTGAGTATGGAAGACACCGGCTTCGGCCGTCGGCAATCGCTCTGCCTCTCCACTGCCATCGGCACGCTGCCAGAACAATCCGGAATCACCCTCGCGGTCGGACGTGAACACCACGCGCTGTCCGTCACGCGTCCAGATCGGCGATCGGTTCTTCCCGGCAAACGTCAGGCGGCGCATGGACGTCGTACCCGACAGGTCGTACACCCAGATGTTCGCCTCCTTGCCGTCGTTCACCGCGACGGCGAGCTGGCGGCCATCCGGTGAAATGCGCGGCTGGAAGTACGGCTGCGTCCAGGGATGAATGCCAGCGATCCGTTGCTGGAAAAACCGAAAAACGCGGCGCCGGTGTTCACGGCGGCCGAGCCGCGAATCGCGGGCCTGGTAGACCTCGCCCATGCCGCCCTGGCCCAGCAGGCTCTGGATCTCGTACTGGCCGATCGTCTTGCCGATCATCGGTGTGAGGATTCCAGCCGTTCGCGGGCCTGAAGGGCCCGCGCCATGAATCAGGCTGATACAATTCCTTCGATGCGCGATCCCTCTCCGTCCGGCGCCGCGCTCACCGGCGCGCCGCCGCTCTCGTTCGACGACGCCGCCCGCCTCGCGACGCGGCTGCGGGACGAGCTCGGCCGCGCGATCATCGGCCAGCAGAACGTCGTCCAGGAGATCCTGACCGCGTTCTTCGCGGGTGGTCACGTCCTCTTGCGCGGCGTCCCGGGCCTTGCGAAGACGCTGCTGATCAAGACGCTCGCCCAGGCCGTGCACCTGAAGTTCAGCCGGATTCAGTTCACGCCGGATCTGATGCCGTCGGACATCATCGGCACAGAAGTGATCGAAGAAGATCGCGCGACCGGTCATCGCACCATCCGCTTCATTCCAGGACCGGTTTTCGCGAACGTGATCCTCGCCGACGAGATCAATCGCACGCCGCCGAAGACGCAAGCCGCGCTGCTCGAGGCGATGCAGGAATATCAGGTGACGGTGAACGGCGTGCGCTACGCGCTCGACCGGCCGCTCTTCGTCCTCGCGACGCAGAATCCGATCGAGCAGGAGGGCACGTATCCGCTGCCCGAGGCCCAGCTCGATCGCTTCATGTTCAACGTCGTCATCGAGTATCCGTCCTCGGCGGAGGAGCACCGCATCCTCGCGTCGACGACGACGGATGAAGAGCCTGTGATCACGCCGGTCGCGACCGCGGCGGAGATCGAAGCGATGCGGCATCTCGTGCGCGACGTGCCGGCGGCATCCAACGTCATCGACTACGCGCTGCGGATCGTACGCGCGAGCCGGCCGGCCGGCGGCGCGGAAGACGGCGTGCCCGCGGCCGTGCGGCAGTTCGTGAAGTGGGGCGCGGGTCCGCGCGCGGGGCAGGCGCTCGTGCTCGGCGCGAAGGCGCGCGCGCTCGTCGACGGACGGAGCGTCGCGGCGCCGGACGACGTCCGCGCGGTCGCGCTGCCGGTGCTGCGGCATCGCATCCTCCTCAACTTTCAGGCGGAAGCCGACGGCGTCGACGCGGATCAGATCGTCGGCCGCCTGCTCGACGCCGTCCCCGCCCCGTGAGCACCGCGACGAAGCCCACAGCCGCGGCGCTGAGCGCGCTCGATCCCGTGCTGCTCGCCGGCCTCGCGGACCTCGAGCTGGTCGCGAAAATCATCGTCGAGGGCCTCGTCTCCGGCCTGCATCGCAGCCCGTTTCACGGCTACAGCGCCGAGTTCAGCCAGTACCGCCACTATCGGCCGGGCGACGATCTCAAGTACGTCGACTGGAAGCTGGCGGCGCGGACCGATCGCATTTACACGAAGCAGTTCCGCGAGACGACGAACATGGCGGCCACGCTCGTCGTCGACACGAGCGCGTCGATGAACTTTCCCACTCGTGGCGTCCGGCTTCAGCCGGACGTGACCAAATTCCGCTACGCCGTGCTCGCCTCCGCCGCGCTCGCGCATCTGATCTCGACGCAAGGCGACGCGGTTGGCCTCGTCGCGGCCGGCGGACGATTCATCGCGCCGCGCACGGGCCGGCAGCATCTGCGCGGGCTGCTGGCGGCGCTGAGCGCGCTCGAGCCTCGCGGCGCGTGGCCGGCGGGGCAGACGATCCGGCGCGCGGCCGATCGCATGACGCGCCGCGGCCTGCTGCTCGTCTTCTCGGATTTCTACGACGATGAGGATCGCGCGTTCGCGGAGCTGCGGCGGGCGGCGCGGATGGGACACGAGGTCGTGCTGTTCCAGATTCTCAGCCGGGACGAGCTCGAGTTTCCGTACAGGAACGATTTCGAGTTCACGGATCTCGAAACCGGGCGGTCCGTCGCGGTCAACGCCGCGGTCGCGCGGCGCGAGTACAAAGACGAGGTGGCCGCCTTTCTCGAGCGGTGGCGCAGCCGCGCGGGCGCGGAGGGTTTTCAGTACTCGCTCATCGTGACGGACACGCCGCCCGACCGCGCGCTCCGCAACTTCCTGCTGGCCCGGAGGGTCAGGTAGCGCAGGCCTTCAGGCCTGCCTGCAGTCGAACGTACGCTGATGACCTGGCTCAACCCATCCGCATGGTTCGCGGCGGCCGCGATCGCCGCGCCGATCCTCATTCATCTCCTCGTGCACAGGCGCGCGGAGCGGCTCGTGTTTCCGACGCTGAGGTTCATCCAGCCGTCGCGCCTCGCGTCGATGCGCCGCCGGATGCTGGACGACATTCCACTGCTCGCCGTGCGCGTCGCGATTCTCCTGGCGGCGATCGCCGCGCTGGCGGGGCCGCTTCTGATCACTTTCGCGCGCCAGCGCGAGTGGAATGCGCGCGCCGTCCGCGAGACCGTGGCCGGCGCCGACCTGCGCGACGGCATCCGCCGGGCCGTCGCCGCGCTCGATCATGCGCCGCCCGCGCGGCGGGAAATTGTCGTCTCGTCGGTCTTCCCGATCGGATCGCTGACGGCCGCCGACATCGCCGCAGTGCCAGCGACTATCGGCCTTCGCTTCGAACGGACCGGCGCGCTGCCCGACTCGCGCACGGTCGCCGACGCGCGCGTGCTGGCAGAGGCCGGCATGCTGCTATCGAGGGAACTGACGCTCGCCGGCGCGCGCACGAGCGTTCGCGAGACTCGCGTGTCGGACCGCGCGCCGTTTCCGATCGAGATCGACGCGCCGCCAGAATCGAAGCCCGCGATCGACGCGGCGATCGCGGCCGTCCTGTCTCAGCGCGTCTGGGCGCCGCCCGCGGATCGGCGGGCGAGGGTGGTCATCATTGATCGCTCGGCTGAAAGCCTCGCGCTACAAGTCACGCCCATCCGGACGCCGTGGATGGCGGAGGCCATCGCGCGGATGACGCGCGACGGGGATCTGCAGACCGCGGCGTCGGGCGCGACGACGGGTCTGAGCGACGCGCGATTCACCGCGGCGCCGTGGCACGCTGTCGCCGCGGCCGCCGACGGAACCCCGCTGATCGCCGCGGCCGGCTCGGCGTCCGAGTTGCTCGTCGCTTACGGGGCCAGCGCGGCCGGCGCGTTCGATTTCGTCACGCCGCTGCTGCTGCGATCGATCGTCAACAGCCTCGCGGCCGTTCCCGATCTCCGGCAAGCCGAGGTCGTCACGATTTCCGACGCGCAGCTCCGCGCGTGGTCGCGCCCCGCGCCCGAGCCGACCGCGCCGCGGCTGGAGAACATCGACCGGGACGACCGGCGCTGGCTGTGGGCCGGTGGGCTCGTTCTGCTCGCGCTCGAGACGTGGATGCGCCGCGCGCGCGCGACGCGCGGCGCTGCCGTGGTAGAGGACGTGGCTCGTGTCGCCTGACGAACGCTTCATCCGCGACACGATCGACGCGGCCCGGCGCCGTGCCGGTCTGTTGGCTGCCGCCGAAGCGGCCGCATGGGGCGCGGCTGTGGCCGCCATCTGGCCGGCCGGCGGGGCAATTGTCGCGCTGGCGCTCGCCGTCTGGCGATCCCGCGCGGTGACTCGCGGCGCTGTCGTCCGCGCGCTCGAGCGCGCGCACCCTGACGCGCGCAACGTGATGATCACGGCTCACGAGTTATCGAACGGCCGCATGGTCGCGAAGCCGGCGATCCGCGATCGCGTGTTCGCGGACGCCGCCGCGCGCGCGCGCCAGCTCGATCGCCGTCGCGCGTTTTCGCTCACGCCGTTCGTCCGCGCTCTGACGCTCGCCTCCATCGTCTGGATCGTCGTCGCCGCGCGAGCGCCGCTCGGAACGATGACGCGCGTGCCGCTGTTCAATCGCCTGACGTTCTCGACATCCACGGCGACTGCGCCAGGCGCGATGCGCGTGACCGCGACGATCCAGCCGCCGTCGTACACCGGCCTCGCCGCGACAACGCTGGTCGATCCGTCGCAGCTGCAGGCGATCGAAGGCAGCACGCTGAGCCTCTCGATCGAGTCGGCGACGCCCGCGATCACGGTCGAGCAGGACGGCGCGTCTCGCACACTCGCGCGGACGCCGGACGGACGCTTCACCAGCAGGGCCGAGCTGACGAAGACCGGCTACCTCCTGATCACTGCCGACACGGGCGCACGCCGTCTCGTTCCGGTCGTCGTCTCGCCGGACGCACTGCCGGCCGTGAAGCTCACGGCGCCGGGCCGCGATCTGCGCTACGCCGCCGGGAATCCGAGCATCACGAACATCGCCATCGAGGCGCGCGCGACAGACGACTTCGGCCTGAAGTCGCTGGCGCTGCGCTATACGAAGGTGTCCGGGTCGGGCGAGCAGTTCGATTTCCAGGAAGGCGAGCTGCCGCTCCGCGTGACGCAGGCGAGCGGGCGCGACTGGACGGGCAGCGTCTCGCGATCGCTCGCGGAGCTGAATCTCAAGGACGGCGACATGCTCGTCTACCGCGCGGTCGCGTCGGACGCGCGTCCGGGCGACGGCAGCGCGAGCTCCGACGCGTTCTTCATCGAGATGTCGACACTCGGCGCGACGGCCGGCGACGCGTTCACGCTGCCCGAAGAAGAGACGAAGTACGCGCTGAGTCAGCAGATGCTGATCATGAAGACCGAGCGTCTCACGCAGCAGCGCCCGTCGATGCCGGCGGGCGATTTCAATGAGGCCGCGCAGAATCTCGCGGTCGAGCAGCGGATGATCCGCGCGGAGTTCGTGTTCATGCTCGGCGGCGAGATCGAAGACGAGGACGTCGAGGCCGCGCAGTCGAACGAGCTGCAGGAGGGCAGACTGCAGAACCGCGGGCAGCGCGATCTGCGCGCGGCGACGGTGGCGATGAGCCAGGCCGAGAAGCTCCTCACGGGCGCGAATACTGTCGAAGCGCTGGTGGCTGAGCGTGCCGCCGTGGCGGCGCTGCAGCGCGCGTTCTCGAAAGACCGCTACATCCTGCGGGCGCTCGGCGCGAGAAGTCAGCTCGATCAGACGCGCCGGCTGACCGGCAATCTGTCGCAGGCCGCGGACTGGCATCGCGTCCCGCCGGATCCCGCGGCGAACCGGCGCCTCGCGCAACTCGACGATCTGCTCCGCGGCATCTCCGAGCTGACGGCTGCGACCGGCACGCGCGACTGGCGATCGCGCGCTCTCGTGCTGGCCGAGCAGGCGCTGCGCATCGATCCGGCCTCTGCATCGCTGCGGCAGATCGCGACGGGCCTGCAGCGCGCCGCTGACATGACGGCCGCCGCGCGGTCGAGTGCGCTCGCGTCCGCTGCGACGTTGGCTGCGGTCGAGGCGCAGCGAGCGCACGCCGGCGGCACGCTTGCGGCCCCGATGGTCGCGCCCGCGCTGCGCGGCGCGTTCAATGACGCGCTCAATCCCGTGGCGTCCGGCTTCAGCCGGACCGGTGGCGGGCGGAAATGACGCGCCTCATCTTGCGCTCGATCGCGATCGCTATTGCCGTCATCGCGCTGGTCGATCCGGCGATCTCGCTCTCGGGTTCGACGCGCGCTCGTCTTGCGGTCGTCGAGTTGGACCCTGCGGGTCCAATAGGACCCGCCCTACATGTCGTACGCGATCGGCTCGTGCGCGACCTGGGCTCGTCATTCGAGATCGTTCCGCAGATCACGTCCGACGCGGCCGCGGCGATCGTGATCGGCGACCGCTATCCGCCCGAGTCGATTCCGGATGCGATACGCGTCTCGACGGTGACCGTGGCGCCGGCCGCGACCGGCATGCGGATCGTTCGCATCGACGCGCCGGCGGAAGTGCCGCCTGGAACGGCGATTCACCTCGATGTCGGTGTCGAGGGGACTGGCATGGCGGGACAGTCGAGCGACGTGCGCGTCTCGATCGCCGGGATCGAAATGGGCCGCGCGTCCCACGCGTGGACGTCGGCGCGCGAGCGCTGGCGTGCGGCGTTCGATGCTGTGCCGGTCGGCGATCCGCCGTACATCGTTCGTGTCGCGGATCGCGCGATCGTTGTCGGCGCTCGACGCCGGCCGCTTCGCGTCGAGATCTACGAACCGCGGCCCTCGTGGGCATCGACGTTCGTCCGTCGCGCGCTCGAAACCGATCCGCGGTTTCAGGTGGCGAGCGTCAGCATGACGTCCCGCGGCATCGCGTCGCGCGCGGGTGAGGCCGTGCCGCTCATCGATGCGAATCTCGACCGCTTCGACGTCGTCGCGATCGGCGGTCTCGATAGATTGACTGCTGCTGACGTGCGCGCCGTCGATCGTTTCATGCGCGAGCGCGGGGGCGCCGTCTTCCTGCTGCCGGACGCGCGTCTCGAGGCCGGCCCGGCGCGCGATCTGATTCCTGTCGAGTTGAAAGAACGATTGCTGGAGCGCCCGACGAAGCTCGCGACGCAGGCGCCGTCGCCGGCGTTCGAGGCATCGGAATTGCTGGTCGCAACGGATCGCTCGCCTGAAAGGCTCGCGCTACACGTCATCGCGAGCACGACCGGCGGCGACGCCGCGCCCGTCGTCGTGTCGGCGCCGCGTGGCGCCGGTCGACTCGTGTGGTCGGGCGCGATGGACGCCTGGCGCTTTCGCGCGAACGACGATGGCGCGTTCGATCGGTTCTGGCAGTCGACGATTGCGGGCCTCGCGCTGGCCGTGCCGCCGCCGGTCGACGTCCGCATCGAACCGCCGCTCCTCGCGCCGCACGAGACCGGCGACGTCATCGTCCGCGTCCGATCGCGCCCCTTGAACGACGCCGCGCCAGCCAGCGCGACGATCGACGGCACACCGATCAGGCTCCGGCCGGATCCCGAAGCCGGTGTCTACAGAGGCACGTTCGTCGCGCGCGACACGCCGGGCCGTTCTCGCGTCGACGTGCGTGTCGACGGCACGCGCGCGCAGTCCGCGTCGGCGACGATCGTCGTCGATCAAGACGCGCATCGCGTCGATCCCGAATCGCCCGCACCGCTCTCGATGCTGGCGACGTCGCACGGCGGCGTGGACGCGACGCCCGATCGCCTGGACACGATCGAGCAATGGGCGCGCGGCGCCGTATCGACGCCCGCAACCCGCGAGGCCCGTCATCCGATGCGATCGGCGTGGTGGATGATTCCTTTCACCGCGTGTCTGGCGGGGGAGTGGTGGCTGCGCCGGCGCGCCGGGCAGCGTTGACTCAATCCGATCGCTTCCAGCTCGTCATCGATCTGCCGTCGCCGGACTTCGAGGCAAAGGCGGTGGGCCGCGGTTTGCCTGGCGCGGCCATGCAGATTCGCAGCTCGCCGCCGGCGATCTCGAAGATGCCAGCCTGCGATTTACCTCTGCTCGCGCCGGCGAGGTTCACGTAGTCGATCGCGTGCGGATGCGTCGATGTGTCGAGCGTGAACGTCGCCTTGACCATCGTCTGCGGTCCGGCCATGACGGTGGTCAGGCCGCCGCGCGTCGTGCGTCTGCACCACTCGACCATGTTGTCGGCGAGCGCGGCGCCGTTGAACACGCCGGAGACCATCTTCCAGTCGCCTTCGAGCGGAGTCACTGGACCGGCCTCCGCCGCGCGCGCCTTGGCGATCCGGCTCGCCGTCTGCTTCGCCGGCGCCTTTTTCGAAACCTTCGTCACGGCGCCTTCGCGTTCGAGCGTTTCCAGCGCGACGCCCGTACCGGGCTTCGTCGCGAACGTCCGCGGCCGCGTGTCGCCGTACGTCGCGAGGCACAGCGTCCACCGATCGCGGCCGAACGTGTAGATCCCGAGATTCCGCGTGCCCGTCTGCGGCCCGGCGGTGAAGACGAGGTCGATCGCTCTCGGCGTCTTTTTCTGATCGATCTCGATCTTTCCCTCGTACGTCTGGCCCATTCCGAGCGACGTGAACCGGCCGCCCTTGATGACGATCTTCGCGCCGGGGACGGCGGGCATCTTCCGACCGTCCATCTCGAGCGACGTGACGTCCCAGGAGCCCTGCAGTTTGTCGAGATCCGTCGCCATAAACGCGCGGAATCCTAGCACCATTACCCAATTACCCAACTACCCAATTCCCCAATTCGACCCGATATATATAAGGATGCTCTTCAGGCCTCTGCCCCGAGCCATAACCCGCCCGGTATCAATACTTATCCTCGTCGCCTGGGTCGCCGTGCTGGCCGTGCTCGTCAACCGGTCGTACATCCAGGCCTCGTCGGCGAGCCTCGCGACGGATCTTGCGCGCTACGGCTCCGGCGCGCAGTGGCGCGGCGTGTACTACCGCGGCGAGAAGATCGGCTTCACCGTCAGCCAGACGCTGCAGAAAGACGACGGCTTCGAGCTCGAGGAAGACGGCCGGCTGCAGATGGCGATGCTCGGCGCGACGACGGCGGCGACGATCCACACGACCGCGCGCGTCGACGCGAGCTTCGCGCTGCGCTCCTTCGAGTTCTCACTCGATCCCGGCACGGGTCCGGTCGCGGTCCGCGGCCAGGTGAACGGACGTCATCTCGCGCTGAGCGTGACGACGCCGAGCGGCACGCGCAACGAAGAACGCGATTTGCCCGAGCCGCCCGCGCTGTCGCTCAACCTGTCGCGAAAGCTCGCGAACGGCGGTCTCGTCACCGGCGCGCGCTACGAATGGTCCATCTTCGATCCCGCCACGCTGCGCAACGCGCCCGTCATCGTCCGCGTCGGCAAGCGCGAGTTCGTGCCTGGCGTCACGACGCCGATTCCGGCGACGCACGTCGAGATGGAGTACGCCGGCCTGCGGACGACGTCGTGGGTGACCGACACCGGCGAGGTCCTGCGCGAAGAGAGTCCGATGGGCCTCATCACCGTGCGCGAGACCGCCGAGGCGGCGAGAGCGATGGCTGTCTCGCGCCGCACGCAGGTGGACATGCTCCGCGCGGCAGCCGTCGTGCCGGTGGGCGTGACCTGGCGGATCGACGAGCCGCGCGATGTTCGTCGCATCCGTCTGCAATTGACGAATGCGGATCTGTCCGGCTTCGACCTGAACGGCGTCGGCCAGACGTTCGCGGACTCGATCGTCGAGATCCGCGATCCGCAGAGCTTCAAGGCCGAGCGCGCCGATCCCGACGCGGCGAAGTACCTCGCGCCGGAGGCGTTCATCGAAAGCGACGCGCCCGAGATCATCGCCGAATCAGCAATCGCCGCGCGCGGCGCGACCGACGTCCGCGATCGCGCGGAGAAGATCACGCGCTACGTCAACGCGATTCTCGACAAGAAGCCGACCGTCAGCCTGCCGTCGGCGCGCGAAGTCCTGCGGACGCGCGTCGGCGACTGCAACGAGCACACGGCGCTCTACGTCGCCATGGCGCGCGCGCAGCACATTCCGTCGCGCATCGCGGTCGGCATGGTCTACATCCACGGCGCGTTCTATTACCACGCGTGGCCCGAGGTCTACCTCGACGAAGGATCGAACCGCGGACTGTGGCTGCCGGTCGATCCGACGCTGAACCAGTTCCCGGCCGACGGCACGCACCTGCGCCTCACGCGCGGCGGCCTCGAGAAGCAGGCGATGATCCTGCCGCTCATCGGCAAGCTGAAGATGCGGATTCTGGATCTCGAGCTGGCGCCCAACTCCACGCCGATTCTCGTCGGCAAGCCGCCGGCCGATCTCGGTCCGCTGGCGATTCCGATTCCCAAACGCGAGTCGTGCTGCCTCTGCAAGCCGGCACCACCCGAGCGTCCGGTGCGAGGCCGATGATCTCTCTGCAGCATCTCGTGAAGACGTACGGCACGTTCACGGCGGTCGACGATGTCAGCCTTGATGTCGCGGCGGGGGAGATCCACGGCTTCCTCGGCCCGAACGGCGCGGGCAAGACGACGACGCTCCGCATGATTGCCGGTCTGCTGAAACCGACGTCCGGCCGCATCATCGTGAACAATCATGATCTCGCGACGGAGGCCGAGGCGGCGAAGGCGTCGCTCGGGTTCATTCCCGATCGGCCGTTCATCTACGAGAAGCTGACGGCGGGCGAGTTCCTGCGCTTTCACGCGGGCCTCTACGGGATCGACGGCATCGGCGTCGGCGATCGCGTGCACGAGATGCTGGAGCTCTTCGAGCTGGGCCGGTGGGAAAACGAGCTCGTCGAGGCGTTCTCGCACGGCATGAAGCAGCGGCTCGTCATGAGCGCCGCGTTCCTGCACCGGCCGCAGTCGGTGGTCGTCGACGAGCCGATGGTCGGGCTCGATCCGCGCGGCGCGCGGCTCATCAAGGATGTCTTCCGCCGGATGAGCCAGAAGGGCGTCGCGATTCTCATGAGCACGCACACGCTCGAGGTCGCGCACGAGATGTGCGACCGCATCAGCATCATTCTCAAAGGCCGGATCATCGCGCGCGGGACGG
This sequence comes from Terriglobia bacterium, assembly GCA_020073005.1. Lineage (GTDB taxonomy): Bacteria > Acidobacteriota > Vicinamibacteria > Vicinamibacterales > CAVVIG01 > SRVP-36. The sequence continues at coordinate 29,301 of JAIQFX010000020.1, read as the reverse complement.
TCGACGAGCTGCGCGCGTTGTCCGGCGGCGGCGATGCGCACCTGACGGAAGTGTTCTTGAAGCTCACCGGTGGATCGGGTCTCCAGGAGATCGACGAGGTCATTTGATGACCCACGACTTCACGTTCCTCCTCCGGCCGGCATTTCTGTCCGCGCGCAACCGCGCCGAGCGGCGCGAGCGCGGCGATCTCACGCGCGCCGTCCTCTTCGGCGGCATCGCCATCGTCGTGTTCATCGCGCTGTTCCAGGGCGCGTACTGGCTGACGGGACAGCTCGAGGATTACGCGGAGCTGGGCGACTATCTGCTGCGGATGGGGCTGTCGTGGCTGTTCCTGACGTTTCTCTCGTTCCTCGCGTTCAGCGGCGTCGTGACCGCCCTCTCGACGTTCTTTCTCTCCGACGATCTGCGGTTGCTGCTCGCGGCGCCGGTCGCCGTGCGACGGATCTTTCACGCGCGCTTCCTGCGGACCGTGGCGCAGGCGTCGTGGATGGTCGTGATTTTTCTCGCGCCGGTGCTCATGGGCATCGGCTGGGCGCGGTGCGCGGGTCCGTGGTTCTACGTGATGGCGATGCTCACGGTCGCGCCGTTCGCGGTGATTCCGGTCGCGGCCGGCTCCGCGATCACGCTGCTGCTCGTGAACACGTTTCCGGCGCGGCGCGCGCGCGATCTCCTGATGCTGATGGGCCTCCTGTTCGCGGCGACCATCGTGATCCTGCTGCGGTTCATCCGGCCGGAACAGCTGATGCGCGTCGAGTCGCTGCCGGACCTGACGGGATTTTTCGCGACCCTGCAGTCGCCGGTCACGCCGATGCTGCCGTCGTTCTGGGCGGGGGAGATGCTGTTCTCGACGCTGCGCGGCGAGCGCGATCTGCTGCACACGGCGGCGCTCTGGTCGACGGCGCTCGCGTCTGTCGTGTTGCTGCGGATGGCGGGGGAGCGGTGGTACTTCACCGGGTACAGCCGGTCGCAGGAGGCGTCGAAGGCGCGCTTCAACCAGCTGCGCATCCTCGACGCCGGCGTGCGCGCGCTGCCGATGTCGGCGGTGCGGCGGCAGCTGTTGATAAAGGACCTCAAGATCTTCCTGCGCGACGTCGGCCAGTGGTCGCAGTTGCTGCTCCTGCTCGCGCTCGTGCTCGTCTATCTCTACAACTTCCGCGTGCTGGACCTCGACCGGATTCCGTATATGAGCGTGTTCATCAAGAACACGTACGCGTTCGTGAATCTCGGGATGGCGGGCTTCGTGATGGCGACGGTCGCCGTGCGCTTCGTGTTTCCCGCCGTGTCGGCCGAAGGCTCCGCGTTCTGGATCATTCGCACGGCGCCGATCTCGCTGCGCGACTTCCTGTGGTCCAAGTTCTGGACGGGACTCGTGCCCGTGTTCGTCCTGACCGAGAGCCTGACCATCGTCGCCAATGAATTCCTCGGCGTCGATCCGTTCATGAAGGTGACGGCCGCGGTCGCCATCGTGTTCATGAGCCTCGCGCTCGTCGGCCTCGCGACCGGCCTGGGCGCGCGCTACCCGCGGTTCGGCGCGGACGCGACGCAGGCTGCCGGCTCGTACGGCGGCGTCATGTTCATGGTCCAGGCCGTGCTGTTGATCATCGTGACGATCGCGCTGCTCGGCTGGCCGTCATCGGTCTATCTGCTGGCGCAGTTCCGTCATCTTCCACTCAGCGTGTGGCAGCAGTTCCTGATGGCGCTCTGTTTCGGCGGAGCAATGGCGATGAGCCTGACAATCTGGATCACGTCGATGCGCTCAGGCATCCGCGCGCTGGAACAGATGAGCCAGTAGAGTCGTAGCGCGAGCCTTTCAGGCGAGCGAAGACTCCCTCTGCAGAAGTAACGCCGCGCGAACAACGTGTCACCTGATTGCACGTCTCTCCCAGCTACGTGAGACTGCGGCGGCCGCTTGCGTATTGGTTTTGTGCAGGTCAGCCTACTCATAGTCAGCCGGACGAACACTCAATGAACGATCACGGAATCATTCGGAAGCCGAGTGCCTTCGACGCCATCCTGAGCGAAACTGAGACGCTCGGCTTCAACATGGTGTCCGAGCCGAAGGTCGGAGCGCTCCTTGTTGACGACTTGTTGCCGCAATCGAACTGGCCAGAGGGCCACGCCCCCAAGGTACCTGCGCTGATCAGCAACCTTGAACGGCGCAGCGATTCATCACCATGAGGCTTGTGTGGGCATGCCTACTTCTTCTCTCTTGCCGAATGATCTCGAATCCAGCCGGCCAGTTGTTCCTCTGACACACGACCGTCTGCGAGGCTCACGATTTCGGCAACGATCTCGCCGTCTGTTGCCTCGAGCTCGTAGCCGTTGAGGCCAAGGAACGTGGCGATCGCGAGGAAGCCGATGCGCTTGTTGCCATCACGATACGGGTGGTTCTTCACGAGCCCGAAGCCGTACGCCGCGGCCAGCGTCGCGAGATCAACGCCGTCCGTGTATTGCCACTTCTGCTGCGGTCGTGCCAGCGCCGACTCGAGCGCATTTTCATCCCGGAGTCCGACCAGCCCGCCATGCTCACGCACTTGCTCGTTGTGGATGGCATCGACCACCACGCGGCTCAGCCAGCGCGGCTGCTTTCGGCGTTTCGCCATCTACCTGGCGAGTTCGCGAAGGGCGTGGCGATGCTTCTTGGCAACCCTTGCGGCGACTTTCAGCGCACGCTCCGTCTCCTCGGCGTAATGTGTCAGCAGGATGCCGCGGTCGGTTTCGATCGCCAGCACGCGATCACCGGCCTCGAAGCGGAGCCGATCGGCCATGTCCTTCGGAAGGGTGGCGCTCACGGATCCTCCAGCTTGTCGAAGCGTGACTTCCTTGGTCATGACACTCCTCGTTCGGCTCGTCCGCGATGAGAGTAGCACATTCGTGCTATCCCAGGAGGCCCCGGGCAGCCATGTCGTCCTGCGAAGCCCGGTAGAATCGGCGGAGCGCTTCTCATGTCGAAAGCCAGAATCATCGAGGCGGTGAAGACGCTGGATTTGGAATCGGCCAAGGCCCTGCTGGACGCCAGGCCGTCGCTCCTCACCGTAACGGATCGCCGCGGGCTCAACCTGCTGCACCTTGCGTGCTCGGCGTCCTGTGAGGACCTGAAGATCTCCGAGGCCGTCTCCGCCCGCACGGTCAACCTCCTGCGTGAGTCGGCCAGACTGAAGGCCTCGCGGAAACGAGGCAAGCGATTTCTCGCGGCGCTTTAGATGGCTGAGCTCATCTTCGTCATCACGCTCGCACTCGTTGCGCAGACGTCCGCGCTGGACTGGGCCAAAGCGGATCGCGAGACGGCGCGGCTGTCTCCATCTGCATTCACGAGTCTGCCCGCGGCCATTCGTGGGGAGCTGGAGCGGCGCGGGTGCACGGTCCCTCAGCCTTTCAATGCAAGGCGTCCGGGCAACGTCGTCAGCGGCCGGTTCACGTCCGCGACGGCCGCCGATTGGGCGGCGTTGTGCTCGATCAAGCAGGCATCGTCGATTCTGGTATTCAGAGGCGGCTCGACGTCATCCGTCGACGTGCTCGCCACGCATCCCGACTTGAACTATTTGCAGGTCGTCGGCCCGAATCAGGCGATTGGGTACTCGCGGGCGATCGGCGTGGCGACTGCGGCATCCATCCGTCAGCACAACCGTAACGATCCGAAGATTCCGTCGCCGGATCATGACGGCATCACTGATGCCTTCGTGGAAAAGGGCTCGACGGTCTGGTACTGGTCCAGCGGTCACTGGCTGGAGCTTTCGGGAACTGATTGAGGCAGCGCCGCCGCCATTACCCCATGACCCAACTATTCACTTCCCCAATTCGTCCAAGGTTGACATGCTACACCTGTAGCAATAAGATGCTGCACTTGTAGCACTCGTGGCACCTGTCACAGGGACCGCATGCGCACACCGCCCGCCGAGAAACTGTCGCGCCGCGAGCGCGAGATCATGAACGCGCTGTTCGCGCTGGCGAACAAGGCGACCGCCGAGGACATCCGCGCGCGCCTCTCGGATCCGCCCAGCTATTCGGCCGTCCGCGCGATGCTCGTCCGGCTCGAACACAAGGGCTACCTCCGCCATCAGGAGGACGGCGTCCGCTACGTCTACTCGGCCACCACGTCGCACGCCGCCGCCCGCCGCGCGGCCCTGCAGCAGTACCTCCGCGTGTTTTTCGACGGATCCCTCGGCCAAATGATGACCGCGCTCGTCAGACAGGAAGCCTGGACCGACGAAGAGCTCGACTCGCTTCGCACCGAAATCGATCGCGTACGCAAGGGAAGGAAACAGTCATGACGGACATGTTGGCAAGGATGGCTCTGGCGGTCAGCAACTCGGGCGAGCTGTCCCTCATCGTGAAAGCGACCATCGTGCTCGCGCTGACGCTCGCCGGCGCCTGGGCCGCCAGGCGCGCCCGCGCCTCGGTGCGCCACGTGCTGCTGGCGTCGGCGTTCGGCGTGTTGCTGACGTTGCCGGCCGTCGCGTTGCTCATGCCGCCGGTCGCGGTCGCCGTTCCTGATGCTCCGGTCACTGCTCATCGGGAAATACGCCTGAACGCGGTAGGCGGGAACGATCTGCTGTACCTCTCGAAGATTGTCGAGGATTTGCCCGCCCCGCCGATCCCAGGACCGTCGGCCAGGATCTCGACGCTCATGCGCGTCGCGTGGGTCACCGGTGCGATTCTTTTTCTCGCGCCGGTTGGTGTGGCGCTGTGGCGGCTTCGCGGCCTGCGGCGGAACGGCGTGCCGTGGCTGGCCGCGACGCCGATCGCACGCATGATCGCGCGGCACGCCGGCGTCGCTCGGCCGATCGACGTGCTTCTCAGCGAAAAGATCGCGACGCCGCTGACGTGCGGCTTCGTGCGACCCGCGATCGTCATGCCGGCCGACGCGCAATCGTGGTCGGACACCGACGTCAGGCGCGCGATGGTCCACGAGCTCGAGCACGTCCGCCGCGCCGACTGGCCGGTCCAGTTCGCCGCGCGCGTCGTCTGCGCGCTGTACTGGTTCCATCCGCTCGCGTGGATCGCGTGGCGCCACCTGTGCCTCGAATCCGAGCGCGCGTGCGACGATGCGGTGCTCAGGGGCACGGAGAGCGCGGACTACGCGGAGCAGCTCGTCACGCTGGCCGCGCGCGTCTCGCATCAAACATTCCAGTCATATCAGCCGGCGCTCTCGATGGCGGGCCGCAGCGATCTGTCCGCCCGCGTCAGGGCGCTCCTCGACAGCCGTCAGGCCCGCGGGCGCGCCGGATTTCCGAGGGCAGCCAGCGTCGCCGGGCTCGTCGCGCTTCTCGCGCTGACGATCTCACCGCTGCGCGCCGTCGGCAGATCGCAGACGCAGGCGCCGGCTGCGGGCCCGGCGTTCGAAGTCGCGTCGGTCAAACCCAACAACTCGGGCGACGGCCGCGTCATGTTTCAGAATCAGCCAGGCCGTTTCACGGCGACCAACGTCACGCTGCGCATGCTGATCCGCCAGGCGTATCAGCTTCAGGATTCTCAGATCACCGGAGGACCCGGCTGGCTCGCCGACGATCACTTCGACCTCGTCGCGAAGCTGGACGGGACGCCGCAGGAGGCATTCTTCGCGCAGCGCGGCGGCGGCCCCACGCCGCTTCAGCTGGCGCTTCGCGCACTGCTCGCGGAGCGGTTCGGGGTCGTCATGCACAACGAGACGAAAGAGATGCCGATCTACGCGCTGATCGTGGCGCGCAGTGATGGAAAGCTTGGCCCGCAGCTGAAGAAGTCGGACACCGACTGCGCGGCGCTCGCGGCGGCCGGCCGCGGCCGCGGCCGCGGTCCCGGGGGGCTTGGCGGGCCGCCGGCACCGGGCCAGCCGATCGCGTGCGGCATTCAGATCGGCTTTGGCAACCTGAACATGGGCGGCGCGAGCATGTCGCAGTTCGCGACCAGCCTGGCGACGTTCGTCGGCCGCATGGTGCTGGACAAGACCGGCCTCACGGGCGGGTGGGACCTCAACCTCACGTGGACGCCGGACAACCTGCCGCAGCGCCCGGCGGGCGCGCCGGAACCGCTCGTCAACGGCGCGGCGATCGATCCGAATGGTCCGTCGATCTTCACCGCGATCCAGGAACAGCTCGGGCTCAAGCTCGATTCGCAGCGCGGGCCCGTCGATGTTCTCGTGATTGACAAGGCCGAGCATCCGACGCCCAACTGAAGACAGACGACGATCAACGCAGAACTCGCAGAAAGCGCAGAGAAGATGGAACCACGGAGGAAACGGAAACTCCTGTACGCCTCTGTGTGTTCCGCGATTTCTGCGTTGTACGTCGTCTCGGTGTTCGCCGCGGCGGATCAGTACGGGCGCGTGACGTTCGCGGACCTGCCCGTGCCGGGCGCGTCGGTGACGGCGACGCAGGGCGACACGAAACGCGTCACGGTCACGGATCAACAGGGCGTCTATCACTTCACGGATCTCGCAGACGGCGCGTGGACCATCAAAGTCGAGATGCTGGGCTTCGCGAGCGTGACTCAGGACGTCACGATTCCGTCGACGGCGCCGCCTCCAACCATCACGCTCACGCTGCGATCGTTCGACGAGATCACGGCCGGAATCACGCCGGCCGACGTCTCGCCCCCCGCAGCGCCCGCGACGGCGAACGCTCAGGCGCCCGCGACGGCGCGTGGCTCACCGGCGCCGGCCGGCGCGCAGGGCGGGTTTCAGCGCGCCGCGGTCAACGCGACTTCCAGTGATGCTGGTCGAGCCGCAGCCGCCAGCAGTCCGGGCGCATCCGGCCCCGATGCGAACGCCGCGAATGCCGAAGACGCGGCCGACGGATTCCTGATCAACGGCAGCGTCAACAACGGCGCCGCGTCGCCGTTCGCGCAGCTCGCGGCGTTCGGCAACAATCGCCGCGGCGCGCGTTCGCTCTACAACGGCGGCGTCGGCATCATGCTCGGTAACTCGGCGTTCGACACGCGCCCGTTTTCGTTCACGGGTCAGGACGCGCCGAAGCCGGATTACAGCGACGCGCAGATCGTCGGCAGCTTCGCCGGTCCGCTGAGAATTCCCAGGCTGTTCAAGAACGCGCCGACTGTGTTTCTGGGCTACCAGCACACGGCGAACCACAACGCGACGGCGCAGTCGGCGCTGATGCCGACCGCACTCGAGCGGAGCGGACATTTCTCGCAGAGCGTCGACGCGTCGGGGCGAGCGATCAGCATCGTCGATCCGACGACCGGGCGGCCGTTTCCGGGCAGCGTGATTCCGGCCGGGCGCATCAGCCCGCAGGCCGCGTCGCTGCTCGGCTACTACCCGGCGCCGAACGTCGACGGCGGAGGCCGGTACAACTACCAGACGCCCGTGCTGCTGACGACGCATCAGGACGCGCTGCAGACGCGGCTCGCGGAAACGGTCAACGCGAAGAATCAGCTGTTCGGCAACGTCTCGTTCCAGCGCACGACGACGGACAACGCGAACGTGTTCAACTTCGTCGATTCCAATCGCGTCTCCGGGCTCGACACGGCGATCAACTGGTCGCATCGCTTCAACCAGTTCTTCTCGCTGCGCACGCGCTACCAGTACACGGGTCTCGCGACGAACGTCACGCCGAACTTCGCCACGTCCGTGAACGTCTCCGGCGCCGCCGGCATCGCCGGCAACAACCAGGATCCGGTGAACTGGGGACCGCCGAATCTGATTTTCTCGAGCGGCGTCGCCGGCCTCAGCAGCGCGCAGTACGCGTCGAATCACGACGCCACGCACGCGTGGACCGCGGAGAGCATCGTGAACCGCGGCCGCCACAACGTCACCTTCGGCGGCGACTTCAAAATCCGCCGGCTGGACGTCTTCTCGCAACAGGACGCGCGCGGCACGTTCGGCTTCAACGGCGCCGCCACCGGATCCGATCTCGCTGACTTCCTGCTCGGCCTTCCACACACGAGCGCGATCGCCTTCGGCAACGCGGACAAGAATTTCCGCGGCGTCATGCCCGACGCGTACATCACAGACGACTGGCGGGTGAGCCCGACGTTCACGGCGAACATCGGCATGCGATGGGAGTACGAATCGCCTCTGAGCGAAGCGTTTGGGAGACTTGTCAACCTGGACGTCGCCTCGAATTTCACGTCGGCGAGCGCCGTCGTCGCGTCGAATCCCGTCGGCACCACCACCGGGCAGCGGTACCCGGACGCGCTCATCCGCGGCGACAAACGCGGATTCGAGCCGCGTGCCGGCATCTCCTGGCGTCCGGTGCCCGGATCGTCGCTCGTGATTCGCGCCGGGTACGGCGTCTATCGCAACACGGCGGTCTACCAGTCGATCGCGATGCTGCTCGCGCAGCAGCCGCCGCTCTCGAAGACGCTCAGCGTCGAGACCAGCGCCGCGCATCCGCTGACGCTCGCGAACGGATTCAGCGCGCCGCCGAACGTGGCGAACACGTTCGCGGTCGATCCGGACTTCCGCGTCGGCTACGCGCACAACTGGCAGGTGCTCGCGCAGCGCGATCTTCCTGCATCGATGACGGTAACGGCGACGTATCTCGGGACCGCGGGCCGGCACCTGATGCAGGAGTTCCTGCCGAACACGAATCCGATTGGCGCGGTCAATCCGTGTCCCTTGTGTCCGGCCGGGTTTGCGTACCTGACGTCGAACGGCAGCTCGAATCGCCAGTCAGGACAACTGCAGCTGCGGCGCCGTCTGCGCAACGGCCTGACGGCGATGGCGCAGTACACGTTGTCCAGGGCGACAGACGATGCGCCGGCGGCGTTCACGGGAGCGAGCCTCAGCGGCGCGTCGATCGCGCAGGACTGGCGGAATCTCGAGGCGGAGCAGGGACCGTCGAGCTTCGATCAGCGTCACGTGCTCACCGCGCAGTTTCAGTACACGTCGGGCGTTGGCACGGGCGGGGGCACGCTGGTGGACGGCCTGAAGGGCGCGCTGCTCAAGGGCTGGACGATCACGAGTCAGTTGACCGCGGGTAGCGGTCTGCCGCTGACGCCGATCTACCTGACGTCGGTCGCCGGCACCGGCGTGACGGGGACGATTCGCGCGAACGAGACCGGCGCGTCGACGGCGATTCCCGACGGCTTCTCTGCGAATCCGTCCGCGTTCTCGGCGCCGTTGCCGGGCCAGTGGGGCACGGCCGGCCGCAATTCGATCCACGGTCCTGCGCAGTTCTCGCTGAACGGCGGCCTCGGCCGATCGTTTCTGTGGGGCAATCGGCTCACGGCGGATTGGAGAATCGACGCGACGAATGTGCTGAACCGTGTTACCTATTCGGCCGTGAGCACGATCGTCGGCAGTCCGCAGTTCGGCCTGCCCATCCAGGCGAACACGATGCGGAAGCTGCAGAGTAGTCTGCGGGTGAGGTTCTGAAGGCGGACGAGGAAGAAGATGAAACCACGGAGGACACGGAGGACGCGGAGGGGGTTGGGTACGATCACGGATGTAGGTGCCGCGATCGCCGCGACGCTCTGTGCGCTGTCGGCGGTGTCCGCGCCGCAGCTCGCCGCGCAGCAGGCGCCGCCCGCGCAGCCGGTGTTTCGCAGCGGCGCGCAGCTGATCGTCGAGACGGTCACGGTCGAGGACAAGGACGGCAAGGTCGTCGAAGGGCTGACGGCGAAGGATTTCACCGTCACCGAAGACGGCGTGCCGCAGGCGATCAGCTTCGTCGAGTTCCAGAAGGTCGAGCGCGCGCCGACCCCGATCCGATCGGCGCCGGCGGTTGCCGAGCCAGTTGCCGCGCCGGCCGTTCCCACGGGGGCGCCGCCGGCGGTCGCGTACCAGATCTCCACGCCGCCGCCGGGTGACACGCGCTACCGCGATCGCCGGCTGATCGTTCTGTACTTCGATCTCACGGCGATGCCGCCGCCCGATCTCACGCGCGCGTACGCGGCCGCGCGAAGGTTCATCAAGGACCAGCTGCAGCCGCAGGACCTCATCGCGATCATGACGTTCCAGGGCGGCGCGGTGAAGGTGAAGCACGACTTCACGGCCGATCGCGCGCAGCTCGAAGAGGTCTTCCTGCGCCTCATCTACGGCGACGATCTCGACGGCGACGGCATTCCCGACTACACGCCCGACACCGGCACGGCGTTCGGCCAGGACGATGCCGAGTTCAACATTCTCAATACCGATCGCCAGTTGTCCGCGCTGCAGACGGGCGTGACGCTGCTGCGGGCGTTGCCGGAGCAGAAGCAGCTCGTGTACTTCGCGAGCGGCCTGCGGCTGAACGGCGTCGACAACCAGGCGCAGCTGCGCGCGACGACGAACGCCGCGATTCGCGCGAACGTGGCGATCTTCCCGGTCGACGCGCGCGGGCTCGTGGCGTCGGTGCCGCTCGGCGACGCGACGCAGGCATCGCCGGGCGGCATCGGCACGTTCACCGGTCAGATCGCCACCGCGATACAGACGAACTTCCAGCGATCGCAGGACACGCTCTACAGCCTCGCCAAGGACACGGGCGGCAGGGCGCTCTTCGACAACAACGATCTGGCGCTCGGGATCGTGCAGGCGGCCGAGTCGGTCAGCAGCTACTACATCATCGGCTACTACAGCACGCACACGGCGCGCGACGGCAAGTTCCGCCGCGTGAAGGTCGCGCTGAACGGCGGACTGTCGGCCGAGCTGTCGTTCCGTCAGGGCTATTTCGCCGACAAGGAGTTCGGCAAGTTCACGGCCGCGGACAAGGAACGCCAGCTCGAAGAAGCGCTGATGCTGGAAAACCCGGTCACCGACATCACGATCGCGATGGAGGTGAACTACTTCCAGCTCGATCGCGCCGAGTATTTCGTCCCGGTCGCCGTGAAGATTCCCGGCAGCGAGCTCGCGCTCGCGCGACGCGGCGGCGCGGCGCGGACCGTGATCGACTTCATCGGCGAAGTGAAAGACGATTACGGGATCACGATCCAGAACGTCCGCGACAAGCTGGACATCACGTTGAGCGACGAGACTGCGGCGCAGCTCGCGAAGCGTCCGATTCAGTACGAGACCGGCTTCACGCTGCTGCCGGGCAAGTACGTGATCAAGATCCTCGCGCGCGATGCGGAGACCGGGCGCATCGGCACGTACCAGGCCGGCTTCACGATTCCAAATCTGAATCGCGAGATCAAGCGTGTGCCGATCAGCTCGGTCGTCCTGAGCAGCCAGCGCGTGCCGATGGCCGGCGCGCTGTACTCGGTGAAGAAAGGCGCGGCGCCGTCGGTCGATCCGCTCGTGTACGACGGCGCGAAACTGATCCCGAGCGTGACGCGCGTGTTCAGCACGAGCCGCGATCTCTACGTCTTCCTTCAGGCGTACGAGCGGACCGAGCCCGCGATGCCGCCGCTCGTCGCCTTCGTCAGCTTCTACCGCGGCGACGTCAAGGCGTTCGAGACGGCGCCGCTCGCCGTGACGGGGAGCTTCGATCCGAAGACGCGAGCGGTGCCGCTGCGATTCAGCGTGCCGTTGAGCGGCTTCCCACCCGGCAGGTACGAGTGTCAGGTCACCGTGCTGAATCCCGGCGGTCAGAAGGTCGCGTTCTGGCGCGCGGACGTCGCGCTCGTGCCGTAGAGTCCTTCACGAATTGACGACGTACAACGCAGAGACCGCAGAGCACGCAGAGCACATGCGTGCGTTGATCGTTGCTGATGCCGGGTCCCGACTGTCTGGCGTCAGTCTCGGAGCGTCGTGATGGGATCGACGTGGCTCGCGCGCACGGCAGGGAGCAGACACGCGATGAGCGCGACCGCGACCAGCGTCGCCGGCGCGCCCGCGAGCGTGACCGGATCGGACGTCGTCACGCCAAATAATAGCGACTTCACCAGACGTACCGTTCCGAACGCCGCTGCAAACCCGCATGTGACGCCAGCCATGGTAACGGCCAGTCCATCGCCCACAACCGCGCGGATAATGCGCCCCCGATCAGCGCCGAGAGCGATCCGGATGCCGATGTCGCGCCGCCGTTGAGCGACGGCGTAGGACATCAACCCGTAGAGGCCCACGGCGGCCAGCAACAGCGCCAGCGCTCCGAAGAACGCCGCCAGCATGGCGACAATCCGTTCCTGCAGCAGCACGCGGTCGGTGATGTACGGCATCGTTTCAGTCGAGCGGATGTGCTCGTGCCCAAAGGGCTCTACCGCGCGATTGAGGTCAACCAGAGAAACCCCACCACCCCGGATTACGAAGCATTTCCAATTCGCGTTGTCGCCATCCTGAAGCGCCGGCACGTACACCGCGGACGTGTTCGGATCCTTGAGGTTGTAGATGCGGGCGTCCGCGACCACGCCAACGATCTCGAGGTCCTGACGCCGAGGCAGAACGCCGATGCTGATGTGCCGTCCCATCGGCGCGCCGCTCCCAAACAGGCGGCGCGCCAGACTGTCGCTCACGATGGCGACGCGCCGGCCCCGAGAATTATCGCTCCACGAGAAATCGCGCCCCGCTCTGACGCCGATGCCGAGCGTGTCGAAAACCGCGGGCGAGATCGCCATGAATAGCGACCGCGCCGCCAGCGCGCTCGATGGCACGTCGATGCGCGCCACCGATTCGCCCTCGCCCACAACACCGCCGCCTGCGGGCTTGAAGAGCGATACGGCGGCTTGCTGCACACCGGGCACCGCCTTCAACCGTTCGACTAAGGCTGGGTAGTACGTGTCGTTGTCGACGCCGACGTAGCCGCCTGGCGGGGCAGAGGGATAGGCGACCAGCACGTGTTGGGAGCGCATGCCGGAGTCCATGGCACGAATCTGCAGTAACGTGCGCACGAGGAGTCCGGCGTTGGTGAGCAGAACCAGCGACAGTCCGACCTGCGCGGCCACCATGAACCGGCCCGCGCGGCCGGATCCGCTCACGGTGCGCGTGCTCTGCCGCAGGAGCTCGGGGAAGGTGAGCCGGCTCGCGCGCCAGGCGGGCACGACGGTGAAGAAGACGCCCACGCCGACCGCCAGGGCGGTCGTGAACGCGAGAATCCGCGCGTCTGGCCCGACCCGCAGCGATGCCGGCACCAGGTAGTCGCGGAACAGCAGCGCAACAAGCGCCTGGCTGCTCCACCACGCGAACCCGATTCCGAGGAGCGCCCCGGCCACCGACAGCAGCACGCCCTCGATGAGTAGTTGCCGCGCGACGCGCCACCGGCCGGCCCCCAGCGCAAGGCGGACACCGATCTCGTGCGCGCGTGACGCAGTGCGGGACAACATCAGGCTGGCGAGATTGACGCACGCGATGAGGAGCACGAGCGCCGCGATGCCGAAGACGATGACCAGTGGCTGCGTGTAGCGATCGCGCAGACGCTGCTCGATGCCCTTCGCGGCGGACGCGACCGACAGGCGCGTCGCGAGAAAGCGATCGCGCTGCGCACCCGTGTAGCCGGGCGGCACAGTGTCGGCCTTGAGCTGCGGCCAGAGCGTGTCGAGCGCAGCGCGCGCCTGATCTATGGTCACGGCAGGCTTGAGTCGCCCCGTCACGCGCACCCAGAATGACGTGCCAGTCGTGAGCGACGCAGCTGGCGTATTTGCGATGAGTGGAAACGCCGTCAAGGGGATCGTGAGATCGGGCTCGATCGTCAGGCCCAGCGCTGCGAACCCCTGGGGAGCGATGCCGACAATCTCGAACGGCTGCCCCTCGACGCGCACGCGCCGGCCGATTACGGACGCGTCGCCGCCAAAATGCCGCTGCCAGAAGCCATAGCCGAGCACGGCGACGCGCGCGGGCTCAAGTGTGGTTTCGTTCACATCCTGCGGCGCGAGCGCGCGACCGGCGAACGCCCGGACGCCGAGGTCGGAGAAGAAGTTGCCGCTGACGACCCAGACTGCGCCACTCGTCTGCTCGCGGTCTGTTTCGATGTTGAACACACTGTTGCCGAGCCATCCGATGACGGCGGAAAACACCGGCTGACGGCGCAGAAACTCCCGGTACATCGGGAACGTCAGGCCCGCCTCGAAGGTGGCGTCAGGCGCGACCGCGGAGACCTGGACGAGCGTGTGTGGATCGCGGACCGGGAGATCGCGCAGCACGAGCGCGTTGAGCAGGCTGAACATCGCGGTGTTCGCGCCGATGGCGAGCGTCAGTGTGACGAGCGCGACTGCCGTGAAGACCGGCGTTTTCAGAAACCCGCGGAGTGCGTGCTGTATGTCCTGCAACATGATCGGCACATCTTAGGACACTCCGGCGCGGTCCGTGGTTGGGTCAGGTTCTCAGAGTTTCACGCTGCGGATTCAGTCCTGCCGCAAAGCGTCCACCGGATTGTGCTCGGTCGCGCGCCAGGCCGGCAGTCCCATCGCACCGGCGACCGTTGCGATCAGTACGACAGTGACGAGTCCGAACGCTGCGGGATCGCGGACGTCAATCGGCACCGGCATTCCCGTCAGCACTTTGCCGAGGACGCTGGCGGCGCCGAGCGCGACGAGAACGCCGCTCACGAGTCCCACGATGACTGGCGCGACGCCTGACGACAACAGCAGCCGCACGATGACCGGCTTGGTCGCGCCGAGCGCCATCCGAATGCCGACTTCTTTCGTGCGACGGCTGACGGCGAACGCGACGACGCCGTAGACGCCGATGATCGCGAGCACGATGCCGACGCCGCCCAGGAAGCTGACGAAAGTGACGAGGACGGAGAACCGCGTGGCGAGTTCCTCGAACGCCGACGCTAGAGTCCGCGGCTGCACCGCCGACGAAGGATCGATCTGCAGAAGCGCCTGACGCATCTGCTGTCCGACGGCCGTCACCGATCCTTCGACGCTGGCGAGCAGGACGCCGCCGGGCTCGCCGTCAGCCATCGATCGATACATCGTCGGCGCCGGCGCGGACAGCAGGTCGACGTCGCGCACCACGCCGATCACCGAGAACGCGCGGCCCGCGTCGTCGAGCAGCTCCTGGCCGATCGGATCGGCTGACGCCCAGAGCGCGCGCGACAGCGCCTGCGAAATCACAATCTCATTCGAGACCGCGGTGCGAGTGAAGACCCGGCCGCGCAGCACCGGCAGCTTCACGGTCTGAAAGTACTCGGATGAGACCGCGCCGACGCTGACTTCTCGGCGTCCCGCTGCGTCAGGCTGGCCGGCGCGAGCCACGGCGTGTTCGGGTCGCGCGTGAGATCGACGTTCTTGAAGAAGAGCGGCTGCGCCACACTTCTTCGCTGATCACGACGATGCGCCCGGTCCCCGCGCAGTCCGCCGGCGTGAACGCGCGGCCGGCGATCGGATGCTCGAGTCCGTAAACCGTAAAGAAGTTGCACGACACGAGCATGGCCAGCGTCGGCCGCGCGTCGCGCCCGATCGGCACGCGGACGACGTGCCACGCCGCCAGATCGCTCAGGCTCTCGGCGCTGTCGCGATAGACGGCATAGTCGGGCGCGGTCGTCGAGAACGGTTCGCCTTGTGCCTTACGGTTCGGCGTGTCGACGTCGACCTGCACGTGGACGAAGGACTCGGGCTCCTTCTGCACGCGCGGCCGGCGAACCGCGCCGTCCATGATCGTGAAGACGCCGGCGTCGAGGCCCACTCCAAGCGCGAGTGTCGCGACGACCGCGCAGGTCAGAAGGGGATTGCGCCTGGCGAGGCGAACGCTGAATCGAAGATCCTGAATGAGCATGGGACTACTGACGAGCACGAACGACGGCAGGTGCTTGCTAGCCGCTCACATAGCCCAGCGTTCGCAGCCGTTCGCGCAAACGCCGGAGCGTGTCATCCGTGGCGCGCGTCGGACGGCGGAGCAGGTCCATCAGCTTGCGCCACGACTCCCGCGCCTCCGAGTAGCGCGGATCGCCGGCGGGGATCGTCGAGTCGCCGTCGCCCACGGTCACGAGCGCTTCATCCGTCGCCAACGCCGCCGAGGGATTCGCGGCCCATCGGGTGAAGTACTTCATGCGGGGGAAACGAAGGGCCACGCGCACGGGCTCGCGATCCTGATTGAAGACCGGCGCGAACGGTGACGCACTGTGCGCCTCGAAGGCGATCTGCGTTCCCGTGCTCCGGATCAGCACGTTGCCCATCATCCACGACGGAATCGGGAGGCCGGCGAGCGCGAGAATCGACGGCGCGACGTCGATCGACCGAGTGATGCCGGTGATCCGCTCGGGGCGGAGGTGGCTGCCGTAGCTGACGATCAGCGGAATGTGAATCTCCGCGTCGGGCAGATTGCCGATGCCGCCGCCGTGTCCCGCGTAGCCGGCTTCGTACAGCTGCTCGCCGTGGTCGGCGGTGACGATGACGACGGTGTTCTCCAGGCGGCCGAGCTGGCGCAGCGTCTCCATCAAGTGCCCGATCGCGCGGTCGGCTTCGTGCAGATCTTCGTCGTACAGGTCGACCACGTACTCGCGTTCCCGCGGGCTCTTCAGCTGCGCGGCCTGCTCCGGCGCGGCGCCGTTCGCAAACGAAGGCCGGACGCTCCGGTCCACGAAGACCGGAGACTGGCTCCGCAGCGGATGGGGAAAGTGCGTGTCCATCGCGTGGAGGTACGCGAAGAACGGCGTGTGCTGGGCCGCGAGCCACGGCTCGAAGCGAGCCAGTACGTCGTCGAGATTCCCCTTCGGGGCGCCGGATTCCGGCGAGGCGACATTCGTGAATTGATCGAAGACCCGTGTCACCGGCGACAAGCGCGGATGAAAGTACGGATGACCGGCAAACAGCGCGGTCCGATAGCCGCCCTCGCCGAGGACCGAGGGCAGGGCGCCGAGCGCGTTATCGCTCGGCGGTTCGGGTCCGCCGGGCGCGGACAGCAATGGCAGCGGACGCAGCGCGCTCATCAAGAGCTGCGACACGGCCATGATGGTGCCGTTGCTGCCGCTGTAATGCTGCGAGAACAGCAGGCCGCTCGCTGCGAGCCGATCGAGGTTGGGTGTCGTTCGCCGCGCGTAGCCCATCGACGACAGGTGGTCGGCGCGGCAGGCGTCCAGCACCACGAGCACGACTGACGGCCTGGTTCGTCCGGATGGCGGTGTGGGACTGGACGCCGATGGAGTCGCTATCAGGAACCCGACGGTGAGAACGCAGAACCAGCGCCGTACTGTGTGCACGCGGTGCCCCCCAGCACCTCAATTAGACCGCCGTCTTGTGGAGATGTCACATCTGAATGGAGCTATTACAGAATTAAAGCGTGCAGGAGGCGTAAGGATTTTGTTGTAGTAAAGCCACACTTAATTACCTCGATGTTGTCGGAGGCGCGAACGGGACGCCAGCGCCTTTCTCGCAGAACAGCTTCAGACCGTTCATGTAATAGCCCCAGTTGAAGTTATAGGTCCCGTAGGTTTCATTCGACAGCTCGCGCGCGTAATCCTGTGAGAACATCAGCATCGTTTCAGGGCGCCGCGTGAATGTGAACGGCGTGGATGATTTGCTTCACGGCGTCTCCTTCAGCTCATCGCGTAGACGACGACGTTCACCGCGAACTTCGTGTTGTCCTCGCGCAGAAAGCGCTTGTTGCGCCAGTCGTAGTCCCACTCGCAGCCGTAATCCTTGTTGCTGTAGAGGACCGCGAGCCGCCCGCGGCGCTCGATCCCTTTCAGATACTCGTGGACGAGGTTGTCGCCCCAGCCATTCAGCTCGTGCGACGTCTGCGGCGGCCCGCCCGCGAACGTGAAGAAGCTGCGGAACAAAGGGTGCGACGCGGGCAGCTTCGCGAGCGGCGCATCGGGGAACGTCGCGCGCATTTCCTGCTCGAACGATCTTGCGTAGAGACCGTTGACGTCGTGATTGCAGTCGTCCGAGAAGAGCAGCCCGCCCGCGTCGGCGAAGCGGCGCAGGTTCTCGCGCTCGGCTGCGGTGAAGCGCACGAGCGTGTGACCGGTCATGAACACGAAGGGAAACGACAGCAGCTCGGTCGAGGACGCCGCGATGACGACTTCCTCCTTGTAGATCGGGATCGACGTGTACTGGACGATGGAGTCGAGCACGTTCGCGGCGACCTTGGGGTTGTAGTCCCAGTCGCCGGACTCGTACCGCAGGCGCGCGAACACGAACTCGGAGGCGCGCGGCTTGCCGGACTTCTGGTCCGCCTGAAGGCGGACGCCACGAATAAGGTCCGGCTGAAGCCGGACGCCACCGAGTGCTGCGGCGAACTGCAAGAACTGCCGGCGGGTCGTGTACAATTCCTGATTCCCGTGGAATATCACATCACGCAATACGATCTCGAGCAAGGCGCGCTCGAGATCCAGTACATCGAAGAGTTCTTCGGCGAGTTCCCGCGCAAGAAGACCGCGGCGGAAATCGTCCGCCGCCTCTCAGGCCGGCGGCACCTCATCCTGCTCGCCACGGCGCCGCTGCCGGATGACGGCCTCGTCGTTCCCGTGTCATTCAAGGTCGGGCACGAGATCACGCTGGGCGAGACCGAGCCGAAGCTCGCGGACATCGTCCACCGCCTCAGCGACAACATCCAGTTCCCCGGGCGGCGCATCCTTTATACATGGATCGGCGGCACGCGGCGCGACTGGCGCGGCCAGGGCTTCTTCCGCGCGCTGACCGAGCAGCAGGAGAGCTGGGCGATCGAGCAGGGCTTCGACGAGATCGTCGTCAAGACGAAGAACAAGTTCTACGAGATGCGCGGCACGCTCGATCACCTGCGATTCGAGGTCGTCAAGTACGAGCGCAACACCGGCGACAACGCCGAGTCGAAGGTGTACCTCAGCAAGAAGCTCCTGCCGGAGATGGTGCGAAGACATCGAAGCGCCAGGTCGGTCGTTGAAATTAGGAATTAAGAATTAGGAATTAAGAATTAAGAATGGACTCTGCGAATTCTTAATTCTTAATTCCGAATTCTTCATTCCCTTATTCCCTTGACATATATGCGCGGCGCACATAGTGTGATGCGCCATGCCGCTTCGACCCGTCGAGTTCCACATCCTCGTCGCGCTGGCCGCTGAAGAGCGGCATGGCTACGCCATCATGCAGGAAGCCGCGCGATTGACGGGCGGCGAGCTGCGGCTCGAACCGGGCACGCTGTATCGCGCCCTCCACCGCATGCTGAAGGACGGCTGGGTGGCCGAATGCGAACGACGGCCGGTGCCACGCACCGCGCATCCGGGGGACAGGGGCCCCCGGAGTGAACATGACGACAGGCGGCGCTACTACCGGCTGACGCCGCTCGGCCGCCGCGTCGCCTCGGCGGAGGCCGAGCGGCTGTCGCGTCTGGTCGCCGCCGCGCGCGCCGGCAGGTTGCTGACCCGTGCGTGACCTCTCCCGTCTCCCACGGCTGCTCCTGCGCGCCTACCCGCGCGAATTTCGCGATGCCGTCGGCGACGCCTTCGTCGACGCCTCGGTCGATCGCATGCGCGATCGCCGCCGCCGCGGATGGCCGATGGCCGCGATCTGGATCGTCGCGCTGGCCGACACGCTGCGGCACGCGCCCGCCGAACGCGCGCGCGCGTGGCTGGACGCGCGGCACGCGCGATCGCGCCATCACGCCCTGACCGCTGGAGAACGCACCATGATGGACACGCTGCTGCAGGACGTCCGCTACGCGCTCCGCCTCTGGCGGAAGCGGCCCGCGTTCGCGTGCATCGCGATTCTCACGCTCGCGCTCGGCGTCGGCGCGAACACGGCGATGTTCAGCATCGTCAACGCCGTGCTGCTGCGGTCGCTGCCGTACGCGAACGCCGAGCGGCTCGTCTCCGTCTGGAGCCGCACGGCGCAATTTCCGCGCGGGCTGCTGTCGTACCAGGAATACGAGGAGCTGCAGAAGCAGAGCGGATCGCTGGAGGCGCTCGCGCTCTACCTTGCGCAGAGCGTCAACCTGACCGGCGTGGCCGAGCCCCAGCGTCTCGTCGGCATTTTCGTGACCGGATCTTTCTTCGACGTGCTCGGACTGAAAGCGGAGCGCGGCCGACTCTTCACCGAGGACGAAAGCGCGCCGGGCGGCGTCAAGCCCGTCGTGGTGATCACGCGCCAGTTCTGGCAGCAGCGTTTCGGCGGCGCGCCGGACATCGTCGGACGGTCGATCGCGCTGAACGGGATTCCGCTGACGATTGTCGGCGTGATGGCGCCGCCTTTCGACGCGACGACGGTGCCTGGCGCGGGGTACTTCATCGACGGCGACGTGTTTCTCCCGGCGGCGCAATATCCGACGCCGCGAGGGCTGCGAAGCGCGGGCGCGCAGATGCTCGCCGTCGGGCGGCTGAAGCCCGGCGTGGCGATCCGGACTGCGGGCGCGGATATCGACGTCATCGCGAGGCGGTTGACGGCGGCCGATCCGGACGCGCAGGCCGGGCGCACGATCGAGGTCGGCTCGGCCCAGGAGAACATCGTCGGATCGTCGCGGACGGCGCTGTTCCTGCTGTTCGCGTCGGTCGGCGTCGTGCTGCTCATCGCGTGCGTCAACGTCAGCCATCTGCTGCTCGCGCGCGCGATGGATCGGCAGAAGGAAATGGCGCTGCGCGCGGCGCTCGGCGCCAGCCGCGCGGCGGTGACGCGGCAACTCGCCGTCGAGGCCGCGATGGTGGCGGCGGCCGCCGCCGTCGCCGGCTTCCTGCTCGGCCGCTGGGCGCTGGCGGGGCTCGCGTGGCTGCGGCCGCCGTCAGTGCCGATTCCCGCGCACGTGCCGCTCGACCGGACGGTGCTGCTCTTCACGGGCGGCATCGCGATCGGCGTCGCGATGCTGTGCGGCCTCGCGCCGGCGCTCAAGTCGTCGCGGACGGACATCAGCCGCGTGCTGCAGGCGGGCGCGCGGCGCGCGTCGGCCGCCGGCCGCCGGACGCGCGACGTTCTCGTCGTCGCGGAAATGGCGATGTCGGTCGCGCTCGTCGCCGTCTCGGCGCTGCTGATTCAGAGTCTGCTGGCCGCGCAGAACGCGCCGCTCGGCTTCGACGCGTCGAACGTGTTCACGCTGCAGTTCCGCCTGCCGCAGACGAAGTACACGAAGCCCGAGGACATCGCGCGCTTCTTCAAGAGCGCGATCGAAAACGTGCGGGCCGTGCCCGGTGTCCAGTCGGCCGCGCTCGTGCGCGCGGTGCCGTTCAGCGGCAACGGCGGCACGACGGGCTACGCGGTCGAAGGCACGCCGGCGGATCCGGCGTCGCTGCCGCAGGCCCGGCTGCACTTCGTCACGCCCGACTATTTCAAGACGCTGCGGATCCCGTTGCTGAAAGGCCGGGACTTCACCGATCGCGACGATCTGACGACGCCGCTCGTGGCGGTGATCAACGAGACGTTCGCGCGGCGGAACTGGCCGGACGGGGACGCGATCGGCAAGCGCTTCACGACGCCCGATACGCCGACGCCGGTCACGGTGGTCGGCGTCGTCGGCGACACGAAGCACTACACGGCGACCGAGCCGGCGGTGCCGCAGTTGTACGTCGCGCACTACCAGGTGCCGCTCATTTTCTGTTCGCTCGTCGCGCGAACGTCGGTGCCGCCGATGACGATCACCAACGAGGTGCGCAGGGCGATCTGGGCCGTCGACAAGGATCAGCCCGTCTGGTCGATCTACTCGCTCGAGACGGCAGTCGCGCGCACGCAGGGGCAATCGCGCTTCCTCGCGCTGCTGCTCGGAATTTTCGCGGGCGTCGCCCTGCTGCTGGCGGGCGTCGGCATCTACGGCATGACCTCGTACGGGGTCGCGCAGCGGACGCACGAGATCGGGATCCGCCTCGCGCTCGGCGCGTCGAGCGAGCGCGTGCTGGGCGAGGTGGTCGGCCACGGCGTCCGCCTGACGCTCGTCGCCGTCGCGGTCGGCCTCGCCGCCGCGGTCGCGATGGGCCGCCTCGCGGGCGCGGTCCTCTTTCAGGTCGCGCCGGGCGATCCGCAGTCGCTCGCGGCGGCGGCAGTCATTCTCTCGGCCGTCTCGCTCATCGCCTGCTATCTCCCAGCGCGGAGAGCCGCGCGAATCGATCCAGTCGTCGCGTTGAATGAAGAGTGAACCAGGAACCTGAACCAAGAATCCTGAACCCGGTACCCGGCACCCTGAATCCGGAATAGTAAGATCGTTGGCATGCCACCAACGACTCCCTATTCCTCCGACCTCGGCAACCGTGATCCGCTTCTCGCCATGCGCGAGTCGGCGGCCCGCTACCGGGCGATCGCGGGCAACTGGACGGCCGCGCAGTTCGAGCGCAGCTACGCGCCGGGCAAGTGGACGGCGCGGCAGGTGCTGATTCATCTCGCGCAGGCCGAGCTCGCGCTCGGCACGCGCGCGCGGATGGCCCTCGCCACGCCGAACTACATCGCGCAGAATTTCGATCAGGAAGCGTGGGTCGGGTTCGAACGCGGCCTGAGCGGCCGCGACGCGCTCGACGTCTTCCTCGCGCTCGTCGCGATGAACCGCTCGATGTTCGAGTCGCTATCGCCGGCCGAACGCGCGACGCCGCTCGCGCATCCCGAATACGGCGCGCTGACGGTCGACTGGATCCTGCATCAGATCGCCGGTCACGAGATTCACCACCTGTCGCAGATTGAGGCGATCGACAGGTTGTAGGGCGGCAAGGGCCTTCGCGCTACTTCTGTTCCACGGTTGCGCGCAGCGCGTCGAAGAGCACCTGCGCCGCTTCGGCGACGGCGTCGAGCGGCATACGCTCGGCGTCGCCGTGCATCTGCGCGACGGCGTCCGCGGGCAGAATCGCCGGGAAGACGCCGTAGCTCTTCACGCCCTTCGGGCGGAACGCGTTCGAGTCGGTGCCGTACGGGATCAGGATCGGCGTCACGATCGCCTCGGGATGGCGGCGAAGGATGGCGGACTCCAGATTCCGATAGAGCGCGGTGTCCTGCGGCGTCACGATCGGATCGTCGGACTCGTTGACGACTTCGATCTTCAGCGCGGGATCGCCGAGCCGCCGGCGGACGTCCGCAATCCACTGATCGCGCGTCGTGCCCGGCAGCACGCGGCAGTCGAGGCCCGCTTCGGCAATCGACGGGATGACGTTGATCTTCGGCGGATCGCCGACGCCCGATGTGAACCACGTCAGCGAGATGGTCGATCGCTGAATGGCGTTGGTGAACTTGTTTTGCGCCAGCGCGCCGACGCGCGTTCTCATGATCTCGACGATGCTGTCCTTTGCCGGCACGTTGCGGGCGCCGGGCGGTTCGGCGAGCAGCCGCTGCAGCGCGTTGACCAGATGATCGTTCGCGTTCTGCTCGATCGGCTGGCTGCCGTGGCCGGCGATGCCTTCGGCGCGGATCTTGAGCCAGACGATCTTCTTTTCCGCGACCGAAATGCCGAAGACGAGCTTCCCCGGCGCGAACATCTCGCGGCTGCCGAACCCGCCTTCGTCGATCACGTACTCGGGATCGAGCTCGGCGTAGTGGTTCGCGATCATCCACCGCGCGCCGGCGGCGCCGCCGACTTCCTCGTCCGGCTCCGCGAGCAGAATCACGTCGCGCGCCAGCGGCACGCGCTGCCGCTTCAGCATCAGGAACGCCATCAGCTGCGCGACACCCTGGCCCTTCATGTCGAACGCGCCGCGGCCCCACAACTCGTTGTCGCGGATTGTCGGCGTGAACGGATCCGTTTTCCACTGCGCGCGATCGGCGGGCACGACGTCCATGTGGTGCAGCAGCACGATGGCGTTGCCGGCCGGAGGAGAGACCGTCGCCGTGAGGCGGCCGTACACGATCGCCTTGCCCGGCTCTGACTCGTAGCGCGTGACCGGGATCCCCTCGCGCTCGAGCACGCCCGCGAGGAAGTCGGCGGTCTTGCGCGTGTCGCCAGGCGGATTCGAGGTATCGAGGCGGACGTACTCCTGGAGCAGGCGCGTCGCTTCGTCCGGCGCTTGGGCAAGAAGAGCAACCACGGAGGACACAGAGGACACGGAGGAAGAAGGGAATAGGGAAGAAACGAAGACGAAGGCCGCGAGGCAGGAGATCACACTTCCCATCCTCCGTACCCTCCGTGTCCTCAGTGGTTCATTTCGTTCGTCGGTCATAACGCCTCGAACACTCCCGTCTCTCGATTCTTCCGCACGCGATCCCACGTGAAGTACCGCCCGTTCATCGCGAGGTAGACGCCGGGCGGCAGCACCTGGACGAACGACAGCGCGCTCCCGAGATTGAACAGGCCGTCCGAGCTGCCGAACGCGTAGGGCACCATCGCGCCGGTCAGGACGATTGTCTTCGCGCCGAGCGGCGGTGCCGCCGTCGCGAGGGCGGCCGCCGTCTCCACCATCGTATCGGTGCCGTGCGTGACGACGATCCGCGGCTCGGCAATCTCGCGGCACTGCTGGACGATCCGCGCGCGATCGGCGGCGGTCATGTCCAGGCTGTCGATCATCATCAGCGTCGTGATCGCCACGTCGACGCGCGATCGCCCGAGGCGCAGCATCTCGGGCAGATGCGTCCCGCCGAACGCGAGGGCGCCGGTGAGCTCGTTGTACTGCTTGTCGAAGGTGCCGCCGGTGACGAGGATGTGAATGGGCATCACCCGATCTCGTCAACGTCAGGCGCGCCGGTTCACGAGACGCGGGGCGGCGATCAGCGCGCCGCCGTAGAGCGCGAACGCGATGAACAGCGTGGCGGGCCGCGAGCGCGGCAGATCTTCGGCGAGCAGCTTGAGCCCGCCGATCACCAGCACGGGATAGAGCAGCCACGCCGATTCGCGGAAGCGCTGGTAGCGCGTGGTCCACGCGAGAAAGACGGCGGCGCCCGCGAGCACCGTCGTGCGCACCGTCGCGACGACGCCCGCGTCGGCGCCTGCGCCTGGCACGCCCGACACCACCGGCGTCAGCAGCGCGACCAGACTTCCGCCCGCCGACCAGACAAACACGATCGCGACGACCAGCCGCGGCAGTCGCGCGTACGGCCGGCCGTCGGCCGACGGCAGCGCCCAGCACACGGCCGACGTCACGAGCACGATCAGCGCGGACGTCGTGAACGGACTCCAGGCGCTGGCCGCGGAGCCGATGAGCGCGTAGCCCGCCGACGTCAGCAACCCGGAGACGGCGCCGGCCACGATGACGTAGATCGCGCCGTGAATGGCGAGCGACACGCGATCGACCCGCCGCGCGCCCCAGGTGGAGACGAGCGCGAGCGCGGCGCAGGCGGCGGAGAGCGCGGCGTCGCCGAGCAGCAGCCGGCTGCTCACGAGAATCAGGATCAGTCCGAGCGCCGTGTAGAAGTGGAAGTTCCGGCGCAGTCCCTGCCGCCGCGCGATGAACGCGAACGCCACGGCGTAGCAGCCCGCGCCGAACGCCAGATTGATGAGCGCCAGCGTCGCGACGCCGGATCCCGTCGACTGCGCGACGTAGACGGCGCCGCCGAAGCCCGCCGCGAGGACGGCGATCGTCTGCACGATCTCGAATCCGATCACGTCGCGGGCGCGAAACAGCGTCCGCACGACGATGCTCGCGAGATAGCCGTTCAGCAGCAGCATCTGCACGCCGAGGACGCGCAGCGGCGACTCGGCCCACGCGCCGTTCGACACGCGCAGGGTCAGCGCGTAGACGACGACGTCGGCGATCAGCGCGACGGGCCAGCGCAGCCAGACCCAGTGGAGCGCGTAGCCGAGCCACAACGTCGCGACGCCGAGCAGCACCAGAAACACCGCGAACGGCACGACGACCGCCGTCGAGGCGATCAGGGCGAGAGAGATCGGCAGCGCCGCGCCGACGACGATCCAGGCGAGCGCCTGAAGGCGCCGGTGGATCGCGACGCCGAACGCGACCGCGGTCACGAGCGTCAGGGCGAGCGCGGTCGCCTCGGGGCCGAGGAACTTGAACTTGACCGTGGCTTCCCACAGCAGCGGGAACGCGATGATCGCGAACACGATCCCGTGGAACGCCGCGTTGACGGGAGCGGTCCGGCTGCCGCCTTCGCGCACCGCGCTCCGGCGGCCAGGGAAGCCGGACGCCACGGGCGCCCGCGCCGGCGCGCCCGCGCGGTCGGCGAAGACGAGCCACGACAGCGCGTACGCCAGGCCCAGCGCGATGCCGGCCGCCTGCGGAAGGATCGCGGAGTCCGTGAGCGCCCGCAGCAGGTACGCGCCGCCCAGCGCGACGAGCGTGCGGCCGATGTACGAGAGGATGGTGACGAACTCGTCGCGCGCGAGGCGCGGGGCCGCCTCTTCTTCGTCGGCGGGCGGCTCGACTGCTCCGGGGGCGCCGGCGACGTAGGCGCCGCGCTCGCGTTCGAGCGAGGCGAGGCGCTCTTCAAGCCGGCGGACGGTGGATTCGAGGCGCGAAAGGCGGTCGTCCATACCGAGCGACCACTTCAGCCTTCACACGTCAGACTTCTGACGTCGTTGATCGATCTGCCTGACCTTCAACGCCAGCCCCACGACGACGAGCACGATCGCGGCGAGCGACCACGCGAGACCGCGGCGGCGGAACTCCAGCTCGCTGACGCCCTTCTGGCCCGCCACGTCGACGGCCGCGGCGATCTTCGTGCCGTCCGCGATGATGGGCGCGACCAGCGTCGGTTCGAACGCGTGCATTTCCGTGTGGGCGAGCGTCAGCTTCGTGGCGGCCTCGCGCAGCGCCAGCTCCTGATCGCTGACTTCGATGCCCGCGTTCTTGACGCGCGCGATCAGCGCGTGCGACGTGTCGATGGCGGCCTTGAGCTGCTCGAACTCGGTCCGCATCGTTTCGGCGGCCGCGGCGCCCTTGTCGCCTTTGTCCTCGGCCGTGTGGCAGGGCTGGCAGATGCCCTTGCCGGTCACGCCGAGCATCGCGTCCGACGGCTTCTGCACGGCGTGGTTGCTGTGGCACTCGACGCAGCCCTTGTCGAAGATCTGCTTGTGCACGCTCGTCGCGAATTTCTCGGCGAAGACGGCGTGGCACGAGCCGCACACGTTCGCGATCGCGCCGACGCCCGGCGGCACCGCGCCGTGATTCCCGTGGCAGTCGTTGCACGTCGGCGCCGACAGATCGTTGCCCTTGGTCAGCGCGTTGTAGTGCACGCTCGTCTGATAGTCGGCGAGCTGATGCGTGGGCAGCGGCGAGCCGTCCGGCAGCTTGTAGCCCGCCATGCGCTTCGCGTCCGCGTGGCAGTTCGCGCACGTCGTGGCGACGTTGGTGGGGAACACGGGCGACTTGGCGTCCGACACGAGGCGGATGCCGTGGGCGCCGTGGCAGCTGACGCACGTCGCGACGTTGGTGTCGCCCGACGCGAGGCGCTTGCCGTGCACGCTCGTCGCGTACTCGGTCGCCTGGTCGACGCGCTGCTTGGGCGCGAAGCGGCGCATCAGCTCGGCGTCGCTGTGGCAGCGCGCGCACGTCGCGATGATCTGCGGTCCGGTCGGCTTGCCTTTGTAGCCCTTCGCGGCGTCGTGCGCCTGCGCCTTGGCGGTCGCGGCCGGGTTGCCGCCGTGGCAGTCCGCGCACGCGAAGCCGCGCTCGCGGTGGACGTCCTGCTGCGAGAAGAGCGCGGCGGGCGACGCGATGCGCGCGTCCTGCTGCGTCGCGTGACACGTCAGGCACGAATTCGCGGGCTGCGCGGACGCGCGCGCCGCGACCAGAACCAGCGCGACGAGAAACTGAACGCAGAGACCGCGTCTCATATCAGGCCTACTTCGCGTAGTGACCGATGATGGTGAACGTCACGAGATACACGAGCCCCAGCACGGCGAGCACGGTGAACACCGGACTGCGCTCGCCTCTGAGCGACTTCCGATCCAGGAACGGCACGACGACCAGGAACAGCGCCACGATGCCGAACGCGATCACGCCGATCTTCTCGCCCTCGAATCCCAGGATGTGGCTCGGAATCAGTTTCAGCGTGTAGAACACCGCGAGGAAGTACCACTCGGGCCGGATGCCGGGCGGCACGACGGCGAACGGATCCGCCTTGTTGCCGAGCTCCCACGGATAGAACGCCGCGAGCGCCGCGAGGACGGCGATCAGGACGTACCACGCGAGCACGTCGCGCATGATGTAGTTCGGGAAGAACGGCATCTGCGGCAGTTTCTCGCCCGGCTTCAGCTTTTTTTCGATCGACAGCGGCACGCTCATGCCCTGACGCTGGACCAGCAGCAGATGTCCGGCGACGAGCGCCGTCGCCATCGCCGGCAGAATCGCGACGTGCAATCCGTAGAAGCGCGACAACGTCGCGCCCGTGACATCGTCGCCGCCGCGCAGCAGCCGCAGCAGGAAGTGGCCCATGATCGGCATCGCGCCCGCGCTGCCCGTGCCGACCTTCGTCGCGAAGAACGACAGCTCGTTCCACGGCAAGAGATACCCGCTGAAGCCGAAGCCCAGCATCAGGAAGAGCAGCAGGATGCCGGACAGCCACGTCAGCTCGCGCGGCTTGCGGTACGACTTGAGGAAGAACACGCTGAAGAAATGCGCGAAGGCCAGGGCGACCAGCAGATTCGCCGACCAGCTGTGGATGTTGCGAATCAGCCAGCCGAACTCGACCTTCGTGACGATGAACTGGACGCTCTCGTAGGCTTCCGCGGCGCTCGGCCTGTAATAAAGGAGGAGCAGGATGCCCGTCGCGACCTGGACGCCGAACAGGAACAGCGTCATGCCGCCGAGGTAGTACCAGACCTTCTGCGTGTGAACCGGGACGCCCTTCTCGGCGACGAAATGCCGGATCTCGCTCAGGTCGACGCGTTCGTCCAGCCAGTCGATGGTCTTTTGCAGCATGGCGGTCACGCCCGAGAGACGACGATCTCCGCGTCGGCGCCTTCGCCGCGCACGTTGACGGCGAACTTCTCGAGGCCGCGCGGCGGCGGGCCGGACACCACGTTGCCGCCCAGGTCGTACGTGCCGTTGTGGCACGCGCACCAGAGCTGCGACGTGTCCGCCTTGAATTGCACCGTGCAGTCGAGGTGCGTGCACACGGCGCTGAACGCCACCAGTTCGCCTTCGGGCGTGCGCACGACGATGCCCGGCCGGTTGCCGAACTTGAAGACCTTCCCCGAGTTCGGCTTGAGCTCGCTGGCCTTCGCGGCGACCGCGCTCGCGGTCTCCGGCTCACCGCTCACCGGCGGCACGAGGTACCGCGCCACCGGGTAGGCCATCGCCGCCGCGGTGGAGACGAACCCCACCGCGAGCAGGCCGTCGAGAAAGGCCCGGCGGTCGAAATCCGCCGTCATTTGAGTGTTTCGAGATAGGTGACGAGCGCGTCCAGCTGCTCCGGCGTCAGCTTCGGATCCTTCATGGCCGGGGTCCGGGTCGCCTTGGCCTTCGCCCGCATTTCCTCCGGGTTGGTCAGCCACTGGCGGATCTCTTCCGGCTTCAGTTTCTTGGCGATGCCGTCGAGCGGACCTTTCTTATTGCCGCGCTCGCCGATCGAGTGGCAGAGGATGCACTTCTGCGAACTGATCAGGCCGGTGCCGATCGTGACCTTGTCCTGCGCGGCGGCGGACGTTGAATAAAGGAAAACGGACGCAAGGATGGCGGCGGTAACGGTCAGTAGTCGTGTCATGGAGGCCCTCCGATAGCAAAGACGACGCCAAAAGGAATCAGTCGCTAATCAGCTGATTGTAGCCGGGCGAGCCGGTACTTCGGCAATCCGGCAGGGAAAAATGCC
>JAIQFX010000105.1 GCA_020073005.1 Terriglobia bacterium | reverse complement strand
CCGGTCGCGCTCACCCCGCCGGAGATGGCTGAAATGGTCGCCGTACCGTTGGTGGTGCCTGCCTTGAACGTCACGACGGCGCGGCCGGACGTGTCCGTGCTCGCGTCCGCCGGCTCAATCGAGCCGAGCGTCGTCGTAAAGGACACGGCCGTGCCGCTGTGCGGCGGCGTGCCTGCGGGCTCGATGAGTTGGGCGATGAGCTGGGTCGTCCCGTTCAAGGGCAGCGCCGTGGCGGAGGCGGTCAGCGTCAGGGTCGAGCCCGACGGCGCGAGGAGCGGGACCTTCTCGCACGCGCCGATCCAAATGGGCGAAATGAGCAGGGCCGCCAGCAGGATCGCGCGGCGAGAGCGTGATAGCATGAAGACGATAAACATCTTAGGTCCCATGAACTTACCGGGTCAAGCGGGTCGGCAGCACGGCTACGCGATGGCCGCGTTGCTCATCGCCTTGAGCATCATGGCCGTGATGCTCACCGTTGCAATGCCGGTCTGGAAGCAGACGGCCCAGCGTGAGAAGGAAGAGGAGCTCGTCTTTCGAGGGCTTCAGTACGCGCACGCCATCGGCCTGTTTCAACGGAAGTTCGCCAACGCCTATCCCCCCAACGTCGACGTCCTCGTCGAGCAGCGGTTCCTTCGCAAGAAGTTCAAAGACCCGATCACTAACGACGACTTCGCGATCATCCCGGCCGGAGCAAGCGTGCCCGGCGGCGCGGCCGGCCCGCAGGGGAGCGGAGCGCCGGGCGGGCGAGGCGCCACAGCATCGCCGCAGGCGGCGCCGGGTGCCGGGTCCCAGAACCCGGGCCCAGGACGAGGCGGCCCCGGCCCCGGCGGACAGGTGGCGGTGTCGGGCATCAGCGGCGTGACGAGCAAGAGTAAAGATCAATCGATTCGCCTCTACAACGGACGCAGCCACTACAACGAGTGGGCGTTCATTCATCTTGCGGCTGTGCAGCAGCCAGGAGCCGGAGTGCCCGGCACCGGCGTGCCCGGTCAGACTGGACGCGGCGGCCAGGGACAGCCTCCAGGCGGCCAGGGTCCGCTTGGCGGACAACGCGGCCGCGGGCCTGGAAATCCGAACGGTCCCGGCGGCAGAGGCTTGGGTCCCGGTACGCCACGCGGCCGGTTTTGAGGTTAGGACGCCGTAGCGGCGGTCTTGGCCGAGCGCGCGTTCAGATCTTCTGATGGTCGAGATTGCGCGCAATTGCCACGGCAGCGGCGGCCGAGACGGCCAATAGGCCAAGACCGACAGCGACACTTCGCAGCAGAATTTCTCCGACGCCGAAGAGCGCCGCGCAAATCAGCACACAGCCGAGCAGCGCGTTGAGAAGCTCGCGACCGAGCGAGCCCGGTGCCGGCGTCACGCCCGCGCCGATCGCAATGGGCGCCCAGCCCGGCCCGTGCGGCCGCACGCGCGCGTAGAACGCCTGCAACGTCGCCGGCGGTTCGGGCGCCGTGAGCCACGTGACCGCCAACCACGCCACGGTCGTCACCGAGACCGTCACGATCATGATGTGCGCGAAGTCGCGCGGCTGATCGCCGTCCCACTTGAGCACGAGTTGCAGAAACAGCGAGACGGCCGCCGCCACCGCCATCGCGGACACCTCGGACCATGCGTTGATGCGCCACCAGAACCAGCGCAGGAGAAGCACCGTGCCCGTGCCCGCGCCGGTGACGATCAGCAATTTCCACGCCTGCTCGATCGAGGCGAGGTGGAGCGTGACGTAGATCGATACGACCATGAGGCCGATGGTCACGAGCTGCGACACGACGACGTACTCGCTCTCGCGCGCGCGGCGCCGGAGAAACCGGCGATAGCAGTCGTTGACGACGTACGAGGCGCCCCAGTTGAGCTGCGTGCCGATCGTCGACATGTAGGCGGCCGCGAACGCGGCGAGCATGATGCCGCGCAGCGCCGGCGGAAAGACCTGGGGATCCATCAGCGTCCGGACGTAGCCGGATTCCTTGTCCACGAGCGTCGGGTACAAGACGATCGACGCGAGCGCCGTCAGAATCCATGGCCACGGCCGCACCGCGTAGTGCGCGATGTTGAACCAGAGCGTGGCGAACAGCCCGTGGCGCTCGTCTTTCGCCGAGAAGATCCGCTGCGCGACGTAGCCGCCGCCGCCGGGCTCCGCCCCGGGATACCAGCTGGCCCACCAGTTCACGCCGAGATAGACGAAGAGCGTGATCGCCGGCATCCAGGCCGAATCCGCGGACGGAAAGAAGGACAGGCGCGAGCCCGCGCCGGCTGCCGCGTCGAGCGCGGCAACTTTGATCTTGAGCGCCGCGAGTCCACCGACGGCACGAACGGAGAAGAACGCCAGCGCGACGACCATTCCCATCTTCAGCGCGAACTGGACGAGGTCGGTGACCAGCACGCCCCACAAGCCCGCGAGCGACGTGTAGAACGCGGTGAAGATCAGCATTGCGAGCAGCGCCCAGAGCGCGCCGGTCGCGTCGAGACCCAGCGTGACTTGGAGAATCTTCATCATCGCGAGATTCACCCAGCCGATGATGATGCAGTTGATCGGGATGCCGAGGTAGAGCGCGCGAAAGCCGCGGAGGAAGGCCGCGGGCTTCCCCGAGTAGCGCAACTCGGCGAACTCCACGTCGGTCATGACGCCCGCGCGACGCCAGAGCCGCGCGTAGACGAAGACCGTCAACATGCCGCTCGCCGCCATGTTCCACCACAACCAGTTGCCGGCGATGCCGTTGCGCGCCACCATGCCGGTGACGACGAGCGGCGTGTCGGCGGCGAAGGTCGTCGCGACCATCGACGTGCCGGCCAGCCACCAGGGCACGTTGCGGCCGGAGAGGAAGAACTCCGCCGTACTGCCGCGCGCGCGGCGAGCGTAGTAGACGCCGATGGCGAGGTTCAGCGCGAAGTAGGCCGCGATCACAAGCCAATCGACCGGGGTGAGAGTCACAGATCACCTAGCGCATCGTGGAACGATCGCCTGACGGTCCGCATCTGATCGCGCGTTCCGCCGCCGCACGCGCGGTTGGTGAGCAGCACGAAGTACCGATCGCGCTCCGGATCGATCCACAGCGACGTGCCCGTGAATCCCACGTGCCCGAACGCTGACGCCGACATGCGTGCGCCACACGACGAGGTCGACAGCATCCCGTCCCAGCCCAACGCGCGCGAGCTTCCGGGCACCGCGCTCTTCGTGAGGAACACGCGCACGATTCCGGGAGTGAAGGGCGGTGGTATTCCGGCCTCGCCGCGCTCCGCTCGCAGCATCACGCGGGCGAACGCGCCGACGTCCGGCGCCGATCCGAAGAGTCCGGCATGACCGGCGACGCCGCCGAGCGCAGCCGCGTAATCGTCGTGCGCCTCGCCCACGAGCATTCGGCCGCGCCGCGGATCCGCGGGCTCGGGCAGCGTCGGCGCGGCCAGAGCGCGCAGAGACGGCTGGACGGCAAACGTCAGGTCCGCCTGAAGGCGGACGCCACGTACTTGAGGCGTGGTGTCCGGCTTCAGCCGGACCCAGATCTCGTCGAACCGCGCCGCGAGCGATGCGCCGGATCGATCGGCGGCCAGGAATCCCAGCAGGATGAACCCGAGGTCGCTGTAAATCGACTTCGAGCGCGGCGGATATTCAAGCCGCGTCGTGCAGATGTCGTGCTCGAACTCCCGGCGGCTCGCCGGCGGCGCGTCGACAAGGCGGGCCGGCAGCCCCGACGCGTGCTCGAGGAGGTCGCGCACGGTGACGTCCGCGCGATCGGCGCCGGTCCACTCCTTGAAGATCGTCGACAGCCGCTCATCGAACCGCACGCGGCCGTCCTCGACGAGCGACATCATGACCGTCGTGGTCGCGATCACTTTCGTCAGCGACGCGAGATCGAACGGCGTGCTCAGGGTGACGGGGACGTCGCTGTCGAAGGTCCGCGTGCCGAACGCCTCGCTCCAGAGCGCGCCCGCGCGGCCGCCGACCTCCACTGTCGCAGCAGGGAAGACGCGGGCGCCGATCGCCTCACTGATTACTGCGCGCGCGGCGTCGATAGCGCCCGTCGAGCCAGCGGTGCTACTCACGGCGACTCGCCATCCATCCAACGGACATACAGATCAGCGCGCCGGCCAGCACATACCAGGTCCAGGCCAGCGGCGTGAACAGCCGCACGGCGATCATGACGGCGAGCGACACGCCGATGCCCGCGATGACCCCGCGCTCGGTCGCGCGCGTCGTCAGCACTCCGAGAAGGAACGCGCCGAGCATCGGGCCGTACACGATCGACGCGATCGTCAGACCGGCGGTAAACACCGATCCCCAGTCGCGTGCGAGAACCGCGATCGCGATCAGCACCAGGCCCCATGCCGCCGTGAGCCAGCGCGAGAGCCCCAGAAGTCCGGCGTCGTCGAGGCGGCGGCCGGTGAGCGGCTGGTAGAAGTCCAGGACCGTCGTCGACGCGAGCGAGTTGAGCGACCCGCTCAGGTTCGACATCGCGGCGGCGAAGATTGCGGCGATGACGAGGCCGGCGACGCCGTGCGGCAGGCTGCGGACGATGAATGCCGGAAAGATTTCGTCGTTGCTGGCCATCGGCGGCAGCGGATGGCCCGCGTAGTACGCATGCAGCATCATCCCGATGCCGAGGAACAACACGAACTGCGCGAAGACGACGAAGCCCGAGAGGATGAGCGCCAGCTGGCTCTCGCGCTGATTCCGGCACGTCAGCAGACGCTGGACCAGCAGCTGATCCGTGCCGTGCGACGCCATCGTCAGAAAGCATCCTCCGACGAGTCCCGCCCAGAACGTGAACGGTACGGTGACGTCCCACGACCACGAGATGAACTGGAGTTTGCCGGCCGCGCGCGCGTCGTCGACGATGGCGGTCCATCCGCCGGGCATCGCGTGCACCAGCATGTACGCGGCGAGCAGGGACCCGCCCACATAGATCACGAGCTGCACGAGGTCAGTCCAGATGACGGCGGCGATGCCGCCCTCGTAGGTATACACGAGCGTCAGGACGCCGACGATGACGATCGACCACAACCAGAGATGCGGCAGCCCAGGCAAGCTCGCACCGAGCACGGCGGCGAGGACGAGCGAGGCGGCGAAGACGCGCACGCCCTCCGCCAGCGCGCGCATGACGAGAAACAGCGACGCGGCGACATGCCGCGCGCGCGCGCCGAACCGCCGGTCGAGCAGCGCGTACGCGGTCAGCATCTCGCCCTGAAAGTACGCGGGGATGAAAAGCAGACTGATCACGAAGCGCGCGACGATGTAGCCGGCGACGACCTGGAGATAGGTGAAGTTGCCGCCCTGCTCGGCGCGCGGGTACACCGTGTAGGCGAGTGCAGGCACGCCGATCAGCGTGAGCGTGCTCGTTTCCGTCGCGACGATCGACACGCTGATCACGATCCACGAAGTGTCGCGGCCGCCGAGGAAGTAATCCTGAACCGAGTGGTGAGATCGCCGGAAACGGCTGCCGAAGATCGTGATGCCGATCAGGTACGCCGCGAGCACGGCGTAGTCGATGGCTGAGAAGCCCATGGGACGTTAGAAGGGAGAAGGCAGAAGGCTGAAGTGAAGAAGCAGACACGCCCGCACGGTGCGTAGCATACATAGATTGGAAGACCGGCCGCGAGTAATAATCGCAGCGTATGCACGTGCTCGGCATCGACGCCGGCGGAACGAAGACCGTCTGTCTCCTCGCGGACGAGCGCGGCGTCGTGATCTCAGAGGCGCGCGGTCCGGGCGCCAACCTGCATACGTCAGGCGAGCTCGCGGTCGAGAAGGTGCTGCACGAGGTGATGGAGGCGGCCATCGGCGACCGCGGCGTCGTCCCAGCGGCGATCTGTCTCGGGATCGCAGGCGTCGATCGCGGCGACGAGATGCGGACCGTGCGCGCCATCATGCGGCGGATCGCGTCTCAGGCTCGCGTGCTCGTCGTCAACGACGCGCTCATCGCGCTGGTGGCCGGCGCCGGCGACGCGGCGGGCATCGTCATCATCGCCGGGACGGGCGCGATCGCGTACGGCCGCAACGCGGCGGGTGAGGCGGCGCGCGCGGGCGGATGGGGTCACATGATCGGCGACGAGGGCAGCGGCTACTGGATCGGGCGGGAAGCTGTCGCGGCGGTGATGCGCGCGGCTGACGGCCGCGGTCCGGCCACGCGGTTGACCGAAGGCATCCTCGCGCATTTCGGCGCCGAGGACGTCTCGCGCCTGCCGCGCTTCGTGTACGACCGCGACGAACCGCGCCAGCGCGTGGCGGCGCTCGGTCCCATCGTGCAGCAGGCGGCCGCGTCGGGTGACGCGGTCGCGACGCGGATTCTCGAAGGCGCCGCCGACGAGCTGCTGCTTGCGGCGCGCTCGGTCGCCTCGCGGCTCGAGATGCGCGGCGACGCGTTCACGTTCTTCCTGGCCGGTGGCGTTTTCCCCGTCGTCCCGTGGCTGGCGGAAGAGCTGCCGCGACGCCTGATCGAAGTCGCCCCACGATGTCAGGTCCGCCTGCTCGACCATGAGCCGGCTGCCGGCGCCGTCTGGCTCGCGCTCGCCGAAGCTCGCGGCGGCGCGCACGTGCCCAGGTACAAGTAGATGGTCGTCCGTGTCTTTCACACCGCGACTGCGCTGGCGAACACCCTGGCTGCGGACGTCGCGCGCGCGCTTCGATCGAATCCGCGCCTCGTTCTCGGACTCCCGGCCGGCCGGACGCCGATCCCGCTCTACGACGAGCTGGCCAGACTGCACCGGGCCGGCCGCGCCGACTTCCGGCGCGCGCGCGCCTTCAATCTCGACGAGTTCGTCGGCGTCACCGCGAAGCACGCGGGAAGCTACCGCGCGTTCATGCGCCGGCACTTCTTCGATCGCATCAATGTGCCGAAGGCGCGCGTCGACGCGCCACGCGGCGGCGCGCGGGACGTCGAGCGCGAGTGCGCGCGCTACGAGCGCGCGATTGCCAGGGCGGGCGGCATCGATCTTCAGATCCTCGGTCTTGGGCTCAACGGCCACGTCGGCTTCAACGAGCCCGCGTCCGCGCTGATCGCGCGCACGCACCGCGCTCGCCTGAGCCTGAAGACACGGCGCGCAAACGCGCCGCTGTTCGGTGACCGCGTGAGCGCCGTGCCGCGGGAAGCGATCTCGGTCGGGATGGCGACGATTCTGGAGGCGAGGCGCGTGGTGTTGATCGCCACTGGCGAGAGCAAGGCCGCAGCCGTTCACCAGCTCGTCGAAGGCCCGGTGACGACGAGGCTGCCCGCCTCGCTGCTGCAGCTGCACCCGCGCGCGGAGATCTGGATCGATCGGGACGCCGCTAGCCGACTTC
The DNA here is from genome assembly GCA_020073005.1 of Terriglobia bacterium. Lineage (GTDB taxonomy): Bacteria > Acidobacteriota > Vicinamibacteria > Vicinamibacterales > CAVVIG01 > SRVP-36. The sequence goes on along the minus strand of JAIQFX010000105.1, from coordinate 5,869 downwards.
GAGGAGCTCGCGCAGCCGCGCTTCGACGTCTTCGCCGATCGCGTCGCGGACGAAGTCGTGGGCGCCGCGCAGCCGCGAGAGCGCGCGGGAGTAGGTGAGCCCGCTCTTCTGCATCACGATCGCCGCCTTGACGTTCCACCGCGCCCGCTGGAGCAGCTCGTCGGCCGCGTCGTACTCGAGTCCCGTGACGATGCCGATGATGCGCCGCGCGCGATCGCGAAGTTTCTCGGATCCCGTCTGGACGTCGACCATCAGGTTGCCGTACGTCTTGCCGGTGCGAATCATGGCGGCCGTCGTCAGCATGTTGAGCACGAGCTTGGTGGCCGTGCCGGCCTTGAGCCGCGTCGAGCCGGCGATCACTTCGGGGCCGACCGCCGGCGCGATGGTCAGGTCGACGAACGTCTGCAGTTCAGTGCGGGGATCGCAGGTCACGAAGATGATTTTCGAGTTGGCGCGACGGGCGCGCGTCAGCGCTCCGCGCACGAACTGCGTCATGCCGCTGGCGGAGACGCCGATCACGACGTCCTTCTTCGTCGGACGCAGCCGGTTGATCGAGCGGGCGCCTTCTTCGTAGTTGTCTTCGACGCCCTCGCGCGCGCGCAGGAGCGCGCCCTTGCCGCCGGCCATGATCGCCTGCACCAGATCCGGGCTCGTGCCGAAGGTCGGCGGCATCTCGGCGGACTCGAGCACGCCCAGGCGGCCGCTGGTGCCGGCGCCGACGAAGATGATCCGCCCGTGCTTCCGCAGGGCCTGTGTGATGATCTCGACGCCGACGGCGATCCGATCTTTTTCGCGCTGGACGGCCGCCAGCATCTTGCGGTCCTCGTTCAGCATCCCTTCGACGATGTCGGCCGGGGAGAGCTTGTCGATCGCGAGCGTCGCGGGGTTAATCTGCTCGGTGGGAAGCGATTGCCACTTCGAACGCACAGGCATGCGGGCACAACCTCTGGAACAAACCGGGGATGGTAGCATGACTACGCGCGGACGGCCATCGTGATCGACGCTTATCTGGATCATCTGCGGGTGGAGCGGCGCCTCGCCGAGCACACGCTCGAAAGCTACGCGCGCGATCTCGCCGCGCTGGCGGCGTACGCGGCCGGCAGGAATCGGACGCCCGAGGCCCTCGACCGTCACGCGCTCGAAGCGTTCGTTCGCGGACAGATGGCGCGCGGCCTCTCGCCGCGGTCCGTGGCGCGCGCGGTGGCGGCCGTCCGCGGGTTCTTCCGGTTCCTCGTCCTCGACCGTCGTCTCGATCACAGTCCGGCCGACGACCTGCGCCCGCCTCGCGCCTGGCCGGCGCTGCCGAAATTCCTGTCGCTCGACGAAGTCGACACGCTGCTGGCGCAGCCCGACGTGTCGACGCCGGCCGGCCTTCGCGATCGCGCGATGATCGAGCTGCTCTACGCCACCGGTCTGCGCGTGAGCGAGCTCGTCGGCGTGCGGCTCGCGGATCTGCATCTCGACGAGCACTATCTGACGTGCATCGGGAAGGGCAGCAAGGAGCGGCTCGTGCCGATCGGCGAGCAGGCGAGCGACTGGATCGGGCGTTACCAGTCGACCGCGCGCCGCACCCTCCTGAAAGGTCGATCGTCGCCGCGGCTGTTTCTCAACGCGCGCGGCGGCCCGCTGAGCCGCGTCGGCTTCTGGAAGATCCTCAAGCAGCACGGACGGCGCGCGAACCTGCCCCGCGCGCTCAGCCCGCACGTCCTGCGCCACTCGTTCGCCACGCATCTGCTGGAACGCGGCGCCGATCTCCGTTCGATTCAGCTCATGCTCGGGCATTCCGATCTCTCGACGACGCAGATCTACACGCACGTGCTCGAGGCGCGCCTGCGAAGCGTCTACGACCGCTTCCACCCCCGGGCCTGATTCTGCTAAACTGACTCGTTTCCAGACGTCATCTTTTTTCCAGCGAAGGAGCACGGCATGAGCCGTAAGGGACGGCATCTTTTCACGTCTGAATCGGTCACCGAAGGGCATCCGGACAAGATCGCGGACCAGATTTCCGATTCCATTCTCGACGCCATCATCACGCAGGATCCGGTGAGCCGCGTCGCGTGCGAGACCCTCGTCACGACGGGCCTGGCGATCGTCGCCGGCGAGATCACGACCAGCGCGTACGTCGATTTCCAGGAAGTCGTGCGCTCGACGATCAAAGAGGTCGGCTACAACCGCGGCAAGTTCGGCTTCGACGCCGAGACCTGCGCCGTGCTGTCGTCGATCCACAGCCAGTCGCCCGACATCGCGATGGGCGTCGACACGGGCGGCGCCGGCGATCAGGGCCTGATGTTCGGATTCGCCTGCACGGAGACGGAACAGCTGATGCCGCTGCCGATCATGCTGGCGCACAAGCTCGTCAAAGGCTTGTCCTGCGCGCGGCGTGACGGCGTCCTCGAGTACCTCCGGCCCGATGGCAAGTCGCAGGTGACCGTCGAATACGACGGCAACCGGCCGCTCCGCGTGGATGCCGTCGTCGTCTCGAGCCAGCACAGCCCGCTCGTCACCAACGAGACGATGCGCGAAGACATCGTCGAGAAGATCATCAACCGCTCGATTCCCGCCGAGTTGATGGACAAGAACACCAAGGTCTACGTGAATCCGACCGGCCGCTTCGTCGTCGGCGGACCGCACGGCGACGCCGGCGTCACCGGCCGCAAGATCATCGTCGACACCTACGGCGGCGCCGCGCCGCACGGCGGCGGCGCGTTCTCCGGCAAGGATCCGACGAAGGTCGATCGCTCGGCCTGCTACATGGCGCGCTACATCGCGAAGAACGTCGTCGCCGCCGGCATCGCGGAGCGCGCGCTCGTCCAGCTCGCGTACGCGATCGGCGTCGCGGATCCGGTGTCGGTCATGGTCCACACCGAAGACACGGGACGGATTCCCGAAGAGAAGATCACGGAGCTCGTCCGCGAGCACTTCAAGCTGACGCCGCGCGGCATCATGGAAGAGCTCGACCTGCGCCGTCCGATCTACAAGAAGACGGCGGCGTTCGGCCACTTCGGCAGGACCGAACCTGAATTCACCTGGGAGCGGACCGACAAAGCGGCCGCCCTCCGGTCCCGCGCGGGTCTCTGATCCGATTCGTGAAGAAGCTGGTTCTTGTGACGGCGGCCCTGTTGGCCGCCGTCGCTGTTTTCATCGCCGCCACGGTCCCCCCGCGCCGGCAGCAGCTTCCGGCGTCGACCGACGGCACCATTCCCGGCATCCTTCACGTCCACAGCAATCGATCCGACGGCCTGAGCAGCCCGGATGAAATCGCGCAGGCGGCGGCGCGCGCCGGCCTGAAGTTCCTCGTCTTCACCGATCATGGCGACGCGACGCGGCTGCCCGACGCGCCGGAGTATCGCGCCGGCGTTCTGTGTCTCGACGCCGTCGAGATCAGCACGAACGGGGGCCACTACATCGCGATCGATATGCCGGCGGCGCCGTATCCGCTCGGCGGAGAAGCGCGCGACGTCGTGGAAGACGTGCGCCGGCTCGGCGGCTTCGGCGTGGCGGCGCACCCGGATTCGCCGAAACCGCAGCTCCGATGGCGCGACTGGACGGCGCCCTTCGACGCCATCGAGATGGTGAATCTCGATACGGTCTGGCGCCAGTGGGTCCAGCAGGCCAGGGCCGCGTCGACGCCGGCGGGACTCCCGACGCGGTGGGGCGCGCGGCGGCGCCTCGGAACCGCGCTCGTCGACTATCCATTTCGCCCGGCGGAAACGATCGCCAGCCTCATTCAATCGAGCAGCGTGGTCGAGGCGTGGGCCGCGCAGGCGGAACGGCGGCGAATCGTGATGCTGGCGGGCGCCGACGCGCACGCGAAGCTCGCGCTGCGCGGCGATCCGGCCGAGAACCAGTACGTCCTCGCGGTCCCCGGCTACGAGTCCGCGTTCCGGACGATGTCCGTGCACGTCGCGCTGGAGCGGCCGCTGTCGGGCGACGCCGCGGCTGACGCGCGCGCGCTGGTCAGAGCGTTGCGCGGCGGTCATCTCTACTCGGCGATCGACGGCATCGCGACGCCGGCGTCGTTCGAATTCACGGCCACCAACCGGCTCGGTACCGTGCACGAGGGTGACGAGCTGGGCGCCGGCGGTCCCGTGTCACTGCACGTGCGCAGCAATGCGCCGGCCGGATTCACGACGACCGTGTGGAACGGCGCGAAAGTCCTCAGCGCCGAGCATCACGAGCAGGACTTCACGGTGGCGGCGGAGGAGGGCCCCGGCGTCTATTGGGTGGAGATCCGTTCGACCGGCCGCGTGGAGCCGGTCTCCTGGATTCGCAGCAATCCCGTGTACGTCCGCGACCTTGCGACGCCCGCGCGCGCGCCGGCCCGGCCGGCGGCGACCGCCAGTCAGCCGCTCTTCGACGGCGCGTCGATCCGCGGCTGGGGCGCGGAACACGATTCGACCTCGCTCGCGGTCGTCGAAGCGGCGTCTGCCATTGGCGGCATGGAGCTGCGCATGCGCTTCGGACTGGCGGGCGGCGCGCCCGCCGGACAAGTCGTCACGCTCGTCCGCGATCTGCCCGACGGCGCCGCGTCGCACGATCGAGTGACGTTCACCGTCCGAGCCGAGCGTCCGATGCGCGTGGCCGTTCAATTGCGGGGCGGCGTGGGCGACGTGAGCAACGAACGCTGGCAGCGATCGGTGTACGTCGACACGTTCGATCAGGAGCGCACGGTGTACTTCGACGACTTCCTGCCGGTCGGCGCGACCCACACGTCCAAGCCGCCGCTCGATCGCATCCGCGCGCTGCTGTTCGCCATCGACATGACGAACACGAAGCCGGGAACGTCGGGCCGTCTGTGGCTCGAGCGCGTCGCGCTGCAGCACTGAGCGCGACGTCTCTCCCTCTACGTCCTCGCCGTCAGAATCATGTAGACCGCGGCGGCGCCAAACAGCAGATTCGGCGCCCAGGCCGCCAGCACCGGAGAAACCCAGCCGCCGGCGCCGAGCGCGCCGAAGACGCTGAGCGTCGTCCAGTAGACGATGGCGAGCACGATCCCGATGCCGATGCCGTACAAGGCGCCACGCCGTCCAGTGGTAACTGCGAAGGGCACGGCCAGCAGCGTCATGATCAACGTCACGAAGGGAAACGCCACCTTGCGCTGCAGTTGCACGATGTAGGGCACGACGTGATAGCCGCTGGTCTGCAGTTGCGCCACGTACCGCCTGCTCGGCAAACGGCGTGTACGTCGTGCGGAGATGCTGCGCGCGGTCCCCGGCCGGGCCCGGAGAGAACTCGCGCCGCCACCCTTGACGCGCCGTCCAGGGAACGGTCGCGCCGCCGGCGGTCGCGCCGCCGGTCAGCGCCGTCTCCTTCGCGTACGTCAGCGCATCCACGCTCCACGTCGCTTCGTCGATGTGGTACTGCCGCAGTTCCTTGAACAGATTGAGACGCGGATCGAAGAATTCGTAGTTGTAGATGTCGCCGCGCGTGCCCACGACCCATCGGCGATTGAGCACGCCGAACTCCTTCATGGGATACCCGCGGATGATGCCGTTCAGGCGCGACGCCTCGAGGTTCGACTCGGCGAGCACGCGCTCCTGCAGCTCGAACAGCGCGCCGCTGAACATGATCGCGAAGAGCAGCAGCGGGACCGACGAGCGATAGAGGCTGACGCCGCAGGCGCGCATGACGATCAGCTCGCTGTTCTTCGTCAGCAGCCCGACCGTCACCAGCGTCGCCAGCAGCGCGGCCAGCGGGATGATGTAGTACACGAACTGCGGCGTCGCGAAGTAGAAGTACCGCATGAGCATGCCCGTCGTCGCCGCGCCGCGGAACAGCTTGTCGGCCAGATCGATGAACGTCGAGATGTAGAAGATCCCGACGAGCGAGACGAACATCAGCACGAAGACGCCCAGGTACTGCTTGGAGA
>JAIQFX010000019.1 GCA_020073005.1 Terriglobia bacterium | reverse complement strand
TCAAAACGCAGGTGCCGCACGCACTCCTTCTGCTCGACCGCGGGCTGCGCCGCGAGCCACGCCCAGTCGACGAAGCCGTCGCCCGCATCCGGATTGACGGTGAAGTAGCCGACGTTGCCCGCGGACAGATTCTGGAAGAAGTGACTGCCCTGCGACGGCGTCACGCGAATGTCCGCGAAGCCGGCCTCGACAATCGCCCGCGCGCCCGCAATCTGATCCCACGTCACGGGCACGCCGAGCAGCGGATCCGCCGATCCCCACCGGCCGACGCCGATCAAGACATACGGCCGCCGCGCGGCGACGAGCTTCTGATTGAACTGCGCGACGATCTGCGCGACCTCGCGCGCCTTCGTGCGATCGAACCGGTGCATGTCCACGACGACGACATCGCGCACATCATCAATCGTCCCGTGACCGAGGACGCTCGCGCTCTCGCAGATCAGCGTCGCACGGTCCACCTTCGCGAGCGGCGCATCCTGCGACTCGCGAATCCGCGCGAGCGGCCGCAGCTGCAGGATGCCGAACTCCGCCGGCGCGCCCCGGCCAGGCATGCTGACCGCGAACTCGATCTCTACTGGCGCACCCGTCGCCTTCACCGCGATCCCGAGCAGCGCGTCGAGCAGCTCGGCCAGCGGAAACACACCGTGCTTCAGCACCGGCGCGAACGTCACGAGCCGCACGCCCGGCCGCGACACGCCGTCATACACGGCGTCGTTCTCCTTCGAGTACGTCGACCCGACGCGCGCGAGCGGACCGTCCTCCTCCGCCGCGCTGAGCGGAAACCGCTCGGGCACGAACCGGCTCGTGCTGTCCTTGCGCCCGAGCTCGAGCGCGTAGAACTCGAGCTGCGCGTTGGCGAGCGTGTCGGCCACGGTCGAGAACTGGACGATGTTGCGCGGATAGCGCGGGCAGAACCGGAAACACTTGTCGCCGCCGACGACGGCTTCGCCCAGCCCCAGCGCGACAGCGGCGATGCCGTCCTCCGATTTCATCGGCGGCAGCGGATAGTAGTTGTAGGACCGCGCGACGCCGGCGAAGTCGGGATAGAACCGCGCGCCGTGCGTCACGCCGACGATCCGCTGCAGCACGACCGCCATCTTCTCTTCTTCGAGCCGGTACGGACCGCCGGCGAAGTACCGCTTCGCCGCCTGGCTGAACGTCGACGCGTAGACGCGCGTGATCGCCGTCAGCAGTTGCCGCAGCCTGACGTCCGCGCGCCGGTGATCGTTCGGCAGCATGAACGTGTCGTAGATGCCGGCGAACGGCTGGTACTGCGAATCCTCGAGCAGGCTCGACGAGCGCACCGCCAGCGGATACGGAATCGCCTCGACGAGCGCCTGCAGGTCGCGTGTGACGGCCGCCGGCAGTTCGCCTTCGACGAACCGCCGCTCCAGCTCCGCCTCGTCCGTGCTGTCGAGCGCGAACTCGCGCAGTCTGTTCCACTCGAGGAACTCGTCGAACACGTCGGTGCCGAGCACGACCGACGGCGGCACGCCGATCGTCACGTCACGGAACCGCTCGGCAATACGCGACTCGCTCAGCAGCAGATCGACGAACGCCAGGCCGCGCGCCTTGCCTCCTAACGATCCGCTGCCCATCCGGCAGAACGTCGTCTGCGGATTGAACGTCGTCCGATCGAAATCGACGACCGTGCCGCGCCGCGTCCGCTCGCGGTGATCGCGGATCGCGCGCAGGATTTCCTTGCGCAGGTGACCGACGGTCTCGAAGTCCGAGACCCGGCGCGGCCGCACGTCGTGCGCGAGCGCGAACTCGGTTCGCGCCTTGAACCATTTCGAGAAGTGATTGCGCTCGGCGTGGAACGCGACGCAATCGTCCGGCGCCGCGATGAGCTGCGCCTCGAGCTCGCGAAGATCGTGCGCGCGGCTCACCTCGCGGCCGTCGGGCAGCCGGAACACGAAGTCGCCGAAGCCGAGATGATCCGCCATGAACCGGCGCAGCTGCTGCAGCAGCGTCGGCGATCCCTTCTGCAGGAACGACGCGCCGACCGATCGCGCGAGCTCCTGGTTCTCCGCGCGGCTCGACTGCAGCATCACCGGCACGTCGGGCTGCCGCTCGCGCACGCGCCGGGCGAAGTCGAGACCGGCGTCCGCCGCCAGTTTTCCGCCGCGCGGAAATTCGATGTCCGAGATCACGCCGAGGATGTTCTCCTCGTAGCAATCGAAGTACGCCCACGCCTCCTCGTACGACCGGCACAGCAGCACCTTCGGCTGCGCCTGCAGCCGCATCAGCCGGTGCGACAGGTTCACGCCCTCCGGCATCAGGTTGTGCGCGTGGTGCATCAGCTCGGTGTGGATGGTCGGCAGGAACGACGAGTAGTAGCGGACGTTGTCTTCGATGACGAGCAGCGCCTGCACGCCGAGGACGCCGGTGTCGTGCGCGACGTTACGCCGGTCCTCGACGTCCTTGACGATGGCCGGCACGAGGCGGATGTCGCCCTGCCAGAGGAACACGCGCTCTATGGACGACGCCGGCGACGCGGCCGCGCCGGCCGCCATCTGGCCGACTTCGCGCATGTCGTACGCCAGGACGACGACGGGCGTGTCGATGCCCTCCTCGCGCAGGCGGAGCGCGAGGCGCTCGGCCGTGACGTCGCCGAGCAGCGTCGAGGCGATGACGAGGTTGTAGCGGGAGGTGTCGCGGGCGAGGTCGACGGCCTCGTCCGCGGTGGAAACGTGGGTGATCCCCGGTGTGTGCCGGACGTTGAGGTCCAGGAACTCCTTGAGGATCACCTCCTGCAGCTCGCCATCCTCCGCGAGGATGAACGAGTCGTACATGCTCGAGACGAGCAGGATGTCGTGAACGCGAAACCGCGCGATGTCAGAGAGACGAGGCGCTCGCACTCACGACATCATCACATCAAACGAGGCCCTGATCCATCATCGCGTCGGCGACCTTGAGGAAGCCGGCGATGTTCGCGCCGTTGACGTAGTTGCCCGGCGTGCCGAACGCCTCGGCCGTGTCGCGGCAGTTCTTGTGGATCGCCTTCATGATCTTGTGCAGGCGATCGTCGACTTCCTCGCGCGTCCACGAGAGGCGCATGCTGTTCTGCGACATCTCGAGGCCGGACGTCGCGACGCCGCCGGCGTTGGCCGCCTTGGCCGGCCCGTACAGGATCTTCGCGTCGAGGAACTGGTGCACGCCGGCGAGCACGGTCGGCATGTTGGCGCCCTCGGACACGACGTAGACGCCGTTCTTCAGCAGGTTCGCCGCGTCCTTCGCGTTGATCTCGTTCTGCGTCGCGCTCGGGAACGCGCACTGCGCCTTGTGGTTCCACAGCTGGTTGGTGTCCAGCCGCGGATCGTGCGGCGCGTAGACGACGCCCTTGAACTTGTCGGCGTACTCCTTGATGCGGCCGCGGCGGACGTTCTTGAGATCCATCACGAACTGGAGCTTCTCGGGCGTAATGCCCGCCTCGTCGTAGATGTAGCCGTCCGAATCCGACAGCGTGACGGCTTTGGCGCCGAGTTGATTCAGCTTCTCGACGGTGTACTGCGCGACGTTGCCGCTGCCCGACACCAGACAGACTTTGCCCTTGAGCGTTTCATTGCGCGTGGCCAGCATCTCCGACGCGAAGTACACCGAGCCGTAGCCCGTGGCCTCGGGCCGAATCAGCGAGCCGCCCCAGTTGAGGCCCTTCCCCGTCAGGACGCCCGTGAATTCGTTGCGGAGCCGCTTGTACTGTCCGAAGAGATACCCGATCTCGCGGCCGCCGACGCCGATGTCGCCCGCCGGCACGTCCGTGTCCGGCCCGATGTGGCGCGCCAGCTCGGTCATGAAGCTCTGACAGAAGTGCATGACCTCGTTGTCGCTCTTGCCCTTCGGATCGAAATCCGATCCGCCCTTGCCGCCGCCCATCGGCAGCGTCGTCAGCGAGTTCTTCAGGACCTGTTCGAACGCGAGGAATTTCAGGATGCCGAGGTTCACCGAGGCATGAAAACGAAGTCCGCCTTTATACGGACCGATCGCGCTGTTCATCTGGATGCGGAAGCCTCGATTGACCTGCACGCGGCCCTGGTCGTCCTGCCACGGCACGCGGAACATCAGCACGCGTTCCGGCTCGACGAACCGCTCGATGATGCCGTGGCTGCGGTACTCGGGCCGCCGCTCGAGCACGAGGTCGAGCGATTCGACGACTTCGAGGACGGCCTGATGAAACTCAGGCTCGCCCGGGTTCTTCGCCTTCAGGTCCGCCATCAGGTCACGAACGAACGAGGACGTGGTCACAGGTAACTCCAACTCTTGAACAGTCATGAGGCCTCCGGATCTCATCGCCATTGCGCCGGCGATGTGGGGATCCGAGGGTCAAGCAAAGAAAACGCCGTGCCGCTCTGCCCGACTAACCCGCTGGCCTGGAGTATCTTGCGGAAACCGACGGTCCGGCGGCATCGATTCGTGCCGACTTTCCGGCACTAACTGGTGACCCGGAAGCTGACGCGGTCGCCCGCCTCTTTCCCGCCGCTCTTCGCCGTCACTTCGACGATGTAGTCGCCCGCGGCCAGCCCGGCGAGCGGCAGATCGATCAGATAGGTGTCCGCGTCGCCTTTCGTGATGGCGAGATCGCGCATCGCCTGTCCCATCCGTCCGAGCAGCCGCGCGGAGACCGCGGGCGCGTCGCTCGACGGTCCAAACGCCCGAAAACGAATCAGCAGGCGCTCGGTCCGGCTGAACTCGCGCGCCGAGACCGGAACGGCCGCGCCGGTTTCGAGCGCGCGGAAGTCCTTCGCGGTGCGCGCGCGGAGCACCTCCGGCGTGCCGACGACGACGCCGCTGTGCAGATCGCGGACGGAGATCTCGCGGACGTCCTGATCCATCGGCTGCTCCGCCGCGTCCTGAATCGACATGCGCAGCCGCAGCCGTCCCGGCGGCGTCTCGAACACGACGCGCGCGGCGGTCGTGCCGGGCTCGTCGACGGTCCCCGCGCCCGTCGGCGCGACAGGACCCTCGAACAGCACCTGACCGTCGGGCGCGAGCGCCTTGAGCACGAGATGCGACGGCACGTGACGGACGCGATCGCCCGGCACGCGCGGCGCCGGTTCCCAGACGAACGTCACGCGCGTGCGCCCGCCCGCGCCGCGCTCCATGCCGAACCACGGACGAATCAGCGTGCTCGCGTGCGGCGCCGGCTCGAGCGGCACGACCGGCTTCGGCTCGTTGATCGCCTTCAGCATCTCCGCGCGCAGCGCATCGTCCGGCGACGGCGCCCAGTAGCCCTTGCGCGCGCGCAGCTGAACGCCCGGTCGTTTCACCTGCACCTGCACCGGATGGAACTTGCCATCGTCGGGTCGCATCGAGCGGTACGTGAGCAGGTAGTACGCCTGCGCATCGGCGGCGGCGCGGCTCAGGCCGCCGGAGAGATCGCCGTCGATCAGCAGACCGTCGGTCTCGCTGGCGAGCGTGCGCAGCGCGGCGCCGGCGGGATCGTCAGCCACGGCGGCCGCAGCGTCCGCCGGATCCACCGGATACACCGACACGTTGGCGCGATTCGCGGATCGAATGACGGTGTCGAGCGACGGCAGAAATTCCTGACCTCTCCGCCGATCGGCGCGTCCGATGCCTTCGGCCACGACGACGAGCGTCTTGCGGCGATCGGCCAGCGAGCCCATGTGAATCGCGAGCGCGTTCAAGGCCGACAGCGCCACCTGATTGCGCGCCGACTCGATCCGCGCGGGCGCGCCGGCGAAGTAGTTGCGCTCGTAGGCGTTCCGCGGCTCGTAGTCGCCCTTGCGCCCCTCGAAGCTGTCGATCGACCGGCGCGCCGCGTCGCGATCGGCCGTCAGTCTGATCGCCAGCAGCGAGTCGAGCGGCTTCATCGCGACGATCAGATCGCCGGGCCGCACCTCGCGCTCGAGGAACTGCGTCACGGCCGCGCGCGCGCGATCGGCGTGGTCCCCGGGGCTGACGTGGTACTCGTCGAGGAAGATGGCGAACACTCTCGGAACGTCATGATCAGGTTCACCGGGCCCGCCCGAGGCGTGGACGAAGCGGAGCTGTTCGATCGTCTGCGCGGTGCCCTCCTCGCGCAGCTCGAAGTCCGCGGACGTGAGGTCGGTGACGCTGCGGCCGCGAGGGTCCGTGACGAGCACGTCAATCTGTACTAGCTGAGATTGCGGAACGCGGATCGCGGATTGCGGAGTAAAGAGCGCAGACGCGTGGGCGCCGAGCGCCGACAGCACGATCGCGACCGCAGCCAGGCGGGCGGCACGCATATAAGAGAATGTGGCTCAGCCGGTGACGCGGAAGCCGACCAGTTCCCTGGCCTCGTCGCCGGCGTCGCCGGACTTGATCTCGACGAGATACTCGCCGGGGGCCAGACCGGCCAGCGGCAGATCGATCTGCTGCTCGCCCGCGCCCGGCGCCGGACTCGCCTGCAGCTCGGACATCGGCGCGCCGGCGCGATTGAGCAGGTGGACGTTCAGCGCGGGCGCCGTTCCCGCGGGTCCGTACGCCGGCACGCGAATCAACAGACGATCGGTGCGGCTGAATTCACGCGTCGCGAGCGGCACGGCGTCCGCGTCCGCCTTCAACTGCTGATACTCGCGCGCGGTGCGCGCGCGATGCACTTCCGGCGTGCCGAGGACCGCCTGCCCCGACGTCAGGTCGGGGATCGTGATCTCGCGCGTTTCCGAGTCGAGCACCTGCGCGCCGGCGCCTTCGACCGAGACGCGCAGCTGCATCTTGCCGGGCACGGCGTCGAACGTCACGCGCATCGGTCCTTTCGCCGGCTGTCCCGCGGCTGCGCCATTCGTGAGAGCAGCGGATGAGGATGTGGAGGCGAGGGCGACGTCCGGCACGCGTCCTCTGAAGAACGGCATGCCGTCGGTCCCGACGGCCATCAGCGACACACGCGACGGGTCTTCGTTTGAACGCGCGCTCGTCGCGCGCGTGAGCGGCTCCCACACGAAGGTGACGCGCGTCTTGCCGTTCTCGCCGCGCGAGGTTCCGATCCACGTGCGAATCACGCTCGCGCTCGACGGCCGCGCGGTGGCGGCGGCCAGCGCGACCTCGACCGGCTTCGGCGCCAACAGTTTCGGCCCGGCCAGCGCGCGGGCGGTGTCGTCGGCCGTCATGGCCCAGTAGCCCTTGCGCGCGCGCACCTGCACGCCGGAACGCTTCACGCGGACTTTGATCTCGTGGAACTTGCCGTCCGACGGCGCCTGCGACGAGTTGTAGCCGAGCAGGTAGTAGGCGCTCGCGTCGCGCGTGATCTGCTTCATGCCGCCGGCGATGTCGTTGCGGTTCACGATGGCGCGGCCGTCGGTGTTCTCGGCGAGCTCGCGCAGCGTGTCCTGCGTTTCGCTCAAGAACTTCGAGTCGGTCTGCCCGCCCACGCTCTCGTTGATGTCGAACTCGAACACCGGCAGCCCGCGCGGGTCCACCGAGTAGATGGACACGTTGTTCTTGTTCGCGAGGTCGTAGACGTCGCGCAGGTCCGTCTCGATGTCCATCTTGGCCTGCCACGCCGCACGATCCTCGTTGGGGTCTCCGACGCCGGCCAGCGGGTTGTTGAAATTCGGATTGCCGAGGCCGGGCATCTGCGCGTCCGCGTTGCGCATCTGCGGCGGCAGCATGTTCGTGTAGCCTTCGCTGACGAGGATGAGCGACTTGCGGCCCTCCTTCAGCGATCCCATGTGCACGATGAGCCCCTTGATCGCCGAGAGCGACACCTGGTTGCGGATGATCTCGATGGTCTCGGCCGGGTAGTGGGCGTACTGCTCTTCGATGTCGTTCATCGGGCGGTAGTCGTACTTGCGGCCGAGGAACTGATCGAGGCCCTTCGACACGGCGGCGTGATTGCGCGTCATCCGCACGGAATAGGTCGACTCGAGCGGATACATGACGCCGATCATGTCGCTCGGCCCGATCTGCGTGTCGACGAATTGCGTCAGCTGCTTGCGCACCGACATGCTCGAGCCGCGCCGCACGTGGTAGTCGTCCAGAAAGACCGCGAACAGCCGGACATCGTCGCGCGCGGCTTCGGCCTCTTCGTCGAAGTCGGTGCGGATCTGGCGCGGCGGCTCCTTGATCGATTCCTGCACGCCGCCGTCCAGCTTCACGAGCTTGAACGTTTCGATCTTCTGCGGCTTGTTGTCCTCGGTGACGTCGAAGTCCGACGGCTTGAGATCGGTGATCTGGTTGCCGTTCTTGTCCGTCAGGATGACGTCGACGCGGACGAAGTTGATGCCGGCGCGGAAGATCGGCGGCGGCGGCTGCTGCTGATCGGCCGGCGCCTGCGACGCCGGCGGCGTCTGCGGCTGTTGTGCTTGCTGGGCACCGGAATGGACACCCGCCAGGGCGAGAACCGCGGCGGTGAGGGCGATGGAGCGAAACGAACTCGCCATATCCTCTATCTTAGACCTGTTGCCGCGCGGCGCGGACGCGGGTGATAACATTTCCCCCGTGACCCGCCCTGCCCTGACTTCCTTATCGGAAGACGAATCCCTGTTTCGCGACAGTGTTTACGAATTCGCGGATCGGGAGATCCGGCCGCTCGTCCGGGAAATGGACGAGCACGCCAAGATTCCCCGCGACCTCATCGGGAAACTGTTCGATCTTGGCGTCATGGGGATCGAAATCCCCGAGACGTACGGCGGCAGCGGCGCGACGTTCTTTCATTCCATCCTCGGCATCGAGGCCCTCTCGCGCGTCGACCCGTCGATCGGCGTGCTGGTCGACGTGCAGAACACGCTGGTCATCAACGCCCTCATGCGCTGGGGGACGAACGATCAGAAGCAGCAGCACCTGACGAAGCTGGCCGCGAGCGCCATCGGCGCGTACGCGCTGTCGGAAGCCGGCTCGGGCAGCGACGCGTTCGCGCTGGCGACGCGCGCGGCCGATCGCGGCGATCACTGGGCGCTCACCGGCCGCAAGCTGTGGATCACCAACGGCAACGAAGCGGACCTCTTCATCGTGTTCGCGACCGTCAATCCGGAAGCGGGCTACAAGGGCATCACGGCGTTCCTCGTCGAACGCGGCGCCGACGGCTTCACGGTCGGGAAGAAAGAAGACAAGCTCGGCATCCGCGCCAGCAGCACGTGCGAGCTGCTCTTCGACGGCTGCCGCGTGCCGCGCGCGAGCGTGCTCGGCGAAGTCGGGAAGGGCTACAAGGTCGCGATCGAGACGCTGAACGAAGGGCGCATCGGCATCGGCGCGCAGATGGTCGGCCTCGCGCAGGGCGCGCTCGATCACGCCATCAAATACACGAAAGATCGCAAGCAGTTCGGCAAGCCGATCGCGGAGTTCCAGGCCGTGCAGCACCAGATCGCGCGCGCGGCGACGGATCTCGAAGCCGCGCGGCTCCTCGTCTACAACGCGGCGCGGCTGCGCGAAGCGCAGCAGCCGTTTCTCACCGAAGCGGCGATGTGCAAGATCGTGTCGTCGGAGGCGGCCGAGCGCGTGACGTCGCTCGCGGTCAATCTGTTCGGCGGCTACGGGTTCGTGAAGGACTACCCGGTCGAGAAGCTGTACAGGGACGCAAAGATCGGTCAGATCTACGAGGGGACGTCGAATCTCCAACTACAGACGATCGCCAAGAACATCCTTGGATGAATTTGGTCATCGAGTCATCTGGTGATCGAGTCATTGCCATTCAATCAAACAATCAAATGACCAGATAACCAGATGACTCACTGACCAGATTCATCCGTCACGCGTTGGGTCTCCCCTCAAACAACGCGTCGGTCGTCAGCGTCTGCGGCCCATTTTCGGTGCAGACCGCGTACCTCGACTGGTACATCGCGACGCCGGCGTACTCACCCTTGGCGTTCAGGCAATAGAAGTTCAGCCCGAAGTTCGGCTGCCCCTTCTCGTTGAGCAGCCGCTTCTCGATCGTGTTCTTCGCGACGCGCTTGAGCGCGGTCATGCACGCGTCCTTCGGGTGCGCGCCGCGCCGCATCTCCTCGACGATCAGGAACGAGCTCAGGTTGTAGAGGTTGGACTCGCCGCGCCCCGTCGATCCCGCCGCGCCGACTTCGTTGTCCACGTAGAGGCCCGCGCCGAGAATCGGCGAGTCGCCCGCGCGGCCCGGAATCTTCCACGCCAGCCCGCTCGTCGTCGTCACGCCGCAGATTTCGCCTTTCGCGTTGACACCGTCGCAGTTGATCGTGCCCCAGAAGTGCTCGCCGTCGATGAGGCCCTCGCGCACCATCTGCAGGCCCGTGTCGTACCACGCCTGCGCGCGCTTCTTCGGATCGAGGTAGTGCAGCGGATCGGTGCGGCGCTTCCATTCCAGCCACTGCTTGCGCGCCGTCTCGTTGATGAGGCCTTCTTCGATCTTGATCCCCATCGACCGCGCGAATTCCTGCGCGCCCTTGCCGACGAGCAGGTGATGATCCGTCTCGTCCGCGACCAGCTGCGCGACGCGCGCCGGCGCGCGCACGCCTTCGATCGCGGCCACCGCGCCCGCGCGCTTCTTCGGTCCGTGCATGCACGACGCATCGAGCTGCACGACGCCTTCCGCGTTCGGCAGGCCGCTCCAGCCGACGCCGGTCTGATTCGGATCGAGCTCGACGATGCTGACGCCGGAGACCAGGGCGTCGAGGACGTCGCTCCCCTGCGTCATCATCGTGAAGGCGCGCTGGACGCAGGTGATGCCCTTCTCGTCCTTCGAGGAGTTGCCGTTGGCCGACGCGACAACGCAGGGCTTCACGCCCTTCGTCATCACCGCCGGCGCTTGACCGAACAGGGTCTTCGGGACAGCGGCCGCCGCCACACCAGCAGCAGTCGTCGTCCGAACGAATTCACGGCGGGACAGTCGTTTCATAAGTCCTCCCACGAATTGGGTCATCGAGTCATCTGGTTATCGAGTCAATGCTCGGGCTCAGGCAATGACTCAGTAACCAGATGACTCAATGACCACATTCACTCCGTCAGGATTCTTCCGGCGATAATCATACGCTGGGCTTCGGAGGTTCCCTGGTAAATTTCCGTCGCGCGCACGTCGCGGAACAGGCGCTCGACGACGGATCCGCTCTTGTAGCCGGCCGACGCCAGGATCTGCATCGCCTTGTCGGCGGCCTTGTGCGCCGCTTCCGACGCCGCGAGCTTCGCCATCGCCGCCTCGACCCGGCACTTTTCCTGCGAATCCTTCGCGGCCGCGGCCTTCAGCGTGAGCATCCGCGCGGCGGCGATCTCGGTCGCCATGTCGGCCAGCATCCACTGGATCGCCTGGTAGCTCGCGATCGGCTTGCCGAACTGCTCGCGCGACTTTGCATAGGCGATTGCTTCCGCAATCGCCGCTTCGCCGATGCCGAGCGCCTGCGCGGCAATCGCGATGCGCCCGCCGTCGAGCGCCCACATCGCCAGCGCGAATCCCTGGTCGACGGGGCCGAGCACCTGCGCGTCGCCGACCTCGATGTCGAAGTCGAGATCCATGCAGCCGAGGCCGCGCACGCCGAGCGAATCGGGCCGCGCGGTGCGGGTGATGCCGGGCGTGTCCATCGGCACGAGAAACGCGGTGATGCCCTGACCGCGCAGGCCGGGCCGCGTCGCGGCGAACACGATCGCGATCGCCGCCTCTTCGGCGTTGGCGACCCAGACCTTGCGGCCGGCAATGCGATAGCCGTCCGCCGTTTTCACGGCGCGCGTCTGCTGATTCGCGGCGTCGGTGCCCGACTCCGGTTCCGACAACGCGAACGCGCCGAGCGCGTCGCCGCTCGCGAGCCGCCGCAGCCAGCGCTCGCGCTGCGCGTCGGTCCCGGCGTGCGCGAGCAGCTCGGCGACGAGCGAATTGGTGACGGAGAGCGAGACGGCGACGGTCGCGCTCGCGCGCGCGATCGCCTCGAGCGCGAGCGCGTAGCTGACGTAATCGCGGCCGAGTCCGCCCCAGGCTTTGGGAATCGTGACGCCGCAGAGGCCGCGCGTCGCGGCGGCGTGAACGACGTCGGACGGAAACTCGCCGGACTTGTCGATGGCCGGCGCGCGCAGCGCGACGACGTCGCGCGCGAACGTCTCAATCGAGGACTTGAAGGCTTCTTGGTCTTTCGTGAGTTCGAGGTGCATAGACGTTTAACCGCGGAGAACGCTGAGAGCGCAGAGAACGGTATGTACGTACGTCATCTTATTCTCTCCGCGATCTCCGCGCTCTCTGCGGTTAAACGTCGTTCCTGGACAGGCGCTCGAACACAGGCCGAAGGCGCTTCGCGGTCTCGCTCAGCTCCTCGGGGAGTACCCGCGTCTCGCCGATCACCGACATGAAGTTCGTGTCGCCGTTCCAGCGCGGGACGACGTGGACGTGCAGATGGTCGAGCACGCCGGCGCCGGCCGGACGTCCGAGGTTCACGCCGATGTTCAGGCCCTGCGGCTTGTAGACCTCCGTCAGCGCGATCTCCGCGTGACGCGTGAACCGCATCAGCTCCGCCTGCTCCTCGGCCGTCGTCTGCGCCAGCGTCGCGACGTGTCGCGCCGGCACGACCATCAGGTGTCCGCTGTTGTAGGGATAGAGATTCAGGATGACGAAGGTGACGCGGCCGCGAATGAGGATCAGATCGTTGCTCCCGGGGCGCCCGGGCTGCGCGTGCGCGTCGCAGAAGATACAGCCGGCGTCTGTGCTGCCCGTTGCGGTCACGTACGCGAGTCTCCAGGGAGACCAGAGGCGATCCACTTTCGGAGGGCTGAGGGCGGCCTCAGACTTAGACGCCCGGCGTGCCGGGATTCACGGGGCCGGCCGGGGCCGGCGGGATCGTCGCCGGCGGCGTGACCTCTTTATTGATGAGTTCCTTCAGTTCCTTGCCCGGCTTGAAGTACGGCACTTTCTTCGGCGGCACGTCGACCTTGTCGCCGGTCTTCGGATTGCGGCCCTTGCGCGGCTCGCGCTTGCGGAGGCGGAAGCTGCCGAAGCCGCGCAGCTCGATCTTCTCGCCGCGGTGCAGCGCTTCGATGATGCTGCGGAACACGGTGTCGACGATCACCTCGGAGTGCTTCTTGGTGAGATCCGACACCCGCGAGACTTCCTCGACCAGTTCCGCCTTCGTCATGCTGCCGCTAGTCATGAGAACCTCGGTGGCTGGTGGCTAGTGTCTGGTGCCTGGCGTCCAGTGGCCTGGCAATTCCAGCCACCAGTCACCAGCCACCAGTCACCTAACGATTCTTAAAGTGATCTCCCAGCGTCGCTGTCCCGTCGCCGGCCGACTCCTGGTACGTCTCCCAGTCGGCGCGGAACTCGTCCGACTTGAGCGCGCGGATCGACAAACCGATCTTCCGCTCGGCCGGCGCCAGCTTGATGATCTTCATCGGGTACGTCTCGCCGACGGTCAGCTCGATCTTCTCTTTCGCCGAGTCGTCGAACTCCGAGACGTGGATGAGCCCCTCGATGCCTTCGTCCAGCTCGACGAACGCGCCGAAGTTCGTCATCCGCACGACCTTCCCCTCGATCGTGTCGCCGACGTGGCGGCGCGAGAAGAAGTCGTCCCAGATGTCGGTTGCGAGCTGCTTGAGCCCGAGCGACAGCCGCTGGTTCTCGGCGTCGATGTTCAGCACCATCGCCTCGACGACGTCGCCCTTCTTCAGCACTTCCGACGGATGCTTGATCCGCTTGCTCCACGACATGTCGGAGATGTGGATCAGGCCGTCGATCTCGTCCTCGACTTCGACGAACGCGCCGAACTCGGTGAGGTTGCGGACCTTGCCCTGGATCTTCGACCCGACCGGGTACTTGTCGGCGAGGTCGTGCCACGGATTGGTCTCGACCTGCTTGAGGCCGAGCGAAATGCGCCGCGCGGTCGGGTCGACGCCGAGGACCATCGCGTCCACGCTGTCGCCGACGTTGAGAATCTTCGACGGGTGCTTGACGCGCTTGCTCCACGACATCTCGCTGACGTGGATCAGGCCTTCGACGCCGGCTTCGAGCTCGACGAACGCGCCGTAGTCGGTGAGGCTGACGACCTTGCCGGTCATGCGCGCGCCGACCGGATAGCGCTCCATCACGTTCGCCCAGGGATCGGTGATGAGCTGCTTGTGGCCGAGCGAGACGCGCTCGGTCGCCGGATCGTACTTGAGCACGACCACGTCGATCTCGTCGTTGACCTTGAAGAGCTCCGACGGATGGCCGACGCGGCCCCACGACATGTCCGTGATGTGGAGCAGGCCGTCGATGCCGCCCAGATCGATGAACGCGCCGTAGTCGGTGATGTTCTTGACGACGCCCTTGAGGACCTTGCCCTCGGCGAGCGTCTCGAGCGTGTGCTTCTTCTTCTCGGCGTTCTCCTCCTCGAGGAGCGCCTTGCGCGACAGCACGATGTTGCCGCGCTTCTTGTTGACCTTGATCACGCGCATGCGCAGTTCCTGCCCGCGCAGCGCGTCGAGGTTGCGGACGGGACGGACGTCGATCTGCGATCCGGGCAGGAACGCGCGCACGCCGATGTCGACGGCGAGCCCGCCCTTGATGCGCTCGATGACGCGGCCGATGACGACCTTGCGCTCGGCGTAGGCCTTCTCGACCTCGTCCCAGATCTTCATCTTCTCGGCTTTTTCGCGCGAGAGGACGACGTAGCCTTCGCGATCTTCGGTGCGCTCGAGCAGGACGTCGACGAGGTCGCCCGGCTGCACCGTCACCTGGCCGCCCTCGTCGAGGAACTCGTTGACCGAGATGATGCCCTCGGACTTGTAGCCGACGTCGACGATCACTTCCGACGGCGTGACCTTGAGGACGGTGCCCTTGACGACTTCGCCTTCCGCGATGTTTCGGAAGCTGTTATCGTAGATGTCGAGGAGTTTGGCGTACTCAGCGGGATCGATCTGATCGTCGTCGTCGCGCGGCCGGACTTTCAATCCGCCACGATCGTTCCGGTCGTGGCGCTCCGAGCGTTCCGTCGTTGCAACGCCGCCGCTGCCCGTACCGGGAGTGTTCTGGTCTTCTACGTTCGCCATGCCGTGCGCGTCCTCCTGTGTCGTACTTTGCCGGTGGTTGGGGGCGGGCCCGGCGCACCGCTGAGTATTTGGAAATTGCGATAAGCATCAGAGAGTACGACACTTATCGCCATACTGTCAAGATTTTGAGAGGAACCTCGTCATGGCCAAACGCAAGGCTGCGAAGTCACGGAAGCGCTCGATCCCGGTCCGCCGAGTGCCGACCAAGGCGCGCCCCGCCCGGAGGGCGGTCCGCCGGGCCCGGCGCCCGGCCGCAAAGCAGGCCGCGAAGGCGACGAAATCCTCCATAAAGGTGCCGAAGCGGGCCGCCCGACGGCCGGCAAAGACGCCGCGCCTCGAGCGCCAGCGCCGGATGCTGCCGGACGAAGTCGCGCAGACGCCGCCGTCGTCGCTGGACCTGGAGCGGCATGGCACCGCCGCGCGCAGCGGCCGGGCCGACATCGCGCATCAGCGGCGGATGCACACCGGCATGCCCGAGTCGATCACGGGCGGCGACGTGGACGTCGACGTCGAGGATGCGTACTTCACCGGCGACGAAGCGGCGGGCGGCGACAATCCGAGCCCGGATCTCGAAGTCGTCGACGACATCGGGCGGGCGCTCGGCGTGCAGTACGAGGACACCGAGGAACTGAAAGGCAGCGAGAAGATCGTCGAGCGCGACAAGCACCGGTGGGAGTACGACCCCGCCTCCGCGGAAGACTATAAAGAACGGAAATAGTCGGCGGAAGAGAAACTTTTCAGTTTTAACTTTTCAGTTTGATCACCGCCATCACCTCGGCGACCACCACCTCGACGCCCTTCCCTGTCGTGTCCACCACCACCGCGTCCTCGGCCGCGTAGAGCGGCGAGGTCGCGCGCGTGCGGTCGAGTTCGTCGCGTTCGGTGAGGAGCGTCGCCACCTCCGCCAGCCCCTTCGGTCCGCCTGAATGCGCGGGATCGTTCGCGCGGCGGCGGGCGCGCTCGTCGGGCGACGCGTCGAGGTAGACCTTCACGTCGGCGTGCGGGAACACCACCGTCCCGATATCGCGGCCTTCCATCACGATCGAGCCATCGATCCCGAGCCGGCGCTGGCGGCCGACCAGGACCGTGCGGACGCGCGGCAGCCGCGCGACGGCCGCCGCCGCCCGGTCGATTTCCGGCGTGCGGATCTCGCGCGTCACGTCGATGCCGTCGATGCGCACGTGCGCGCTCGTGATGTCGATCGTCGACTCGTCGGCCAGCGTCGCCACGGCGGCCTCGTCTTCGAGCGGCACGCAGTCGCGCAGCGCCTTCCATCCGACGGCCCGGTACATCGCGCCGCTGTCGACGTGGCGGTAGCCGAGCTGCGCGGCAATCGCGCGCGCGACCGTGCCTTTGCCCGCGCCGGACGGGCCGTCGATGGCGATGATTAATGGTCTCATAGGCCGGGTAGGGCTGGTGGGCCGGGTGGGGCAGGTGGGGAAAGCATTTCCCTACCCGACCGACCTGACTTACCCGCCCCACTCGCCCAAAGGTTAACATGCGCTTCATGCGCGGCCGGCGGCTTGCGGTCCTGGCGGTGATCGTCGCGGCGGTTGGCGCCGGCGCGCTCACCGCTCGTCCGTTCGTGCACGGACTCTCGTTCGTGATCCGCGCGGCGGACATGAACGGACGCCTGCGCCGCCTCGCCGACATCGACACGGGCGCGGAGCGCGAGCGCGACATCACGATCCCCATCGCGCGCGGCCCGATTCGCGCGCGGCTCTACCTGCCCGAGCATTCGCCGCGCCGCGTGACGCTGCTGACGTCGGGCCTGCATCCGTCGGGCATCGAGGAGCCGCGGCTCGTCCGCCTGGCGCGCGAGCTCTCGGCGAGCGGCGTCGCGGTCGTCACACCGGATATTCCGGAGCTGTCGCGCTTCGAGATCACGCCCGCGATCACCGACGCGATCGAACAGGCCGCCGGCTGGCTCGCGACGGCGTCCGGCCTCGCGCCGGATCGGACCGTGGGCCTGATGGGGATCAGCTTCAGCGGCGGACTCTCGATCGTCGCGGCGGGACGGCCGTCGCTCGCGGGCCGCGTCGCGTACGTCTTCTCGTTCGGCGGACACGACGATCTGCCGCGCGTGCTGCGCTATCTCTGCACGGGCACCGAGCCGTTGCCGCCGCAGCTCCATCTGGCGGACATCGCCGGCGCGGGAGCCGAACAGCCGTTCGTCCGTCCGCCGCACGACTACGGCGTCGCGGTGATCCTGCTCGGCGCGGCCGATCGCCTCGTGCCGCGCGCGCAGGTCGAAACGCTGCGCGCCGCCGTTCACCGGTTCCTGCTCGCGTCGGCGCTCGACACGGTCGACAAGCCGAAGGCCGACGTCGAGTTCGCCGCGCTTCGCGACGTCGCGACGCATCTGCCGGAACCGTCGGCGACGCTGCTGCGCTACGTGAACGACCGCGACGTCGTCCACCTCGGCCCTCGGCTGCTGCCGTTTGTCTCGGCGTACGGCGGCGATGCGTCGCTCTCGGCGGCGCGATCGCCCAAGCCGTCGGCGCCGGTCTTCCTGCTCCACGGCGCCGAGGACAACGTCATCCCGCCGATCGAGTCGGAGTATCTCGCCGGGGATCTGCGCGGCCACGCGCCGGTGCGCCTGCTGCTGAGCGGCTTGATCTCGCACGCCGAGGCCGACCGCCCGCCGCACGTCGGTGATGTAATGCAGCTCGCAGGGTTCTGGGGCGACCTGCTCGCCCGCTAACGAAGAGAAACCACGGAGGACACGGAGAAACGAACCAGGGTGAAACTAGCTCACCGGGTACGTGCTCTCCTCAGTGTCCTCGCGTGTCCTCCCGTGGTACAACGTCTTAGTACGATGGAACGCTTGCAGAAGATCTTGTCCCAGGCCGGCATCGCGTCGCGGCGCGCGAGCGAGCAGTTGATGCTCGAGGGCCGCGTCACGGTGAACGGCGCGACGGTCCGCGAGCTCGGGACGAAAGCCGACCCCGCGCGCGACGACATCCGCGTCGACGGACGCCGCGTCAAGGTCGTCGAGCGGCACCGCTACATCCTGCTGAACAAGCCCCGCCACTACATGACGACGCGATCGGATCCGGAGCGGCGGCCGACGGTCATCGATCTGCTGCGCGGCATTTCCGAGTATCTCTATCCGGTCGGCCGCCTCGATTTCGACTCCGAGGGCCTGCTGCTGCTCACCAACGACGGCGATCTCGCCGCGAAGCTCACGCATCCGCGCCACGGCGTCGCGCGCGTGTACGAGGCGCGCGTCCTCGGCGTTCCGGACGCGCACGATCTCGATCGCCTGTCGCGCGGGCTCGTCATCGACGGCCGCCGCACGGGACCGTCACAGGTGAAGCTGCAGCCGCACGGACGCGAGGCGAAGGACGCGACGCTGGTCGTGACGATTCACGAAGGGCGGAACCGGCAGGTCCGGAAGATGTGCGAGGCGAT
Source organism: Terriglobia bacterium (assembly GCA_020073005.1). Classification (GTDB taxonomy): domain Bacteria; phylum Acidobacteriota; class Vicinamibacteria; order Vicinamibacterales; family CAVVIG01; genus SRVP-36. Next base: position 41,390 of record JAIQFX010000019.1, on the reverse strand, counting down.
CGGCCATCCCGTCGCACAGCTCAGGCGCGTCGCGATCGGGCCGATCAGGGACACGCGGCTGAAGCTCGGTCACTGGCGGGACCTCACGCCGGCCGAAGTCGAGCGATTGCGAAAAGCCGCGTCAGTGGACTGATTCGCCGGGCTCTTCCGCGTCGGGCTCTTCGAGCGGCAACTGCTCTTCGCTCGGCGTCTGCTCGACGAGCAGCGGTGCCTCGAGACCGAGCGCTTCCGCCATGTCCTCGACCTTCGGCAGATCGCTGAGATCGTTCAAGCCGAACCGAATCAAGAACTCGCGTGTCGTCGCGTAGAGAAACGGCCGGCCGACGACCTGCTTGCGGCCGACGATCTTGATCAGGTGGCGCTCGAGCAGCGTGTTGAGCACGCCTGACGTGTTCACGCCGCGCACCTCGGTGATTTCGAGCGCGGTGATGGGCTGGCGGTACGCGATCACGGCCAGCGTCTCGAGCCCCTGCACCGTCAGCTTCTGCGTCGTGCGCTCGTGGAACAGCCGGCGCACCCAGTCGTGCAGATCCTGGCGCGTGACGATCTGATAGCCGCCCGCGATCTCGACGAGCTGCAGTCCGCCCGGCCGCTCGTAGTCCTGCTTGAGCTCGGCCAGCGCCGCCTGGACGTCTTCCTTCGGCTCGTTGTCGAGCAGCTTGCCGAGCGCCTTCAGCGTGAGCGGCTCGGGCGACGCGAAGATCAGCGCCTCGAGGATCGCCTTCAGCTCGGCCGCGCCGCGCTTGGGCATGCTCTCGCGGTCGGCTCCGTCCTGCCCCGCCTGGCCCAGCTGTCCTTCCTCGCCCTCCTGCCCTTCTGCCATCCCGCCATCCGGCAATTTCTCGTCAGCCACGATGTCCCTCCGGATCGCCAATCGGGTGCGGCGCGTCGGACGGCCGCGATCGTTTGTACACGCGGATCGGGCCGAAGCTGCCGGACTGGAAGACCCTGATCAGCTTCAGGCGGATCATTTCGAGCAGCGCGAGAAACGTCACGATCAGGCCGCCGCGATCCTGCGTGTCGGCGAAGAGATCTTCGAAGCCGCACGCTTCGGTTTCCGACAGCCGCGACAGCAGTTGCTCGATGCGCGCTTCGACGGAAATCTGTTCGGGCGGCAGCAGGTACTTCGGCCGGAGCTTGGCGCGCTGCACGACGGCCTGGAACGCGGTGAGCAGGCTGAAGAGATCGACTTCGAGCTCGGGCTCGTAGTCGGCGCCGGCGATTTCCGCCACGCGCTCGTCCGGGCGCAGCCACTGCGCGGCGCGGAGCTGCTCGCGCTCGTGCAGCAGGCCGGCCGCCGCCTTGAACTTCTGGTGCTCGAGGAGCCGCCGCACGAGCGCGTCGCGCGGATCTTCTTCCTCGCCCTCGACGCCGGCCGCCGTCTCCGGCCGCGGCAGCAGCATCTTCGACTTGATGTGAATCAGCGTCGCCGCCATCACGAGGAACTCGCCGGCGACGTCGAGGTTCAGCTCCTGCAGCAGCGCGATCGCCGCGAGATACTGCGCCGTGATCAGCGCGATGGGGATGTCGTGGATGTTGAGCTCGTTCTTCTTGATGAGGTGCAGCAGCAGATCGAGCGGCCCCTCGAATTGATCGAGCTTGACCGGGAAGGCGTCCGGCGCCGATTCGAAATCGGAATGGGACTCGGTCATTTGTACGAGATCTTCACGGCGTCGCGCACGCGCTCCAGCGTCTCGACCGCCACGCGGCGCGCGCGCGCCGAGCCGTCGAACAGGATCTCGCGCAGCCGCCCGGGATTGGCGAGCACCTTCGCGCGCCGCTCGCGAATCGGATCGAGGTGCGCGTTCAGCGCGTTGGCCAGCTTCGTCTTCACTTCCACGTCGCCGACTTTTCCCGAGCGGTATCGCGCCTTGAGATCCTCGACTTCGGCCGTGTGCGCGTTGAACGCGTCGTGATACGTGAACACGGGATTGCCTTCGACCGTTCCAGGGATGTCGGCGCGGACCCGCTTCGGGTCCGTGTACATCCGCATCACCTTCTTCTTCACCTCGTCGGGCGAATCCGACAGGTGAATCGTGTTGCCGAGGCTCTTGCTCATCTTCTTGTCGCCGTCGAGGCCCGGCAGGCGGCCGAACGGCGTGAGCAGCGGCTGGGGCTCGACGAGCACGTCGCCTCCAGCGCCGAAGACGTTGTTGAACCGCCGCACGACCTCGCGCGCCAGCTCGAGGTGCGCCACCTGATCTTCGCCGACGGGCACGAACTGCGCGTCGTAGATCGCGACGTCCGCCGTCTGCAGCAGCGGATACCCGAGAAACCCGATCGACGACAGGTCCTTGTCCTTCAGGTTCTCCTGCTGCTCCTTGTAGGTCGGCACGCGCTCGAGCCACGGCACGGGCACGACCATCGACAGCAGCAGGTACAGCTCCGCGTGTTCGGGCACGAGCGACTGGATGAAGAACGTGCTCTTCTCCGGATCGAGGCCCGCGCCGATCCAGTCCGCGACGTTGTCGTACGCGTACGCGGTGATCTGGCTCGTGTCGGCGTAGTCGCTCGTCAGCGCGTGCCAGTCGGCGACGAAATAAAAGCAGTCGTACTTCGTCTGCAGCGGCACCCAGTTGCCGAGCGCGCCCACGAGGTGGCCGAGATGCAGCCGTCCCGTCGGACGCATGCCCGAAACGACGCGGCCAGTAGTCACGGCAGCCAAGAGGTGATGAAGGTGTAGGGCGGACCGACCAGCACGCTGAGCGTCCCGGTGAGCATCAGCGCGTAGAGCAGCATGAAGCCGTACGGACGGATCAAATTGAACGTCCCCGCGAGATTGCGCGGCAGCAGACCGCTGAGCACGTTGCCGCCGTCGAGCGGCGGAATCGGAATCATGTTGAACACGGCGAGCAGCACGTTGAGCTGCCGCAGCTGCGACAGCAGCGACGCGATCGGCGCCGAGATATTCGGCTCGCCGAGCGTGACCGGTGTCACCGTCACGAGCCGCAGGGCGATCGCCGCGACGAGAGCCAGCACGAGATTGCTCGCCGGTCCGGCCGCCGCGACAAGCATGTAATCACGCCGCGGATGTCCGAGTCGGTTCACGCTGACCGGTACAGGTTTTGCCCATCCAATGAGCGGCGCGCCGCTGATCGCCGCGATGAGCGGAAACACGATCGTGCCGATCGGATCGGCGTGCACCAGGGGATTGAACGAAATGCGTCCGAGCAACCGCGCCGTTGGATCGCCGAGCCGATTTGCCGTCCAGGCGTGCGCAGTCTCGTGCACCGTCAGCGAAAACAGCAACACGATGAGCGCAATGAAGATTTGCGCGAAGTGGATATCCAGCAAAGGAGTCTCAGGTTAAAGCCGGGCCGTAAAAAACGCAACACGCGGAATGTAATCACGCCGACCGGAATGTAATCCGTTGGCGGTACCAGAGGTTCCTATGATGCGCACCCGTCTCGCCCTCTTCGTCCTGGTTCTGTGCTCGACCGTCACGGCCGTGACCGCGTCGCTGAGCGCGCAGAAGACCTACGGTCCTCCATCGCAAGTCGCCATCACGGCCACGACCTACGACCCGGTCAATCAGCTGCTCGGCATCAGCGGAATGAATTTCGACGCGCAGCCGGTGGTCACGTTCGCGTCCCACCCACTCACGGTCGTGACGGCCACACCGCAGCTGATCCTGGCCGTCCTGCCGCCGTCCTTTCCGCCGGGCACCTACGTGGTGACCGTGTCGTGCGGGCCGTCCGCCTGGGACAACAGCACGTTCGTCGTCACGATCGGCGCGGTCGGCGCGAAAGGCCCTGCGGGGCCCATGGGACCGAAGGGGCCCGCGGGCCCGGCGGGCGCGGATGGCCTGACCGGTGCGGCGGGCGCAACAGGCGCCGCGGGTCCCGCTGGTCCTGCGGGCGCCAACGGCATCGCGGGAGCGATCGGCGCCACTGGACCGCAAGGATCGGTCGGCCCGATGGGACCACAAGGTCCTGCGGGTCCGGCCGGCGCTGCCGGTGCGACCGGCGCGATCGGCATCAACTGGCGCGGCGACTGGGACGGCGCGCTGGCGTACGTCGCGAACGATGCGGTCGCGTTCAACGGCGCGAGCTATCTCGCGATCAACGCGAACGCCGGCAGTCAGCCGCCGAGCGCCGACTGGAACGTGCTCGCGCAGGCCGGCGCCGCGGGCGAGGCGGGACCCGCGGGCGCGCAGGGCCCGGCAGGTGCGCAAGGGCCCACGGGCGCGCAAGGACCAGCAGGCGCGGACGGCGCGACCGGTCCGCAGGGAACCGCCGGGCCACAGGGCGCGACGGGACCGCAGGGTCCACAGGGTGCGCCGGGAGCCCAGGGACCGCAGGGTCCCGCGGGAGCCACTGGCCCCACCGGCCCGACCGGTCCAGGCGTCACGCTCGTGGCGGCGACGTCATCGAACGCCACGCCGATTGGGCTCGCGTGCACGAACTACGCAGGCGGCGTGGTGACGGTCTCGGGTACGGCCGGCCATCCGGTGGAAATCAGCGGTACCACGTGGTTGAGGATCAATCACACGAGCGGAATCAGAGACGCGGGATTCGTCCTCATCGGCACGGCGCCCAACGATTGCGGTGGCGTCGGCGGTCCGTATTTCGCGCCGTTCTCGGTCTCGGCGGCAGCGCCGACCGACGTCATCGATCTCACGGTGCCGTTTCACGCCGTGTTCACTCCGGGAAGCACCGGCCCGGTCACGTACTACCTCAACGCGTTCATGACGGTGGGAGCGGACGCGCTCGACCGGTTCTGGTTCGCCAACCTGGCGGCGCGCGTGTACTAGAGGATCGCTACGCGCGCGCGAAGTGCGCGAGGACCGCGTCGGCCGCTTTGACGCCGACGACGGCCGCGAGCTCTTCGCGCGTGGCGCGGCGCACGCCGGCGAGGCTGCCGAACGTGGTGAGCAGCGTCCTCCGCCGGCGCGGCCCGATGCCGGGCACGCCGTCGAGCTCCGAACGGAGATCGCGCATCGAGCGGGCGCGGCGGTGGAACGTCACGGCGAAGCGATGCGCCTCGTCTCGAATCCGCTGGACGAGCAGCAGCGCCGGATCGTGGGTCCCGAGCGCGATCGGCTGATCGTGATCGCGGGTGAACAGCAGCTCTTCCTTCTTCGCGATCCCGACCGCGACGAGATTCGCCAGCCCCAGCGCCTCGAGCGCCGTGTACGCCGCCGTGAGCTGGCCCTTCCCGCCGTCGATCAACATGAGATCCGGAAACGGTCCGCCCTGCTCGAGCAGCTTGCGGGATCGCCGGAGGACGACTTCGTGCATGGCGGCGAAGTCGTTGTTGGTGGCTGGTGACTGGTGACTGGTGACTGGTGCCGCGCGATCAATGGCTGGCTTCTTCGAGCCACCAGCCACCAGCCACAAGCCGCCTTGAATACGGTACTTCCGATACTCCCCCGGGCGCATCCGTCCGTCCTCGCACACGACCATCGACGCCACGGTCTCGCTGCCCTGAATCGTCGAGATATCGAAGCATTCGATCCGCCGCGGCAGCGCCGGCAGCGCGAGCACGTGCTGCAGCGTTTCGAGCGCGTCGTACTGCGCGGCCTGCGCTTCGTTGAAGCGCGTCTGATACGCGAGCGCGGCGTTGCGCGTCGCCAGATCGACGAGCCCGCGCTTCTCGCCGCGCTGCGGCGCGACGATCTTCACGCGCCGGCCGGCGCGCGCGGCGAGCCAGCTTTCGAGCGCGTCGCGCTCTTCGGGTTCGGCGGGGACGACAATCTCCGGCGGCACGCCGCGCAGCTCGTAGAACTGCTGGATCGCCGCGGCGAGGACCTCGCCTTCGCGCGAGCCGACGATCGCCTCGTCGGTCCCGAGGGCGACGCGCTCGACGACGCGGCCGCTGCGCACCTGGAAGACCTGGATCACGGCTCCGGCCGGACCGAGCTTGAGGCCGAACACGTCGCGATGGCCGAGCTCGGTCGTGGCCATCTTCTGCTGGCGATCGTGCAGCGCCTGGACGGTGCGCATCGCGTCGCGCAGCTGCGCCGCTTCCTCGAAGCGCTCGCCGTCGGCGGCCGCCTGCATGCGCGCGCGCAGGGTCTTGACGAGCTCGTCGTTCTTGCCTTCGAGGAACAGCTGCGTGAGCGCCACCGCGCGCGAGTACTGGTCCGCGGAGCAGACCGTGTCGACGCACGGCGCGATGCAGCGCTTGATGTCGTACTCGAGGCACGGGCGCCCGCGCTTGCCGGTGATGACCTCGTTGCACGACCGGATGCCGAACAACCGGTGCGTCAGCGCCATCGTCCGGCGCGCGAAATGCGCGGGCAGGAACGGCCCGGCGTAGAAGCTGCCGTCGCGCTCGACGCGGCGCGCGACGAGGACGCGCGGGAACGGCTCGTGGGTCGTCAGCTGCAGGTACGGATAGTTCTTGTCGTCGCGGAGCAGGATGTTGTACTTCGGCGTCCGCTGCTTGATGAGGTTGTTCTCCAGCGCCAGGGCCTCGACCACCGAGTCGGTGACGATGACCTCGAGGCGGACGACCTCGTCCAGGAGCGCGTCGGTCTTCGGGCTGGACCCGTACGCGCCCAGGTACGTGCGGACGCGGTCGCGCAGCGCGCGCGCCTTGCCCACATAAATCGTGTCGCCCTCCGCGTTGAAGTACAGATACACGCCGGGTTGCTCGGGCAACCGCGCGATCTGCTCCTTGAGTTCGTGGATGGGCATACGCTACTATGGCGCGTTTCCGATCAGTGCCTGAACCCTCCATTATACGGTGTCTGCCACCCCGCTTCGCATGAACGGCCCAGAGCCGCGCTCCGCTCCGAACCGTGTGACGTTCACGGGCCTGATCGGGACGGTCTGCATGTTTCCGCTGCGCGCGATCATCGCCGCGTGCGTGAAGCTGCGCATCCACCCCAACATCCTGACGTTCGTCGGCGTCGTGATCAACGTCATGGCGGCGTCGGCGCTGGCGCTCGGGCGGTTCATGCTGGCGTTCGTCATCATGCTCGTCGCCAACATCTTCGACTTCATCGACGGCAAGGTGGCGCACGAGCTGCAGCTGCAGTCGAAGTTCGGCGCGTTCTGGGACTCGACGCTCGATCGCTTCTCCGATCTGGCGCTGCTGACCGGTCTGATCTTCCTGTACTCGAAGCTCGGCCGCAGCGACTACGTCCTGATCGCCGCGCTGACGCTCATCTTCTCGATCATGACGAGCTACGCGCGCGCGCGCGCCGAGTCGCTCGTCGAGAAGTGCAAGGTCGGCTTCATGGAGCGGCCCGAGCGCATCGTGCTGTTCATGATCGGCGCCGTGACGAACCGGATGGCGGGCGTGCTGTGGGTCGTGCTCGTGCTGTCGATCCTCGCCGTCGCCAACCGCATCTACTACACGTTCCTCGCGCTCAACCGCCTCCCGATGCCCTCGCGCGACGGCGTCGCCGGCTTCTTCAACCGCGCGTTCTTCTGGACCGACGAGCGCGCGACGCTGCCCTACGATCTCTGGGTCATCGCCATCCTCGCGTTCGTCTGGTGCACGCCGCCTGACTGGCTCGGCGATCCCACGGCCTCCGGTCCCGGTCTCCTCACGTGGATCGCGCGGCAGCTTCCGATCAACTGACGGCGCGTCGCCCGATCGGGTCCACCTCGACAGTCACCGGCGGTTCGCTATGCTCTCGGCGATCCTCGTGGTGCTTCCGGTCGCCTTCGACGTCCGGACCGATCTCGCGCTCTACGCCGGCGACTGGGCGCACCTGGGGCCGCGCGTGGCGTTGCGGGCGCTGGCCGTCGCCGGCTCGCTGCTGGCGCTCGAGCGGTTGCGGCGCGCGCGCACAGGGACGCCCAGTTCTCGCACGGCATCTGTCCGGAGTGCTACCGGATCCACTATCCGGATCCGGCATTCCAGGCGGCGCGGAGCCCGCGCGACAGCGGTTCGGATTAGCTACGCGCGCTTGCGCGTCGCGGCTGGCTTGGCGACGGCCGCTTTCGCGGGCGTCTTTTTCTTCGCGCTGACGGTGTCGAGGCTCTTCCGCAGCGCTTCCATCAGGTTGACGACCTTGGGGGCGGCCTCCGTCGCGGGCGCGACGATCTCCTCGCCGGCGATCTTCGCGTCGATGATCCGCTGCAGGCCGGCGCGATACTCGTCCTTGTAGGTCGACAGGTCCAGCGGCCCTTCGAACGTCGAGATGACCTGTTTCGCCAGCTTCATCTCTTCCGGCTTGACCGTCGCCGGAACGGCGCTCAGCTCCTCGACGCTCTCGATGCCGCGCATCTCCGCCGCGTGATGCAGCGTGTGCATGACGATGCCGCGGCCGTGCGGCCGGACGGCGACGAGGTACTCGCGTCCGTACAGCGCGAGCTTGCCGATGCCGACCTTCCCCGCCATGCCGTCGCGCATCACGGCGAACGCGCCGGCGGCGACGCCGCCGTCGGGCGCGACATAGTACGTGCGGTCGACGAACATCGGATCGATCGAGGACGCGTCGGCGAACTGCACGAGATCGATGACGCGCGTCGATTCGGGACGGACCTTGTCGAAATCGTCCTCGGACAGGACGACGTAGCGGCCCTTCTCGAACTCGTAGCCCTTGACGATTTCGGTGTTCGGCACCTCGCGATTGCAGTGCGGACACCAGCGCTTCTGCTGGATCCGCGTCTGGCACTCGCCGTGGAGCTGATTGAACGAGAGCGCGCCGCTCGATTCCGTCGCCGGGAACACCTTGATGGGGATGTTCACCAGGCTGATCTTGAGGTAGCCCTTCCAGGTGGCGCGTGCTGCCATAACGGCTTCTCTATCGGTTGAAGTGGCTGGTGGCTGGAGGCTGGTGGCTGGTGCGCGGAAATTAGACGACCTCTCGCTCGTCCTGAGCGCCGAGGTCGAGGCCGGTGCCACCGAAATGAATCGCGTGTTCGCCGATCTTGTCCCTGAGGATACGCCGCGCGGCGCCGTACTTGTCGCCCGGCACTTTGAGGCGCCGTGCAAGATTGCGCAGCCGTGAGATGACGATCAACGTGACGTCGTGCTCGCCTTCCCGCCAGCTGATCCCGCCGACCTCCTCGTACTTGATAAAGGTTGTGTCGGCCCAGATGCCGTCTTCGTAGAAACCGCGCCGGATGCGGCTGCTGAGCGGCATGAGGTACGCGTAATACGCGAACATCATGATCTCGCCGAAGGCCTGGCGGTGAATGACGACGACTTTGTAGAAGACGAGGACCCCGAGCATCACGCCGATCGCGAGCGCCATGCCGTAGTACGGCGGCTTGGGCGGCGGCCAGATCAGGAGGGCGCCGCGCCGCCGGCGGATGAATCGCGCGTACTCGATCAGCAGCCGCGCGTTGGCCACGAGGAATCCCGCGCCGAGCAGGTACAGCGTGCCGGTGATGAGCGGCTGGGCGTTCACGGCGGGATTCTACCGCCCCCGGCCTACTTCGGCGTGGCGAGGGAGGGATCGAAGCAGTGCCGGCAGCGCGCTTCGTACATGCCGGTCGCGCCGACGAGGACGCGGTCGCTGCTGGCCACGAGCCGCTGCGTGTGATTCGCCGGATCGCCGCAGACGACGCAGATCGCCAGCGTCTTGGTGATGTACTCCGCGATCGCGAGCAGCTGCGGCATCGGCTCGAACGGCCGGCCGAGATAATCCTGATCGAGACCCGCGACGATGACGCGCTTGCCGCGCCCCGCGAGCGTGTTGCAGGCCGCCGGCAGGTTGGCGTCGAAGAACTGCCCTTCGTCGATCCCGACGACCTCGGTCTCCTCCGTCACGGCCGCGATCAGCTCGTCGGAATTCCCGACGTTCTGCGATTCGATCCGCATGTCGCTGTGCGAGACGATGTGATTTTCGCTGAAGCGGTTGTCGATGAGCGGCTTGAAGATCTGGACCTTCTGGCGGGCGATCTGCGCGCGGCGCAGCCGGCGGATGAGCTCCTCGCTCTTCCCGCTGAACATGCTGCCCGTGACGACTTCGATCCAGCCGTGCTGCGGCGCCCTGCGAATTACGTCCATGGTCAGACCCGCGACTGATACTCGCCGGTTTCGGTGTTGACGCGAATCTTGTCGCCTTCGTTGACGAACGACGGCACGTTGACCACGAGTCCCGTCTCGAGCGTCGCCGGCTTGACCTGCGCGCTCGCCGTCGCGCCCTTGATGCCCGGCACGGTCTCCTTCACGAGGAGGTCCACCGTCGGCGGCAGCTCGATGCCGACCGGCTCGACGTCGTAGAACTCGACGCGGATGAGCGCCTCGGGCATGAGGTAGTCCTTCGAATCGCCCAGCGCCTCCGCGGAAATGTGCACCTGCTCGTAGGTCGACGTGTCCATGAAGTAGTAGCTGTCGCCGTCGTTGTACATGTACTGCATTTCGCGCTCGTCCAGCGAGGCGCGCTCGACGTCTTCCTCCGCGCGGAACTTCTGATCGGCCAGCGCCGCCGTGCGGATGTTCCGCATGCGCACCTGGATGTGCGCGCGCTTGTTGCCGGGCGTCAGATGATGCAGCTCGAGGAGGCGGAACAGATCGTTGCCGACCTTGATCAGCATCCCTTTTCTCAATCGTGTCGCTTGAACGTAAGATGCCATTGCGCTCTCGGATCCCTCACGCAGGCGCGCCACTTTCGCGCCCGTATATCCTTGCGATCGTAGCACATTATCGGTGATCGCCGAGCAAACATGCTACGATCGCCACGGAGCGCTGGTGCCGCAGCCATGATCGCCCTTCGCCGGATCTTCCTCTCCCTCGTCCTGATCGTCGCCGGCTTCGTGGCCGGACTCGTCGTGACCGAACGCATGCGCGCGGCGGTCGATTCGCGCGCCGCCGAATCGGCGCGCGCGGAAGCGCGTGAACCGGGCACCGCAGCACCAAGCACCGCGGCACCAGGCACCGCAGCACCCAGCATGGCACCCGGCACCGCCGCACCAGGCGCCGCGGCGCCCGCGCTTGCCGCGTCCGGCCCGGACTTCACGCGCGTGGCCGGCCAGGCGGTCAAGGGCGTCGCGAACATCTCGTCGCAGCAGGTCGTCCGCAGTCGCAACTCGCCCTTTCAGAGCGATCCTTTCTTCCGCTACTTCTTCGGCGACGATGACGTCTTCGGTCAGCCGCGCGATCGCCGGTCGCTGAGCCTCGGCTCCGGCGTGATCATCTCCGCCGACGGCTACATCGTCACGAACAACCACGTCATCGGCGAGAACGTCCGCGCGACCGTGACGGACGTCACCGCGACGCTGCCGGACAAGCGCGAGGTGAAGGGACGCATCGTCGGCACCGATCCAGCGACCGATATCGCGCTCGTCAAGGTGAACGTCACCGGTCTGCCGGCGGTGGCGTGGGGTGATTCAAGTCAGCTGAAGGTCGGCGAGTGGGTGCTGGCGATCGGCAGTCCATTTCAACTCAGCCAGACCGTGACGGCCGGCATCGTCAGCGCGACCGGACGCGCGCAGCTCGGCTTCGCGGACTACGAAGACTTCATTCAGACGGACGCGGCGATCAATCCCGGGAACTCCGGCGGCGCGCTGGTCAACACGCGCGGCGAGCTGGTCGGCATCAACACCGGCATCTACAGCGAGAGCGGCGGCTATCAGGGCATCGGGTTCGCGGTGCCGAGCAACCTCGCCAAGAAAGTCGTCGACGACCTGATGAAGTACGGCGAGGTCCGCCGCGGATCGATCGGCTACATCGGCATCGAGAAGCTGACGCCGCAGCTTGCGGAAGAGGTCGGCGCGCCGAACACCAACGGCGCCGTGGTGTCGCAGATGAGCCGCGGATCCGAAGCCTACGTCGCGGGCATCCGTCCGGGCGACGTCATCGTCCAGTTCAACGGCCAGCCGGTTTCCGACCCGTCGCAGTTCGCGCGCATGGTCGCGGACGCGAAGATCGGCACGACCGCCTCCGTGCGGGTGTTCCGAAACGGCCGCGGCATCGAGTTCAAGCTGGCGATCGTCTCGAGCTCGTCAGCCCGCCCGCGACGTTAGGCAATCGCCTTTCGCCCTTCGTGCCACGCTTCGAAGTCCTTGAACGACCGGCTCAGCCGCACCGGCGCCGCGAGGCGATCCGCGACGACTTCCGCGGTCTTGTAACCATTCCCGGTGACGCAGACGACGATGGATTCGTCGCGCGGGATGATGCCGCGTCCGATCAACTCGATCGCCGCGGCGAGCGTGGTCCCGCCGGCCGGCTCCGTGAAGATCCCTTCGGTTTCCGCGAGCAGCTGAATCGCGTCGACGATTTGCGGATCGGTCACGGCCGCACCAGTCCCGCCGGTCGAACGGATGCACTGAATCACCTGATAGCCGTCCGCGGGATTCCCGATCGCGAGCGACTTCGCGATCGTGTCGGGACGCACGGGCTCGGGATGATCGAGGCCGGCGTGGATCGCGTTCACGACCGGCGCGCAGCCCGCGGCCTGGGCCGCATACACGCGCGGCAGCTCGCCGTCGACGAGACCGACCTCGCGCAGCTCGCGCAAACCGCGGACGATTCTCGGCAGCAGCGTGCCGCCGGCGACCGGCGAGACCAGGTGTTTCGGATACGTCCACCCGAGCTGCTCGACGATCTCGAAGCCCATCGTCTTGGCGCCTTCCGCGTAGTACGAGCGCAGGTTGATGTTGACGAAGCCCCAGCCGTAGCGATCGCCCACCTGCGTGCAGAGCCGGTTCACATCGTCGTAGTTGCCGGCGATCGCCAGAATCGTCGGATTGAAGATCGCCGAGCCGAGCAGCTTCCCCGCCTCGAGATTGTCCGGGATGAACACGCAGCACTCGATGCCCAGCCGCGCGGCGTGCGCCGCCACGCTGTTCGCCAGATTGCCCGTCGACGCGCACGCCAGGACCTTGAAGCCCAGCTCCACCGCGCGCGTCGCCGCGACCGAGACGACGCGGTCCTTGTAGGACAGCGTCGGATGATTCACCGAGTCATCCTTTATATAGAGCTCGCTGACGCCGAGCCGCTCCGCCAGCCGATCGCAGCGCACGAGCGGCGTGAACCCCGAGTTGAAGCCGGTGCGCGGCTCGCCCGCGATCGGCAGAAGCTCGCGATAGCGCCACAGGTTCTTCGGCCGTTTCTCGATCGTCTCGCGGGTCAGCTTCACGGCGCTGTAGTCGTAGACCGGCTCGAGCGGGCCGAGGCAGCGGTCGCACACGTAGAGCGCCTCGGCCGGGAAGATCGTCTTGCACAGGTGACACTGCAGTCCGATGAGAGCGCTCACACAGCCTCCGCGAGGAAAGAATCTGACATCCGAGATTCGCAATCTGAAATCTGAATTCTGAAATCTGCAATCTCACCGAAGCCGCGGATGCACTTCGGCGGCTTCAGGATCAGCGCCGGCACGATGGCAGCGCGATCACGCGCGATGGCGAGGAGGTCGCTGATGACGGCGACCGCGGTCGCGTCGCCGCCCGCACCGGCGCCGCTCACACCAATCTCTCCCGCGTGCGCGCCCGTAATGAGCGCCGCGTTCTGCGGACCCGTGGCCCGCCCGAAGATGCTGTGGCGCGGCACCGCGACCGGCGCGACCCACGCGGTCAGCGTCGAGTCCGCGGCGTCATGGGACGCACACGCCAACTGGCGGATCGTCGCGCCGTCACGGCGCGCGGCTTCGACGTCGGCGCTGGTGACCGATGCCGCCGATCGCGCGGCAATCTCCTCCGGCGTCACGCGCAGGCCGAACGCGAGCCCGCACAGAATCGCCAGCTTCGCGCGGGCATCGTCGCCGTCGAGGTCGAGACACGGATCCTGCTCGGCGTACCCGCGCCTCTGCGCGTCTCGGATCGCATCGTCGATCGCGCAGCGCGTCGCGTCCATCCTCGAGAGGACCGCGTTGGTCGTGCCGTTGAGAATCGCGACGATGCGCGTCAGACGATCGCCGGCCAGGCCGTCGGCGACCGCGCGCACGATCGGCATCGCGCCGCCGATGGCGGCTTCGAAGCGGAGTTGACGCCCTTGCCGCGCGGCCAGCCGAAGCAGACACTCGCCGTCGCGGGCGATGACCTGCTTGTTCGCCGTGACCACGGACTTGCCGGCGCGCAGCGCGTCTTGAATCCAGCCGGACGCCGGCTCGAGACCGCCGATGGTTTCAACAATCACGTCGGCGTCGCTGCACAGCGCGTCCTCGATGCGCGTGGTCCACGCCACGCCACGCAGGTCGGCGTGCGCCCGGCGCTTCACGTCAGCGCGGCGGTCGAAGATGCGGGTGAGAGTGAGATCGCGGACGGCGTCGGCACGGGTCAGACGATGAACGACCGATGATCCGACGGTGCCATAGCCGAGAAGCGCAATTCGAAGCGGGCTCAACGAGCCTCCCTCATCTCCCCCGGCAACGGGCCGGGAAGGAATTGGCACCTGAACCGCGACCGCGGGTGTCGCGTGGTTGCCGTGGCGTCACAGGGCCTGTCCCTCAGCCACTCTGGATAAAGAAGTACGTATTCGGTTGTCGAGGAACTATACCAAAGCCGGCTCGGCAAAAGCAAGAGATCGGCATCTACATATCCACATTGGTTGATTTAGGCCGAGCACTCACCCTCCATCACCTCGGGCGCGAACTCGTGCGCCTCGCCGAGATCGATGAAGTCGGCCGGGACCGCGTCGCCCGGCTGCAGCCGCTCGAGGCCGGCCAGCTCGACCCGCACGACGGTCAGATCCACGCGGCCGAAGAACGCGGTCGCCGATTCGCCGGGCTGGCGCTCGCGCGCGTACAGCGCGATCAGCCGCTCGACGGCGTCCGGAATCCGCCGCGCCGGGATCTTCGCCGCCAGCCGCGCGAACGACGCGCCGCGATCGTGCGCGCCGCCGCCGACCATCACGAAGTACTGCGGCACGGCCCGCGATCCGAGCCGCCGCACGCTGCCCTGAAACCCGAGCGTCGCGATGTGGTGCTGCCCGCAGCCGTTCGGACAGCCGCTGATCTTGATGCGCGCGCCGTCGGCCGCGGCAATCAGGTCCGGACGCCCACGCAGATGATCCTCGAGCAGCCGGCCGAGTCCGCGCGACTGCGTGACGGCGAGCCGGCACGTTTCTGCGCCGGGGCAACTCGTCACGTTCGCGATCGTGCCGGCTTCGGCGAGGCCCAGCCCGGCCGCCGCGAGCCGGCGGTAGAGCTGGCGCACGTCGCACGCATTCACCCACCTGAACAGCAGATCCTGATCGAGCGTGACGCGGACCGTGCCGTCGCCGTACGCGCGCGCGAGCTCGCCGACGACGCGCATCTGCTCGCCCGTCAGATCGCCGAGCGGCACGCTGGCCACGGCGATGACGTAGCCGAACTGCTTCTGCGGATGCGTGTTCGTCACGCGCCAGCGCGCGTACGCGTCATCGCCGGCGAAGAGCAACGGCGCGATCGTCGGCGTCAGGCCCGGACCGGTGGTCCGGCCGGCCGCGACGCGCTCGGCCACGTCACCGACCGGCGGCGGCACGTCCTTCGCCCAGTCGGGCGTCGGCTCCGTCGCCGGTGAATCGATTTCGAGCGTCGGCACCTGGCCGCGCAGCCGGCACGCCGTCAGCTCGCGGTCGTATTCCTCGCGCCACCGGGTCCAGCCCAGCGTCTTGATCAGGAACTTCATCCGGTTGCGTTGCTTGTGCTCGTAATCGCCCAGCCGATGGAAGATGCGCAGCACGGCTTCAGCGACGCGAAAGATTTCCGACGCCGGCAGAAATTCGTGGAGCACGCCGGCGGACGTGACGAGGATCGCCGTGCCACCGCCCGCGGTCACGCGGAACCCGCGGCCGCCGTCCGGTCCGACGAGCGCGCGGAACCCGAGGTCGTTGATCGCGATCGCGATGTGATCGGTCGCGCAGCCTTCGAACGCGATCTTGAACTTGCGCGGCAGCGTGGAGGCAAGCGGATGGCGCAGCAGGTAGCGTGTCAGCGCCTCGGCGTACGGCGTGACGTCGAAGCGCTCGTCGGCCGCGACGCCCGCGTACGCGCACGCGGTGATGTTGCGGACCGAATTGCCGCACGCTTCCCTCGTCGTCAGACCGGCGCCGGCAAGACGGCGCATCACCGGCTCGACGTCGTGGAGCTTCACGAAATGGAACTGGACGTTCTGGCGCGTCGTGATGTGACCGAAGCCGCGCGAGTAGCGCTCGCCGACGTCGGCCAGCGCGTCGAGCTGGTCGCTCGTCAGCACGCCCTGCGGAATCTTCACGCGCAGCATCTGCGCGTCGTCCGCCTGACGCTGGCCGTACGTGCCGCGCACGAGCCGGAACGCGCGCCACTGATCCGGCGTCAGCTCCCCGCGCTCGTAGCGCTCGAGCGTCGTGACGAACTCGTCGATATCCGCGACGCTGGAGAACGGCAGGCGCGCGCGCCCGAAGGTCTTCGGATCATCAACCACGGACATGGTGCCCTCCCAGCGCGCGGGTCACGGCGCTCGCCGACGCCGCCGGCGCGGCCGCCGCGAGTGCGGCAACCGCGCCGATGACGATCGTTCCGGCGCTCCGCGCGTCCCATTCGACGCTGTCCAGCGCGAGCTGATCGAGCGTGCCGCGCCAGGTCCGCTGCCGCGACCGCGACGCGTCCACGACAATCGCCACTGGCGTGCCGCGCGACCACCCGCGATCGATCAGCCGCGAGGCGATCGCGGCCGAGCGGCCGAGGCCCATCAGCACGACGACCGTCACGCCGTTCGGCTCGAGGCCGGCGATCGCCGACGCGAACGCCTCTTCGTCATGGCCCGACACGACCAGAAACGCGGACGCGAGGCCGCGATGCGTGACCGGAATGCCGGCCAGCGCGGGCGCGGCCACGGCGTTGGTGACGCCCGGCACGACGTCGTACGGAACGCCGGCGTGCCGCAGCGCGAGCGCTTCTTCGCCGCCGCGTCCGAACACGAACGGATCGCCGCCCTTGAGGCGAACCACACGCCGGCCGCGGCGGGCCGCGCGAATCATCACGGCGTTGATGGCGGTCTGCGTCATCGCATGACGGCCCGCGCGCTTGCCGACGAAGAAGCGCTGCGCGCGCCTCGCGTATTTCAGAATTCGTTCGTCGATCAGCGCGTCGAAGAGCACGACGTCCGCCGCGCGAAGGCGCGCGATGGCCGTCCGTGTCAGCAGTCCCGGGTCGCCGGGTCCGGCGCCCACGAGTGAAACATGTCCCATTACAGCCACGAATCCTCCGGTGCATTCAGCCAGGGTACGTTCGGGTCGGAAGCGGTTGCGTTGTAGAGATCGTTCAGCGCGCGCAACAGGCGCGGCTTGCGGTCGTCCATCGGCACGCCGTCGCGGCGCCAGACGACGCGTTCGGCGCGCGCGCGTGTCATCCACGCGTCCAGATCGCGCGGCAGCAGCGCGTCCAGCCCCTCGCGCAGGAGCGCGGTCAATGCCGGCGCGTCGCCGCTCGTCGAAATCGCCAGCGTCACGCCGTCGCGCCGGATGACGCCGCTCAGGTACGCGCTGGCATTGGGTGGATCGTCGACGGCGTTGACGAACACGCGTCGCGCCTCGGCAGCCTCGGCCACCTGACGATTGACCGCTGGTATCGCCGCCGCGACGACGAGCCATGCGCCGTCGAGATCCTCCGGAACGAACCCACGGCGGATGAGTTGTAGCGCGAGCCTTTCAGGCGAGCGAGCAAGCGCGGCAATCTCGTCGCCGATCTCCGGCGCGACGATGCGCACGCGCGCGCCGGCGGCGAGCAACTGTCGCAGCTTGCCCGCGGCGACGCGTCCGGCGCCGACGAGAACGGCCGATCGATCGGTCAGATTCAGGAAAAGCGGAAGCAAATCAGCCATAAAAACAAAAAGGCCCGGGAAGCGTGAGCCTCCCGGGCCTTGGGTCTGCGTTGGTTGCTGATGAACTAGATCACATGAGGTTCATCGGCATGCACGCGCGTAGACCACCGGCGCAGGGGCTCGCGGAGAGCCCGCAACAACAGCAGCTACACATGCAGGTCGACTGACCCATGAGGAATGCCCTACTTTTTACCTTCTTCGAGCGTCGGCGTCAAGTCGCGCACCCGTTACACTTGCAACCATGAGAGTTTTCGTCCCGGCCGTGCTCGCGGCCGTCACGCTGACGGCATCGCCCGCAGCGGCCCAGCGGCTTCCATCCACGGTTCTTCCCACTCACTACGATCTCGCGTTCGTCGTCGACCTGCTGCACGAACGCTTCGATGGCACCGAGGCCATTCAGGTTCAGATCGAGGAGCCGACGTCGCGCATCGTCCTGAATGCCGTCGATGTCACGTTTCGCGACGTGACGATCGGCGACGGCGCATCCGTGCAGGCGGCGACGGTCGCTCTGGACGAGAACGCGCAGACGGCGACGTTGACCGTGCGCAACGCGCTGGCCAGGGGGCCGTCGACGATTCACATCCGGTACTCGGGTGTGTTGAGCACGAACCTGCGCGGCTTCTACATCAGCAAGACGAAGGCGCGTAAGTACGCGGTCACGCAATTCGAATCGACCGACGCGCGTCGCGCGTTCCCCTGCTTCGACGAGCCGGCCTTCAAGGCGACGTTCGCCGTGACGCTGACCATCGATCGCGGCGACTCGGCGATCTCGAACGGCAAGGTCCTTTCCGACACGCCCGGCCCCGCCCTGACGCAGCACACGATGAAGTTCGCGACGTCGCCGAAGATGTCGTCGTATCTGGTCGCGATGGCCGTCGGCGACTTCAAGTGCCTCGAGGGCGCGGCGGACAACATTCCGATTCGCATCTGCGCGACGCCGGACAAGACGGACCTGGGAAAGATCGCGCTCGAGTCCGCGCAGCAGATCCTGAAGTTCTACAACAGCTATTACGCGATCACGTATCCGTTCGTGAAGCTCGACGTCGTCGCCGTCCCCGACTTCGCCGCCGGCGCGATGGAAAACACGGCGGCGATCTTCTATCGCGAGACCGATCTGCTCGCTGATTCCAAGTCGGCGTCCGTCGCGACGCGCAAGACCATCGCATCGATCCTGGCGCACGAGATGGCGCATCAGTGGTTCGGCGATCTCGTGACGATGCAGTGGTGGGACGACGTCTGGCTGAACGAGGGCTTCGCCACGTGGATGGCGAACAAGCCGCTGGCGGCCACGCGCGCCGACTGGAACATCGCCGTCGATGAAACGGAAGAAAACCGGTCCGCGCTCAATCTCGACGCGCTGCGGTCGACGCGGCCGATTCACGCCGACGTGGAGACGCCCGCGCAGATCGACGAGGCGTTCGACGGGATCGCGTACGAGAAAGGCGCGGCCGTCCTGCGCATGGTCGAGAACTACGTCGGGCCTGAGGCGTTTCGCAACGGGATCAACGCGTACCTGGAGGCGCACGCGTACAAGAACGCCGCGTCAGAAGATCTCTGGAAGGCGATCTCGTCGGCATCAGGCAAGCCGGTCGAGCGCATTCTGCCGACATTCGTGAATCAGCCGGGTGTGCCGCTTCTGGATGTCTCGAGCGCGTGCGTCGCCAATCGCACGATCGTCACGTTGACGCAGCGGCGATTCTTCACCAATGCCGCGTCGACGGAGGCGGGCCGCTGGCAGATTCCCGTGTGCCTGAAAGGCGCCGGGCAGTCCTCGCCCACGTGCGACGTTCTGACAGACGCGTCGCGCGAGATCACGATGCCGGGCACGTGTTCACCGTGGATCTTCGCCAACGCGGGCGCCCGCGGGTACTACCGGACGGCCTATTCACCAGAGCTCCTCCGCGGAATCGCGCCGCACGTGGAAACGGACCTCAACGCGTCAGAACGACTGATGCTCCTGGACGATGAATGGGCGATGGTGCGGGCGGGTCGCCACACGATCGGCGACTACCTGACACTGGCGGCCGGGTACGGCAAGGAGCACACGAGCGGTGTTCTCCAGGAAGCGACCAGTCGCCTCGGCTTCATCCACGCCTATCTGACGACAGAGACGACGCGCGCGTCCTTCGAGCGCTTCGCGCGGGCATTGCTGCGGCCGCTGTTCGACGAGGTGGGCCTGACGGCCTCGGCGTCCGACAGCGACGAGCGTCGAACGCTGCGCTCGACGGTCGTCGCCGCGCTCGGCAGCTTCGGCAACGATCCCGACGTCGTCTCGAAGGCGCGAAGCGCGGTCGATCGCGCGCTCGCGGGCGGCGCCGCGCTCGATCCGACGACGGCGGCGTCCGTCATCCGGACCGCGGCCGAGCACGGCGACGCGGCGCTCTTCGACGCGCTCGCGGCGGCCGCCGATCGCGCGCCGTCGCCCGAGGATCAGTATCGGTATCTTTACGCGCTGGCGAACTTTCGGGATCCGGCGCTGATCGATCGCGGCCTGCAGCGCGTGCTCTCGCCGCAGGTGCGCAATCAGGACGCGGCGCTCTTCCTCGGCCGCTTTTTCTCCACCGCGGCCGCGCGGCCGCGAGCGTGGGCGTTCGTGAACGCCCACTGGACCGAGCTCGCGCCCAGGGTGAGCATCTTCGGCGGCGATACGAATCTCGTCAGGGCGCTGGCCGGCTTCTGCGACGCGCACGCGCGCGACGAGGTCGTCGCGTTCTTCGCGAAGCATCCGCTGCCGGCGGCGTCGCGCACGCTGGACCAGACGCTGGAGCAGATCAACAGCTGCATCGAGCTGAGGGAATCGCAGACGTCAGCCGTGACGACGTGGCTCGCCGCCCGCTGACAACCCAACTCGAACCGTTGAAGATCCGTCGCCCATCAACGGTAGCCGAACACGGGCGGGAACAGGACGACCACCAGTGCCGCCCACGCGGAGTACACGGGGAGATAGGCGATCTGCCATCGCTCCAGGACGGCAAACGAGCCCCGATAACGCAGGAAGGACGCATAGAGCCACGCCGACCACGCCAGGTTGACGAGCAGAATGAAGTTCTCGCCAAGCGCCGCCGCCCGGTTGGGAGTGAAGCCAAACTCGGAGATGCGGGCGGCGATCGCCCAGAGCGCGACCCCATCGACCACGAGCGCGCTGACCACGAGCAACAGTTGCAGACCGTCGAAGAAGCCGGGGGGTGCCTGCGGGTCGCGCGCGGAGGCGGCGTAGAGCACCAGACCAACGACGACCGCGAGCAGCAGATCGAAGCCGATCAGTACCTCCCGCTTCACGTTGATGGGGCTGCCTGTCCACGCCATCGTCGCCAGAAACACCAGTAGCAGAATTGTGAACAGCGGCGTGAACAGCCTGGTCAGCACCGGGGCCATGTTCTCGACGACACTTTGCTTCGCCTCCACCAGCCAGGATCCGATGATGACGGCCCCCGCCGCGCCGCATGGGATCAGCCAGCCGCCTACGAACCACTCGGCGTTCATCTCGATGGCCTTGAACATCATGACCGTAAAGCCGGTGAGGACGCCCCCGCCGAGCGCGATGAGCACGTAGTAAATCGCCAGCTCGCCCGAGAACCGCACGAAGTTCATGCGCCCACCGTCGGCGAACCAGCGGCCTCGGACGTACGCGACGCCCACACCCAGCCACAGGGCGATTGGCAAGTGCAGAATGGTCAGCACCTCGGTGTTGCTGCCCTTGGGGAAGGGGAAGACGTTGGCGAACACAGCCCCGGCCGCAAAGGGCAGCGCGAGCCAGACGCCGCTCGCAACGCTCAACCCACGCTTCCACGCGAAGTAGATCGTCAGCAGCGGCAGGACGAACAGACTGGCGTTGCGGAAGTAGAACGGTTCGTCACCACTGTCGATCCGAAGACCGAACAGCGCCGGCGCCTTGATGGCCAACGCCGCGGCGATGGCAAGGCCCAGGACGACGAGCATTTCGGCGTGCGGAGTGTTCGCCGACTCATCGGCAGCGTCGGGGGCGATGACCAGCTGCTTCCACAGCCGCTCGGAGTGCGCGCGTGCGAATTCGCGTGACGGCGCATCGAGGCTGCCCATGCGCTTGACCGCGACCAGGAACGCTTCATCCCCTGCCAGGCCGGCCTCGGTGAGCGCCACCAGCTGCTCGCGGAGATGTCCCTCGAGCGCCTCCACCGCGGGACCGTGAAGGGCCTGCCGGCGGCGCACGTACGCCCGCCACTGCGCGATTTGCTCCTCGAGCGGTCGATCGGCGAAGGTCGTCATGCCGCGCACTCCTTCATCCGTAGAAGTCCTGCCTTCCCTCCACCAATACTTTACATTGTAGAGTTCTTTCTTGTAGTATTCAAGCGGAGGTCACGCCTATGCGCCGTTACGCGCTGTTCCTGGGAATGGGCGCCGCGCTTCTCGCCGCGTCCGCCTGCCAATCCCCTCCGAGCCTGCCGCTCGCGCTCGTCGCCGCGCGCAACGCCGCCGACACGGTGCGCGAGCTCCTCGCGCAGGGACACGCGCCGGACGAGCGCGACGAGAAAGGGCTGACGTCGCTGATGTGGGCGGCGCGGGCCGGCGCCGTCGACGCGATGGCGGCGCTGCTCGACGGGGGCGCCGACCTCAACGCCCGCGACGTCGCGAACGGCTGGACGCCGCTGTTCCACGCGATTCACAAGAACCAGGCCGCCGCCGTGCGGCTGCTCCTCGACCGCGGCGTCGACCCGAACAAGCCGGCGCGGATGGTCACGCCGCTCATGATGGCGGCCGCCGATCGCGATCCGGCGATCGCCACGCTGCTGCTCGCGCACGGCGCGGATCCGTCCGTGCGCGGTCTCGGCGGCTCGACGGCGCTGTCGATTGCGGTGTCCGGGGGCGCGCTGAGCGACATCGATCGCCCGTTGCTGGGCGGTTGTCATCCCGACACCGTGCGCGCGCTGCTCGCGCACGATCCGAAGCTGCGCCTGCCGGACACGATCGCGGGACACAACGCGCTCTGGTGGGCGCGCTTCCACGGCTGCGCCGATGTCCTCGCGCTCGTGGGCCACGACGACGACAGGAAAGGGTGAACCGATGAATTTCTGGACGATGATCACGAAGCCGAGCGCCTTCCTGCCAGTGGCGATGTCATTCGCCGCGATAGCCACCCTGGTGATCTACATTGCCTTGTTCGGCACGGCTCGACAAGCCGATGAGGGAACCGCCGCCCATCTCTGGCAGCTCCTGATGGCTGGACAGGCGCCGATCATCATGTTCTTCGCGGCGACGTCGCTCCCGCGGAATCCGCGACAGGCGCTGCCGGTGCTGGCGCTGCAAATCGGCGCGGCGTTCGCTGCCGCGTTCCCAGTTTTCTATTTCAACTTCTGAGCGATCTGATAGCTGAGAGCTGACAGCTGAGAGCTATATCCGTGATACCGCGGGATGATCCGAGACGAACGCGCGCCATGGATGTTCGGTGCCGACGCGAATGCCGATGCGTGGACTCCAGTCAATCACACTGACGCGCAGACCGTGATCCTCGATTCGTAATCGATCGCCTGTCAGATCCAGACGGTTGTCCGCCAGCGTGATGCCCATCGCCATTGTCAGATTGCCGGGCCCTTTGCAGAGTGCCCGAGTCGCAATGGATGCGGCGGCCACGCGGCGGCGGCCCTTCATCGCTCGTCCACGCCGTCGGCGCATGATGCTGATTCCCTCCAACGGATCCAGCGCGCGAATCAGCACGGCGGCCGGCGATCCCGCCGATTCGGTCACGACATTCACCATCGAGTGAATGCCGTAGTTCAGATAGACGTACGCGTGACCCGGCTCGCCGTACATCGGCGCGTTGCGGCGTGTCGGTCCGGGCGCCGCGTGGCACGCGGGATCGGATTCGCCGATGTACGCCTCGACTTCGACGATGACACCGCTCGTGCGGACGCCGCGGCGTTCATGGACGAGCACTTTCCCGAGCAGATCGCGCGCGACGTCGAGCGTGGGACGATCGTAGAAGGATCGGGGGAGGCTAGCGGCCCGCCGCATACGCATGCGATCGGCCTTCGGCGAGCACAGGACGCAGGTAGCGGCCGGTGTACGACGCCTCGACCTGCGCGACCTGCTCGGGCGTTCCAATGGCGACGACCGTGCCACCCGCCTCGCCGCCTTCAGGCCCGAGGTCGATGATGTGATCGGCGGTCTTGATCACGTCGAGGTTGTGCTCGATGACGAGCAGCGTGTGTCCTGCTTCGAGCAGCTTCTTGAAGGCCGTCAGCAGCTTCGCGATGTCGTCGAAGTGCAGACCCGTCGTCGGCTCGTCGAGGATGTAGAGCAGACGCTCGCCGCCGTGCGACGACAAATGCGCCGCGATCTTGATGCGCTGCGCCTCGCCGCCCGAGAGCGTCGTCGCCGGCTGGCCGAGCCGCAGGTAGCCGAGGCCGATTTCGTCGAGCACCTGCAGGCGGCGCAGCACTTTCGGCGAGCTGCTGAAGAACGTCAGCGCCTCGCGCACCGTGAGATCGAGCACCTGATGAATCGAGCGGCCGCGATACCGTACCTCGAGCACCTGCGGCTTGAAGCGCTTGCCGTCGCACTGATCGCACGGCACGAAGACGTCGGCCAGAAACTGCATCTCGACGCGGACTTCACCCTCGCCCTGGCACGCCTCGCAGCGCCCGCCCGGCACGTTGAAGGAGAAGTGACTCGCGGTCAAGCCGCGCGCGCGCGCGTCCTTGGTCGCCGCGAACAGCTCGCGGATTGGATCGAACGCCTTGAGATACGTGACCGGGTTGGACCGCGGCGTCCGGCCGATCGGCGCCTGATCGACGAGCACGGTGTCGGTGACGTACTCGACGCCTTCCAGCGCGCGGAACGTGCCGACGCGCTTGTCCCAGCCGCCCTTCGCGCGCTTGATGGCCGCGTACAGCACGTCGTGGACGATTGTGGACTTGCCGGAGCCGCTGACGCCGGTGACACACGTTAATGTGTTCAGTGGAATCGCAATGTCGACGTTCTTGAGATTGTGCTCGGCGGCGCCGAGCAGCTTGATCTTCTGTCCCGTCCCGCGGCGTCGCGTGGGCGGCACGGGGATCGCGAGCTCCTGCCGCAGGTACTTCGACGTCAGCGAGCGCGTCTCCTGCAGCAGCCCGTCGAGCGTTCCGGAAAAGACGACGCGCCCGCCCTGCTCGCCCGCGCCCAGCCCGAGATCGACGATGTGATCGGCGACTCTGATCATGTCGGCGTCGTGCTCGACGACGAGGACGGTGTTGCCCTGATCGCGCAGCTGCCGCAGGATCGCGATGAGGCGCAGGTTGTCGCGCGAGTGCAGCCCGATCGACGGCTCATCGAGCACGTAGAGCGTGCCGACGAGCGCCGCGCCGAGCGACGTCGCCAGATTGATGCGCTGCGCTTCGCCGCCCGAGAGCGTGGACGAGAGGCGGTCGAGCGTCAGGTAGTCGAGGCCGACGTCGCTCAGGAAGCCGAGCCGCCGCCGGATCTCCTTCAGTACCTTGTCGGCAATCGCGGCCTCCTTCTCGCTGAGCTCGAGGCCGGCGAAGAAGCGCTGCGCCTCGCTGACGGTCAGCGCCGACACGCGATCGATCGTGCGTCCGCCGACCTGCACGTCGCGCGCCTCGCGCCGTAGGCGCGCGCCGGCGCAGTCCGGGCACGTGAGGTACCCGCGGTAGCGGCTCAGGAACACGCGGACGTGGACCTTGTACTTCTTGCGCTCGAGCCAGCGGAAGAATCCGCGCACGCCCGCGTACTCGCTCCCGTCGTCGATGCCGTCGACGACGAGCCGCCTTTCTTCTTCGGTCAGCGCGGACCACGGCACGTCCAGCCGGATCTTCGCCTTCTTCGCCGCGCGCTTCAGCTCCGCGAGCTGCGCGCGATAGTGCGGCTTGGTCCACGGCTCGATCGCGCCCTGCTGGATCGACTTGGCCTGATCGGGAACGACCAAATCCATGTCCAGCTCGATGATGTTGCCGAAGCCGTGGCACGTGGGACAGGCGCCGAACGGGTTATTGAACGAGAAGAGCCGCGGCTGCGGATCTTCGTACGCGATGGCGCACGGCCGGCATTCGAAGCGCTCGGAGAAAAGATAGGTGGCTGGTGGCTGGTGGCTGGTGGCCGACTGCTCCACGGCCCACGCGGCGCCGCCGCCCTCCAGATACGACGTCTCGATCGAATCGGTGAGCCGGTGGCGCACGTCGTCCCCGCCAGTCACCTGCACGCGGTCGACGACGACCTGCAGCAGCGTTCGCCCGGTGAGCTCCGCGGGATTCACATCGTCGAAGGCGATCGCGCGTCCGTCGATCAACAGGCGCGCGAACCCTTTCTTGCGCAGGTTCGCGATCGTCTCGACGATGACCGACGGAGCGACGGCCTCGATCGGGCGGACCGTCGGGTCCGCCCCTGGCTCTTCGACGGACTCCTCGACGTCGGGAGCGTCGGGCATCGGCGCCGACGTGTCGACGACGGGCAGATCGAATCCGAGAAGCAGCCGCGTGCCGGCCGGCAATCCGTGGAGCTGCTGCGCGACGACTTCCGCCGTCTCCCGCACGACCTCGCGTCCGCAGCTGCGGCAGAACGTCCGGCCGACCCGCGCGTAGAGCAGCCGCATGTAGTCGTGAATCTCGGTCGTCGTGCCGACCGTCGAACGCGGATTGCGGATGCTGTTCTTCTGGCGAATCGCGATGGCGGGCGAGATGCCGTCGATGCGGTCGACGTCCGGCTTCTCCATCCGCTCGAGAAACTGCCGCGCGTACGCCGAGAGCGACTCCACGTAGCGGCGCTGTCCCTCGGCGTAGATTGTGTCGAAGGCGAGCGACGATTTTCCCGATCCGCTGACACCCGTGACGATGATCAGCGTGCCGAGCGGCAGCGTGAGATCGATGTCCTTGAGGTTGTGCGTGCGGGCGCCGCGAACGACGAGACTGGCGGCGTGAGCAACCTCGGACGTGACGGTTTCGGGCATGCGCGGTGTACGACCTGATGGCTGCAAACTTTGGGGAGCGCTTAAACCCCCATCGTAGCGCAGCGTCGTACTTGAGGCAACCGCGGATGCCGCCGCGACCGGTTCAGTGGGCGTCGAGTTTGGCGAGCAACCGGTGAAGATGATCGGATTCGTCGGGCGTGAGCACACTGAAGAGTTCCTGCTCCGCCTGCCGCTGAATCCCGATGCCGCGCGCGAAGGCCCTTCGGCCGGCCGCGGTCAGGACGGCGATGCGCGAGCGGCCATCGTTCGGATCGGCCGTGCGAGCGACGAGACCATCGGCTTCCAGGCGATCGACGAGCTGCGTGACGTTCGACTTCACGCACGCCAGCTTCTCCGCGAGCTGCCCCAGCGGCAGCGACTCGCCCGCCTGCGTCAACCGCTGGAGCGCCGCGAGCTTCGGAAGGGACAAGCCGATGTCGGCGAGTCTCGCTTCGACTCGGCTTTCCAGGCAGCTGGCGGTACGCAGGACGGCGAACAGCGAGGATTGTTGGGTGACGGCCATTTGGTTCAGGCATGGATCATACTGCGGCGGCTCGCTTGCGCAAGGCCATAGAATAGGCGCCCATGGAATCGAAATCGCGCCGCTGGTTTCTCGGCCGGGGCGCCCTGGGTGCAATGTGGAGCGCGGCCCTCGTCGCCTGTCGCGCGAAGCCCGACGCGGCGCCGGCCGAACCGCGCGCGCTGGGCGCCGCCGTCAGCCCGTACGGATCGCGATCGAAGTTCGAAAAGACGACGCGGTTCTTCAATCAGAACACCAAAGTTCCGCTCGAGGAAGCGTCGAGCCGCACGCCGCTCCACGATACGTACGGAATCATCACGCCCTCGTCGCTGCACTTCGAACGCCATCACTCGGGCGTGCCCGAGATCGATCCGGCGACGCACACGCTGACGATTCACGGGCTCGTCGACCGGCCGCTCGCCTTCGCCGTCGCTGATCTGAAGCGGATGCCGTCGATCTCGCGTATCCATTTCCTCGAGTGCTCGGGCAACAGCAGCAGCGAATGGCGCGGCGGCGGCGCGGAAACCGACGTCCAGCGCTCGCACGGACTGACGAGCTGCAGCGAGTGGACCGGCGTCTCGGTTGCGCTGCTGCTGAACGAGTGCGGCGTCCAGCCCGCCGCGACGTGGGCGCTCGCCGAAGGCGCCGACGCGTGCAAGCTGTCGCGCAGCATCCCGATCAAAAAGCTGATGGACGATGCGTTCATCGCGTACGCGCAGAACGGCGAACCGCTGCGGCCCGAGCAGGGCTACCCGATGCGGCTGTTCCTGCCCGGATGGGAAGGCAACTCGAACG
Source organism: Terriglobia bacterium (assembly GCA_020073005.1). Lineage (GTDB taxonomy): Bacteria > Acidobacteriota > Vicinamibacteria > Vicinamibacterales > CAVVIG01 > SRVP-36. The sequence continues at coordinate 13,531 of JAIQFX010000019.1, read as the reverse complement.
TGAAGTGGCTGCGCCGCCTGAAGCTGATGGATCAGCCCGCGATGTCGCGCGAGGAGACGTCGAAGTACACCGACCTGATGCCCGATGGCACGGCGCGCCAGTTCACGTTCGACATGGAACCGAAGTCGCTCATCACGCGGCCGTCCGGCGGCGACACGCTGCCGGGACCGGGGCTCTACGAACTGACCGGCATCGCGTGGTCTGGCCGCGGCGCGATCGCCAGCGTCGAGATCACGATGGACGGCGGCAACACCTGGCAGCCGGCGGAGCTGCAGTCGCCCGTCCTGCCGAAGGCCCACACGCGTTTCCGCTGGACGTGGAAGTGGGACGGCAAGGAGGCGCTCTTCGCGTCGCGCTGTACCGACGAGACCGGGTACACACAGCCGCCGCTGCCGCAGCTGGTGGAGATTCGCGGCCTGAATTCCAACTATCACAACAACGGTATCCAGGCGTGGAAGATCACGGCCGACGGAAAGATCACCAATGGCAATCGCGCTTGAGCGCCTCGCGATCCTGACGCTGGTTCTTTGCAGCGCGAGCCTTTCAGGCGAGCGTTCCCTTGTCGCGCAGTCCCCGACGTACGGCGTCGGCCGACCGCCAACCGCTGAAGAACTGAAAGCGATCGACATCGAAGTCACGCCCGACGGCAAGGGTCTGCGTCCGGGCAGCAGCACGGCGGCCGCGGGCAAAGAGGTCTACACGCGACGGTGCGAAACGTGTCACGGACCAACGGGCACGGAAGGACCGCAGGACGTGCTCGCGGGCGGACGCGGATCGCTGGCCACGTCGCGTCCGCTGAAGACGGTCGGCAGCTACTGGCCGTACGCGACGACGCTGTGGGACTACATCAACCGCGCGATGCCGTTCGATCATCCCGGCACGATGACGACCGACGAGATCTACGGCGTGACGGCCTACGTGCTGTACCTGAACGGCATCGTCAAGGAACAGGACGTCGTGAGCCAGACGACGCTGCCGCGGATCACGATGCCGAACCGCGACGGCTTCGTCGTCGACCCGCGGCCGGATATTCCGATCTTGCGGAAGAAGAAGCCGTAGTACTATGGGGGTTGCCGCCTGGCCGGCGTAGCTCAGTTGGTAGAGCAGCTGATTCGTAATCAGCAGGTCCGCGGTTCGAGTCCGCGCGCCGGCTCCACATCCTCCCTCCCCTTCGCGTTGTTCTACGGCGTCCTCACGCTCGGCATGACGTTTCCGCTCGTCACGAAGCTGTCGAGCCACGTGCCGATGCCCGAGTACCTGCAGAACGAGCCCTGGCGTCACGTGTACTGGTTTCTGCTGTGGTCCTTGTGGCTGGCGAAGAAAAGCGTCGGCCTGTGGCCTCCGCTCGCGCTGTCCACGACGCTCATCTTCTACCCGGCAGGCGTCGTCCTGCCGACGATCGTGCAGGTTGTATCCGCCGCCGTAGTGGCCCTTCCGCTGCTGGGGGCCCTGAACCTGGTCGCGGTCGGCAACATTCTGATGTTGCTGGGGATCACCTTCGCGGGCTACTTCGCGTTTCTCCTCGCGGAATACGTGACCGCCGATCGCGCGGCGTCGCTGCTGGCCGGCGTCGTCTTCGCGTTCTCGCCGATCGTCGGCGCAAACCTGCAGGGCCACCTGTACGTGGTCACTGGCCTTCCGTGGATTCCGCTTTATCTCTTGTTCGTCCTCAAAACGCTGGACCATCCGACGAAGGGGAACGCGCTGCGTGCCGGCGGCATCTTCGCCATCACGATGCTGTCGTACTGGTACTACGCGGCCTTTCTGGTCGTCTTCACCGGCGTGCTCGTGCTGGCGTCTCTCCTGTCCGCGGAACGGCGACTCGATCTCCGCGCGCTCGTCGTCCCGACGCTCAGTTTCGCGGCGGTCGTGATTCCCGTCACGATTATTCTGGCGATTCCGTTCCTGCTTCCGTCGACGCGGAACTGGCTCGCGGCCGCGCCGCTGCAGTCGTCTCTGGCCGAAATGAAGGACTGGAGCGTCGACGCGCTCGCCTTCTTCCTGCCCGCGTACGATCACTGGCTGTTCGGCGGCGCCGTCCGCGGGATTCGCGCGTCATTCGGAGGCAACTTCACGCTGCAGACGGCGTATCTCGGGTACACGCCGATCGTGCTGGCAGCGGTGGCGGTCGCGAAGGCGGCGCGCCATGCGGCGCGGCCCTGGGCCTGGTCCGCGGTCGTCTTCTTCTTCTTCGCGCTGGGACCGTTCCTTCACCTCGGCGGCGTCGATCGGAACATCCCGCTCCCGCAACATCTGATCTACTGGCTCCCGCCGTTCTCCGGCGTCCGCGACCTGAGCATGTACGTCGTGCCGCTGATGCTGGCGCTGGCGCTCCTCGCGTCGCTCGGCCTCTCCGCGCTTCTGCGAGAGCGGAGCGGGCTGACGCGTTCAGCGCTTCTGATCGGAACGATCGGTCTCGCGCTCGCGGAATTCGCCGTTCTGCCGTTTCCACTCTTCGCCGCGCAGATTCCGGCTGCGTATCGTGACATCGCGCGCGATCCCGATCCGGGCGCCGTCCTGGAACTCCCGCTCTCGACGACGACGCCGATGTATCAGTACTACCAGACAGTGCACGGCAAGCCACTCCTGAGCGGATATCTGAATCGGCTGCACCCGTGGTACGAGGACTTCGCTGACAGCTTTCCGGTGATGAAGCTGCTGAGGAATCCCCCGGAAACCGATCCCGGCGAAGCGGTCGACGCCGGCGATTTCCTCCGGCTCTTCCATATTCGCTACGTCGTCATTCACCGCCGCATCGCCGGCGAGCCGCAGTCGCGGCGGCTCGCGGCGCTCGTCGTCAACGCGTTTCCACTCCGGCTCCTCGCTGACGACGGCGAAACGATCTTCTATCGCGTCGAGGGCACGATCGCGGCGACGCCACTGCCGATCGTCCTCGACTTCTCTCCTGATCATCCCGACCCGGCATTGACGATGGGCTGGGCGCAAAGCGAGCGCCGGGATCAGGAGGCGCTGACGGCGGCGTGGGCGGAAGGAACGACGTCTCGCGTGTGGGTCGACTTGCGTGACGCCAAGTCAGTCGGCCTGACGCTCAAGGTCCAGCCGTTCTCGTACGCCGGCGCGCCGCCGCAGCGCCTATCGCTGACCGTCAACGGCACGGCCATCGGCTCGACGGTTCTTCCGGATGGGTGGAGCGTGCAGACGTTCCCGATTCCCGACAGATTCCTGGTGCCGGGCGTCAATCGCATGGACTTCGAATTCAACCATTGCGGCGTGCCCGCGGTCGTCGCGCCGGGAAGCAGTGACACGCGGTGTCTCTCAGTCGCATTCGACTACGCACGCATCGAGACGGCGAACAGCGCAGCCAAGGCTCCGCAGTAGATCCGATCGCCTACGGTCGGAATAGAATCTTGACGAGCCCCTCGGCCAGGAGCGCGCTCCCGGCGGCCGAAAGATGCGTGGTGTCCCGATACATCATCATGCCGTTCCGTTTCGCGTAGCACCAGCGGCTGTCGCAGAAGAGCGGCAACGGATCGAACACCAGCAGCTGCGGATGGTCCTGCTGCAGCCGCGTGACGACGCGACGATAGTCTCGCTGGCGATCGTCGACGGTCTCGCGCGCGATCGAACACTCGTTCCCCATGAACTTCGCCGTCGCGAATCGCGCCTCGCAGTAGTACGGATCGAAGCCGAGCTCAGGGACATCCTGGACCAGCGCGAACCGCTTTCCCGCGCGCTCGAGCTGGCTCATCACCTTCGTATAGCCTTCGAACAACACGCGCTGGCGCGTCTCGAGAGAGACCTCGACCCGCGGCTTGCCGGTCTTCGTGTCGGCACTGTCGGTCCCTACCGTATAGAGACCGCCCCTGACGGCGAAGACGAAGATTTTCGCGGTCGGATCGGGAACGAAATGCGACAGCGTCGCGTCCGTCAGCGATTGGCATTGCTCGAACATGTCGGGAGCTCCCCAAATACTGGTGCTGAGCGGGACGCCGGGACACCCTGGGAGTCCAATGTAGGTCACACCGAACTTGTGCTTGCGCGCCTCAGGCACGAGGCCGGGCACGAGATGATTCGCGTGGCTGTCTCCGAGCAGCACGACGACGGAATCCGCCGACGACATCCGTGGATGGTCGGCTCCGGGGAACAGCGCGGTGGTATCGAGGAGCGGCTCGTCGCCAGCGATGGTGTCCACCTCAGGCGGCCTGCGCCCGCGATCCCACGTCCGCACGCCGACGACGCTCATCGCGATCAGGACGCACGCGGAAAACACGAGCACCTGTTCGGTGCGGCGAGGCCGCGCCGCCGTCGGCGTCGCGAGCCGGCGCAGCGGGAGCTCGACCCAGCGCCACGTCAGCGCCGCGAGCACGAACGCGAGCAGCACCGCGCCGGCCTTCAGCAATCCGAGCTGCTGCATCGTCGTCTGACCGGCCAGGAGCGTCACGACCGAGAGCAGCGGCCAGTGCCACAGGTACAGCGGATAGCTGATCAATCCCATCAGGACGACCGCTCGCGGCGCGAGCAGACGCCGGTTGACCCACGCGCCTCTCGCGGAAATGACGAGCGCCGCGCCCAGCACCGGCGCGACCAGCCAGCCGATGCGCGCGCGTCCGGTTCCGGGATCAAAGAAGCAGACGGCGCCGATCAACAGAAGACCGACGACGGCCCGCGCCTCGCGCCAGACGCTGTTCGGCCGGCGGGGTGCCGGCCCTCCGCCTGCGCGCCATTCCAGCTGAACGAGCACCGCGCCGACCAGCAACTCCCACATCCGCATGGGCAGGAGATAGAACGTCGCATCGCCGTGCGCGGGCGACAGCGCGATCGCCAGGGCCAGCGATCCGGCGAGGAGAATCGAGGAGAGCCACAGCGGATGCCAACGCCGCACGACCGCCAGCATCGCGAGCGGCGGCCAGACCAGATAGAACTGCTCTTCGACGCCGAGCGACCACAGGTGCAGCAGCGGCTTGCGGACGGCCGCGATGTCGAAGTACCCGGTCTCGCGCCACAGCAGGATGTTCGACGTGAACGTGGATCCGCCGAGGATGTGCTTGCCGACCGTCTGGAAGTCCGCCTGCGTAAGCGCCGCGCGCCCGATCGCCCAGGTCGCCGCCAGCACGACGACGAGCGCGGGCAGGATGCGCCGGCACCGGCGCGCGTAGAAATTCCGCAGCGTGAACGTGCCGCCGCGGATTTCCCTCAGGATGATCGACGTGATGAGATAGCCGGAGACGACGAAGAAAACGTCGACGCCGATGAATCCGCCCGGCAGGACGTCGGGCGTGGCGTGAAAGAGGATGACGACGCCGACGGCCACCGCGCGGAGGCCGTCGATGTCAGGCCGGTAGTCGTCCGGAGCGCTCACGGCTTCTTCGCCGCGTCCTCCGCTTCCTTCGCGCGCGCGCCGCGCAGCATGTCGCCGAGCGCGTAGTTGCCTTCATGGCACGCGTACTCGTAGAGGCCCTCGGTGCTGGCGACCCACGGATACTCGCCGGTCCAGGCACGATCCCACGTCGACGGATCGTCGACCGTGAAGCGATAGCGCAGGTTGCCGTCCATCCACGAGAAGCGCTCGACGACGTGCAGGTTCTCGCTCGATCCGCGGAACTGCGTCTTGCTCGTGAAGTTCGTCGTGTCGACGACGAGCGTGTCGCCCTCCCAGCGGCCCACCGAGTCCCCCATCCACCGGCGGATGTTCTGCGGCAGATGCTCGGCGTTCATCCGGATGATGCGCGCGTCGTGCACCATCTCGTTGAGGATCATGATCGTGTCCTTCGTCTGCACGATCTGCTTCATGTTGTTGTAGAAGTAGTTCGGCAGCGTCGGCGGTCCGGACGTGTTGCCGAACCCGAGGAGGCAGCGCTCGGCCAGCGGACGCAGCTCCGGACCGTCGAACGCTCCGGGCGGGCCCGCCGACGCGCTCTCGCTCGCATCGGGACTGACGGCGCCGGCGAGGAACCGGGCGTTGCGGTCGCGCGCTTCCTGCTTCATCGGCGGCACCTTGCCGTCCGGCGGATCGATGACGAGCGAGCTGCGCTTCTGTCCATCGACCGTGATCATCTTCATCCCGCCCGCGAGCCAGAAGTTGTTGTAGCCGCCGACGACGCCGCCGCCGGCGCGCTCGAGGAACTCGAGGTACGACTTGGGCTGCGTCTGCTCGCCGCCGACCGGCGGCGCCGACCGATCGCCCGCGATCGGCGCGTCGTTCTTCACCTGCCGGGCGTACTCGTACGCCTCCATCGCGGCGGCTTCCTTGTCGCTCAGCACCAGCGGCGCGCCGTTCGGCCGCTCGACCGGCGTCATCGTCGCGACGTCGTAGAAGCCCGTGAAATCCGGATGACCGTCGGCCGCGCGTGGCGGCGCGGCTGGCTTTGCTGCCGGCTTCGGGGCCGCCGGCTTCGCGGCCTGCGCGGCCAGCGAATGCGGCGTCAGCCCCACGGCGACCGTGGCTACCGCGAGCGATCCGGCGAGGGCAATCAATCGATCACGCATGGGAAAAGTCTCCGTCATGTGGACCACATTGTAACGGAAAGGCGTAGAATTCGTCCCCAGCGAGGTTATTCATGACGCGTGCACGCGGTCTGACGCTCATCGCCGTCCTCTCGGTCGCAACCGCCCTGCTGTCGGTGACGCAAGCCGACGTCCAGGGACAGACGACACGGTCCGCTCTGGCGGGCGGCGTGCCGCGAACGCCGGACGGCCGTCCCGATCTGCAGGGCACGTACGACCTGGGCACGCTGACGCCGCTCGAGCGGCGGGCGGGCACGCCACTCGTGTTGACCGACGAGCAGGCGAAGGAACTCGAGATCGCCGTGGCCAGGCGCACGCAGAACGGGAACGCGCCGGTCGACGGCAATCGCGCCGCGCCGCCCAAGGGCGGCGACGGCACGCCCGGACCGTACGGAAACGTCGGCGGCTACAACAATTTCTGGCTGGATCCGGGATCGACCTACACCGTGGTCGACGGCCGCAAGCGCGCCTCGCTCCTGATCGATCCGCCGGACGGCCGCGTCCCGCCGCTGACCGAGGCCGCGCGCCAGCGCCGCAGCAGCGCCGACTACAACGCGAGGCCGACGTCGGACGCCGCCGCGCGCGAGGACGATCCGGGATTCGAAGGGCCGGACGCGTACAACGACCCGGAGATCCGGCCGCTGGCCGAGCGGTGTCTGCTCGGATTCAGCTCGACGTCGGGTCCGCCGATTCTGCCGACGTACTTCTACAACAACCTGCACCAGATCGTGCAGACGCCCGACCACGTGATGATCCTGACCGAGATGGTGCACGACGCGCGCATCGTCCGGATGAACGCGCAGCATCTGCCCCAGGCGATTCGCAAGTGGCTGGGCGATTCGGTCGGGCACTGGGACGGCGACACGCTCGTCGTGGACACGACGAACTTCAGCGACAAGACGCGCTTCCGCGGCTCGAGCGTGAACCTGCACGTCGTCGAGCGCTTCACGCGCGTCGATGCGAAGACGCTGCGTTACCAGTTTACGATTGACGATCCGACGACGTGGACCAGGCCGTGGACCGCGGAGTACACGTGGCCGGCGACCGGCGACATGATCTACGAGTACGCGTGCCACGAAGGCAACTACGCCATGGGCAACATCCTGCGCGGCGCGCGGCTCAAGGAAAAAGAAGCCGAAGACGCGAAGAAGTCGAAGCCGCAGTAGCTACGAGACCCGGAACACGACCGCGTTGTTCGAGGGATCGCGCACGAGGAGTCCCGAGTCGGCGCCTTCGAGCGGCAAACCGACCGCGCGCACACATGCAGTGGCGGCGGCGAGCGCGCGCGCGACGTGCAGGTGCACGTGCCCGATGATTGTCCCGCGCGGCAGTTGCTCCCCACCCGCCGTTCCCGCCTCCGCGCGCAGATCGTCAACCGCGAGCGCCTCCGTCGTCATCCGCAGTCGACCGGCCGAGAACGGCCATTCCTCGCGCGGTCGATCGCGATAGATCTCGATGCCGTTGCCGTCCGGATCGGCGAGATACAGCGCTTCGCTGACGCCGTGATCCGCCGCGCCCTGCATCCCGGTGCGCGTCTCGATCGGCCGCCGGAACGAGCGCGCGAGATCGCCGCGCGTCGGCACGGGAATCGCGAAGTGATACAAGCCGGTCGTGCCGCTCGCGCGCGTCGCCGTTTCCGATCGCGTGAGGACGAGCACGTCGTCGACGCCGGCGTCGGCGCGGAGCCGCGCGGTGCGCGCGTCGCGATGATGCGTGATGAAGCCGAGGCGGGTCTCGTAGAAGCGCACCGACCGGTCGAGGTCCGCGATGGTGAGGTGGACCGCGCCGATCGATGCGCCAGGATCGATCATCGAAGGGTCCGGCTCAAGCCGGACGCCACGTGCCACCGGGACACTACTGTCCGGCGGACGACTGCGCGCGCTCGGCCAGCAGCCGCTCGACGAGCGCCGTGATCTCTTCCTTCGCTTCCGTGTGGAACTTGCCGCTCGCCGCGCCCGGGAATCCGGCGTGCGCGCTGCGGACCCGTCCGTCGCGCCCGAGGAAGAACGTCGTCGGGAACGAATTGAGGTTCACGCCCTGCGGCATCTTCTCGTTGAGCTGCCGCGGCTCGCCGGGCAGCAGCACCGTGTAGTCGATCCCGTACTTCTTGATGAAGGCTTTCACGCGCACGGGATTCTTGAGCTGCGCCTCTTCCTCGAACGACAACTCGACGACTTCCAGCCCGCGGCTCTTGTACTTCTTGTACAGCTCCACGAGGAACGGCGTCTCGTCGTGGCAGTTCGGGCACCAGCTGCCGCCGATGCTGACGATGAGCACTTTGCCCTGGAAGCGGGCGTCGGTGTTGGACACGAGCTTCCCGGTCAGATCCGGGAAGGAGAAGCGCAGCGGCTCGCTCGGATCTTTCACGCTGGTGAAGCGCGAGGGATCGGACGGTTGCGGCAAGCCCTTCGCGAGCGCCTGCTCGGCGCGCACCGCGCTCAGCGGCGCGGCGGTGTTCTGGACGACCGACAGCGTGCCGTCGGCGTTCGGCGTCAGTTCCAGGCGCGCCGGACGCATGCCCGAGAAGTGGCTCAGGACGAACTTCCCGTTCGTGTACGAGCCGGTCAGCGCGCCGGTGTCGCCGTCGATGCGCAGAATCGACGCCGACACCTCGGCGCCGGCCTGCCGGACGATGAGGCGCCAGGCGGACTCGCCCTTCGAGCTCGTCGTGGGAATCGTCCAGAGTCCGGCGATCGACGGGATGTCCTTGTCGCCGGTCGGCGCGGGCGCGAAGCGCTTCGCGGTGAACGGGTAGGGATTGCCGCGCGTGCCGCGTGCGTACCGGCCCTCCAGCTTGCCATCCTTCAGCGTGGCTTCGAGCGTCGTGCCCATGTCGTCGAAGCCGAGCAGCAGCGCACCGTTCTCGAACTTGCCGGTCGTGGACGTCACCTTCTCGTCGCCGTTGAAGAACGACCCTTTGATGCTGTTGCCGGAGCCCGAGAACTCCATCCGGAACGGAATCTCGAGACCGGCGTTGTTGACGATGACCGTGGCGTCCCACATGCCCGCGAGGGACTGCGCGCCGGCTGGCGCCGGCACCGCGACGAGGCTAAGCACGACGGCCGCGAACAGAAGCGAGATCTTCGTTTTCATGCGAGACTCCCCCAAAAACTACAAAACAAAAGGCCCGGGAAGCGTGAACCTCCCGGGCCTGCCTGCTGCGCTGAACCTGAATCGTGCCGAAGTTAGGAAGGCCCGATCCGTGTCGACGCGCCGCGGGCAAGGCCGGAGAGGTCCCCGGCCGGGCAACACGAGCATGCGCAACAGCGGATGGCGTTCACGCCGCGGTAGTGTAGCATGAAGCGTGCGCGCCCTCGTGCTGCGCGTGGCTCTGACCGGCGTCGTGGCCGCGGCGACCCTCCGCGCCCAGCAGCCGGCCTCGACTCCGCAGGGGTTCCGCGATCCGCATCTCTTCCGCTCCGGCATCGAAGTCACCACGATCACGGCGACCGTGCTCGACAAGGACGGCCACCTCGTCACCGGCCTGCCGCGTGAGGCATTCGAGGTGTACGAGGACAACGTCCGCCAGCCGATCACGAATTTCACGCACGACCGCGTGCCGATCGGCCTCGGCGTGCTGATCGACATCAGCGACAGCATGTTCGGCAAGCGGATTCAGGATGCGCGGGCCGCCGTCGATCGCTTCCTGTTCGATCTGCTCGACCCCGCCGATGAGTTCTTCCTGATGGCGTTCAACCACCGGCCGCACCCGATGACCGGGTGGACGCGGGCGCAAGGTGAGGTCGAGCGCGCGCTCGAGTCGCTCAAGCCGTCGGGCGGCACGGCGATCTACGACGCGATCGTCGAGTCGCTGCCGCTCATCGATCGACGCGAGCGCGACCGCGCGGCGATCGTCGTCATCTCGGACGGCGCGGACACGGCGAGCAACGCGACGCTGCGCGACCTGCACACCGCGCTCCTGAGAAGCGACACGTTCGTCTACGCCATCGCGATCGATCCGCCCGGGCGCCGCGCCATCAACACGAGCGTGAACGTGCAGGCACTGCGCGAGATCACCGCCGAGAGCGGCGGGCGGACCGAGGTCGTGCAGACGTCGGACGAGCTGCGGGACGCGACCGCGCGGATCGCCGAGGAGCTCAACAGCCAGTACATGATCGGCTACGTCTCGCCGCACGCGGCCGACGGCCAGTTCCACAGCATCCGCGTGAAGATCACCGGCACCGAAGACCGCGTCCGCGCGCGCAACGGCTACGTCGCGACGCCGCTCACCCGCCCCGCGTCGAAATAGCCGCGAGGCGGGACTCGTCGCGCGACCCGTTCCGGCGTGCGGTCATTACTTGACTCCGTCAACTACTCTGTTGACAATGTCAGGCAATGACCGCCGGCCCCGCGCACGACCACCGCGACGCCATCCGCGCGTTCAACCGCTTCTACACGCGGCAGATCGGCGTTCTCGGCGAGCACCTGCTGGACAGCCCGTTCTCGCTCGCCGAAATGCGCGTCCTCTACGAGCTCGCCCACCGCGCGTCGCCGACCGCGACCGAGCTCGGGCGCGATCTCGGCCTCGACGCGGGCTACCTCAGCCGCATCCTCCGCAGGTTCGAAGGTCTGCGCCTGATCCGGCGCGCGCCTTCACCGGATGACGGACGGCAGAGCCGGCTCGCGCTCACCACGCGCGGCCGCCGCGCGTTCGCGCCGCTCGAGCAACGCGCGCGCGCGCAGGTCGGCGCGATGCTGGACCGGCTGCCCGCGCTGCACCGGGGTCAGGTCGTCGGCGCGATGGACACGATCCAGCGTCTGCTGGATCCGCGGTACGCGCCGTCGGCCGCCTCGGGCGTCAACGACCCGTACGTCCTGCGACCGCACCGGCCCGGCGACATGGGATGGGTCGTCCATCGTCACGGCGCGCTCTACGCGCGGGAGTGGGGCTACAACCACGAATTCGAGGCGCTGGTCGCGCGCATCGTCGCGGACTTCCTCGATCACTTCGACGCGGCGCGCGAGCGCTGCTGGATCGCCGAGCGCGGCGGCGAGATCGTCGGCTCCGTGTTTCTCGTGAGGAAGTCGGCGACGGTCGCGAAGCTCCGGCTGCTGCTCGTCGAGCCCGACGCGCGCGGGCTCGGCCTCGGGCGGCGCCTGGTCGACGAATGCATTCGCGTTGCGCGCGACGCGGGATATCGCAAGATCACGTTGTGGACGCAGAGCGAGCTGACCGCGGCGCGCCAGATCTACGAGCGGGCTGGCTTCAAGCGTTCCAGCCGCAGGAAACACAGAAGCTTCGGAAAGAATCTGGTGGCGGAGGTATGGGATCTGAAGCTGTGAAGCCACTCGTGGTGCGAGGTGCGCGGTGCGGAGTGCGAGGTGCCGTGCTTGGCGCCGCGTGCCTGGTGCTGAGCACCGCTCACCTGACGGCCGTTGACAGCATCGAGATCTCCGCGCGATCGCGGGCGATGCAGCCGGGCGAGCTCGTCGTGCTGACCATCATGCTTCCGCAGCACGCGGATCGCGTGACCGTCCGCGCGTTCGATCGCGACGCGGCGCCGTTCGCCGATCGCGATCGTCAGTGGCGCGCCCTCGTCGGCATCGACCTGGACGTCAAGCCGGGCACGTATCCTGTGACGGTCGACGCCGGCGGACTGCATGCACGCTACGACCTGATCGTCACACCCCGCGGTTTTCCCACGCGCCGCCTCACCGTCGACGAAGCGTTCGTCACGCCACCGCCTTCAGAAGAGGCGCGCATCGCGCGCGAGGCGCGATTGCTCGCCGACGTGTGGAAGTCTGCCGCGCCGCAGCGGCTGTGGAGCGATCGCTTCGTTCGGCCGGTGCCCGGAACGGCGAACAGCGCGTTTGGCTCGCGCAGCATCTTCAACGGCAAGGCGCGCACGCCGCACGGCGGCGCGGACTTCATGAGCCCGAGCGGGACGCCCATTCACGCGCCGAACGCCGGCCGCATCGTCGTCGCGCGCAACCTTTATTACCTCGCGCTGTTGGGGAACTGATGCCGGGGCCGACCGCCGCTACACCCGCACCAACACACACTCGGCTGGCTGACCCGTCGCGCGCGCGATCGCCGTGGCGTAGAGCGAGATCTGCCGCCGATATCGATCCTCGCCGTCTCCGGCGATCTCGCGATCGGTCTTGTAGTCGACGACGATCCACCGGCCGCTGTCTTCAAACGCAAGATCGACAATGCCCTCGACGAGCGTGCCGTCGTCGAGCGTGCAGGTGACCGGCGTTTCCCGCCGGCAGGCGCCGCGCGCATCGGCCGCGCGGGCGCGCATCAATAGATCGTGCTCGAGAACGCGTGCGGCAACCGCGGCTGCGGCGGCCGCGTCCGCCTCGGTCATCCCCCACACGCGCGCTTCGATCGATGCGATGTCGTCGATGACTGTCCGCGACGCGTCGAACGGCGCCCGCGCCAGAATCGCGTGAACGAGCGTACCGAATTCCGCGCCACCCGATCGTTCCGCACCGCGTGACCGCAGATCGACGGTCTCGAACGTGAACGCTTCCTTCTGCCTTCCGCCTTCTTCCTTTTCACTTACTTCTCGCGCGGTCGCCACCGCGAGCGAAGGAATTGCGCCAGCTTCGCGAGCGCGAGCACGGGCGAGTTGCCAATTGTCGTACTTGCTCCGCCCGTCGCCGACGACGTTCTTCGGCACGTCCTTGACGATGAGATCTTCGCGGCGGACGCCGAACGTCGGCGTCAATCCAAGCGCGAGCGCGTTCGGATCCCACCAGACGACCGCGTAGCCGGCATCCGCGAACGCGTGCAGGCCGGGCGCGACCGTGCCGGGCTGGGCGACCTCGTCGTTCGGCCGGCGCAGGACGGAGTCCTTCGACTTGAACGCCGGACATTTCGGCCCGCGCTTTCCGTCGCGTCGCGACGTCATCGGCGGATACAGCGCGCCGTTCAACGGGCCGATCCAGCCGCCTTCCCATGGCTCGTCGCCAAGCGCGGGTACGACGAGCAGATCGCGCGCGCGCGTCGCCGCGACGTACGCGAGCCGCACGCCTTCGGCCTCGTCACGCGCGACTTCTTCCTGTTCGTGCTCGTGGAGCTCGTGCGGCGCCCAGCCGCCGATCTTCGTCGCGCACAATC
>JAIQFX010000177.1 GCA_020073005.1 Terriglobia bacterium | reverse complement strand
AGAGCCGTAGCCGTTGTCGAAGTTGTGGATGGGAAACACGTGCCGGATGCCCAGGTCGTAGTAATGGTCCAGCTTCTGGCCGAGCGCGACGGGATTGCAGTTGGCGTTCAGGTTGTCGGTGTTGAAATTCCAGCTGGTGACGATGCCGCCGACCTGCTGGACTTGCTGCGTCGGGAACGAGCAGTTGAACAGGTTGTCGACTTCGATTCCGAGGACCACCGCGAGCTTGCCGTTCGCGATGGCGCTGCGCGCTTCAACCGGCGAGTACACGATCTTGAACCAGCCGCCGTCGTTGTCGTTGATCCAGGTTTCAAATCTCTTCGCGGCATCGATCTGGTTGTCGATCTCGTGCATCGAGTCGTCGCAGTTGAACCCGCGCAAACGCTTGTTGCCCTTGCACAGCGCGCTGTTGGTGACGGCGAGCATCGTCGTCAGGCGCATCCCGCCCTCGTACGCGCGCTTCAGCCACTGGAAGTACGCCTGCTGATGCGTCGTCGACGTCCATCGCGGCCAGCCGTTGAAGATCGGCGCGCCGAGATTCGAGCCGGCGGCGTCGTTGGTGCCGACCGAGCCGACGGGATCGTCCAGCAGGTGATCTTTGTGGAAGAAATTCGTGCCGCAATTGTTGAGACCGTACGGGCAGATGCTGGCGTTCATCGCCGCCTGGTCCACACCGTTGAAATCCACCAGATCCTTCGTCGTGCCGTAATCCTGCTGGAGCGCGACGTTGACGCCGCCGCCGTTCGGATCGTAGGGCTCGCCCGCGAGGATGCCGCCGCCGTGCGCGGTGTCGGCGAACAGGTGCAGGTGCAGATCCGCGTAGCCCGAGACGGCGCAGGCATCCGGCGGCGCGACGCTCGCCCGGTTCGTGGTGGGTTCCGCAATCCGCTGGTTCACGTTGCCGATGCACATGCTGGACGACGCGTAGTGGTTCGCCCCGAAACCCTGACAGTCGCCGCTGCAGCCGGGAATCTCCAGCAGACCGAGATCGCAGGCGCCGGGGTGGCCGACCGACCGCTCGTCGAGCGCGCACGCGCGCTGCCCATCGCCGCCGCAGGTCTTCGGGTAACACGTGCTGCTCGCGTTGACGCCGTCCGCCGCGAGACCGCCGCACTGGCAGTTGCCCGTGCACCCCGACACTTCCAGATTGCCGGGCGCGCACGCGCCGATGTCGATGTTCTCGAGGAAGCAGCACGCGCGCTGGAACGGCCCGCCGCACGCCTCCGCGGTGGCGCCGCCGCCCCCATACTCCGGGCTGATGGACGCGAGCGGGTTCGGCGCAGGGGTCGCGTCGAACGCGCGCGCGAGCGCGTCCTTCGACGGCGCCCACGCGCGGCCGCCGGTGAACGTGGAATCGGCCATCATCGAGCCGGAGGCCACGGCGCTCAGGATCACGACAGCGGCCACTCGACCAACGGATGACCAACGAGTGAGCGGGAGTCTCATCGTCTTCCTCGTCTTCTGCGGGCGCGCGCGCCCGCCAGCGTTGTGCTACAGACCAGCCCGAATGACCGCGTGCGTGACCGCGGGATCAATGGATGACACCGGCGATCCCTTGGCAACCCACGGATCGCCGTCGAAATACAGCCGCATGATTTTTTCCGACGTCCGCGTCGCGATCGCCTGCATCGTCAGCGTGGGATTCATGCCGCTCACCGAATTCGAGAGCGACGAGTTGTCGGCGATGAACAGCCGCTTCACGAAGCGCGCCTCGCCGTTCGGATCGACGACCGAGTTCGTCGGGTCGGCGCCCATCCGCATCGTCGAGTGCATGTGGGCCATCATCGGCGGCCAGTTCATCCGCAGGACGAAGCTCGCGCCCGCGGCCTTCGTGATCTCGATCGCTTTCCCCACCAGGAACTCGCGGTTGGCGACCGTGCGCGCCGTCCGGTGACGGTTGTTCATCACGACGAGCGGCATCGGCCCGTTCTCGTCCGCCGGGAACTTCGTCGAGAGGTTCACGTAGTTCTGCGCCTCGACGTCGTCGTCGGCGATGCAGATGATCGCAATCAGGTTCGGCATGTTGCCGGCAATCTGCTTCAGCAGCGGGCCGACGGCGCGCCCGACCATGTTCGCGCCGAGGAGCGGCACCGGCGAGCCGTTGCCGTACAGCCCCGCCATGCCCGAGTCGCTCATCGCCGCGGCGAAGCCGGCGCTCGCCGGCGGCGCGCCGATCTGTTCGATGCTGCCGCGGCCGGGAAAATCGGCGCGCGCCGCGGAATTCGGTCCGGCGCCGAAGCCGGTCTCGAACGGCAGGATGCCGACGACGACGTCGTAGGCGTGATCGGTCAGGCCGCGGCCGACCCAGCCGTTCGGATCCGGAAGGCCGCTGTTCAGCCACAGACGCGGCGTCTCGACCGCGCCCGCGCAGAGCACGACCACCTTCGCGTCCGCGTGATGCGTCTGGCCCGTCGCCGTGTCACGCCACGTGACGCCGCGCGCGTGAAGCGGACCGCCGGTCGCGGTGTCGATCGACGTGACGAACGCGTTGGCGACGATGGTGATGTTCCGGCCGCCTCTCGACCACGCGTCGGCGGTCAGCGCCATCGGGACATAGCTGACGGCGGTCGACCGCTTCGCCTTGAGGTTCAACGGCGCGGCGATCGGCTCGTAGCATCCCTGCAGGCAGTAGCCGCAGAACGTGCAGCCCTGCGC
>JAIQFX010000018.1:57500-66839 GCA_020073005.1 Terriglobia bacterium | reverse complement strand
CTCAACAAAGGCCACTCATACGGGATGTTCAATGCGTTCAAGGGCCTGAAGCTCTACGGCATCCCGACGCTGCCTGGCGTGGGGCGGCCGGCGGGCCCGGGATCGATCGCGGCCGACGACTGGTACGAGGACTACCGCGACTACCTCGTCGCGACGCAGATTGCGCCGACGACGACGGGCGGCGGTCAGTGGAGCATGCAGTGGTCCTACTGCGGCGCCTGCGATCTCGGCGGCGCCGAAACGGGTGCGACAGCGATCGCGGAACTGATTCTGTCGCCGGTCGCGTTGGTGCTGCCGGCCCACTTGTCGTTGTCGCCAGCGACGGCGACGAACCTGCTGGGCGCCGACCACACGGTGACGGCGCACGCGACGTCCACCATCAACACGCCGGTGGCGGGTGCGACGGTGACCTTCACGGTCCTCTCCGGCCCGAACGCCGGCTTGACCGGCAGCAGCACCACCAACCCGTCGGGCGACGCGACGTTCACCTACACGAGCGCGGCCACGGGCACGGACATCATTCAAGCCAACATCGGCGCGATCGTCTCCAACACGGTCGAGAAGATTTGGAAGAAGGACACCGACGGGGACGGCATCACCGACGACGTGGACAACTGCCCGACAGTGGCCAATCCGGATCAGAAGGACACAGATGGCGACGGCGTGGGCGACGCCTGCGATAATTGCCCGACGGTTGCCAATCCGGATCAGAAGGACACGGACGGCGACGGCGTGGGCGACGCGTGCGACAACTGCCCGACGGTTGCCAATCCGGATCAGAAGGACACGGACGGCGACGGCGTGGGCGACGCGTGTGACAACTGCCCGACGGTGGCCAACCCGACGCAGACCGACACCGACGGCGACGGCATCGGCGACGCGTGCGACAACTGCCCGACCGTGGCCAATCCGGATCAAGCGGACGCCAACGGGAACGGCATCGGCGATGTCTGCGAAGTCCAGGCCTGCCACGACGACGACAAGGACGATCACCACGATGGCCACAAGGGCGATGGCCACCACCACGCCGACGACGACAAGGATCACAAACACGACGGCCACCATGGCGATTGCGACGACGATGATCACGACCGTGATCACCACGACAAAGACGACGACCATGGCAAGGGCGGCGACAAGGACCATGGCAAGGGCGACGACAAAGGCAAGCCCGCCGACAAAGGCAAGGGCGGCGACAAAGGCAAGAAGGGCGGCAAGTGAAGCGCTAGATTGAC
This sequence comes from Terriglobia bacterium, assembly GCA_020073005.1. GTDB lineage: Bacteria > Acidobacteriota > Vicinamibacteria > Vicinamibacterales > CAVVIG01 > SRVP-36. The sequence continues at coordinate 65,604 of JAIQFX010000018.1, read as the reverse complement.
GTCGTCCGGTTTCGTTCCGAGTTCAGGCAAGTCACGAGGCGGACCGCGCGAAATGCGCGGCCCGCCTCGTTCGCTTTTGGCGGCCGCGCGGCGCTAAGATTGGCCCTTCACGAGGCATCCGATGCGGACAAGAAGAACCGGCCTTCTGGTTGTATCGCTGACACTGGGGCTCCTGACGGCAGGCGCCGTCTCCGCGGGACAATCTCCCGCCGATTACCAGGCGCTCCGGAAGGAAATGGATCTGCTGCGCGAGCGCCTGGCCGCGCTGCAGAAGGAAGTCGATGCGCTCAAAGCGCAGCGTCCGGTCACCGCGGCGCCCGCCGCCGCGCCGGCGCCGCCGTCGAACGACTTCGTGATGGATTTGTCGAAGGCGCCGATTCGCGGGTCCGAGTCAGCGCGCGTGACGCTCGTCGAAGTCTCGGATTTCGAGTGTCCGTTCTGCGGGAGGTACTTCGTGCAGACGGCTCCGCAGATCGTGAGGCAGTACGTCGACGCCGGAAAGATCCGGCAGGCGTACGTGCACCTGCCGGGCGCAGCCCACAGGTACGCGTTCAAGGCCGCGGAGGCCTCCGTGTGCGCGGCCGATCAAGGCAAGTTCTGGGAGATGCACGATCGGCTGTTCTCGAATCAGGGTCCGGCGCTGGCGCCAGAACTCCTGCCGGGCAAAGGGCCGCTGGCCGGCCTGCCGAATCAGGATCTCTATAAGAGCTGCCTCGACTCGTCGAAACACGCGGCCGACGTCCGCGCGGACATGGCGATGGTGCAGCAGCGCGGCGTGACGGCGACACCGACGTTCTTCCTGGGCACACTCGATCCCAAGACGCGCCAGATGAAAGTCTCGCGCCGCATCGTCGGCGCAAAGCCCTTCGCGACGTTCCAGCAGTCGCTCGATGAACTGCTCGCGGCTGAATCCGGATCGCGCGGCAAGTAAGCCCGCCGGCCGTCGACGCACGGTTCTAAGAAGACGAACAGCGCTAACTCTGGCACGCGCCGAGCCGCTATTCGTTTGTGCCTGCCTGGTGAGCACGACTGGCGAAGAAACGATCAGCGAAACGGGTCGTTTTTCGCTTGATTCCGCCGAGTACGCCGCTTAGAGTTCCTCGCCGCACGACGCCGCGCCATCGCGTCGGCATCGACAACAACCCATCAGCTGGATGACTGGGAATCGGCCGTCGACGGCCGACCTCCAGGAGGCGATACGGTGATCAGAAACGCGTTCTGTCTCGCTCGACTTGCGTGCGGCGCTGGTGTCGCCGCCGGCTTCGTGGTGATCGCGGCGCGACCGTCGAGCGCGCAGGTCGTGAATCCCGCTGACAAGCAGCCGGCGCAGGAACAGAAGCCGGATGATCGTCCTCACACGTGGGACATGCCGCCCGTCGACGTCTATGGAAAAGCGCCGTTGAAGGAAGACGATCGGATCGGCGATTACGCGCAGCCGCGTTGGACTGCCGACCGCTTGTTCAGCGAGACGCGCGTGTACGTCATTCCAAAAGGAAAGGCGGAATTCGAGTACTGGCTCGTTCCCGACACGCCGCGCGACGGCAAGACCGACACGGCGGGGCAGTACGAAGTGGAGTTCGGATTGCCGGGGCGCGTGCAGATCGATCTCTACGCCGTCGGGCACAAGGAAGGCGTCGACGGCGCCTTCAGCGTCAGCGAACAGAAGCTCGAGGTGCGCTGGGCCTTCGCGGACTGGAACAAGATTCCCGGCAACCCCACGGTCTATTTCGAATGGAAGAACGAGAACGCCGCGCCCGATCACGTCGAGGCCAAGCTGCTGCTCGGCGGGCAGCTCGCGTCAGGCTGGCACTGGGGCAGCAATCTCGTCTGGGAGCACGAGCTCGGCGGACCGCAGGAAAACTCCAACGAGTGGACCGTCGGCGTCAGCCACACCGTCAGGGACACCAAGTTCGATCTCGGCGTCGAGACGCAGCTTGCCCTCGTCAACTCGCTCGGCGCGGGCGGCGTGCGCGGCGACTTCGAGACGCAATTCTTCGTCGGGCCGAGCCTGCAATTCCGTCCGTTGCCGCAGATGCACATCGACGTCGCGCCGCTTATCGGCACGACGAGCGCATCGTCGCGTTCCAAGGTGTTCGTGGTTCTGGGCTACGAGTTCTGAAACCGCAGTGAGCCGTCAGGCGGTCGTGAGCGTGAGGACGGCGACTTCGGGCGGGCAGTTGATGCGCACGGGCACATAGATCGTTCCCACTCCGCGACTCACGAACATCGTCGTCCGATCGCGGCGGGCGAGGCCCGCGGCCACGGGGAACTTCTGGGCCGCGATCGCGCCGAGCACCGGCAGCACGACCTGACCGCCGTGGGTGTGGCCCGACAGCACGAGCGGCACGTTGAGCGCGGCCGCCTCCGTGATCCGGCGCGGATCGTGCGCCAGCAGGACCGTCGTGCCGATCGCATCGCGCGTCAGTTCGGCGATCTCGATCTGCCGCTTCGTCCAGAAGCGGATCCCCACGAGCTCCAGTGTTTCATTCCGAATCGTGAGCCGCGTCCGCGCGTCCTTGAGCACCTGGACGCCGCGCTTCTCGAGCGCCGCGGGCGTCCGGTGATCGTCGTCATGATTGCCGAGGATCGCGAAGACGCCGTTCGGCGCCGACAGCGGCGCCAGGGCTTCCGCGGAGGGCTCGATGAAATCCTTGTCCTGCCAGCTCACGTAGTCGCCGCCGAGCACGATGAGATCGGGCCGCTGGCTCATGAGCGCGGTGACCGCGTGCGCCACGTCGTCGTGCGAAACCCACCGGCTGCGATGGACGTCCGTCAGCAGGCCAACCGTGAGTCCGCCGAGCGCCCGCGGCAGACCGGCGACCGGGACCGTCGCGCGCGTCACTTCGAGCGCGTGCCGCCCGTACAGATAGCCGTACGCGCCGCCGCCGCCGATGCCGCCGACGCCGGCCGCGAGCAGCGACTTGAGTACCGCGCGGCGAGTGATCGCCATCGACTGGTATAGTAACTCCTGCCGACGATGAACAATCTCTACGAAGAGTTCGAGTGGCGCGGCATGGTGTACGACGCCACGGAAGGTCTGAAGACGCTCTTCACCAGCGAGCGCGTGACGGCGTACATCGGCTTCGATCCGACGGCGTCGAGCCTGCATGTCGGCTCGCTGCTGCCGGTGATGGCGCTCGCGCGCCTGCAGCGCTTCGGTCACTCGCCGATCGCGATTGCGGGCGGCGGCACCGGGATGATCGGCGATCCGAGCGGCAAGGCGCAGGAACGGACGCTGCTGACGCGCGAGCAGCTCGACGAGAATCTCGACGGGATCCAGCAGCAGCTCTCGCGGTTTCTCGACTTCGACGCCAAGGTCAACCCCGCGCGCATCGTCAACAACGCGGACTGGCTCGCGACGTTCGATCTGCTCGGCTTTCTGCGCGACACCGGCAAGTACTTCACCGTGAACTACATGCTGCAGAAGGAATCGGTGAACCGGCGTCTCGAGAGCGATGAAGGCATTTCGTACACCGAATTCAGCTACCTGCTGCTCCAGGCGCGCGATTTCCTCGAGCTCTTCGATCGCTTTGGCTGCACGCTGCAGATGGGCGGCAGCGATCAGTGGGGCAACATCACAGCGGGGATCGATCTCATCCGCAAGCTTCGCGCGAAGAAGGCGCACGGGCTCGTCATGCCGCTCGTGACGACGGCCTCGGGCGTCAAGTTTGGAAAGACGGAAGCCGGCACGATCTGGCTCGATCCGGCGCGCACCTCGCCGTTCAAGTTCTATCAATTCTGGTTGAACACGGACGACCGCGACGTCGCCACGTACCTGCGGTTCTTCACCTTTCTCGATCGCCAGGCGATTGCCGATCTTGACGCCGCCGCGAAGTCCGCGCCGGAGAAACGCGAGGCGCAGCGCACGCTGGCGCGGGAAGTGACGGCGCTCGTCCACGGCGCGGACGATGTCACGCGCGCCGAGCGCGCGTCCGGCGTGCTGTTTGGCGAGGACATCGCGACGCTGGCCGCGGAAGACGTGCTCGCGGTGTTCGAGGACGTGCCGTCGACCGAGATCGCGTCGACCGAATTCGACGGCGCGGGGATCGGGATGGTCGACCTCGTCGCGCGCGTGCAGCTGTCGCCGTCGAAGAGCGAGGCGCGCCGCCTCGTCCAGTCCGGCGGCGTGTACGTCAACAACCGGCGCGTGTCCGATCCCCAGTCGCGCCTGACGCGGGATCAGGCGATCGGCGGACGGCTGTTCGTCCTGCGCAAGGGCCAGCGCCAGAATCATCTCGTGAAGATCGTCTCTCGCGAGGAGTGATCACGTAGTCAGCTCCGCCCGCCGTCCGTCGCTCGTGATGGCCGCCTTCGTCACCGCGGTCGCGTTCTGGCGCGGCTTCGGCCTCTTCCGCTTCTACGACGACTGGTACTTCGCCCGCGAGGCGGACCAGGCTGTCCGCGATCACGCGTTCGTCCCGTTCATCTTCACGCCGGCGGCGCAGCACTGGTCGCCCTTGTGGCAGGCGTTCGACTACTTCAACGCGTGGACGATCGGATGGCGGAGCGATGCGCTCATTCGCAGCGCGATCGTCGTCATGGTGGTCGTAGGGCTCCTCGTCTTCGTCCGGCTGGCGGCGCAGCTCAAGCTCAGCACCGGCGCCACCGTCATGGGTCTGGGCGTGCTGGGCCTCCACCATCTGAACGCCACCGCGTACTACTCGTTCGACTGCTACTCGCAGATCGCGGCCGATCTCTGCACGTGGTCGAGCCTCACACTGGTGCTCGTGGCAGCGACGGGCGACGGCGACGCGCGGCGGCGCCGCAGTCATGTCATCGCGCCGGTGCTGTTGTTCGTGGCCGGCCTTCTCGTCAAGGAACAGGCGCTCGCGGCCCTCGCGGGCGCGACGGTGATGGCCGTGTGGTTCACGATCGTGGAGCCTGTCGACGTCGAACGGCGAAGAACGGTGTGGAGCATCTGGGTGGTGATGTTGGCGGTCGGCGTCACGTTTACGCTGCTGCGGCTCATGGCCGGCCGCTGGCTCGCGCAGCCTTACCAGCTGTGTCTCACGTGCGTGCCCGGCAATCTCGGGCTGTTCCTGGGAGCGCTGGCGCTCCCGCTGACGACGGTCTATGCCTATCCGGCGATCGTGAATCCATCGTCCGCCGTTTCGACGGTTGCGTTTGCTGCTCTTGGCGCATCCGTTGTCTGCGTGATGCTGGGATTGGGCGCAGCCACGTCTGAACGCGGGCGCCGCGCCGCGCTTGTGTTCGCGCTGGCGATTGCGACGCTGTTTCCCACCGTGACGCTCGCGCGCGTCGGTGAGCTGCACGCGCACACCGCCGTCTTCTGGTACGCGGTGATCGTCGCGATGGCCTTCGACGGATGGGCCGAACGCGTCCACGTCGAGCGGCGCCGCGCGCGCCTGCTGCTGGCGGGCGTGGCGACGTTGTACGTCGTCCTTCTCGCGACGAGCCTGCGGATCAACTTGAACGAGATGCGTGTCACGGGCGAACGAGCAGCGTCGTTGCTCACGACATTTCGCGCAGCGGTTCGCGATCTGCCCGCCGGCAGTGCCGTGCTCGTTCGCGGGCTCGAGAACGTCAAGGCGCCGGGCGACTACAGTCTGTATCGACTCACGACGCCGGGAATGCTCCTGTATGAGGGCAACGCCTCGCTTCAGTTCGTCTCTCCGGAGGGCGTCACCATCGTCGACGAAATCGACTGGGCGGACTACGCCGCCGCCACGTCTCGACCGTCCGCGTCGCGAACGTTCGTCGCCGACTTCACCGGCGGCGCTCTATCAGTCCACGAGCGCCCGATGCTCGTGCCATGACGCGCGATTCTCGAATCTTTGCCGCCGTCGCGGCCGCGCTCGTGGTCGGCGCGTTCGCGCGCGGCTTTGGGATGTATCCCTTCTACGACGATTGGATGTATCTGTCGGCGGCCGGCGAGGCACTCGCGCATCACGCGCCGGGCGAATTCATCTGGTCGGCGTTTCCTCCGCACTGGTCGCCGCTGTCGTTTGCCTTCTGGATCTTCAATCTGCGCTACGTCGGCTGGGAGAACGACGCGCTGATTCGGATCACGAATGCCGTCATGGCGTGGGCAGGGCTGATGGGATTTGCCGTGTTCGCGCGCCGGCACGGCGCGAGCCGTGGCGCCATCGTTGCGGGAATGGCGACGCTCGGATGGCATCACATCAACGCCGCGCCGTACTACGCGTGGGATTCGTTCGACCAGCTGGCGGCGGATCTCTTGACGTGGACCAGCATCGCGCTGATGCTGACGACGCTGAAGCGTCCGCAGCCCGGCGCGACACGGCGTGTGGCGCTGGCGACCGCGCTGCTGGCGCCGGCGCTGCTCATTAAAGAGGAAGCGCTTGCCGCTGTCGCAGGCATCGTGCTGCTGGCGATCTGGTCGAGCGTTGTCCTGCGTGAAGAGGCCCCGATGCGGCGACTGCGCTGGAACGCCGCGGCCGCGGCGCTCGTGATGGCGGCCGCCTTTGCCGCGTTGCGATGGCACGCGGGACTCTGGTTTGACGCGAGCGGCCCGTACCGTTTCTGCGCGGCCTGTATTCCGGGAAATGTCGGGCTGATGGTGGCCAGCCTGATCGTGCCGAGCCGCACGCTCGATGTGTTTCTGGCGGTGCGCGGCTGGCCGCCTGATCTCAGCGTGGCGATTCCGGTCGCTCTCGCCACGCTCGCCGTCGTCGCCGGCGTGATCCTCGGTCTCTTGTCGCGTCAGCGGGATGACCGACCGTCGGTCATGCTGACGGCGACGTTGATGCTGGCGAGTGGCTTCCCGATCCTCCTGCAGGAAAACGTCACGGAACTCCACGCGCACACGGCGTTGTTCTGGTGGGCGATGCTGGTGACGATGGCGATCGATGGCTGGCGCCGAAGGGTGCCGGCGACGGTGGCGGCGGCGAGGCTGGCGCTCACGGGGGGCGCGGTCGTCTATGCGCTTGCCCTGGGGATCGGTTTACAGAGCAATCTCGCCGAGATGCGCGGTACCGGGGAGCGGTCGCGCTTGTGGCGCGCGCGGCTCCATGGCGCGCTTCACGCGATCCCCCCCGGCAGTCGCGTTCTCGTTCGAGGCGTTCCGCTTGTGAAGGGACCGCGCGACTACGGACTGTACCGGGTGAGCACGCCGGGGTACTTGCTGGCGGGAACGGCCGGTCTTGCGTGGCGCGCGCCGATGGACGTGGTGTGGTGCGGCGTGGCAGATGGCTGCGATCGGCCGGACTACGTGCTCGAAATCGATGCGGGCGAGCGCGTGCGCGTCAGCCGGCGCTAGAGGAGGTTTGTGGCGTGGACGGGCATCGCTGCGCGTCGTTTGACACCCGGTCGGGCGTCCTCATATACTGCTTGCACGTTCGGCGTTCGACCTGCCGCTTTTGCCCACGGATTCTGCCAGGTTCTCTTGGGACAGGCACTCCAGAGCTCGAGCGTTCCTCGGAATCGGCCAGAACGACCAGATTTCGGTGAAGTTGACAGCCGGGCGGCTCTCTAGTAACCTTAGAAGGTTCCCCTAAACGCGCCGCGACTGACAAGCGGCAGGGCCTCCAGGGCTCAGTCTCGGGCGGTGGGATGGCGCAGCGAGGACCGGCGGACGCCGGGACGCGGTGCCGATGTCGGGCGGGGCGTCACTGGCGCACCGGCGAAGTCGGTTCTTTGAAAACTAGATAGTGCGTGCAAGCACACACAAACCCTGTCTCCGGGGCCGCGAGGCTTCGGAAACAAATGAGAGTCAGCGAGTGGCGCCGCGGAATCGGCCGACCGGAGTTGTCAGTCCGTGCAAAGGCGGCTGGCGGCGAACCACTTCATTAAAGCGGATTGAACAACGCAGAAGCCAAATCGGCCTCGCGTTAAACAAGTTGTCCGGCAATTGTTGCGAGCGGCGCGAGCCGTTTGTGATGAACGCTGGCAGCGAATTTAACATGAGAGTTTGATCCTGGCTCAGAATCAACGCTGGCGGCGTGCCTAACACATGCAAGTCGAACGCGAAAGTGGAGCAATCCATGAGTAGAGTGGCAAACGGGTGAGTAACACGTGGGTGACCTGCCTTCGAGCGGGGGATAACGTCCCGAAAGGGACGCTAATACCGCATGACATCCTGCCTTTGAAGAGGCGGAGATCAAAGCTGGGGATCGCAAGACCT
>JAIQFX010000018.1:0-55000 GCA_020073005.1 Terriglobia bacterium | reverse complement strand
ATACCTACAAGCAGTGGGAGGGCTATGCCGGAGCTTGCTCCGGAATGCCTGACCGCGTGCCTTTTGCATAATGAGCCGGCTAGTTATTCTCAGTGGCGAGGTTAAGCGCAAGCGAGCCGCAGCGAAAGCGAGTCCTAAATGGGCGACAAGTCGCTGGGAATAGACGCGAAGCGAGGTGATCTATCCTTGGTCAGGGTGAAGCGCGGGTAACACCGCGTGGAGGCCCGAACCGGTGTTGGTTGAAAACAGCTCGGATGAACTGAGGATAGGGGTGAAAGGCTAATCAAACCTCGTGATTGCCCGTTCTCCTCGAAATGCTTTTAGGAGCAGCCTCGGGAGGTCGGCGTTGGTGGTAGAGAACTAGATGGACTAGGGGGCTTACCAGCTTACTGAATCCAACTAAACTGCGAATGCCAACGACCCGTATCCCGGGAGTGAGACGGTGGGGGCTAAGCTTCATCGTCGAAAGGGAAACAGCCCAGACTATCGGCTAAGGTCCCTAACTTTGTGCTAAGTGGGAAAGGATCTGAAGACGCTCAGACAACCAGGAGGTTGGCTTAGAAGCAGCCATCCTTTAAAGAAAGCGTAATAGCTCACTGGTCAAGCGGCTTTGGGCCGACAATCCAACGGGGCTTAAGCACAAGACCGAAGCCATAGAATAGACGCGGACCTGCGGGTCCGCATATTGGTAGAGGAGCGTTCTCACAGCCGTGAAGCCAGACTGTAAAGACTGGTGGAGTGGTGAGAAGTGACCCTGCCGGCATAAGTAGCGAGAAGAAAGGTGAGAATCCTTTCCACCGTAAGCCTAAGGTTTCCTGAGGAAGGTTCGTCCGCTCAGGGTTAGTCGGGTCCTAACGCGAGGCCGAAAGGCGTAGCGGATGGATATCTGGTTAATATTCCAGAACTACCTAGAAGACGTTATCACGATGGGGAGACGCAGGAGGCTATGTGAGCCTACGATTGGACGTGTAGGTTTAGACATGTAGGGGGATCCGCCAGGCAAATCCGGTGGGTCATATTCCCTGAGGTGTCATAGCGAGAGCCGTAAGGCTCATAAAGTCACAGATGCCACGCTGCCGAGAAAATCCTCTAAGGAGTCTTCTGGGTACCCGTACCGCAAACCGACACAGGTAGGCGAGGAGAAAATCCTCAGGTGCGAGTGAGAACCCTCGTTTAGGAACTCGGCAAACTCACCCCGTAACTTCGGAAGAAGGGGTGCTCTGTTAGCGTTAGGGATCTCGCATCCCGAAGCGTGAGAGAGTTGCAATAAAGAGGCCCAAGCAACTGTTTACTAAAAACACAGGGCTATGCTAAGTCGAATACGACGTATATGGCCTGACGCCTGCCCGGTGCCGGAAGGTTAAAGGGAGAGGTTAGCCGCAAGGCGACGCTTCGAGCTGAAGCCCCGGTAAACGGCGGCCGTAACTATAACGGTCCTAAGGTAGCGAAATTCCTTGTCGGGTAAGTTCCGACCTGCACGAATGGCGTAATGATTTGGGCGCTGTCTCAACGAGGGGCACTGCGAATTTGTGGTACCGGTGAAGACGCCGGTTGCCCGTGGCTAGACGAAAAGACCCCGTGCACCTTTACTACATCCTAGTAGTGAATGCTGACGCGCTATGCGCAGGATAGGTGGGAGACTTTGAACCCGGCTTCTCGGAGTCGGGGGAGTCAACGGTGAGATACCACCCTTAGCGCTTCGGCGTTCTAACCTCGTTCTGTTATCCAGAACAGGGACACTGCTAGGTGGGTAGTTTGACTGGGGCGGTCGCCTCCTAAAGTGTAACGGAGGCGCGCGAAGGTTCGCTCAGGCTGTTTGGAAATCAGCCTTAGAGTGCAAAAGCAGAAGCGAGCTTGACTGCGAGTCCTACAAGACGAGCAGGTGGGAAACCAGGCTTTAGTGATCCGGTGGTTCCGCGTGGAAGGGCCATCGCTCAACGGATAAAAGGTACGCCGGGGATAACAGGCTGATCTGAGCCAAGAGTTCACATCGACGCTCAGGTTTGGCACCTCGATGTCGGCTCATCACATCCTGGAGCTGTAGCAGGTTCCAAGGGTCCGGCTGTTCGCCGGTTAAAGTGGTACGTGAGCTGGGTTTAGAACGTCGCGAGACAGTTCGGTCTCTATCTGCCATGGGCGCAGGAGATTTGAGTGGGGCTGACCTTAGTACGAGAGGACCGGGTTGGACGGACCTCTAGTGTACCGGTTGTCGCGCCAGCGGCAGCGCCGGGTAGCTACGTCCGGAAGGGAGAAACGCTGAAGGCATCTAAGCGTGAAACCCTCCACAAGATGAGATCTCCCGAGCCGTAAGGCTCCTAAAGGCTCCTGGAAGATGACCAGGTAATAGGTCGGGTGTGTAAGCGCTGTGAGGCGTTGAGCTTACCGATACTAATCAGCCGTGAGGCTTGACCATAAATTGTTTCTACAACGTAATGCACGCGGAAACCGCTGCGTGACGTGGTTTGAGAAACTACCGTTTGCAGAATATTCAGTTGTGCGTCAGCTCACAGCTGACAGCTCTTTGATATTGCTTGGGACGACCGGACCGAAACGGTAGGCGCGGCTGGTGAGCCGCGCAGTCGAGGACCGGACCCCAGGCAGCAAGTTTGCCGGTGGTCATAGGATCAGGGTCACACCCGTTCCCATTCCGAACACGGAAGTTAAGCCTGATACCGCCGATGGTACTGCATGGGAAACTGTGTGGGAGAGTAGGTCGCTGCCGGCATTATTCCCCTGAGGCCCGACGTCGAAAGACGTCGGGCCTCTTTTTTTGTCGCCCGACGTCAACGGACGTCGGGCCTCTTTCTTGTTGTCGCCCCGACGTCGAAAGACGCCGGGCTTTTTCGTGTACCGCGACTCACACGGCCGCGTGTTCGAGGACCCGCCTCGCCTTCTGCACGTTGTCCGGCACGACCGCGAGCTCCAGCAGCGGTCCGGCCGTACCCGTGAGATAGATCGCCCGCACGTTGACGCCGCCCTCGGCCAGCCGCGTGCTCAGCATCGCCATCTCGCCGGCCCGGCTCTCGAGCAGCACCGGCACGATCTCCCCTTCCTCGAACCGCACGCTGGCCGAGTCGAGCGCGCGCCGCGCCGCCTCGATGTTGCTCGGCACGAATCGCGCGACGATCCGCCCGCCGACGACCAGCGCGGTCCCCGCCCTCAGCGTGACGTGATGCTGCGCCAGAATCGACGTCACGCGCGCCAACTCTCCCGGATGCGGCTTCAACTCGATCGACACGTCTCTCATGACTGCCTCCTGCCGTTCACGTCGCTCCCCTCGTCGAATCCCGGCCGCGCGAACGCCATCGCCCGCGGAAACCGCGCGCGCACGCCGCCGTCCAGCGCGTCGAGCATCCGGACCGCCTGCGCCGGGACGCCGTCCGCCGTCGCCCTGCCCTCCGCCATCAGCACGGTCCACGCGCGGCGCGACTCGGCAACCCCGAGCAGCGCGGCCTTTGCCGAGCCGTTGAAATCCGTCTGGACGTCGTCCGGCGCCTCCACGCCGCCCTCTTCCCTCGCGAACGCCATTCCACTGACCGCGCGATACACCTTCGTGCCGATCATCGACGAGAACCAGTCGATGACGTCCAGGGCGTCGATCACTGTCTGATCGCCGCGCGCCGCCACGATCGGCCCGAGCGCGCGCGCCAGCCGCCAGGCGAGATCGCCGTACTCCCGCGCCGACACGACGAGCGGATCGTGCTGATGCCGATCGCCGGCATCCGCGGCCGCCGATGACGCCGCGTCCGCTGATGCCGCATCGGCCTCGATCGCGTCCAGATCGACGTTCTCGCGCCGGGCGATCTCGTGAATCGTGCCGAGCGTGCGCTGGAGCGACGCGCGCACGCGGCGCGCGAGCGATTCCGCGTCGGCCGGCGCCGATTCCGCCTCCTGGTTATCCAGAAACGTCAGACAGCGATCGGTGAACGGACAGCGCTGGCACCAGCGATCGCAGTAGTTGTAGATGCCGGGAATGAGGCGCGGATCGGACGCACGCGCGACAAGACGATCGAAGTCGGATGGCAGCATGCCGCGCGGGATTGCAACCGGAGGGCCACGCGCGTTTCCTAGGAAATCCGCAGGATCGCGCTCGAAATGTTGCAGAGATTTCCATGCCGCACGAGCGACGAGTACGAAGATTCTGCAATCGCGCCGCGGATGACGTTCAGCTCAGCGGCCGCGCTTTCCTCTTTGCATTGTCGCGGGGGATGCGCGCGTTCGCGGCCGGCCCGCGCGTGTGCGCGGCGCCTTCGCGCGGGATTGCTGTAACCGCCCGGACTTCGGCAGCTTCGCGGCCACGAGATCGTACGACGCGCGCAGCAGGCGGTCGACCTCGACTCGCTCGAGCGCTTCGCCGAGCGCCTCTTCCTGCACCCACATCGCGCGCGCGAGGTACGGCGCGGGCCGCAACCCCGGCCGCTCGACCAGCTCGGCGAAGTCCTCAGCCGAACACTTGAACGACATGTGATGGGGCGGTTCGAGGTACACGACGCAGAACATCTTCCCGCCGACGCAGAAGGCGAGGTCGGCGCCCCATTTGACGTCCTCGGTCGCGCCTGGGAACCCCAGGCAGATCGATCGGACGATTTCCAGCGTCATGTCGAATCCTCCCGGGCGGCCACCCGCTCGTCCTGCCCGCGCACTCATATGATGACCGTTCCGCCCCGCGCTGACGGGACGCTTCGCTGCATGCCGGAAATCCGGCACACCCCGCCCAAACCCGCGTTTTTTCGAGGCTTCCCGCATCCGCAGGCCGGTACCAACCTTGCTCCTGGGCCTCCATCCATGAGACAGCGAGGCGTTCGATGACGACGGATCTCGTGATTGGAATGGCGGGCGCGGGCGGCGACGGGGTCATCGCCGCGGGTGAAGCGCTGATGACCGCGGCGGCGCGCAGCGGCTACCGCGCGATGATGACGAAGAGCTACGGCCCGCAGATTCGCGGCGGCGAATCGTCGTTCCACCTACGGATCGCCACCGGAGAAATTTTCAACGCCGGCACGATGCTGGACATCGCCGTCGCGCTGAACTGGGACGACTTCCTGCGCTTCGGCGCGGAGCTGCCCGTCGGCGGCCGCACGACCGTCGTCCACGACGGGGCGGAAGGCGCCGCGCTTCCGCTCGAAGGCGTCTCGCCGGCCGACGCCGTCGCCGCGCCGATCGCCGAGATGGCGCGCACGAGCGCCGGCACGGAGAAAGCCAAGAACACCGTCGTGCTCGGTCTGCTGGCCGGTTGGCTCGGCCTGTCCGCGGACAGTCTGCTGGCCGGCGTGCGCAAACGATTTGCGCGGAAGAGTCCTGAGGTTCTCGCCGGCAACGAGCGCGCGTTTGCCGCGGGCCTCGCTTTCGCGCAGGCGCATCCGCTCCGCACCGATCGCCGGCTGTGCGAGACCGCGCCGCCGCCGTCGCCGCGATGGCTCGTCGACGGCAACGAGATGTGCGCCGCCGCGGCGCTCGTCGCCGGCTGCGAGTTCTTCGGCGGCTATCCGATCACGCCGTCGAGCGAGATCATGCATTTCCTCGGGCGCGAGATCTGGCGTCACGGCGGCACGGTGCTGCAGGCGGAGGACGAGATCGCCGGCATCGGCGCGGTCATCGGCGCGTCGTTCGCCGGCCGGAAGGCGATGACGGCGACCTCGGGCCCCGGCATGTCGCTCAAGTCGGAAATGCTCGGCCTGGCGACGATCGCGGAAGTGCCGCTCGTCTGCGTCAACGTGCAGCGCGGCGGGCCGTCGACCGGCCTCCCGACCAAGAGCGAGCAGTCCGATCTCTTTCAGGCCGCCTTCTCCGCGCACGGCGATGCCGTACGCCCGGTGCTCGCGCCCATAAGCGTCGCCGACACGTGCCGGATCACGATCGAGGCGTTCAACATCGCCGAGCAGTTTCAGACGCCGGTCATCCTGCTGTCCGACGCCGACATCGCGCAGCGCAAGGAAGTGATCGATCCCATCGATCCGCGCGCGTTCACGATTGTCGACCGCCGCCTGCCGAACGAGCGCGAGCTCGAGCACTACGCCAGATTCCAGATCACGGAATCGGGCGTGAGTCCGATCAGCTATCCGGGCCTCGAAGGCGGCAATTTCCTGGCGTCGGGCATCGAGCACAACGAGCGCGGCGCTCCGACCGCCAGCGGCGAAGTGCACGCGCAGATGAACGAGAAGCGGATTCGCAAGCTCGCCCCGCTCAAGGCGCGGCGCGATCTGTTTTCGATCGAGGGCGACCGCGATGCGCCGATCGGCCTGGTCAGCTGGGGCAGCGTCGCCGGCGTGGCGTCGGAAGCGACGGCGGTCGCCCGCCGCGAAGGCATCCAGATGAAGCTGCTCGTCCCGCGCCTGCTCTATCCGATCTCCGAAGAGGTCTACGAGGATTTCTTCGCTTCGGTGCGCGCGGGACTCGTCATCGAGCAGTCGCACCAGGGCCAGTTGTTCCGCATCATCCGGATGTTCGTCGACGTGCCGCGCGGCCTCGAGTCGCTGGCGCGCAGCGGATCGAATCCCATCACGGTCCACGACGTGCTCGACCGCGTGCGCCAGATGGTCGTGGCGTTCCAGCGTCAGCGCGTGCCCCAGGAAGAGCCGACGCTGGGTTGAGGAGAAAGCAAGGCGAGCGCATGGCGTACACACCACAGGATTACAAGAGCGAGCTGAAGCCCATCTGGTGCCCCGGATGCGGCGACTACGGCGTCGTGCAGGCCATCTATCGCGCGCTGGCCACCATCGGCCGCCCGCCGCACGAAATCGCGTTCGTCTCCGGCATCGGCTGCTCGAGCCGCATTCCCGGCTACACGACCGCCTACGGCTTCAACAGCGTCCACGGACGCGCGCTGCCGATCGCGCAGGGCATCAAGATCGCGCGGCCAGAGCTGCTCGTGCTCGTGGCCGGCGGCGACGGCGATGGATTCTCGATCGGCGGCGGCCACGTCGCGCATGCCATCCGGCGCAACGTGGACCTGACCTACATCGTGATGGACAACCAGGTCTACGGTCTGACGAAGGGCCAGCTGTCGCCGACGTCGCCGCGCGGGTTCCGGACCGTTTCCTCTCCCGAGGGCAGCCTCGAAGACCCCGTGAACCCCTTGATGTACGTGCTCGGCTACGGCGGCCGGTTCGTCGCGCAGGGCACGCCGGCCGACCTGAGCGGTCTCACGCAGCTCGTCGTCGAAGGACTGCGGTATCCGGGCTTTGCGTTCATCAACGTGCAGTCGCCGTGCGTGACGTACGGATCTCCGGACGCGCAACTCAAGGCGCACAAGTCGTCGATGAAGAATCTCGCCTCGCTGGGCCACGACGAGGGCAATCGTCTGCGCGCGATGGAGCTGGCGGCCGAGTACGGGCGGTCGCTCTACACCGGCATCTTCTACCGCGATCCCGAACCGCCGCCCGCGTACGAAGCGCTCGTCGCCGAGCGGCGGCGCGCGCTCACCGATCCGGGAGCCTCGCGCGAACGCGTCCTCGAGAAGTTCGCCCTCCGCTGACTCGCGCGCGTCCGCCTCGCGTATAGTACGCACCGCGCGGAGCCGGGACTCCGCCGGAAAGTGAGCGCGATCATGCGACGGATCGTCTTGTGCGTGCTGGCCGCCCTGTTCACCGTCTCGCAGACTGCCACGTTCTCGCAGTCGCGCACGCCGCCCACGATGGCGACCGACGTGACCAATGCTGAGATTCACGCCATCGCGAAGCTCGCGCCCGCCGACGGCATCGCCGACCAGCAGATTCGCGTCGTCGACATGGGCAAGTACAACGTCGCGATCGGCGTGCTTCACCGGTCCGCGAAACCCGCGCGGCAGGGCGCGATCTCGCACGCGCAGGTGACCGAGGTCTATCACATCATCGAGGGCTCAGGAACGTTCGTGACCGGCGGGACGATGGTCGACGGGACGCCCGCGGCGGCGGACGGCACGATCGTGAAGATTCTCGTGGGTCCGAGCACGAACGCCGCGGCGATTCGCAACGGCCAGAGCCGTCACGTCGGCCCGGGCGATGTGATCGTGATTCCGCCGGGCGTGGCGCACTGGTTCAGCGCGGTCGAGAGCGACATGAACTATCTGGTCGTGCGCGTCGATCCGGATCATATCCTGCCGGCCGACTACGTGAATCCCGCGCTCAGGAAATAGGAGCGGAGTGGCGCCCCTCGCCGTGCATCGGCGCGCTCAGGCACGAACCTGTGTAGCCGCCGCCCGAAACCGTCGAGAGGTCGTCGACGTTCTCTCGCGCGGGAGTATCTTCCGGCCAGTGCACGTCGTCAATCACGACGCGAGCCTGACCGTGAAGGTGCAGCGCGAGCCGAACTGAACGAGCGACCGGCGCAGGATCAGCCACCACACCTGCGACGCCTGCGCGCCGAGCGCCATCCGCACGCCGATCTCCTGCGTGCGCTGCGCCACCGCATACGCGGTCACCGCGTAGAGCCCCACCGGGTATAATCCGTTCCCCGCGGAACTGTCGGGACGCCCAGGCGCTCGAGCGGTTCCAGCGCGAGGCGCGCGTCGCCGGTTCAGCCGTGGCGTCCGGCTTCGGCCGGATGCGCAGTGAAGGAGTTCCACATGACATCAACCCGCATGCTGCACTCGGGCATCGTCGCGACAGCTGCGTTCGCCGCCGTTCTGGCCGCATCGCTCGCGGGGACGAGCGCGGGACAGGTCGCATCCCCCGACGTTCGCGTCGACGCGGACGACATCGGCGGCGTGGTCACAAGTAATAAAGGACCGGAAGCCGGCGTCTGGGTCATCGCCGAAACGTCGGACCTGCCGACGAAGTTCGCGAAGATTGTCGTCACCGACGACCGCGGACGCTACGTCGTGCCCGATCTGCCGAAGGGCGGCTACAGCCTGTGGGTCCGCGGGTACGGACTCGTCGACTCGAAGCCGACGACCGCCGCGCCAGGCAAGATCGTGAACCTCACGGCGACGATCGCGCCGGACGCGCACGCCGCGGCGCAGTACTACCCGGCGAGCTACTGGTATTCGCTGCTGAAAGTGCCGGACAAGAGCGAGTTTCCCGGCACCGGTCCCACGGGCAACGGCATTTCTCCCAGCGTGAAGAGCCAGGCGCAGTGGCTCGAGACGATCAAGACCGACAGCTGCTGGTCGTGTCACCAGCTCGGCACGAAAGCCACGCGCGAGATTCCGAAGGCGTTCGCCGACATCGAGTCGCCGTCGAAAGCGTGGGAGCGGCGGATTCAGTCGGGCCAGGCCGGCGGCAACATGTTCAGCAGCATCACGAACCTCGGCAAGGATCGCGCGCTCGCGATGTTCGCCGACTGGACGAGCCGCATCGCCGCCGGCGAGCTGCCGCCCGCGCCGGCTCGTCCGCAGGGCGTCGAGCGCAACATCGTCATCACCGAATGGGACTGGGCGACGCCGAAAGCGTACCTGCACGACGAGATCGCGACCGACAAGCGCAATCCGACGCTCAACGCCAACGGATTGCTGTACGGCGCGCCGGAATTGAGCACGGACTTCGTGCCGGTGCTCGATCCCGTGCATCACACGGCGACGCGGATCAAGATGCCGGTGCGCGATCCGAAGACGCCGGCGCCGGGCACGCCGCTGGCGGCGTCGCCGTACTGGGGCGAGGAATCGATCTGGGACAGCCAGGCGAACATGCACAACCCGATGTTCGATGAGAAGGGCCGCGTCTGGTTCACGTCGGTCATCCGTCCGCCCGACAACCCGGCCTACTGCAAGGAAGGATCGAGTCATCCGTCGGCGAAGTTGTTTCCCGTCGCGCGCAGCGGCCGCCAGCTTGCGATGTACGACCCGAAGACGAAACAGTTCACGCTCATCGACACGTGTTTCGGCACGCATCATCTGCAGTTCGCCGAGGACGCCGACAACACGCTGTGGACCAGCAGCGGCGGTGGCGGCGGCGTCGTCGGCTGGCTGAACACGAAGATGTACGAGGCGACGCACGACGAGGAAAAATCGCAGGGCTGGACCGCGCTGATCCTCGACACGAACGGCAACGGCAGACGCGACGCGTACACCGAACCCGATCAGCCGCTCGATCCCTCGAAGGATCGGCGCGTGAACGCCGGTTTCTACGGCGTGACCGTGAGTCCGTCCGACGGATCGATCTGGGGATCCGTGCTGGGCTTCCCGGGATCGATCGTGCGGCTGGTGCCCGGATCGCATCCGCCGGCGACGACGCTGGCGGAAATCTACGAGCTCCCGTGGAACAACCCGAAGGCCGCGGTGCAGGGCTTCTCACCGCGCGGCCTCGACATCGATCGCAACGGCATCGTCTGGACCGTCGTCGCGAGCGGCCATTTCGCGAGCTTCGATCGGCGCAAGTGCACGGTCACGAACGGCCCCACGGCGACCGGCCAGCAGTGTCCCGAGGGCTGGACGCTCTATCCCTTCCCGACGCCGCAGTTCAAGGGCCTGACCGATTCAGGCAGCGCCGAAGCGAGCTACTACGACTGGGTCGATCAGTTCGACACGTTCGGCCTCGGCAGGAATACGCCGATCGCGACCGGCAACGGCGAGGACGCGCTGCTCGCGCTGCAGAACGGGAAGTGGATCGTGCTGCGCGTGCCGTACCCGCTCGGCTTCTTCGCGAAGGGCCTCGACGGCCGCATCGACGATGCGAAGACCGGGTGGAAGGGGAAGGGCCTGTGGTCGACGTACGCGACGCGCGCGCCGTTCCACACCGAAACCGGCAAGGGCACGACGAGCAAGGTCCTGCACTTCCAGCTGCGCCCGGATCCGCTTGCGAAGTGAGACTTTCTAGCGGACCGGCTTCAGCAGCAGGTCCTGAAAATCGAAGCTGAAATCCGTCGACGGCGAGACGGCGCGCATCTTCACCTGATCGATCGTCCCATCGGGATTCAGCGCGAACGTGACGTACGCGTCCGCGCTGCGGAAGCTCGTCGCCAGCGGGATGTAGCGCAGGCGATCGGCGACTTCCTTCCGGTTGTAGGTAGACTCGGGCCACCACAGCAGATCGCCCGCGCCGAGGCAGAGCCCGCTGCGGTGCACGAGCAGATCGCGCACCGTCATCTCGTGCGTGACGTCCGGATCCGACATCGCGAACGCGGGCAGGTAGCGCGCGACCGGCGCGTCCCCGCGGGAGCGATGGCGAAATGTCATGGCGCGAATGCTACAGTACTCTCACGATGCAGAAAACCGACGACGAGTGGCGCGCCTCGCTCGCGCCCGAGCAGTTTCACGTGCTGCGCGAGCACGCACGGAGCGCGCGGGCACGAGCCCGTTGAACGACGAAAAGCGATCCGGAACGTTCTCGTGCGCCGGCTGCGGCACGCTGCTGTTTTCGTCCGACACGAAGTTCGAGAGCGGCACGGGCTGGCCGAGCTTCTTCGCGCCGATCGAAGGCGCGGTCGCGACGACGGTCGATCGCAGCTACGGCATGACGCGCGTCGAAGTGCACTGCGCGAAGTGCGGCGGACATCTGGGTCACGTGTTTCCCGACGGTCCGCGGCCGACCGGGCAGCGCTACTGCCTGAACGGCGTCGCGCTGCGCTTCAACGAGGGCCGGCAGCCCTGAAGGGGCCTGCCCTCCTGTCATTGATTTGTCTAACCGTGTCACTCGCGGCGTGGGCTATTCTCCAATCACAGTGCGACCACGCCTGACCGGAAGAGCTTCGCGCGCCGCCATTCGAACATTTTTCCCGGCGATCTGTCTTGTCGCGGCGGCGCTCTATCCCGCGCTGCCGCTCGCACAGGCGCCGTCCGGCTGTGTCGTCGGCGGCACGATCACCTCCGGCCGCACGCTGCTTCCGGGCGTCGTCGTCTCGCTGCTCGACGGCGCGCAGACGCTCGACGTGACGTCATCCGCGCAGGACGGCGCGTACACGCTCACAGTCCCCGGCTCGGGCCAGTTCGTGCTCAAGGCGGAGCTCACGGCGTTCGCGCCGATCGCGCGGAACGTGACGATCGATCAGTCGAGTTGTCAGCAGCGCGTCGATCTGGTGATGACGCTCGCGTCGCGCGCGCCGCAGCCGGCCGCGTCCACGGCGACTCCCACGACACCCGCGCCATTGGCGGCCGCCACCGTCGGCCGACGCGGACAAGCGACGCCGCCTGTCGCGGGCCAGGCGGGGCGCGGCCAGGGCGGCCGCGGACAGAATGGTCGCGGCGCGGCGCCGGCGCAGCAGTTTCAAAGTCTCGAGCTGCTCGCGGATCAGGCGGGCCTCGCGCGTCCGGACGACGCGGGCGGCGGCGGCGACTCCGCCGCGCAGCTCCTGCTGCCGCCCGGATTCTCGCCGGAGACGTCCGCCGAATCGGTGACGTCGATCGGCGCGTCGCAGGCGACCGCGGGTTTCTTCGGACCGAACGGTCCCGGCGATTTCGCGGGACGGTTCGGCGATGGATTCGGTGATGCGTTCGGCGCGGGCGGGCCGGGCGGGGCAGGTGGGCCAGGCGGGTTTGGTGGTCCGGGTGGACAGGGACCGCCGGGCGCGCCGGGTGGCGGACGCGGCGGATTCGGTCCGGGCGGCGGACCGTTCGGTGGACGCGGCGGCCGCGGCGGACGCGGGAATCAGATTCGCGGCAACGTGTTCGAGAGCTCGGACTCGTCGCTGCTCGACGCGGCGCCGTACGCGCTCAACGGTCAGCAGACGACGAAGCCGGACTACCTGCAGCAGCGCTTCGGCGCGAACCTCGGCGGACCGCTCGTCATCCCGAAAGTGATCGACAGCCCGCGCACGTTCTTCTTCCTGAATTACACCGGCAACCACTCGCGCAATCCGTACGACGCGTACTCGACGGTGCCGACGCTCGCCGAACGCGCGGGCGATCTGTCGACGCTCGGCCGCACGATCGTCGATCCGGCGACGGGACAGCCGTTCGTCAACAATCAGATTCCGTCGAAGCGGATCGATCCGGCGGCGGCGGCGCTGTTGAATCTGATTCCCGCGCCGAATCAAACCGGCGACAAGCAGAACTTCCACACCGTCACGACGACGACGAGCCACATGGACGACGTGAACGCGCGGTTCGTGCGGACGTTCGGCGCCGCGGCGGGGCGCGGCGGCGGCCGCGGAGGCGGACGCGGGGGCGCCGGCGGGGGCGGGCGCGGCGGTCCGGGCGGCGCGCCAGGCCGCGCGGGCGTGTCGAACCTCAACGTCCAGATTCACTATCGGCACGCGGACAACACGAACACGAATCCGTTCCCCACGCTCGGCGGGACGTCGAACACGAGCGCGTGGGACATTCCGGTCAACTATTCGTTCACGAAGCTCGGACTCACGCACTCACTGCGGTTCGGCTTCAACCGCCAGCACGCCGAGACGCAGAATCTCTACGCGGGCTCGCAGAACATCGCCGGCCTCGCGGGGCTGCAGGGCGTGTCCGCCGATCCCTTCGACTGGGGCGCGCCCGGCCTGTCGTTCTCGTCGTTCTCCAGCGTGCGCGACACGAACCCGTCGATGCGCACCGATCGGACGCTGTCGGCGGGCGACACGATCGTGAAGACGATCGGCCGCAGCACGGTCCGCTTCGGCGGAGACTATCGCGACATTCACGCCGATAGCCGGACGGACGCGAACGCGCGCGGCAGCTTCGTCTTCACCGGCCTCTACAGCGGCGTGGACTTCGCGGACTTTCTGCTCGGCCTGCCGCAGCAGGCGACGGTCCAGTACGGACCGGGGCTCGAGCAGTTCCGATCGCGATCGTGGGATCTGTTTCTGCAGGACGACTGGCGCGCGACGGACACCGTGACCGTCAACGCCGGCCTGCGCTACGAATATTTCTCGCCGATCTCCGAAGCCAGCAACCGGCTCGTCACGCTCGACGCGGCGCCCGGATTCACGGCGGCCGTGCCGATCGTCGCAGGCGGGACGGGTCCGTACTCCGGCGCGCTGCCCGACACGATCGTCCGTCCGTTCCGCGCCGGCTTCGCGCCGCGCGTCGGGATCGCGTGGCGGCCGAAGCCGGGCACCGTCGTTCGCACGGGCTACGGCATCAACTACAACTCGAGCGTCTACCAGTCGATCGCGCAGCAGCTCGCGGGTCAGCCGCCGTTCGCCGTCACCAGCACGGTCCTCTCGACCGCGAAGGCCTTTGTCCCGCTCGAGACCGCGCTGCTGAACGTCCAGCCGGGCACGACGGCGAATACGTTCGCGGTCGATCCGAATTACCGCCTCGGCTACGTGCAGATCTGGAATCTCGATCTGCAGCGCGACCTCACGCGGACGCTGCAGTTCGGCGCGGGCTACACCGGCACGAAAGGCGCGAACCTGGACATCCTGCGCGCGCCGAACCGCGGGCCGAGCGGACTGCTGATCGCCGGCGTCGCGCCGTTCATCTGGGAATCGTCCGAAGGCACGTCGATCATGAACTCGCTGACGCTCCGGCTGCGCAAGCGCATGACGAACGGCCTTGGGATGGGCGCCACGTATACGCTGTCGAAGTCGATGGACGATGCGTCATCAATTGCTGGAGGGGGCGGCGGGGGAGGCGGGACGGTCGCGCAGAACGATCAGGATCTCGCAGCCGAGCGCGGGCTGTCGAGCTTCGATCAGCGCCATCGCTTCGCGGGAGATTTCGCGTACGAGCTGCCGTTCGGCGCGAACAAGCGCTGGTTCAACGGCGACGGCGGGATGGACGCGCTGCTGGGCAACTGGCAGGTGAACGGCACGGTGACGCTCGCGTCGGGCACGCCGTTCACCGCGCGCGTGCTCGGCAACGTCGGCGACGTGGCGAAAGGCGTCAACGGCACGCTGCGCGCGAACTACAACGGCGATCCGATCCAGATCGCGGATCCTTCGTCGCTGATGTTCTTCAACACGTCGGCGTTTTCCATTCCGGCGCCGGGCGCTTTCGGCAACGCCGGCCGCAACACGATCATCGGTCCGGGCACGTCGAACATGTCGATGGGCCTGACGAAGAACCTGACGTTCAGCCAGACGCGCGGCATGTCGATCCAGATTCTCGCGAGCAATCTCTTCAACCAGGTGCAGTTCGCGTCGATCGACACCAACGTCAACTCGCCGACGTTCGGCCGCGTCACGAGCGTCCGTCCGATGCGCAAGGTGCAGGTGCAGCTGCGGTTCAGGTTCTGATGAGCACCTATCTCTCTCTGCGTTCTTTGCGATCTCCGCGGTTAAACGTCCTGCTCTTCGTTCTCCTGTTGTCGATCGTGTCGCAGGCGCAGACGCCGGCGCAGCCGCGGCAGGTCTTTCGCTCCGGCACCGAGCTCGTGCTCGTGAACGTCGTCGTGCGCGACAAGTCGGGCGCGGTCGTGCGGACGCTGACGCGCGACGACTTCACGGTCACCGAAGACGACAAGCCGCAGACGATCACGAGCTTCGACTTCGAAGAACTCGACAAGCTGGATGCCGCTGCGGACGTAGCGCGAGGCTTTCAGCCGAGCGAGACCGCGGTGATTCTGCCGCCGAATTCACGCTCGCCTGAAAGGCTCGCCCGACCACAGCCGCAAGCGCCGGCACCCGCGAAGATCGACATGCGCGGACGCCGGCTCATCGTCCTGTTCTTCGACCTCAGCTCGATGCAGCCGGAGGAGCTCGAGCGCGCGGTCAAGGCCGCGCACGACTACCTTGACACGAAGCTGTCGCCGGCGGATCTGATCGCCGTCGCGTCGTTTTCCACGTCGCTGGACGTCGTGCAGGACTTCACCGCCGACCGCGAGCAGCTGGCCGCGGTCATCGACGGCTTCGGCGGCGTGAACGGCGCCGGCTTCGAGGCCGGCGGCAACGGCGACGTCGAGGACACCGCCGACAACGGCAGCGCGTTTGCGGCCGACGACACGGAGTTCAACATCTTCAACACCGATCGCCGGCTCGATGCGCTGCAGACGCTCGCCGACGAGCTGTCCGGCATCGAGCAGAAGAAGTCCGTCATCTACTTCAGCAGCGGCATGACGCAGCAACAGGACAACCAGGTCCAGCTGCGCCGCACCGTGGATCGCGCGAATCGAGCGAACGTCTCGATCTACGCGGCCGACATGCGCGGCCTGCAGGCGATGGTGCCCGGCGGCGACGCGACGCAGGGCAGCCGCCGCGGGACGTCGACGTTCTCGGGCGCGTCGCAGCGCAACCAGGTCAGCAGTCAGGCGGCGTCGCAGGACACGCTGACGACAATGGCGGAGGACACCGGCGGGCGGGCGTTCTTCGATTCCAACACGTTCGGCCAGGTGTTCGACAAAGTCGTGAACGACACGTCGGCGTACTACGTGCTGGGCTACAGCAGCAGCAATCCCAGTCGCGACGGCCGATTCAGGCGCATTCGCGTGAAACTGAAGCGCAGTGATCTGAAGGTCGAGTATCGCTCCGGCTACTATGCGCCGCGCGACTTCGCGCACTCGACGAAGGACGACCGCGAGGAGCAACTGCAGGATCAGCTGATTTCGGATCTGTCCGCGACCGATCTCAGCGCGTTCGTCTCCACGTCGTACTTCCGCCTCGGCGACAACCGCTACTACGTCCCGCTGTCGGTCGTCGTGCCCGGGTATCAGCTGCCGATCACGAAGACGACCGACAAGGCCAAGGCGTCGATCGACGTGCTCGGTCTCGTGCGCGACGAGCAGCGCCGGCCGGTCGGCCGCATCCGCGACACGGTGAAGCTGTCGACCGATGCTGCAGACGATCTGAAGAAGAAGACCGTGCAGTACGAAACGGGATTCGAGATGCCGCCGGGCAAGTATCACGTCAAAGTCGTCGTGCGCGAGAACGCGATCGGCACGTTCGGATCGTACGAGACCGACGTGGTCGTTCCGGACGTGAAGAAGAATGCGGCGAACACCGTCAAGCTGAGCTCGGTCGTCGTGGGCACGCAGCTGACGCCGAACGCGCGGAAGGGCAACGACAACCCGCTCGTGCGCGACGGCCGCGAGCTCGTGCCGAACGTGACGCACGTCGTCTCGGCCGGGCAGCATCTCTACTTCTATTACGAGGTCTACGAGCCCGCTCAACCGGTCAAGGTGATGACGAGCATCGCGTTCTTCCGCGGCAAGGTCCGCGCGTTCGAGACGCCCGTCGTCCAGACGACGGAGCTCGGCGGATCGGACAAGAAGACGGCGGTGTTTCAGTTCGACGTGCCCGCGTCATCGCTGCCGCCCGGCCTCTACACCTGCCAGATCAACATCGTCGACGACGCGGCCGCCGCGTTCACGTTCCCGCGCTTCCAGCTGTACGTGCGCAAGTAGACGTTGTCGCGCGAGCCTTTCAGGCGAGCCTGATCGATAATGACGCCATGGTCACGATGCAGGCGATCGGCGTCGTCCGAAGTCCGTACGCGGAGACGTCCCAGATTCCCAAAGGCTGCGGCGCGGAGCATCGGGCGGAGGGCGTGCTGGAGATTTCGCCTGAATTCGAGGCGGGTCTCGCGGACATCGAAGGCTTCTCGCATCTCTACGTGATCTGGCTGTTCGATCGCGTGACCGGTTACGATTTGACCGCGTGCCCGCCGACCGACACCAAGCCGCACGGCGTTTTCGCAACACGATCGCCGCGGCGGCCGAACGCGATCGGCCTGACGATCGTAGAATTGCTCCGCCGCGAGGGACCGAAACTGTTCGTTCGCGGCGTGGACATGCTCGACGGCACGCCGATCCTGGACATCAAGCCGTATCTGTCGAGCGTGCCTGCGGAACAACTGCGACGGGGCTGGCTGGCTGAGGCGGAGCAGCGGAAGACGCTGTAGTGGCGTCCGGCTTCAGCCGGACCGTGGAGGCGGCCGTGAAGATTCTCGCAGCTG
Source organism: Terriglobia bacterium (assembly GCA_020073005.1). GTDB lineage: Bacteria > Acidobacteriota > Vicinamibacteria > Vicinamibacterales > CAVVIG01 > SRVP-36. Next base: position 37,326 of record JAIQFX010000018.1, on the reverse strand, counting down.
GACTGTGCGCGATTCTCCTCGCAACGATGGTCGGCGCCCGCACTCTGACCGCGGCCGCGTCGTGCGAGAGCCTCAAGTCGATGATGCTCCGTGACACGACGATCACGTCCGCGCGAGTCGTCGACGCCGGGGCCTTCGCGCCTCCTGTCGCATCCGGCGCGACGGCCCCCCAAGGGCCTCCCGCGCCGCCTGCGGCAGCGCAGCTGTTTCGCGATCTGCCGGCATTCTGTCGCGTCACGGCGATGCTGGAACCGTCGAGTGACTCCGACATCAAGATTGAAGTCTGGATGCCGGCGTCCGGCTGGAACGGAAAGTTCGAAGCGGTCGGCAACGGCGGATGGGCCGGCGCGATTTCCTTTCCCGCGATGGCCGCCGCGATTCGCCGCGGCTACGCGACTGCGTCGACCGACACCGGTCACGCCGGCAACGGCGGCGATGCCAGCTTCGCGTTCGATCATCCCGAGAAGCTCGTCGACTTCGCGTATCGCGCCGTTCACGAGATGACCGTGATGGCCAAGCTCATCGAGAACAGGTACTACGGCAGCGCGCCAACGTTGTCGTACTGGAACGGCTGCTCGACCGGCGGCCGTCAGGGCTTGAAAGAGGCGCAGACGTTTCCGTCCGACTACGACGGCATCATCGCGGGCGCGCCGGCGAACTACATGACGCACCTGCTGACGCACAGCATCTGGGTCGCGCAGGCGTCGCTGAAGGATCCCGCGAGCCTGATCCCGCGCGAGAAGTACGCGGCCGTCCACAAGGCGGCGCTGGACGCGTGCGACATGATCGACGGCGTCAAGGACGGCGTGATCGAAGATCCGGGGAAGTGCCATTTCGATCCGAAGACGATCCAGTGCGCCGGCGACGATACGCCGGCGTGTCTGACGGCGCCGCAGGTGGAGACGGCCCGGAAGATCTACAGCCCCGCGAAAAACTCGAAGGGCGCGGTGCTGTTTCCCGGACTGGAACCCGGCAGCGAGCTCGGCTGGGCCGGGCTGGCGGGACCCGCGCCGCTGAGCATCGCGGACACGTTCTTCAAGTACGACGTGTTCAAGAATCCTGACTGGGACTTCAAGACGCTCGACTTCGACAAAGACGTGGCGATGATCGACGAGCAGGACGATGTCCTGCTGAACGCGACCGATCCGAACCTGAAACCGTTCTTCAGCCGCGGCGGCAGGCTGCTGATGTATCACGGCTGGAGCGATCAGCTGATCGCTCCGCGCAACAGCATCAACTACTACTCGAGCGTCGCGAAGGCGTCGGGCGGCGCGGACAAGGCCGCGGACTCGATTCGGCTGTTCATGGTGCCGGGCATGGCGCACTGCGCCGGCGGCGACGGCACGAGCACGTTCGACAGCGTGACGGTCCTCGAGCAGTGGGTGGAGCAGAAGAAGACGCCCACGCTCATTCAGGCGTCGCACCTGAATAGCGGCGTCGCCGATCGCACGCGGCCGCTGTGTCCGTATCCGGCGATCGCGGCGTACAAGGGCTCGGGCGACACCAACGACGCCGCGAACTTCACGTGCAAGTAGGAGAGCCACCCATGCGTGTCCGGCGCTTCAACCTCCGTCTGTGGATCGTCAGCGCGCTTCTGCTCGTCTGCGGCCTTGCGCGCGCGCAGGACGGGACGGTCAAGAGTTTCGCGCTCGGCCGCTTCACGTTCGAGAGCGGAGTGTCGATCGACAACGCGCACGTGACGTACGTCACGTGGGGCACGCTGAACGCCGCCAAAGATAACGCGATCCTGCTGCCGTCGTGGTACGGCGGCCGCGCGCTGAGCTATCAGTTCCTCGTCGGTCCGGATCGCGCGCTCGACCCCGCGAAGTACTTCATCGTCGCGACGGAGATGTTCGGCAGCAGCGCGTCGTCGTCGCCGAGCAACACGCCCGCGCCGTTCGACGGACCTCGCTTTCCGCGCGTCGCCATTCGAGATGACGTCGAGGCGTCACGCAAGGTGCTCAATGGTCTGGGCGTGCAGCACCTGCGCGCCGTGATCGGTTTCTCGATGGGCGCGCAGCAGGCGTTTCAGTGGGCCGCGAGTCACCCGGCTGAGGTCGACGCGATTGTCGCGCTCTGCGGCACCGCCAAGACCTATGGCCACGGCCGCGTCCGTCTCGAGAGCGCCATCAGCGCGCTGACCGCGGATCCGCGATGGAACGGCGGCGACTACACCGAGCTGCCCGAGGACGGCATCAAGGCGTGGGCGCAGCACTGGTCGGCGTGGGTGTACTCGCAGGAGTGGTGGCGGCAGGAGCTCTTCAAGCCGCGCTCGGCGAGCGTCGAGCAGGTGCTCGCCGACAGCGTCCGCAGCTGGCACTCACGCAACCTCAACGACGCCGTGCAGCTCGCGCACACCTGGCAGGATCACGACATCAGCAAGACCAGGGGTTTCGACGGCAACATCGAGCACGCGCTCGCGTCGATCAACGCGCGCGTGCTTTATATGCCCGGCGCGACCGATCTGTACTTTCCCGTGACGGACGCGGAGTCCGAGCGCACGTTTCTGACGAACGTGAAGTTCGTCCCGATTCCGTCGCTGTGGGGACACACGGCCGGCGGCGGCGGCAATCCGACCGACGCGGCGTTCATCAACAAAGAGATCGCCGCGTTCCTGCGCTAACGCTTCTTCGCCGCGTACGCCTTGGCCTGCTGGCCGACGATGTCGACGAGGTTGCCCATCGAGAGATTGACGTCGATCAGGTGCAGCCCCCAGTTCGCGAGCACGTTCGGCGGATTCCCGATGTCGCCGGTGATGTCGTCGACGCGTGGATCGCTGGGATCGCCGTGCACGGTGACTTCGAGGTAGGTCGCGTTCTCGTTCGTCGCGCACTGCGACGTCAGCAAGCCAGGCACACTGACCCACGGCGTGTCGATCGGCGGATCGGCCGGCCCTGTCACCCACGGCTGCATCTTCGGCGTGCTCGTGATCGTCTTGCCGGTCGCGTCGAGATACGCGTGCAGCGCGCCGCTGCCGCCGCCGAGCGCGGCGGGATTCGTGCACGCGGCTTCCATGCCGGCCTCGCTCACCTTGCCGAAGAGCGTGTTCGCTGGCGGCTTCACCGTCGATCGGAACGACGCGTACGTGATGACGCAGCCGGTCTGCGTCGCCGACTTGCAGAGCGGCACGTGCTGGAACGTGCCGCCGACGTCCTTGCCCTTGGGCACCGCGATGACCGTGCCGAGGAGAATCGCCGAGACCAACCGCGACTGCACGGGCTTGCCGTCGATCTCTTCGCTGATGAGGCGGTTGAGGATGAACGATCCCTGCGAGTGCCCGACGAGCACGACGCCCCGGCCGTTGTTGTCGTGCTGCAGATAGTAATTCCACGCGTCCTTCACATCGTCGTACTGCACGCCCTTCGCCAGCGGACTTCCGCCGGCGTTCTGCGCGAGCACGCGCTGCAGGCCCATCAGCGTCACCTGCCGGTACATCGGCGCGTAGGTCCTGCACCGCGACGCGAACCGCGCGAACTGCTGGCGGACGACGTTCATCTCCGCCGGATCAGGATTCATGTCGCTGTTCGGCGTGCGATCGGTGGAGATGGTCGGGTAGACGTAGAAGCAGTCGATCGGCGGGTTCGGATTCGCCTTCGACGTTTCCTTCGTCAGCGTCCCATCGGCCGCGACGATCGTCGTGGCGAGGTCCACGTCGCAGGCATCTCCCTTGCGGCCGGGTTTGCAGAGCCAGGTCCTGGGATCGCTGTAGTCGTTGGGCGAGGGAGGTGGCGCGGGCGCGGCCTGCGGCTGCGCGGGCGGCGGTGTCGCGGGTTGCTGCGCCGAGACCATTCCGGTTCCTGCCGACAGACTTGCGGCCACGACGACACACAGCAGCACCTGTTTGACGTTCACCACGGACCCTCCTGTGCGGCGGATTATACTCAGGCGGTCGAAAAAACCTGAAACTGAAAACTGAAAAGAGAACACTGAAAAGTTGAGAGCCTGGTCATGAAAAGACGCATCGCTCTGTTTACCCCTCTTGCGGCCATCGCGCTGACCGTCGCGCTCGCCGGGCAAGCGCCGAAGACGCACCGGCTCGAGGCGACGCCGAACACGGTCGCGTACGGCTACTACTGGGCGGACGCGAAGCCGGCGCTGCGCATCGCGTCGGGCGACATCATCGACGTCGACACGCTGCTCACGAACAGTCCGACCGGCCTGTCGCGCGCGGGCGTGGCCGACGACAAGATTCAGGCGTCGCTCAAGTCGATCGTGACCGAGGTCACCGGCGATCGGCGCGGGCCCGGCGGCCACATCCTCACCGGGCCGGTGTACGTCGACGGCGCGATGCCGGGCGACGCGCTCGAGGTGAAGATCCTGTCGATCGATCTGCCGATCGACTACGGCTACAACGGCTGCAGCGGGTTCGTGCCAGAGAACTGCGAGCGCGGGACGCCGTCGAAGATCATCACGCTCGATCGCAAGAACATGACCGCGGAATTCCTGCCGGGCATCGTCATTCCGCTCAAGCCGTTCTACGGCAGCATGGGCGTCGCGCCGGCGCCGGAGCTCGGACGCGTCAGCAGCAATCCGCCGGGCCGCCACGCCGGCAACATGGACAACAAGGAGCTCGTCGCCGGCAGCACGATCTACATTCCGGTGTTCGCGCCGGGCGCGCTCTTCGAGATCGGCGACGGCCACGCCGCGCAGGGCGACGGCGAAGTCGATCAGACGGCGATCGAGACGTCGCTCCGCGGACGGCTGCAGCTCACGGTGCGCAAGGGGATGACGCTCAACTACCCGCGCGCGGAAACCGCGACCGATTTCATCTCCATGGGCTTCGATCCGGATCTCGCGAAGGCGACGACCATCGCGATTCAGGAGATGGTGGACTTCATCGCCGCCACGCGGAAGATGTCGAAACAGCAGGCCTATCAGCTCGTCAGCCTCGCCGGCAACGTCGCCGTCACGCAGCTCGTCGACAAACCGAACCACGGCGTCCACGTGAGGATGCCCAAGAGCATTTTCAAATGATCTGCGCGCCGATTGACGAAGCGCGGTGGGGTCGAAAGACAATGTTCAAGCGTCCGGGCGGCGGAGACGTCGGTCTGTCCCAACCCTCGCACCCCACGGCCATTGGCCTCAAGTAATCCAGCGGGTTCGGTACCGGCGATCGCGCTTCGCGATCTCGCGAAGTCGTACGGCGCCGTCCACGCCGTACGCGGCATCACGTTCGACGTCGCGCAGGGCGAGATCTTCGGCTTCCTCGGCCTGAACGGCGCTGGGAAAACGACGACGATCCGGATGTTGCTCGATCTGCTGCGGCCGAGCCGCGGATCGGCGGCGCTGTTCGGCATCGACTGCCATCGCGACAGCCGGAAGGCGCGCGCGCTCGTCGGGTACATGCCGGGCGAGCTCGGCCTGTACTCGGACATGACGGGCCAGGCGCTGCTCGATCTGCTCGCGCGTCTGAGCGGCGCGCATATCGATCTCGCGTATCGACTGAAACTCACCGACGCGCTCGAGCTCGCGCACGCGGATCTGCGCCGGACGCTTCGCGAGTACAGCACCGGGATGAAGCGCAAGCTCGGCCTCATCCAGGCGCTGCAATCGGATCCGCAGCTGCTGATTCTCGACGAGCCCACAGAAGGCCTCGACCCGCTCGTGCAGCAGGCGCTGAACGAGATCCTCTTCGAGCTGCGCCGGCGCGGCCGGACGATCTTCATGTCGTCGCACGTGCTCTCGGAAGTCGAGCGGCTCTGCGATCGCATCGGCATGATTCGCAGCGGCGAGATCGTGCTGCTCTCGACCGTCGACGAAGCGCGCCGGCTGGGCGGGCGCCTCGTTCGCGTGCGGTTCTCGAGGCCGGTGGATCCGATCGCGCTGCCGGCAGACATGACGCTCGTCTCGCGCACGGCCGAGACCTGGCAGGTGCGGGTCGAGCGGGAGATGGGCGACCTGCTGCCGCTGCTCGCGGCGCTGCCCGTGCGCGATCTCGAAATCACCGAGCCGGCGCTCGAGGACGTGCTGCGCGGCTTCTATCGCGAGGTCCGGTCGTGAACGGACTCCTCGCGCTCGTCGGCCACTCGCTCCGCCGCCGCCGCGGTCTGCTCGTGGGCCTGTCGCTCATGCTCGTCGTGTTTCAGTGCTTCATGGTCCTCACCGCGCGCAACTACGAGCGGACCGGCGGCTTCAGGGTGATGGCCGCGCTGATGCCGCAGTTCATGTCGCAGCTGACCAACATGATGGCGGCGACGTTCACCGGCTTCGTGCTGTTCGGGTACTCGCATCCGATCGTCCAGCTGTTTCTGGTCGCGCTGACGATCAGCATCGGGACCGAGCCCGTCGGCGAGATCGAAACGAAGTTCGTCGATTTGCTGATGGCCCGCCCGGTCCGGCGCACGACCGTCGTCGCCCGCACGGTCGTCGTGCTCGTCACGTCGACTGTGATTGCCGTCGGCACCTTGCTCGCCGCCACGTTCGTCTGGCTCTGGCTGCTCGCGCCGCCGCACGCGCGGCTTCCGGAGCCGCGCGTCGTCGTTTCACTGGCGGTGAATCTGGCGCTGCTGGTCGTGGCGTGGGGCGGGATTGCGCTGGGCCTCGCGTCGTTCGCAAAGCGGCGCGCGACCGCGGCGACGGCGTGCGGCTTTCTGGCGTTCGCGACGTTCGTGCTCGACTACGCCGGCAAATTCTGGAAAGCGGTCGAGCCGGCGTCCCGCATCTCGCCGTTTCACTACTTCGATTCGTTCGCGATGATCGGCGGACGCACGCTCGCGATCGGCGACGTCGCGGCGCTGACGGCGATGTTCGCCGTGTCCGCCGCGATCGCGGGCGCGGTCTACGCGTGGCGGGATCTCTGACCTACGCGATCCAGCCGTGCCCGTTCTTCGCTACCGACGGCGTCGACCGGACATGAGCCACGCGTTCACCGTCCGGCGAGATGCGCACCTCGACGATCGGCCGCATTCCGGCGGGGAGCGTTATACTGGCGGTTTCACGGGAGGCGAAATTCATGGCGTACAGCTATCACGAGCTGAAGGAGAAGACCATTCAGGAATTGCGCGAGCTGGCCAAGGGCGCCGAGAACCAGGAGGCGGTCCAGGGCTTCTCGCAGATGAACAAGGAGCACCTGCTGCCCGCGCTGTGCAAGGCGCTCGGCGTGGCCATCCACGAACATCATGACGTGGTGGGCATCGACAAGCCCGGGATCAAAGCGCAGATGCGCGAGCTGAAGAAGAAACGCGACGCGGCAGTCGAGGCGCACGACTCCGGCACGCTCAAGGTCGCGCGGCGCCAGATTCACCGGCTGAACCGCCAGATCCGCGCGCACGTGGCGCCGTAAGGTGCGCCCATGCCCGACTTCGACTCGCTCCCTCCGGGCTCCTTGTTCGAGCTGCGCGGACGGAGCGTCTGCGCGGCGTGCACGCAGCGGCCTGAAGAAAAAGGCGTGCCGCCGCACTGGGGTTCGTACATCGCCGTCGCGAACGCGGACGAATCCGTGAAGAAGGCGAAGGCGCTCGGCGCGAAAGTCTTCGCCGAGCCGTTCGACGTGATGGACGCGGGACGCATGGCGGTGGTGCAGGATCCGACCGGCGCCGTCTTCCACGCCTGGCAGCCGAACAAGCACAGCGGCGCAGGGCGCGGGGTTCGCGATTTACAGACCGAAGAGTTAGAACAGAAAACTGAAAAATGAAACCACTGACCCTCCCGTCAAGAGCCGATGCGCTTCCGGGCCGGGCGACACCGATGTCCGTTCCTGAAACGCACTTCGTCAATAGAAACAGAATCGTCGCGCCGTTTCCCGACGGTCTCGCGCGAGCGATGGTCGGCATGGGCTGCTTCTGGGGCGCAGAGAAAAAGTTCTGGTCGCTCGAGGGCGTCTACAGCACGGCGGTCGGCTACGCGGCTGGGATCACGCCGAACCCGACGTACCGCGAAGTCTGCACCGGCATGACCGGCCACAACGAAGTCGTCCTCGTCGTGTTCGATCCGAAACGGGTTTCGTACGACGCGCTGCTGAAAGTGTTCTGGGAGAATCACGATCCGACGCAGGGCATGCGGCAGGGCAACGACGCCGGCACGCAGTACCGCTCGGGCATCTACTGCTTCGACGGGAACCAGCAGCGGGCGGCGGAGCGATCGAAAGCGGTCTTTCAGGAAAAGCTGACGGCCGCGGGCTACCGCGCGATCACGACGGAGATTCTTCCGGCGCCCGAGTTCTTCTACGCCGAGGACTACCACCAGCAGTACCTCGCGAAGAATCCCGACGGCTACTGCGGCCTCGGCGGCACGGGCGTGACCTGTCCCGTGGGAGTCGCGACAACGGTCTGACCGACGAAGAATATGAAGCTGACGAAGATGGAACGCAGCGATCGCGGAGACCGCAGGGTGGGCTGGGTAAGATCAACATTCCTACTCTCTGCGGTCTCCGCGGTCTCTGCGTTCCTTTTCTTCGTACAGGCGGCGCGGATAAGTGCGGCGCCGCAGGACACACGCGAAGCGATCTTCGCCGGCGGCTGTTTCTGGAGCATGGAGCACGTCTTCGACGAACTGCCGGGCGTCGTCTCGGTGACGACGGGCTATGCGGGCGGGACGGCGAAGCGTCCGAGCTACGAGCAGGTCGAGGCCGGCATCACCGGTCACGCTGAATCGGTCCGCGTCGTCTACGACCCGAAGAAGATCGCGTACGACGCGCTGCTCGACGCCTACTGGCACAACACCGATCCGACGACGGCCGCCGGTCAGTTCTGCGATTTCGGCACGCAGTACCGCCCCATCATCTTCTATGGCGACGAGACGCAGAAGGCGGCCGCCGAGCGATCGAAGGCGGCGCTCGAAGCGTCGCACCGCTTCAAGCGCGTGCTGACGGAGATTCAGCCTGTATCGACGTTCTGGCCGGCCGAGCCGGTGCATCAGCATTACTACAAGACCCATGCGGCGGCGTATCAGGCGTACCGTATCGGCTGCGGCCGCGACGCGCGCCTCACCGACCTCTGGGGCGCCCGCCGCTGAACGCAATTTCTGATGTGTGGTGCCCGGGTTCAGCCGGACTCTCGCCGTCTCCAGATCCACCGTCCCGCGTGCGCGATCGCGATGGCCAATGCCCCGGCGGCGAACAGCCGGCTGCCGGAGATGACCGCGGGCGCGTGCGTGACCACGAGACCGTATCCATTCGCCTGACGGATGATGTCGGCCGCGAGAAACATGACGGCCATGCTCGCCGCGCCCGCGATCAGCCACAGCGGCGCGGTGATCGCCGTGAACCACGATCGCGCCGCGACCGGCACCGCCATCCACGCCGTGAATCCCGGCAGCGCGTGCGCGTTGGTCAACACGACGTGGACCGCGTAGACGGAGCCGCCGAAGCACAGCGCCACGCTCGCGGTGCTCAACACGATCGCCGCGCGTTGTGCGGCCGGCACTTTCGTCATGATATTCGTGGTGGCCGGAGCCGATGACGCCGCTCCCGATCGACCCGTTCGTCGCAGGAATCGTCGATCACGTCCGCCGATCGCGCGCGGCGGTGGTGACGGCGGCGCCCGGCGCCGGCAAGACGACGCGCGTACCGCCGGCGCTCGTCGACGACGGCCCCGTGATCCTGTTGCAGCCGCGGCGCGTGGCGGCCCGCGCGATCGCCGCGCGCATCGCGATCGAGCGCGGCTGGACGCTCGGCCGCGAAGTCGGCTGGCAGATTCGCTTCGATCGCACGTTCACGGCCGACACGCGCCTGCTCGTCGTCACCGAAGGCATTCTCACGGCGCGGCTGCAAACCGATCCGCTCCTCTCGGACTTCCGGACGATCATCCTCGACGAATTTCACGAGCGCAGCATCCATGCCGATCTGGCGATCGCGCTCGCGCGACAAGCGTGGCGCGCACGGGAGGATCTCCGGATCGTGGTGATGTCCGCGACGCTCGATGCGGCGGCGGTAGCGAACTTCTTGGACGCCTGTCCGGTCATCGACGTGCCCGGCCGCGTCCATCCGGTCGAGATCGCGTACGCGCCGGGACAATCGGTCGCCGACGCCGCCGTCGATCTGCTCGCTGCGACCAGCGGCGACGTGCTGTGTTTTCTCCCGGGCGCGCCGGAGATTCGCCGGGCGATGAACGATCTGCAATCGCGTGTCAGGGACGTCGACGTCCTGCCGCTGCACGGATCGCTCGACGCCGACGATCAGGATCGCGCGCTGCGTCCGTCCGATCGCCGGCGGATCATCGTCGCGACGAACATCGCGGAGACGTCGCTGACGGTTCCCGGCGTGACGGCCGTCGTCGACACCGGGCTGCACAAGGTCGCGCGCTACGACGCGGACCGCGGCATCGACAGCCTCGAGACCGAGCGCATCACGGCCGACGCCGCCGATCAGCGCGCGGGACGCGCTGGCCGGCTCGCGCCTGGCGTCGTGCGCAGACTGTGGGACGCGCGCGATCGGCTGCGTCCGCATCGCGAGCCGGAGATCCGTCGCGTCGATCTGTCGAGCACGGCGCTCGACGTGATCGCGTGGGGCGGCGATCCGCGCACGCTCGAATGGTTCGAGAAGCCGCGAGACGAAGATCTCGACGCCGCGCTCGCGTTGCTGCGCCGGCTCGCGCTCGTGGCGGGTGGGGAAGCGCCGCGGTTGACCCAGATCGGCGAGCAGGTCCGCCGGCTGCCGCTGCATCCGCGCCTCGCGCGCATGCTCGTCGCCGCCGGCGGCGCGCGACGGATCGCGCAGGCGTGCGCGATTCTCTCGGAGCGCCATCTGCTTCCGCCCAGGACTGCGACCACGAGCTCGGACCTGTTGTCGGCGCTTGATCAGTGGCCGGAGATGCCGGGCCACGTGAGGCGCGTGGCCGATGTCATTGCGGATTTCGGAGTGCGGATTGCGGATTCAGGAGCGGTCTCCAACTCCGCATTCCGCACTCCTCAATCCGCGCTGTCGAGCGAGGCCGAGTTCCGTCGAGCGATTCTTGTCGGTTATCCGGATCGAGTTGCCCAGCGCCGAGAGCCCGGTTCGCCGAACGTCAAGCTCGCATCCGGCGCCGGCGCGACGCTCGCGCCGGAATGCGGCGTCCGCGACGGCGAGTTCCTCGTCGCGCTCGACGTGAGCCAGCCACCAGCCACCAGTCACCAGCCACCGCTTCTTCCTCGCGTCCGTCTCGCGAGCCGCGTCGAGCGCGAGTGGCTCACGCCGACCTCGTCCGAGATCGTCCATCGCTTCGACGAGGGAAGCGGCGCCGTCAAAGCCGCCGCCGTCGATCGCTACGACGCGCTCGTGCTGAGCGAGCGGCCCGTGAACGCCGATCCCGGAATCGCCGCGCGGCTGCTGGCCGACGCGTGGCTCGCGCGCGGTCCTGGTGAAGCCGATGCGCGACTGCTGCGGCGGCTGCGGTTTGCGGGACGAGAGATCGATCTGCCCGACCTCGCGCGCACCGCCGCGTACGGCGCGCGATCGCTGGACGCCGTGCGGATCGCGGCCGCGCTGCCGCCGGATGTCGCTCGCGACCTGGAGCGAGACGCGCCGGATTCGCTCCTCGTGCCGAGCGGCCGGCACAAGACGATCGACTACAACGACGACGGCACCGTCTCGGTGTCCGTGAAGCTGCAGGAGCTGTTCGGTCTCGCGGAAACACCGCGCATCGGCCGCCGCCGCGAGCCGGTCGTGCTCTCGCTCCTCGCGCCGAACGGACGGCCGGTGCAGGTGACGCGCGATCTGCGCAGCTTCTGGGATCGCACGTATCCGGAAGTGCGGAAGGAACTGCGCGGCCGGTATCCGAAGCATCCGTGGCCGGAGGATCCGTGGACCGCCGCGCCTACGGCGCGGACCAGGAAACTGAAAAGAGAAAAGTGAAAACTGAAAAGTGAAGAGGCCTCCGTACTCTTCAGTGTTCTCTCTTCACTTCCAAGTGTCCCAACAACGGCTGACCCGCTCTCGACGCGTAGAAGCCGAAGAGCGTCAGCCCGATCACAACCGCCAGTGCGACGTTCGAGGTCGTCGCGGTCCAGTGCGACAGCGACATGGTCACCGGCACGTCTTCGAGGATGTTGCCGACCGCGGAGGCGATCGCGCAGACGAGCAGCCCGTAGCGCACGATGGCCGTCGCGACGGTCGCGATGACGATCAACTGGACGAGCACCGCGATCCATGCCGGCCCCGCGCTGGTCACGATTTGCTGTGCCTGCACGCCCATCAGCAGCACGAGGAACGCCGCCACCGCGAACGACGTGCGGCGGAAGATCAAGCGCAACAGGACGAAGCCGAGCACCGAGATCATCGCGACGAAGAGGCCGGAGACGAAGACGTCCAGCATGATGCTCAGCATGGTCGCCGTGCCGGCGAGCGCGCCGACGTTCCCCTGAAACAGCGGAATCGGCGGCGGTTGTCCGATGTACCGCGGCAGGAGATCGTAGAAGACTCCCGCGAGATCGAGGCCCACCGCGAACGCGCAGCCGATCAGCACGTCGCGCCCGACGCGCGGATCGCGGACGTAGCCGGACATGAGCCGCGTCCATCCCAGAATGCCGTCCGGCCAGAAGCGCCGCACGTACGGCTCGAGCGCAAGATAGATGAGCCAGATGACGCCCGTGATCACGAGGACGAGTCCGAAGCTCCGCACGAAGTCGTTGACCTCGATCGCCACGTCCGGCACGTGGTGCGCGGCGATCACCCAGCTGACCGCGTACCCCACCATCACGAACGCCGCGAGCCGTGCCGCGCCGCGCCGGTCGGCGCGATTCGCGCGCAGGTTGTGCCGGGCGAGCAGGAGCGCGGCGATCACGAGCGCGACCGCGACGAGGACGACGAGCGAATTGAGCACGACTTGCGTCGTCGTGCGCGGGACGAGCGCCATCCGCGACGGCCGCGACCACGGGCCGAGCACGAACATCGACGTCGGCCGGCCGCGAAAGGCGGCGGCTTCCACGCGGAGCCGGTACTCCGGATGGTCCGGCATCGGCCCTTCCCACGCGGCGCGCGTGTCGGCGAAATCGCGCGGCGACCACTGCGGCGTGACCGGCGTGAAGGACGCGAGCGGGAGGCCCGCCGCGTCGAACAGCTTCTCCCACGGCGGCGTGACGCCTGGCGCGGGATCCGTTTCGAACTGCGACGGCACGGCCTGGAACTCGATCATCCGGCCGCGCGTGTCGAGCAGGAGCGAGATCATGCCGGAGACGGTCATCGGCGGATCGGCGTACGTCACCTGGATCTGCGCGCGGGTCGGCACGAGCAGGCGCGGGCTCGTGCGGTGCCAGAAGACGAGCGCCGGCACGCTGCCCGTCTTCAGGATGTCCCACCGCTCCGGCCGCGGATCGTTCGCCGCCGCCCACCGCAGGAACGCCTGTCCGGAGGTGAAGCCGAAGGCCGAATCCGCGACAGCCTCCGTGTAGCCGAGCGACGCGACAATCTGCTGCGCGCGATCGGCGAGGACCGCTGGCGGCTTGTCCAGCGGCACGAGTCCCGCAAGCGAGATGCGCGCGGAGAGCGCGGCGACGAGGAGGACGCCCGCGACGATGAACGCCACCGCGGCGAGGCCGCGCCCCACGCTGAGCGCCTCGGACTCGCCCGCGGCGGCGAGCAGATCCGGCGACGGCGTTTCGCCCGCGGCCAGCGCGTCGGCGAGCGGGTTGCCGCCGGGCAGCCCCGCGGCGACCGCGAGCGCCGACGCGGGCCGGCGATCCGGATCGCGATCGAGACACCGCAGGATCACGCGCTCGACCGCCGGATCGAGATCGCGCACGATCGCCGACGGCGTCGTCAGCGTGCCCGAGTCGTGCATCTGCCGCAGATCGCCGATCGTCTTCGCGTCGTACGCGCGCTTGCCGGTGAAGATCTCGAAGAGGATGAGGCCGAGCGCGTAGAGGTCGCTCTTGATCGAAGCCGGCCGACCCGTGAGCTGCTCGGGCGCCATGTACTGCGGCGTGCCCGCCGGTGCGGTGTCGGTGTCGGGCGCCGCGGACGCGATGCCGAAATCGGTGATGCGGACGTGGCCCTCGCCGTCGATCATCACGTTGGCCGGTTTCAGGTCGCGATGGATGACGCCGCGCTCGTGCGCGGCGGCGACGCCGGCGCAGAGCTGGCGCGCGATCTCGATCGCGCGGTCCTGCGGGAAGCGGCCGATGCGGCGCAGCAGCGACGCCAGATCCTCGCCGTCGACGTACTCCATCGTCAGGAAGCGGCGGCCGTCGGCGTCGCCCAGGTCGTAGAGGCGGCAGACGTTCTTGTGCGACACTTGGCGGGCGACGCGCAGCTCGTTGTGTAATTGTTCGATGCGCGCGTGAGCGCCCTCGGGCAGGAATTTCAGCGCGACCGGATGATCGAGCGTCAGGTCGTCGGCGCGGTAGACTTCACCCATGCCGCCTCTGCCGAGCAAGGCGACGAGGCGATAGCGGCCGGCGACGATGGCGCCTGGCGTGAAGCGGCCCGCGTCGGACGCGCGCGGCGCGGCGGCGGGCGGCGGCACGAGGCGCGTGGTCGCGTCGGTCGGCGGCAGCGTGACGTCGTCGTCTGGCGCGTTGGCCACGGTCGGATTCTAATGGATACACATGGAGCGAAACGTATGATCCGCAGCGTGATTCTTAGCAGTGCAATCGCATTGGGTTTGAGCGCATTGATCCTGGCCCAGGGCGGCAAGCCCGCGAGCCCGGCCGGAAGTTCCGCCGCGCAGGTCGGCGGCAAATACGATTTGAGCGGCGCGGAGCCGGTCTACAAGGGCGGCAAGTGGATCGAAATTACGTACGGCCGGCCGATCAAGCGCGGCCGCGACGTCTTCGGCGGCACAGGCGCGAACTACGGCAAGGTCGCGAATCCCGACGCGCCCGTCTGGCGAGCCGGCGCGAACTACTCGACGCAGCTGAAGACGGAAGTGCCGCTCGTCATCAACGGCAAGACGGTCGCGCCGGGCACGTACACGGTGTTCATCGACCTCAAGCCGGACAACTGGACGCTGATCGTCTCGAACTGGAAGGCGCAGCCGAAATACGACCCGAAGAACACCGCGGAAATCTGGGGCGCCTACGGCTATACATCGGATAAGGATGTGGTCCGCGCGCCGATGACGGTCACCACGCTGCCGTTCTCGGTCGAGGAGATGTCGTGGGAGTTCACCGACATGAGCGACGCCGGCGGCAAGCTGGTCATGATGTGGGACAAGACCGCGGCTGCTGTCGCTTTCAAAGTGGGACGTTAGAAGGCAGAAGCCAGAAAGGAACGTAACTTCCGGCCGGGGGTTCTCGTCTCACGTAAGCATGCTCCAGGACTTCCGGCACAGCCTTCGGCTTCTCCGGCGGACGCCCGGGTTCACGTCTGTCGCGATCCTTGTCTTAGCGCTCGGCATCGGCGCGAACACCGCGGTCTTCTCGCTGGCGAACGCGCTGGTGTTGCAGCCTCGGCCCGGACGCATCGATCAGCTCGTCGGCATCTTCAGCCGCGACCGCACCAAGCCGGATCACTACCGCGACTTCTCCTACCCGGCGTACCTCGACCTGCGATCGCGGTCGGACGTGTTCGAGAGCGTGATGGCCCACACGTTCTCGACGGTCGGCATCAGCGACAGTCAGTCGAACGGCATCCCGAAACAGACATTCGCCGCCATTGTGTCCGCCAACTACTTCAGCACGCTCGGCGTGAGGATGGCGGCCGGTCGCGCGTTCACGCCGGACGAGGAGCGGCCCGGCGCCAACGCGCGCCTCGCGATCGCGTCGTATGCCGTCTGGCGGCGCGGTGGCTTCGATCCGGCTTTCATCGGCAGCACCATCCGCGCCAACGGCGCCGACTACACGGTGATCGGGGTCACGCCCCGCGGCTTCGCGGGGACGATGACGCTGCTCTCGCCGGAGTGGTGGTTTCCGCTCGGCAGCTTCGACATCGTCGTCAACGAGATGTTCAAGCAGCGCGCGACGGGCCTGACCGATAGGGCCCACTACGCGCTGAATCTCGCCGCGGCGCTGCGGCCGGGCGTGACGCGCGAGGCGGCCGAGAAGGCGCTCGACGCGTTCGGCCGGCAGCTCGACGCCGAATATCCGGGGACAGACAAGGATCAGACGTTCGTGCTCAGCGGCCTGCCGCGGATGAGCGTCAGCTCGAAGCCGCAGGGCGACGCCCCGATCAGCGCTGTCGGGGTGCTGTTGATGTTCATGGCCGCGCTCGTGCTCGTCGTCGCGTGCCTGAACCTGGCGAACCTGCTGCTCGCGCGCGGCGCGGCGCGGCGGAAGGAAATCGCGATCCGCCAGGCGCTCGGCAGCGGACGCGCGCGCATCGTGCAGCAGTTGCTCGTCGAAGGCTTCACGCTCTCGACTGCCGGCGGGGCCGCCGGCCTTGTCCTTGGCTGGTGGGCGACGGGCGCGCTCTCGGCGTGGCTGTCGAGCGTCCTGCCGCTCGGCATCGAGCTCGTGGTCGAGTCGTCCGCGCGCATGATCGCGGCGTCGGCCGGCTTCGCGATCCTCAGCACGGTGTGCTTCGCGCTCGGTCCCGCATGGTCGTTATCACGGCCGACGGTTCAGGGCGATCTGAAGGGCGAACTCGGATCGACGGCGCGCCTCTCGCGGCGGTTCGGCACCGCACCGGTGCTCGTCGTCGGCCAGCTCGCCGTCTCGCTCGCGCTCGTCGCGGCCGGCGGCCTCTTCGTTCGCTCCGCGATCACGGCGGGTCAGGCCGACCCGGGGTTCGCCATCGATCGTCACCTGATCGTCTCGCTGGATCCGAGTCTCGCCGGCTACGACGCCGCGCGGACCACCAGCCTGTACCGCTCCGCGCTGGAACGCGTGCGGTCGATTCCAGGCGTCGAGCACGCGAGCGTGGCGTCGATCGTGCCGTTCGGCGAATTCGAGGAAGGACGGCCGATCCGTCTCAAGCCCGCGGACGATCCCGTGGCCGCGGATTTCAACATCGTCGGATCGGAGTACTTCGAGACGCTCGGCATGCACGTGCTCCGCGGCCGCGAGTTCACGCGCGCGGAAGAAGAACTCGGGACGACGGCGAAGTCCGTGATCATCGATCGCCCGCTGGCGCGCAAGCTGTTCGCCGATCGCGATCCGCTCGACCAGCAGATCCTGGTGGGCGGTCGTGAAGGCGAACCGGCTCAGACGCGCACGGTCGTCGGCGTCGTGTCGGAAATGAAGCACGACATGTTCGACATCGAGCCCAAGCCGCACGTGTTCGTGCCGAGCGGGTCGATGTTCCGCGCGATGATGACGCTGCACGTGCGCACCGCGGCCGGCGTCCCCGACGCCGCGATGCTGGCGACGCTGCGGCGCGAGTTGCAGAGCCTCGACGCGCGGTTGCCGATCCTCTCGGCGAAGACCATGGCCGATCACCGGTACCGCAGCCTCACGGAGTGGAGCGTGCGCGCGGCGGCCACACTCTTCAGCGCGTTCGGCGTGCTCGCGCTGCTGCTCGCGACCATCGGCGTCTACGGCTTGAAGGCGTACGACGTCGCGCGCCGCACGCGCGAGATCGGCATCCGCATCGCGCTCGGCGCGACGAGCGGCGACGTGAAGCGGCTGATGGTGCGCGAAGGACTGCGGTCGACGATTGCAGGCGTGGCGATCGGATTGCCGCTGGCGGCGGGCCTCGGCAAGCTGGTCAGCGGTCTGCTGTATCAGGTCAGCCCGTTCGATCCGATGGCGCTGACGGGCGCGGCCGCGGTCCTCGCAACAGCGGCGATGCTCGCGTCGTACCTGCCCGCGCGCCGGGCGACGCGCGTCGCGCCGCTCGACGCACTCCGTTCCGAATGAGAGAGCTCGCGGTTACTCCTTGAGCTCGTTCATCACCGCCGCGACGTTCGTCTTCAGCCGCGCGTCGGCGACAGTGTAGCCCTTGTACTCGTCCGCCGGCTTCCAGCTGGCCGCGACATCGTCCGCGCTCTTGCCGGCTTTCAGCGCGGCCTGCACGTCGCGCAGAAAGTCCTCGTTGAACTGCGCGTACTCGGCGAGGTCCGCCCACGTCATCACGGTGCTGTGGCCGGTGATGATCTGGTCGACGTTCTTGATGCCCTTGTGCGCCTTGTCGAGCGAGTCGCCGATCTCCACACCGTCGCCGGGAATTCCACGTTGCCGCTCACGTGATCGCCGTGCGTGTGCGTGTTGATCAGAAGCGTGACCGGCTTCGGCGTCAGCTCCTTGATCTTGTTGAGAATCGGCGTGCCCCAGCCCGGGTTCTTCGCGGCGACGACGGTGACGCCGGTCGCGCCGATGTAGAGGCGGTGTTGCCGCCGCCGCCGTCACCGGTCAGCATGTAGAGGTTGTCCTTGATCTTCTGCGCCTGGACGATCTTCGGTCCCTGCGCCGCCGGCGGCTGCTGGAACGCGCGCACGCCCATCGACGTTGCGCCCAATCGCGATCAAGACGCCGAGCACGTGCACGCGCTTCATTGGAATCTCCTACTTCTTCATCTCCGCGGCCAGCCGGTTCAGCCGTCCCTCGACGCCGCCGAACAGCGGCGCCACGGCGCCCGAGTAGCCCAGCGCTTCGTACTTCGCCGGCAGCTTCCAGTCGCCCGCCGCGTCCTTGGCCGACTTGCCGGACTTCAGCGCGCCCTGCGCCCACGTCAGGAAGTCCTTGTTGAAGTCCGCGAACGTCTGCAGATCGGCCCACGTCGTCGTCGTATTGCTGTGGCCGTTGATCAGCGTGTCGACGTTCTTGATGCCCGCGTGGACCTTGTTCAGGGTCTCGTGATAGTGCAGCACGCTGCCGCCGTTGTCGGCGTCGACCAGCGGCAGGTTCTTGCCGGCGAACAGATCGCCGATGTGCGCGGTGCGCAGCGCGGGGAACACGGCAATCGCATCGCCATTGGTGTGGCCCGGCCCGAAGTAATAGAGGTCGATCTGGTCCGCGCCCTTGCCGATGGTCATCTTGTCCTTGAACGTCCGCTTCGCCATGCCGCGGTTGTTGTTCTGCTTGAAGATGTCCATCTTCTCCATGTTGGCTTTCGTGTTCACCTGCGTCACGACGTCGATCGTCGCCGGGAACTCGACGTTGCCGCTGACATGGTCGCCATGCGTGTGCGTGTTGATGAGCATCGTCACGGGCTTGTTGGTCAGCGTCTTGATCTTGTCCAGGATCGGCTGGCCCCAGCCCGGGTTCTTGGCATCGACGACGACGACGCCGGTCGCCGTCACGAAGACGGCCGTGTTGCCGCCGCCGCCCTTGAGGACGAACAGGTTGTCCTTCACCTTGTCGACGTCGATGACTTTCGGCGCGTTCTGCGCCGGCTGCTGGTACGCGCGCACGCCGATAGACGCCGCGCCGATCGCGATCAACATTCCCAACACGTAAAGACGCTTCATCTGATCCTCCCAGGCGGGTCCGAAGGGACCTGCCCTACATGACGCTCTTCCAGCCACCCGCCACCGTGCCCTCAAATCCCCGTCGGAAAGAAGACTCTTTGCACGAACCAGAACGTGCCGGCGACGATCACGACGATCGATCCGGCGAACGCCAGCCGCTGACCGAGCGCGTCGCTCTGCGCGCGCAGGCCGGCGACCAGCCACGTGATGACGGCGCCGCCGGCCAGGAGCGCGGCCGCGGCGCCTGCCGTAAACGAGCCGAGCGACCAGCCGAGCGCCCGCACCGGCAGATCCATTTCGCGCATCACGCCCGCGACGCCGAACCCGTGAATCCCGCCGAATGCGCCGGCGATCCAGACGCGGACGTCCTTTCCGCCGCGCATCAGCAGAGTGTCCGCGCCCAGATAGACGATGCTCAGCGCGAGGGCCGGGTCGATCAACCGCGCCGCCGGGATGATGATACCGAACGACGCCAGCGTCAACGTCAAGGCGTGCGCGGCCGTGAAAGCGGCCACCAGCGCGAGAAGCTTGCGTCCGCTGGCGCCGAGCAGCAGCAGTCCGGCGAGAAAGACCAGATGGTCGGCGCCGGTGAGGACGTGCCGGACGCCGAGCGGGACGAAGGTGCGCGCGACGGCGAGCGCGCCCTGCCGCGTGCCGGCGTAGTAGTCGAAGCGCGGGTGGCCGCTGTCGAGGATCGCCTGGGTCAGCGCCGCGCCCTCGTACACGTTGAGAAATGTCTGGTGATACGGATCGTAGGGAAAGAGCGATGCGGTCACGCTGATCGTGCCAGGCGTCGAGTCGAGCGCATAGCGCAGGTGCATGCGGAGCGACTGCCGGTCCGCCAGCACGTCGAGCTGCGACCACTGCGGCGTCAGCGTGCGGCCGTCGGCCGTCACGGTGAGACGGCTCGTGAAGAGATTCGCGATCGCCGTCGCGTACGGCGCCGCGATCGCGGGATCGAGCAGGCGATCGGCCGGATCGACTTTCAGATCGTGGCCGAGATCGTACATGTGCGCGACGAGCGATCCTTCGATCGCGCCCGTGCCCAGCCGCAGGTCGAGATACGTGAACGGAACAGGATGCGCGGCCGCCGGGGTCGCGACGAGGAGAAGAACGACGATGGAACGCAGAACTCGCAGAACACGCAGAGAAGGGAATAGGAAAAGATCGCTCTGCGGGTTCCGCGGTTTCTGCGTTGATCGTCGTTCGTTGCTCACGAGGACGCCAATGGTAACGTACGGGTGTGGAGATCGCGCCCGGCGCGTTTCACTTCAAACGTCATCTGTCGCTCGACGCGCAGCGGACGCTCGTCGCCGAGTGCCGCGCGCTCGCCGACGGTCCCGTCCCCGCGTACGTGCCCATCGTCCGCGGCGGCGGCCGGATGCACGTGCGGATGCTGTGTCTCGGCCGGCACTGGAACGGCAAGACCTACGCGTACGAGCCGGCGCGCAGCGACTTCGACGATCTGCCCGCGCCGCCGCTGCCGGACGACTGGAAGACGCTGGCGCGCGATGTCGCGCGCGCGGCGGGCATGACGGGCATTGCGTTCGAGGCCGACCTCTGCATCCTCAATTACTACGACGCGGACGGCCGGATGGGCACGCACCAGGACAAGGACGAGAGCGAGCGGTCGCTCGCGGCGGGCGTGCCGGTCGTGTCGATCTCGATCGGCGACACGGCGCAGTTTCTGTTCGGCGGCCTGCGCCGGCGCGATCCGGTGGAGAAGCTGCCGCTCGAATCAGGCGACGCGTTCGTGTTCGGCGGACCCTCGCGGCTCCGCTTTCACGGCGTGTCGCGGATCATCCCGGGTACGGCGCCGCCGGAGCTCGAGCTGACGGGCCGTTTCAATCTCACGTTCCGACAGTACTGAAGCACTGAAGGCAGACGACGTTTAACCGCGGAGCACGCTGAGAACGCAGAGCAGGAATGTACAAAGCGTTTCTCTGCGAACTCTGCGGTCTCTGCGGTTAATCGTCCGTCATTCGTACCGCAGCGCGAGCGTGGGATTGACGCGTGTCGCGCGGCGGGCGGGGATGTAGCCGGCGAGCAGCGCGACGACGCCGAGCAGCGCGGCGGCGGCGGCGATCGTGATCGGATCGGTCGCCGTCACGCCGTACAGCTGACTGCTGACCAGCCGGTTCACGCCCCACGCCGAGACGAGCCCGAGCGCGATGCCGCTGCCGACCAGGATCAACACCTCGCGCATCACCAGCCAGATGACGTCGCCCGGCGCCGCGCCGAGCGCCATGCGCACGCCGATCTCGCGCGTCCGGCGCGCGACGGTGTACGCCATCACGCCGTAGAGTCCAATCACCGCGAGCAGCGTCGCCAGGACGCCGAACGCCGTCGACAGCGTCGCCACGAACCGCTCGTTGAGCAGCGAGCGATCGATCTGCCGTTCGAGGGTCCGCAGGTTGTAGACCGGCACGTTCGCGTCCAACTCGCGCACGACGCGCCGCGCCGCGCTGAACGTCGCGCTCGGATCGCCGCTCGTGCGCACGTACATGACGATGGACGACGGACTGCGCTCCTCGAGCAGGGGAAAGAACACCGTGCGCGGTATCTCGTCGCGCACGCCCGTGTACTTCGAGTCCTTCACGACGCCGACGATTTCGATCGGCGCCGGCGTGCCCGGATTGCCGCCGAACCCGATGTGCCGGCCGATCGGATCCCGATCGGCGAAGTACTTCTTCGCGAAGCTCTCGTTGACGATGACCGACTTGTAGCCGTTGCCGTGCCCGTCGCCCGTCTTCTGGTTCGGCGGACCTTCGGGCGCCGAGCCTTCGTCGCGCGCGTCGAACTCGCGGCCGGCCAGCATCGGGATCCCCAGCGCCTTGAAGTAGCCGGGGCTGACCGAATTGCAGTACGGGTTCGTCTGCTCGCCCTGCGTCTTCTCGTAGCCTTCGATGGTGACCGTGCTGTCCCACTCGTTGCCCTCGAGCAGCCCGATGCTCGCGAACGCCACGCGCTCGACGCCCGGCTGCGCCTGCATCCGCTCGACCAGCGTCTTGTAGAACGGCGGAATCCGCGCGTTCGTGTAACCCGCGACCGCGGGGCTGAGGTTGAACGCGATCATGCTCTCGGCCTTGATCCCGAGATCGAGCAGCCGCAGATTCCGCAGCGTGCGGATGAACAGGCCCGCGCTCACGAGCAGCAGGATCGACACCGTCACCTGCGCGACGAGGAGCGCCTTGCGGAAGCCGACGCCGCCGCCGATGACCGACCCCGCCTGATCCTTCAACGTCGGCGCGAGATCCGGACGCGTCGATCGCAGCGCCGGCACGAGGCCGAAGAGCAGGCCCGCGACGAGCGCGAGCGCGAAATTGAACGCGAGCACGCGGTCGTCCATCGCGCCGGTGATCACGTGCGGCGTGTCCGACGTCGGCAGGAATCCGAGCAGGAACCTCGTCGTCCAGAACGCCACGATCAGTCCGAGCACGCCGCCGAAGGCGGCGAGCATCACGCTCTCGACGAGCAGCTGCCCGATGATCCGGCCGCGGCTCGCGCCGAGCGCAAGCCGAAGCGCCATCTCCTTCTGCCGCGCGGTCGCGCGCGCGATGAGCAGGCTCGCGACGTTCGCGCACGCGATGAGCAGGACCCCGGCGACGCTGCCGAACAGCAGCCACAGCGGCTGCGAGAGCTGCTGCCGGATCGGCGATCGCCCCTGCGCGGCGGGCAGCAGGCTCATCGCGCCCTTGAGAAACTGCTCGCGCGTGTACGCGGTCGCGCCGCTGAACGCGGGCGCCAGCACCTCCTGCTCGAGCAGCCCGTGGAAGAACGGTTGCAGCACCGCGAGCGCGGCGTCCTGGGTGACGCCGGGCTGCAGGCGGGCGAACACGTTCACCCAGCGGCTGCGCCGGTTGTCCATGTCGTCCCAGTTCGGCGTCATCTCGGCCTTCATCGTCACCGGCACGCGCACGCTCGGCACGTAGCCGATGTCGACGCCGTCGAAGCCGGCCTGCGAGACGCCGACGATGGTCAGCGTGTTGTTGTTGATCGTGATCTGCTTTCCGACGACGGAGGGATCGCTGCCGAAGCGCGTGTGCCAGTAGTCGTAGCTCAGCACCGCCACGGGACTGCCGTGGCGCTCGCGCTCATCGTCGGGCGTGATGACGCGGCCGATCGCGGCGCCGACGCCGAGCACTTGAAAGTACCAGCCGGACACGAGTTCGCCGGGCACGCGCTCGGTCTGGCCGTCCACGCCGACGTTCATCGCGATCGGCCGGCGCGCGAAGACGCCGGAGAAGATCTTCGGCGTCGGCGCCGGATTCGGGACCGTCTGGCTGACGCGCGGCGGGGCGGGCGCGTTGCCGCGATCGACGAAGTTGTCGCGGAAGTCCTCGTACATCGGGTACGAGAGCATGTTGCCGCCCGAGTTGTTGCCGTAGTGATTGCGCGCGCCGTTGAACAGCACGAGCTGCTCGGGATGCCGGACGGGCAGCGCGCGCAGCAGCACTTCGTCCACGAGCGTGAAGATCGCGGTGTTGGCGCCGATGCCGAGCGCGATCGAGAGGAGGGCGACGGCGGCAAAAAGGGGAGAGCGGAGCAGGCCGCGCCAGGCGTAGCGGACGTCCCGGGCCAGGTGTTTCACGAGGCGTTAGACGGGATGGGCCCGGATGGGGTTGACTTGGAGCAGCCGGGTCCGAAACGACCCGGCCTACATGTCTTTGTGGCGCGAGCCTTTCAGGCGAGCGACATCGACTTACGAGAGCAGCCTGTAGGCCGGCACGATCAGATCAAGCATCACCGACGACTGCACGCACTGCGCGCCGCGCGAGATCTTCTCGGCCGGGGGATCCGCCGTCAAATCGATGACGACGACGCGCTCTTCGATCAAATCCGCTAGCCAGCATTCGCGGACGCCGTATCGGCGATACCATTCCAGCTTCTCCGTGCGATCGTAGCGCTCGGTCCCCGGCGACAGCACCTCGACGACGAGATCGGGCGCGCCCCAGACCTGATCGCGGACGATGTCATGGCCGTCCCTGCCGACGACGATGCCATCATCGAGCGCGAAAAAGCAAGCGTCACGTGAGCGCGTGACGCGAATTGACTGAAGCATGACTGTTGAGCGCCTCTCGGATGCGGATGATCCGCGCGTCGCCGAATATCGCGGAATACAAGACGCCGAGCTGATCCGCGCGCGCGGGCTCTTCGTGGCCGAAGGGCGGCTCGTCGTCCGTCGTGTGATCGAGGACGGCCGCTTCCGCGTGCGATCCGTGCTCGTCAACGCCGCCGCGTCGCGCGACCTCGCGCCGGTGCTGGCGGCGCTCGCGCCGTCTGTTCCCGTTTTCAGTGGCGCGCCCGCGACGTTGACGGAGATCGCCGGCTACGACGTGCATCGCGGCTGTCTCGCGCTGGTCGAGCGCCCGCCGGCGCGCGCCGCCGGCGACGTGCTCGCCGCCGCGCGTACGCTGGTGATTCTCGAAGGCGTCGCGAATCCCGACAACGTCGGCGGCGTGTTTCGCAACGCCGCCGCGTTCGGCGCCGGCGGTGTGCTGCTGAGTCCAGCGTGCGGCGATCCGCTGTACCGCAAGGCGATCCGGACGTCGATGGGCGCGGTGCTGCGCGTCCCGTACGCGATCGCGGATGCGTGGCCCGATGTGCTGACCGATGCGCGCGCCGCGGGATTCACGATCGTCGCGCTGACGCCGCGCGAGCCGTCGGAATCGCTCGACGCGTTCGCGGGGCGGCCGCGGGCGTCGCGCGTCGCGCTCGTGATCGGGACGGAAGGCGAAGGGCTGACCGCGGCAGTCGAGGCGGCCGCGGATTATCGCGTCCGCATTCCGATCAGCCCCGACGTCGACTCGTTGAATCTGTCAGTCGCGGCCGCAATCGCGCTGTACGCGCTTCGGACGTAGCGCAGCCCTACGCCTTCAGGGGCCTGCTGGGCCTTTCAATTCCGGCTTCGTGTAGGACCAGTGCGAATGCGCGATCTTCCAGACTCCATCGATCCGGCGGTACACCTCGGTGCAGTTCCACCGCACGTCGCTCTTCGGTCCGCCGCCCAACCGCCCGCCGTGGCTGATCAGATTGAACGTCAGGACGGCCACATCGCCCTGGCCAACGACGGTGGGATTCACCAGTTCCGCGCGCTCGATGCTGATCTTTCCTCTGAGCGGCTCGATCAGAGCCTTCAAGCGCTCCTTCCCGTCCGCGCGCGCGTCAGTCGTGGGATCGAAGTAGGTGACATCAGGGGCCATGATGTCGAAGTACCCATCCGGGTCGCCCTTGCCCCAGCGATCCAGCGCCGCGCGCTCGAGCCCGATGATGGTGTCCGGCGTGAAACGTTCGGGTTGGCGCGCGCACGCGGGCGTGACCACGACGAGTGCGCACACCGCCAGTCGAAAGAGGATTCGCATCAGTCCAGCTCCAACGTTGATTTGAAGTCCTTGCGGTCGATGAGCGATCGCAGCGCCGCGACGAAGTCCGGCGGATCCTGAAACGGATGGTCGCGGTGGATCTCGGCGTAGGCGGCGTCGAGATCCTCGAGCGCGACGCACGTCTTCTCGGCCACCTCACGCACGCGAATGACGCGCGCCTTCGCGAACAGCGGCTTCTGCGGGTCGAGATAGCCGGCTTCGGCGAATCCCCGCGTCTTCTTCGCGCACCGGCACGGATTCGCGGTATTCACCAGCCCGCACTTGTCCTGCATGAACGCGTGGAGATCCCGGCGCGCGCGCGCGAGCTTCTGCCGGAAGTTGTCGCGGCTGATCTCCAGCAGCTCTGCGCCGACGAGATCGGTGACGCCGAAGATCTCGCCGAGGGTGTAAATCAGCCGCTGCTCGCGGTCCAGGCAGAGCAGCATGCCGCTCGTGCACCCGATGCGGGCCTCGTCCAGGATCAGCTGCGTGTCTGCGGCGACCGCGTTCGGGTCCGGGAAGTCCAGGTCCGGAACCGCGTCCAGCTCGTTGCCGTACCGCACGAAGGTCAGGCCGTCCTCCTCCCACCGGCGACGCTTCACGTTCAGCAGATGATTGACGACTATGCGATAGAGCCACGTGCGGAAACTGCTCCGGCCCTCGAACGTCGACAGCTTCGTGATCAGTCGAATCAGGATCTCCTGCGTCGTATCCTCGGCGTCCTGAGGCGTGTACAGCATCCGCAGCGCGATGTTGTAGATCCACGCCTGATGGCGCGCGATCAACTGCTCGAGCGCCTCCCGGCTTCCGTCCCTGGCGCGCCGGACCAGCGCACGATCCTGCCCGTCGGTCGCCGCAGCGTCGGTGAGAGGATTGTCCGAGGATCGCACGTTAATACTCTAGACAGTTTTTCCGCACGACTGTGACAGCGTCGAGCGACTACCAGCCACCAGCTCCCGGCCCTTCGTTTGCAGCGCGCGTCCCCGATCCTTGTAACTTGTTGAGGGAGGAGTCGCGTATGCAGATTCTGATCACGGCGGCCCTTTCGGCCGCGGCCATAACTGCGATGTCGCCGTCGCCGCAGTCGACGGCGCGGTCCGAGTCCGTGCTCGTGACGTCGGTCATCGACGGCGACACGATCACCGTTCAAACGTTCGGCCGCGTGCGGCTGCTCGGCCTCGACGCGCCGAAGATCGGGCGTGGGGGCGCGGCCTCGGCGCCGTTCGCCAAAGAAGCGCGCGACCGGTTGACCTCGCTCGTACTGCGCCGCTTCGTGCGGCTCGAGACCGATGGTCCGACGCTGGATGTCCGCGCCCGTCACGGCGCCTACGTGATGACGGAGGACGGACAGTGCGTCAACATCGTCCTCGTGCGTGACGGCCTCGCGCGGGTGTCGGCGCGGCCGCCGCTCGCGCGGCTGCCGGAGCTGACGCGCGCCGAGGCCGAGGCCCAGGCGTCGCACCGCGGCCTGTGGGGTACGTCGGGCACGTCGCCCCGGGTTCCGCCGACGAGTTATACTCGCCCTGCCGGCGCCGGACGGTCGAAGGCGCCACGAGCCAGGGCGCCGCGCTCTTCGAAGAAGAAGCCAGCGGCGAAGAAGAAGACACAGCCAACGTGATTCCTGTCGAGTACGCCGCGCATCGCAAGATCCGCGAGCGCAACAAACTGTACTACCGCGTCAACCACTGGCCGATCTGGATCTTCGTGTTCTTCATCGCGCCGGGGCCGCTGACCTTCGATCTGTTCGAACGCGGGTTCGACTCGCGCATGGCGTTGTGGCTCGGCGCGGTTCTCCTGGGCACGGGCATCGCCGGGCTGCGCGGCCGGCTGCCGGGCGTCGAGCCGAAGCCCTACATCATCCGGTTCACCGAAGATCGGCCGAACCCGCTCTATCGCCGCGTCTGCTACACGTTCGCGTGGAGCGAAGTCGTGACGTTCGCCGTGCTGAACATCACCGGCCTCGTCGTCGCCATCGTGACGGGTCATTGGTATCTGAAACAGATTTACCGCTACGCGTATTTTCCGCTCGCCGGATCCATCTGGCTGCTCGGCGCCGTCGGACTACTGCCGCGCGTGAAGGCGTCGACGAAAGGCGAGGGTACGGAGCGGCGGTACTTCTATGGATCCGTGTGGGCGGTGTGCTGGGCGCAGCCCGTGCTCTGGCTCCTGTGGAAAGCCGTCCCGCAGACGCGCGCGGGCGACACGCTCAAACTCGCCATCTTCCTCGCGATCCTCGGCTTCGTCGGCAACCTGGCGCGCCTGGGCCGCCTGCCGCGCACGCGGCCGATTGTCCCCGGCGAGATCGCCGTCTCGGACTGAACCGGTCTTGCGAAGCACCAGCCACCAGCCACCAGCCACCGACCGGCGACGACCGAAGAGTGCGCCTCGTGAAGGCTGGCACGGCTGGGACGAGTACGCGCCCTTCTACGACTGGGAAAACGCGCAGACGCTCGGGCGTCGCGACGTGCCGTTCTGGCGGCGCGTGGCGATGCAGGCCGGCGGCCCCGTGCTCGAGTTGGGCTGCGGCACCGGCCGCGTCTCACGTCCGCTCGCGGAAGCCGGCGTCGATCTCGTCGGCATCGATCGTTCCGCGCCGATGCTGGCGCGGGCCCTTGCGCGCCGACGCACCGCAGGTGCGAAGGCGGGTCGCGCACCGACGACCGCGCGCTTCGGCGGGGCAAGCTTGCGGCTCGTGCGCGGCGACATTCGCGCGCTGCCGTTCCGGTCGCGCGCGTTCTCGATGGTGCTCGCGCCGTACGGCATCCTGCAGTCGCTCACCCGGCCGCGCGATCTCGCGGCGACGCTCGCGTCGGTCGCGCGCGTGATGAAACCGGGCGCGACGTTCGGCATCGATCTCGTTCCGGATGTGCCGCAGTGGCGCGAGTACAAGAACAAGGTGCAGCTCGCGGGGCCCGGGAACGGCGCGCACCTGACGCTCATCGAATCGGTCCGCCAGGATCCCGCCCGCCGCCTGACGACGTTCACGCAGCGCTACGTCGAACGGCGGGGAGGCCGGACCCGCGAGCACTGCTTCGATCTCACGTTCCGCACGCTGAGCGTGCCGCAGATGACGCGCGCGCTCGAGCGCGCCGGATTCGAGGTGCAGGCCGCGCTGGGCGACTATCAAGGCCGTCCGTGGGACGCCCGCGCGGACGTGTGGATCATTCTGGCCCGGCGAACGCAGGGCTGAACGGCAGGGCCAAAGCCCTGCGCTACGGGCGGAAACACGCCGCGACCTCGCCGCCGTCGCGCAGGCCTTCCGGCCTGCCGTGTGGTAAAATTTGCGGTCCCGTTATCCTCGATTTTTCTGGAGTTTTCACCATGTCCGGCCATTCAAAGTGGGCGTCGATTAAGCACAAGAAGGGCGCCCTTGACGCCAAGCGCGGCAGGATTTTCACGCGCCTCATCAAGGAATTGACCGTCGCCGCGCGCGCCGGCGGCGGCGACCCCGACATGAATCCGCGTCTGCGGACGATTATCGCGGACGCGAAGGCCGCGAACATGCCGGCCGAGAACATCAAGCGCGCCATCCGCCGCGGCACGGGCGAAGAGCCGGGCGTGTCGTACGAAGAAGCGCAGTACGAGGCGTACGGACCGGGCGGCGCGGCCGTCATCATCGACGTCCTGACCGACAACAAGAACCGCACGGCCGGCGAAATCCGTCACCTGCTCGAAAAACACGGCGGCAATCTCGCGTCGCCGAACGCCGTGGCCTGGATGTTCAGCAAGAAGGGCGACATCGTCATCGAGAAGGCGAAGGCGCCTGGCATCGACGAAGAGAAGCTGATGAGCGCCGTCCTCGACGCCGGCGCCGACGATCTGCAGGACGACGGCGAGAACTGGGAAGTGCTGACGGCGCCGGACGCGTTCGCCGCGGTCCACGAGGCCGTCAAGGCGCTCGGGATCGAACCGGCGAGCGCCAAGGTGTCGTTGATCCCGCAGGCAAGCCGGCCCAGCAGATGATGAAGCTCATGGAGGCGCTCGACGATCACGACGATGTGCAGAACATCGCGTCGAACTTCGACATCTCGGAAAAGGAGATCGAGGCCTCGCTCGCGTGAGAGTCTTCGGCATCGACCCCGGCTCCGAGCGCACCGGCTACGGCTGCATCGAAACCGACGGGTCGCGCCACCGGGTCGTCATCTGCGGCGCCATCACCGCTCCCGCGCATGCCTCGTTTCCCGAGAAGCTCCTGCAGATTCACGCGCGTCTCACGGCGCTGCTCGAGCAGTGCCGTCCTGACTCGGTGGCCATCGAGAACCTCTTTCACTCGGTCAACGTGCGCAGCGCCCTGAAGCTCGGCCACGCGCGCGGCGTGGCGATGCTGGCCGCCGTCGAAGCCGGCGTGCCCGTCCTCGAGTACACGCCCGCGGAGATCAAGCGGGCCGTCGTCGGGTACGGCCGCGCCGAGAAGGCGCAGGTGCAGCACATGGTGAAGCTGCTGCTCGGCCTGAGCGCCGTCCCGTCGCCGCACGACGCCGCCGACGCGCTGGCGGTGGCGATCTGCCACGTGCACTCGGCGCCGCCCGCGCGCGCCGCCGCCAGTCTCGCCGCCGCACCGCGGAGCACGGCGACGAGCTGGCGGACGTTGCGCCACGCCTCCGCGCCTTCGGCGCTCCGGCGAGGCAAACCGCCCTTGTGATTGCGCATCTTCGCGGACGGCTCCTCGAAAAACATCCGAACCGCATCGTTGTCGACGTCAATGGCGTCGGCTATGACGTCTTCGTGCCGCTCTCGACGTTCTACGGCCTCGGCGATCCGGGCGCGGACGTCGCGCTGCGCATCCACACGCACGTGCGCGAGGACGCGCTGCTGCTGTACGGCTTCGCGACGCGGCTCGAGCAGGATCTCTTCGAGCGGCTGATCGGCGTCGGCGGCATCGGGCCGAAGGTCGCGCTCGCCGTCCTGTCGGGCATCGAGCCGGTCGAGCTGATCCGCGCGATCGAGCGCGGCGATCTCGCGCGCTTGACCGCGATCCCCGGCGTCGGAAAGAAAACCGCCGAGCGCATCGTCCTCGAGCTGAAAGACCGGCTGCCGCGCGCGCCGGCCGCGGCCGCGGCGGCCGACGACGGCACGCGCGCGACGCCCTCCCAGATGCGCGACGATGTGCTCTCGGCGCTCGTGAACCTGGGGTATCATCGGCCTCTCGCCGAAAAAGCCGTCGACTCCGCGATCAAGGCCGTGCCCGACGGCGTGTTCGAGCGCGTGCTGAAGCAGGCCCTGCGAGAACTCGCCAAATGACCGACGATCGCCTGATCACCGCGGTCCGCGTCGACGACGACGCGCAGTACGAAGCCGGCCTGCGCCCGCGCCGCCTCGACGAGTACATCGGCCAGGACCGGATCCGCGAGAATCTGGAAGTCGCGATTGCGGCGGCGAAGCAGCGCGAGGAGCCGCTCGATCACGTGCTGCTGCACGGCCCGCCCGGGCTCGGCAAGACGACGCTCGCCTACGTCATCGCGAACGAGATGGGCGTCGCAATCCGCGCGACGTCGGGCCCCGCGATCGAAAAGCCGGGCGACCTCGTCGGCATCGTGACGAATCTCGGCGCGGGCGAGGTCCTGTTCATCGACGAAATCCACCGCATGTCGCCGGCGATCGAGGAGATCCTCTATCCCGCGCTCGAAGACTACGAAGTGGACATCGTCATCGGGCAGGGGCCGAGCGCGCGCACGGTGAAGATGCGCCTCGAGCGCTTCACGTTGATCGGCGCGACGACGCGCACGGGACTGCTCACGTCGCCGCTGCGGTCCCGGTTCGGCATCACGCACCGGCTCGAGTTCTACACGCCGGCCGACCTCGAAGAAATCGTGCGGCGCTCGGCGAAGATTCTGGCGGTGCCGATCGACGACGCGGCGGCGTCGGAAATCGCGCGGCGCGCGCGCGGGACGCCGCGCATCGCGAACCGCCTGCTGCGGCGCGTGCGCGACTACGCGCAGGTGCGGGCGGGCGGCACGATCACGCTCGAGGTCGCCCACGCCGGCCTCAAGCTGCTCGAGGTCGACGAGCACGGCTTCGACGAGATCGATCGCAAGCTGCTGCGGACGATCATCGACAAGTTCGGCGGCGGCCCGGTCGGCCTGAACACGATCGCGGCCGCGATCAGCGAAGAAAAAGACGCCATCGAAGACATTTACGAGCCATTTCTGATCCAGATAGGATTCCTGGATCGCACGCCGCGCGGCCGCATCGCGACGCCGCGCGCGTACGGCTACTTCGGGCTCGTCGCGCCCGAAGAACGAAGAAGGGATGCCCGACTGTGGTGACCGATCCATCGACCGCTCCGGTGAACGCCCTCCGTGGTCCGCGCATGTCGGGCCGCGCGACGGCCATCGCCTCGCTGGCGACGTACGTCCCGCCGCGCGTGCTGACGAACGCCGACCTCGAAAAAATCGTCGACACGAGCGACGAGTGGATTCTGCAGCGCACGGGCATCCGCGAGCGGCACATCGTGGATCCCGGCGTCGCGACATCCGATCTCGGCGTCGAGGCGGCGACGCGCGCCATCGCCGCCGCGGGGCTCACGCCGGATGACATCGGCGTGATCGTCGTCGGCACCGTCACGCCCGACATGTTCTTTCCGAGCACGGCGTGCCTCATCCAGCACAGGATCGGCGCGCACCACGCGTGGGGCTTCGACCTGAGCGCCGCGTGTTCGGCGTTCACGTACGCGCTGACGACGGCGAGCCAGTTCGTCGCGAGCGGCGCGCACGATCACGCGCTGGTCGTCGGCGCCGATGTGATGTCCAGCATCATCGATTACAAGGATCGCGCGACGTGCGTGCTCTTCGGCGACGGCGCCGGCGCGGTGGTGCTGTCGGCCGCGAACCCCGGCCAGGGCGCCATCCTCGACTTCGAGCACGAGGTCGACGGCGGCGGCGGGCCCGCGCTCTGCATGCCCGCCGGCGGCAGCCGCAAGCCGTCGTCGCACGAGACCGTCGATCAGCGTCTGCACTACGTCAAGCAGGACGGCGCGACGGTCTTCAAGTTCGCGGTGCGCAAGACGGAAGAAATCGCGCGCCGCGTGCTCGAGCGCAACGGCATGACGCCGGGCGATCTGGATCTGTTCGTGTCGCACCAGGCGAATCGCCGTATCATCCTGTCGGCGACCGAGAAGCTCGGCGTCGATCCGGAGAAGGTCATCATCAACATCGAGCGCTTCGGCAACACGACGGCGGCGACCATCCCGCTCGCGCTGAACGACGCCGTGCGCGCGGGCCGGCTGAAGAAGGGCGATCTCGTGCTGCTCGCGTCGGTGGGCGCGGGGTTCACCGCCGGCACCGTCCTCCTGCGCTGGGGTTTTTGAGCCGCATCTTCCTGCTCTCTCCGGCGGACTGCCGCGGCCGCCGCGCCCAACAGATGCTCTCGCCGCGCTCGACGCACGCGCTGGCCACGGCGCTGCGCTCGCGCCGCGGAGCGCCGCTCGGCGATCTGTTCGCGTTCATCAGCGGTCTGTACTTCCGCGGCAAGCTGACGTACGCGCGGCACTTCGCGCAGCCGCCGGACCCCGCGGATCCGTGCGCGGGCGCCGGCGTCCACATCATCACGCCGACCGCCGGTCTGCGGACGCCGGAGACGTTCGTCACGCGCAGCGCATTTCTCGCGTTCGCGGCGGGTGCCGTCGATGTGGAGAATCCCCAGTACGCCACGCCGCTGGTCACCAGCGCGCGCTCGCTCCGCGCGGCCGTCGGCCCGGACTGCGACGTCGTGCTGCTCGGCAGCATCGCGTCGCCGAAATACACGGACCTGCTCGTCGAAGTGTTCGGCGAGCGGTTGTGTTTCCCGCTTGCGTTCGTCGGCCGCGGCGACATGAGCCGCGGCGGCCTGCTGCTGCGGCAGACGAACGAGGGCGCCGAGCTCGAGTACGGGCCCGTGATCGGCGCCGTTCGCCACGGCACGCGTCCGCCGAAGCTGCCGCCCCTCGGTAAGGTGTAGCGCGAGCCCGCCCGACAATCTGTAGCGCGAGCCCGCCCTACAATCTGTAGCGCGAGCCTTTCAGGCGAGCGAGCCATGCCAACGCCTCTCGTCATCCCCCGCGATCAAGACCACGCGATTCTCGACGTCGACGGCAAGGAAGTGCGCCTGACGAACCTCCGCAAGATCTTCTGGTCCCGCCTCGGTCTGACCAAGGGCGACCTTCTCCAGTACTACGCGACCGTGGCCGGCGTGCTCCTGCCGCACCTGCGCGATCGCGCGATGGTGATGAAGCGCTATCCGCACGGCGCGAGCGGCGAGTTCTTCTTCATGAAGCGCGCGCCGTCGCCCCGGCCGTCGTGGATCGAGATCTGTTCGATCGATCACGGGTCGGCGGGCGTCATCGACTTTCCGATGATTCAGGATCGCGCCGCGCTGCTGTGGGTCGTCAACCTGGGATGCATCGATCTCAATCAGTGGTACGCGCGCTGCGACGACGTCGACCGGCCGGATTACGTGCACTTCGATCTCGATCCCGGTCCGGGCGCGGGGTTCGAGCGCGTGCGCGAAGCCGCGCTGGTGGTGCACGAGGCGCTCGACGCGCTGAAGATGCCGTCGCTCGTGAAGACGACCGGGTCCAAGGGTCTGCACATCTACGTGCCGATCGTCCGCGGGCCGGGGCAGAAGCAGGTCTGGACGTTCGCCAAAGCGCTCGCGCACGAGCTGGCCGCGCGGCATCCGGCGCTGATGACCGTCGAGTACCGCGTGGCCAGGCGTCCGCGGGGCCGCGTGCTCGTCGACTACAACCAGAACGCGTGGGGACGCACGCTCGCGTCGGTCTACTCGGTGCGCCCGCGGCCGGAGGCGACGGTGTCGATGCCGGTCACGTGGACCGAAGTGGCGCGCGGCGTGACGACCGAGGATTTCACGATGACCAGCGCGCCGGGCCGGATCGCGCGCCGCGGCGACTTGTGGAGGCCGCTCCTGATGGTCCGCGGACGGTTCGACCTCGCCCGGTACGTCTAGAGTGCCCCGCCTTGGGTCTTGGATAAAGCAGTACTTTATGGGTAATAACATACTTGACTAATCGGGCTGGTTGGCCTATCTTAAGGGCATGGCAACGAACGCTTCGCCCCAAACCCTCCAAGAGGCCGTCCGGCACTACGCCGATCTCGACGTCTGCCAAGCGGAACTAGTCGCCGCTCGATGGCCTGATGGCGTCGAGTGTCCGACGTGCGGCCGGAAGGACGTTGGCTACCTCGCCACGCAACGCCGATGGCAGTGCAAGGGCAAGCATCCCAAGCGGCAGTTTTCGGCGAAGGTCGGCACGATCTTCGAGGACAGCCCGATCAAGCTCGACAAGTGGTTCGTCGCCATCTGGCTCATTTCGTCCGCGAAGAACGGCATCAGCTCGTATGAACTCGAACGGTCCATCGGCGTGACGCAGAAGACCGCGTGGTTCATGCTCCACAGAATCCGCCTCGCCATGCAGACCCGGAGTTTTCTTCAAGGCAAGCTGACCGGGGAAGTCGAAGTTGACGAAACGTTCATCGGTGGCCGTGCGCGTTTCATGCACGCCGACCGTCGCAAGAAAACGATTGGCCTTAAGCGCGGCGGCATCGTCGGGAAGATTGCAGTGATGGGCTTGCTACAGCGTCACGGGAAGGACGGGCACAGCGCGATCCGATTGGAAGTCGTCGCCGACACGAAGCGTCACACGCTCCAACCGCGCGTCGAGGCCAACGTTGAACCGGGACCAGCAACGACGGTCTACACGGACGCTAATAATTCCTACAACCGCCTCGGCGCGGCCTACGTGCATCAAGTCATTGACCACGCGGAGAAGTACGTTGACGGCCAGATTCACACGAACGGGTGTGAGAACTTCTGGTCGTTGCTCAAGCGCGGTCTGCGCGGCACGTACGTCAGCGTCGAACCCTTCCACTTGTTCCGGTATCTCGATGAACAGGCGTTCCGATTCAACACGCGCAAGCAGACAGATCGCGCACGCTTCGAGGAGATGGCGCAGCGCGTGATTGGCCGTCGCCTCACCTACAAAGACCTCATCGGCAAGGCAGACGCCCAGAGCGCGGCCTGAAAGCCGCGCCAGTGCCGTGGCCATAAGTAGTGGCCCTGCACGCTTCGTACACCATCTGTTGAAATTTCTTACCCTGTCAAGTAATCTGTGCAAGGACTCGTGCGCCTCGCGTACGATGAGACAGCGAAGGTCAACCCCGGCAAGAACGAAGGGGTGCTTACATGGCGAAGAAAAAACCCGCACTTCCTGAACTGACGTATAGCACCGACGACACGAGGACGGCCGTCGCCCGTCTGCGTGAACTCGTGCTCTATGTCACGTCGCGTTGTGCGGACGCCGAACACTTCGGCGCGATCAAGCTCAACAAGATCATCGCGTTTGCTGACTTCACGGCGTTTGTCCGACGTGGCAAGCCGATCACTGGTGTGGAGTACATGCGCCAGAAGAATGGGCCAGTGCCGCGGAAGATGAAGCCAGTTCTTGAGCAGATGCAGGAACGCGGCGACCTCGCTAAGCAGATCGTTCCTGCTGGCAAGTTCGCTGAGCATCGGTATGTGCCGCTCCGCGAACCCAATCTCAACGTGCTCAGCGCGAGTGACATTGCGCTGGTCGATGAAGTGATCAACATCATGTGGAAGGCGACGGGCCAACAGGTCAGCGACTTCTCGCACGGCATCGCATGGCGCGTTGCCGGAGAAGATGGCGCCTCGATTCCATACGAAGCCGCGTTCCTCTCTGATCAGCCTCCTACGGCTGCTGAGATTGCGCGGACCCACGAACTGAATCGCAAGTTCAAGTGGGAAGAAGCCTAGCGCGCCTCATCGCTCGGTGCCGCTTTGTCCAAGCCAATCCTGCGCGAACTCATCGAGAGCGAAGACTATCTCGATCAGCTCGAGAAGCTCGGCGCACAGGAGACGGATGAACGGCTGCGCGGCATCATGTGGTCGCTCACCCTCCGCGCTGAAGAATGGCCAGTGGTTGAAGGCTTCAAGCGGTTGCGGCTCGCCAAGACTGACTTGGTCCGATCAGGCGGCAAGGTGAAACCGCGCTTACAGGTGTGGTTCGAGATTCGTGACAGTCACCACGTCGATCTGCTGTATCTTGACCAGGACGACGAGGATTGATGTCTGACCGTCCGAAGGCTCCGTTCACCGAGCTACTCACCAAATTGGTGCGCGTGCCGAAGCGTGAGATCGACAAGGAAGAACAGAAGTATCAAGAGGAACGCGAAGAATTACGCCAGCAGCGAGCGAAGCCGGTACACCATCCTCGTCCCTCGTCCCACTAGGCGAACAGCACCTTTTCGATCAAGTACCGCGACACATCCGCCGTAGTCGTCAGATTCCGATCTGACGCACGCACGAAAACGTTGTCGTTGACATCGACTTCAAGCGCCAAAAGCACGGGTCGAGTAATGGCCTCTGACATTTCGCCGTTTCGGAAAGCGTACAAGGCCTTGATCTGAGTGTTGCCGTACTCCAACGTACATTCCAGACTCGCGGCAGGATAGTGCGACTTATATAGGGAGAAGCCGCCGGAGGGCTTCGCGTTGAAATCCACCTTGCGCGTCGGGTCGCCCTTGAATCGCTCCGAGTAGTCCGCGACGTCCTTGGTGACGACATCGACAATCGCATCGAGAAGCAGGCGCGCCTTTGCTTCAAGGACCTTGGCCTTGTCCTCGGCGGACAGGTGAAAACCGACAATTCGTGGACACCGCAAAACCGACATTTCAGCGACGGCCGAGACTGGTGAGGTTTTACTTCGTGCCGTCCTCCGTACGCAAGTCGGTCTGGACCTTGGTGCGCCAGCTCCG
>JAIQFX010000176.1 GCA_020073005.1 Terriglobia bacterium | reverse complement strand
AGCTCGCGCGCCTCTTCGTTGAGAAAACGTGTCACCTTCTCCGAGCCGCCAATGTGGAACGGGTCGCCGCCCGCAGCGGGCGCGAGCGGGTGCATCAGCAGCCGGCTCGCGAGCGGATCGCCGGGCGCCACCAGTCGCGTGATTTCCTCGAAGTTCTTGCGCGATTGCTCCTCATTCCAGCTCGTGGCTCCCGGCGTGAGGCGCTGCAGGCGGGGCGTCTGACCGCCGCCGGTATGACACGCGATGCAGCGCGCGTGTTCTCCGCGCCGGGCGAGGAAGATGGGCTGCACCCTGGTCTTGAACACCTCGAAATCCAGTGTCGACGGGGTGACGGACGGAGAAGCCGGTTGCTGTGCGAACCATGCCGCAATGAGCAGCAGTAAGGTGAGTGGCATATGAGCGAGTCCTTCCGGCCAAGCGATGGCTAGAACTTGATCTGGCTCGAGACGCGCAGCAGCCGGCCCTGCAGGACGGCGAGCGGCTGGCCGAGCGTCGACCCGTAGTTCTGATTCTGCGACAGCACGACATTGCTGTTGAGCGCGTTGAACATGTCCAACGCGCCGTCGACACGGTACTTGCCGAGGGCGAACACCTTGCGGAAGCTGAGGTCGAGCTCATTCCAGCGATCCAGGTACTGGTTGCCGGGCGGAATGAGATTGACCGTCACGGCCTGCGTGCGGCCGCCCGGAAACAGATTGGTCGGGACCGCCCAGTTCACCGCCAGCGGCAGTCCTGCATAGCTCGCCAGCGACGCGCCAACTTGCGCGCCCCAGACGATCGGATAGTTTCCAGCGAACTTGAAGTCGGACCGGAACGGAATGTCGTACTGGCTCTGATCGCAGTAGCGGAACGTGTTCGGATCGTAGCCGGCGCACGCGACCGTGATGAGCCGGTCCGCCGACCATCCGCCGAACATGCTGCCGCCTTTCGGCAGCCGCGCCGAGAAACTCAGCTCGAGGCCGTTGTAATTGACGCGCGCCTTCGACCGATCCGTGGCGGTCGTGTCGAGCAGGTCCACCAGGCCCTGCTTGCCTTTGTTGAGATTGTAGATGGTGACCGATTCGCCGTTCAGCGGGCTGGGCGTCGTGAACGAGGCGAAGTCCGACGGGCTGACGAGCGTGTTGAGCTGCTGTTCGACATTGTAGGTATCGCGGCGATACCAGGCGCCGGTCACCGCCACGCCGGGCCTGAGCTGGCGGACGACCGAGAGCGTGTACTCAATGTCGTACGGCCGCTCGATCGCAGTGTCGGCGCGCCTGGTTGCGACAATGCCGAGGTTCTTGTTGTTGCTCGGGCCGATTTCGTTGTCCTGCGCGATGCCGTCGCCGTTGGTCTTCAGGACGAGCTTCGAGCACGTCGAGGTGCCGGGGAGGTAGTCGCAGTCCGACCAGTTGCGCGTGTCGCTCTGCAGCACGAGCGGGTCGTACCGGTTCACGAAGTCGGTCGTGTAGGCCCGGTTGTACTTGTTGATGCTGCCTTTCAGCGCGGTCTTGGCGTCGCCCGTCAGGTTGTACACCATGCTGAACCGGGGGGCGATGTTCTTCCAGTTGGGCACGTCCGGCACGGTGGCGAAGGAGCGCGCCGGGACGAACCGTCCCGCTTCGACCGAGCGCGCCTCGATCTCGGAGTTGAAGTACTCCCAGCGAAGCCCCGGATTGATCGTGAGGCGCTTCAACGTCCACGAGTCCTGCACGTAGAGGCCGAGGTCCGCCTTCATCAGGTCGTACAGGCGCGCCGGTGTGTCGTAGACGATGACCGAGTCGGGCACGCCGTCGCGGAAGCGTTCGGTGAGATCGCCATTGGCGTCGCGGTTGAGCCAGTTCTGGCCGATGTGCCACTGGAAGCCGGCTTTCAGCGAGTGCGAGCCGGTGATGTACGCCAGCGACGAGATGATCATGTAGCGGAAGTTGTACGTGCCCAGCTCCGGCGCCGACGCGACCGTCATCGTGTTGCGCACGATATCGGTCCGCGAGGCGTTGGCGTACCATTCGGGCGTGAACGGCGTCCTGCCGACGCCGGGCTGATAACCTTCCCTGTACGCATTCACGCTCGTGCCGTAGCCGAGATCGAACACGAGCTTGTCGCTGACGGTCGACGTCCACTTGACCGCGTCGGTGTACTTGAGCACCGGCGGGCGGCGCGCCGCCGCGTAGAGCACGTCAGTGCCAGACGTGAAGAGGTGTCCGACGTACTTCCACTGATAATCGTCGTACGCGGTGATCTTGTTCCGCGTGTTGATCTGCCACGTCAGCCGCAGCGTGTAGTTGCGGACGCGCTGATCGTAGATGCCCGGGCTGCCGTCCGGATAAAAGCTGTTGGCGACGACGTTGTCGTTGCCGACATTGCGGTACGACCCGAAGAACCACAGCTTGTCGTGCTTGAGCGGTCCGCCGAGCGACAGGTTCACGTCGAAGATCTTGCTGACGGCATCCGGCGTCTTCAGGCCGCGATCGATCAGGCTCTGGGACAGGTTGTCGCTTTGAAACGAGCTGCCCGTGTATCCCAGGTAGGTGGCGCCGCTGTACGTGTTGCCGCCCTCGCGCGGGATGAGATTCAGGTGCGGCCCTCCGGCCGACACCTCGGCGCCGAGCGCGGCGGTCTGCACCGTGATCTCCTGGCTCATCGCGTCGTTGTGATCGGGGTGCCAGCGTGTTCATCTTCATGCCATCGACGTCGATGGTCGTGTCTTTGGTCACGCTCATGTGCGCGGTCAGCCGGGGATTGACTGCGGCGCGCGCGCCGCCCACGTTCTGGTCGCTGACCTTCGTGCCCACCGCCAGCGCGCCCTCCGCCTGGTACATGCGCGGCACGGGCACGGCGTCGAGCAACTGCCGATTCAATATCGTGGTGCGCTGGGCGTTCTGCACATCGACCACCGGCGACGCGCCCGAGACCGTCACCTGCTCCTCGATCCCGCCCACCGGCAGGTCGGCGTTCACGGTTGCCGTGAAGTCCGAGGGCAGCTCGATGCGGTCCTGGACGAACGTGCTGAAGCCCTGGAGCGTGAACGTCACCTTGTACAGACCGGGACGAAGGTCGACGATCGCATATCGTCCCTGAGTGTCGGTGACCACCGCGCGGACCTTCTCGATGAGCGCGGGGCTCGACGCCTCCACGGCGACGCCGGGCAGCACGCCTCCGCTTGAATCTTTGACCAGCCCCGTGATGGCGCTTTGGGCCGATGCGCCTGCTGAGAGTAGGAGCACACCAAGCCATGCCGCGACACTCGCTCTCGCGAAAACCCTACCGAGCATGATGTCCTCCAGTTCTGAACGAGATGACCAACCCGGAGATGCCCGAACGAGGGAACGCAGCGACTACCGAACGACCCGGCGACGCCGACGCGAGCGAGGAGGACGCCAGCATGCGCCCTCATGATGAAAATCCGATGAAAGTCCGGTGAAGAAAACGGAGTCTGGGACTGCAGGACCTTGGAAAGACGCTCGAATCCAAGCGTCTCCATTTCGTGCGGTTCCTTGGGACCCCCTCCGTTGTTCGGCTACCCTAGACACGTCTTGCCCACTGCCAAGGCATGGTGATCTGGATTCGTCGCGCGTTCGGCTGGTGGACCATCGGTCCCGCGGTCGCCACGCTCGTTGCGCTCGTGGCAATCGCCCTGCGCTTCAGCGCGCCGCCGGCCGGCGAGATCGCGCTCACGTCCCTCGGCGGACTCGCGCTCCTGCTCGTCGTCAAGCTCGCCGTCCGGACGATCGTGTCGCCGGAGGCGTTCGGCCGCGAAGAGCGGATGTTCACGTTCGTGATGCTCCTCACGATCGGCATGGGCTGGTACGCGACGCGCCAGTGGATCTTCGAGCGGCAGTTCGATCGGCTCGTCACGGAGCAGCAGACGCAGCTCAAGCTCGGCGTCGTCGAGCTGTCGGGCCACATCCTCAATTTTCTCGAAGCCCGGCGCCGCGAGGCGCCGCCTCCACCGCAGCCCGCGACGTGGGATCGGGACGAGCTGGCCATCCTCCGGTTCGACGCGGACACCGGCCGCCGCTTCGATGCGCGCTTCGGCGCGCAGGTCCTGACCGCGCGGAACCTGCTCGCGATGCGCGGCCTCATCGATCGCGATCTCGATCGGTTCTATCGCCACCCCGGCGACGCGTTTCACATCCGCATCGTCGCGACGCGACTTCGCGCACTGGGAGATCGCGTCCCGTAGGGGCGGAGCGTGCTCCGCCCCTACGCGCTCATCGAGCCTTCACCAACGACTACCGCAGGACCACCGACTTTGACGCTCGTCACCTCCGAGCCCGCCATGCCGATGCGGATATACAGCCGGCTCGGGCGTCCGACTTTCACGCCCTGAAGAAACACGATCGATCCCGCGCGATCCGGCGGAACGAAGCCGTACTTCGCGGCAAACGCGCCGGCGGGCCCCGCCGCCGATCCCGTCGCCGGATCTTCGGTCGCGCCCGTGCCGACGAGCCGCGTGTACGCCGTCACATCGTCAC
>JAIQFX010000175.1 GCA_020073005.1 Terriglobia bacterium | reverse complement strand
TTCCGGGTTGCCGTACTGAGCCGCAGAGCTCTGCTCCTCGTGCCCGTGTGCGCAGCCGCACTGGGGACCGTCTTGTACGCCGCGGGCGCACGCCATCAAAGGACCCTGCCGGACTTCGACGGCGACGGCAAGGTGGACGTCGCCATCTGGAGGCCGCCGCTCCTGACCGGCGGCGACGGGACGTTCTACGCGAGGGTCGCGGCCAACAACTTCGCCACGCTCGCGTCGGCCACGCTCGGCACCCTCGGCGACGTTCCGATGTGCGGCGACTTCGACGGCGACGGCAAGACCGATCTCGCCGTCTACACGCCGGTCGGATCGCACGCCTGGTCGATTCGCCTCTCGTCGCAGGGCTTCACGTCCATCACCACCTTTCAGTGGGGCACCGACGGCGACATTCCATTCACGGGCGACTTCGACGGGGATGGCAAGTCGGACATCGGCGTGTTCAGGCCTTCCGAAGGCAAGTGGTACGTACTGATGTCCAAGACGGGATTCACGAGCGGCGCGGTCGCCAGCTGGGGCGACGCGGCCTCCGTTCCGGTCGTCGGCGACTTCGACGGCGACGGCAAAGCGGACCTGGCGACGATCGAGCCTTCGGAGGTCAACGGCCTGAGCAGCTGGTACATTCTGCAGGGCGGTACGAACTACGGGACCGCGTTCGCCATTACCGCGTTCGGCGGACCGACCGTGACGGCTGTCCCGGCGGACTACGACGGCGACGGGAAGGCGGACGCCGCCTACTTCGATCCGGCCACGCAGATCTTCACCGTGCGGTTCTCGAAGGACGGCAGCGTGGGCACGAAGCAGTTCGGGATCCTCGGCGACATTCCCGTGCCGGCTGACTACGACGGCGACGGGAAGGCGGACATCGCCGTCTTCCGGCCGGCGAACAACAACATCTACGTGCAGACCGCGAAGTCGCTGTACGGCGACGGCTTCATCCGATCCTTCGGCCTGGTCTTCAGGGACGGAGACGTTCCGATTCTCGCCCGCTAGTTCTCAGCGAGTCGCGCTGGAGGTCACGCCTTGACCTTCAGCGCGGCCGCCGCCATCCCGTCAATCGTGTGAATCAGTTTGGCGAACACCTGGATCTGACTGTGTAGCAGTTCCGGACTGAGCTTTTCGATGCACCCGTTCGCGGGGCCCGCGAGCAGATAGTTCGGCTGCGGAATGTAGCCGATCGTCGGCACGCCGGCGCGCGACAGGCTCCCGCCCTCGCCCAGCCATCCTCCGTTGACCGGATTCACGACGCCCGCGCGATCGCGGCTGCCCTTGAGTGCTTCGACGAGCGCCGCGCCCATCGCCTTGTCCGGCGTGATGGCGACGCTCCACTCGTTCTTCCCCGTCGCCCTGTAATTCATCGACGCATCGTCCATCCACTCGAGGCAGCCGAGGTGCTCGACGGTCACGGCGGCGACGGCCTTCCTGATGATGTCCGGATGCTTTTCCATCACGCCGCGAATCGACGGGACCCACGGTCCGGCGAAGTGACCGCTCGTCAGCGGACAGACGATCGTCCGCTTGCGCTCGCTCTTCGGAATCTTCGAGAAGTACTTCATCAGCGCGAGGATGCCGAGCGCGCCGTTCTCTTCCGTCGCGTTCGGTCCGTCGGTGTGCGTATTGACGATGATCACTTCGTCGGACGACGACCCGGGCAGCGTTGCGATCAGCGTGTCGGTCGGCGTGTCGGGAAAGACGTCGGCTTCGAGGACGACCGTCGCCTTCGCGCCCGTCCCGGCGAGCGCTTTCAGCTTCGTGCCGGTCTCGCGTCCGACGTAGAGACCCGGGATGCCCTGCGGCGGCCGCGAGAACGGCGTGTACTGATCGGCCGCGTTCGCGTCCGACACATCGGTCCAGCCGAGAATGACGCCGACGGCGCCGGCCTTCTGAAACTGCGTGAGATCGTTGACGCCGCCCCGCGCCGGTTTCAATGACGAGGGAAACGTCTCAGTCGGCGGATTGATACCCCAGGGCTGGTACGATCGAGCCCAGTCGCGTGTGGCCGTCGCGAAATCGATGAAGACGACCTTGCCCTGCAGGCCGGTGAGCGTGAACTTCGGACCGCTCCCGGCGTACACGAGCTCACCCGTCACGCCCGCAGGCGAGGTCTGACCAGAGTATGGGAAGTACGACGTCACCGGCACCCGGCTCGAGGCGCCTGACGCCGACGTGAGGGTGATCGCCCACCGCTTCGCGTCCCAGCGCGGCAGCGTGTAGCGGTCGCGCGCGACGTCGAGGCCGAGCGCGGACATTTCCTTCGCGAGGAACTCGACGAACTCGGTGTGCGCCTTGTTGCCGGTGTACTTGGGCCCGAGCTTCGCCATCCACAGCTGCTGCTCCCAGACGTCCTTCTGCGTCGGCAGCAGGTTCGGCCGGAAGCCCGTCTCCGCGGCGCCCAGCAGCGGCACCAGCCGCGCGGGGCTCGCTTCGCCGAACGCGACCGCCGACATCACCGTGGCCCACTGCATGAAACGGCGGCGCGAAAACGTCATAATGCCCTCCACGCGATTTGGCAGCGATAATTCGATGCGCCGAACATTCCGCTCAGTGCGACGGCAGTTGTTCTGGCTCCGCGTTTACGTGACGGTCTCGTCGCTCGCGCTGGTCATCGTCGCGACGGCCGCGTTCCGGCAGGCGGCGCCGGCGCC
This sequence comes from Terriglobia bacterium, assembly GCA_020073005.1. Lineage (GTDB taxonomy): Bacteria > Acidobacteriota > Vicinamibacteria > Vicinamibacterales > CAVVIG01 > SRVP-36. The sequence continues at coordinate 674 of JAIQFX010000175.1, read as the reverse complement.
GCAGAATCTCGGGGAGATCACGGTCGAGCGCATCAATGTGGTCGACAGGAACGGCACGCTGCGGATGGTTATCTCGAACAAGGATCGCCAGCACCCCGGCGTCCTGGACGGTGTCACGGCTGACCGGCCGCGGCCCGAGGCCGGCCTGCTCTTCTTCAACGACAAGGGCGACGAGGTGGGCGGCCTCCTCTATCACGGCCGGGCTCAGAACGGCGGACACTCCGCCGGTGCGTCGTTCACGTTCGACCAATGGAGGCAGGATCAGACAATCGCGCTGCGGTACGGCGAGGTCAACAACCAGCGATCCGCGGCACTCGAGATGTGGGATCGCTCCGAGCAACCCGTGTCCGAATTCCTGACGAGGTTCAACGCCGCGATGAAGATCGCCGATCCGCAACAACGCGAAGCCGCGCTCAACGCTGCGCAGGCCACGGCGCCGCCGGCATTCCAGCGAGTGTATCTCGGCAAGACTCCGGATCAGGCCACGTCGCTGTCCTTGGCGGACGCGCGCGGCAAGCCGCGGCTGACACTGACAGTCGACGCGACGGGCAATCCGCGGATTGAGTTTCTCGATCAGAACGGGAAGGTTACGAAGCGAGTGCCCTGACGATCTCGTCGATCGATCCGTTCCGGGCCGTCTCTCGCGCGCGCGCCACGAACCCCGTCATGTTCGC
>JAIQFX010000174.1 GCA_020073005.1 Terriglobia bacterium | reverse complement strand
CCAGCGTTTGCACGATGTCCCTGGCGTCGTAGGCGCCGTGGTAGACGAATCTCGATCCGTCGAGCCGCTGCGGCTGGTTCAGCCGGGCTCGCGTGAGATCCGGATCGGCCGTGGTGCCGTACACGTGAAAGACGATCTCGTCGCGGCGGTTCGTCCGAAGCAGATCCCGAAACACCGTCGATCCCTTGTGCAGGTCGAGGCTGCCGATGACCGCGACGTGCAGCGTCTGCGTCGACCTGCCGGCCTTGCTCGCCTCAGCCGTTGCGGTCCGATGGCCGTGCTCGATGACCGAAAGCGCTGGCACGACGTCGGGGAACCGCGCGCCCACGATCTCCCGCACGCACGCGCTCGGCGCGAAGAGCTGCGCCGCGCCCGCGAGGAAGCGTCGCATCTCGGCCTGATACTCGGCTAGATACGACGCCGGCTGGCCGGCTTTCTTCATGCACGCATCCGCGGGCCGGCGGGGCGGGCCACCCGTGCAGGCGCCGCACGGCAGACCGTCGGGTGCGAGCAGCGTGTACATCGGGCACAGCGTGTGATAGTCGTGCAGCGTCATCACGTACGGAATGCCCAGCGCCGCCGCGGCATCCGCGATATCGAGCGCGTTGTACATGAGGTGGTGCACGTGGATGATGTCGACGCCGAGCGTCCAGCCGATCGCCGTCAAGGCGTCGCGATACGCGCTGCTGTGGAGCGGACCGTATTTTCCAATCACCGCCGGCAGCGGGAAGCGCAGCGTTCGCGTGCGGCGGCCCGCGTAGTACTCGTCGACGTCCAACGTCCGGCCGTCGCTCAGCAGCACGTAGCTGATGACGCCTGAATCCTCGATGGCCGCAAGCTCCCGGGCGTGCTTCTCGGTGCCGCCGCCGCGATGGAGAACGTGCAGGACCCGGGTCGTGATCGCGCTCCGGCGTCCGCGGCCGGCCGCGATGTTGTACGCGAGAGATGTCTGAAAGCCGCGCAGCGGATGATCCCGGCAGAAGCGCGCCACGTCGTCGCGGTACGCGGGATGCTTCGCGGCAAGAGCCTCCAGGTTCCTGGCGATCAGACCGTCGCCGCGCGGGCCGAACGAGGCGCGGCCCTTGTGGTACACGAACGTGTTGTCCGCGATGAGATTCACGAGGCCGGCGCTGACGGCGCGCTGGCAGAAGTCGTTCTCTTCGCCGTAGCCGTCGCCGAACGCCGCGGCGTCGAACGGGCCGACCGCGTCGAGCGCCCGGCGCGTGATCAGCATGCAGAAACCGACGCCGGTCGGCGCTTCGGGAAAGATCTTGAGTGAAGTCGTCTCGATCAACGCCGCGAAGCTGTCGACGTCGTAGCCCGCCGGAATCGCGTTGTCCTCGAGCGCGATCGGCACCGAGCAGATCGTCCCGTTGTTGGTCAGCGGCGTGACGGTCGCGACGTCCGGCCGCGAGCGGGCCACGTCCGCCATCTTCTCCAGCCAGCCGGCTGAAACGATCGTGTCGGCGTTGAGCACGGCGACGTCGGCGTCGCGCGAGAGCGCGAAACCCTCGTTGACCGTGCGCACGAAGCCGCGATTGTCGGGCCGATCGATGACGATGAATCGCGCTGCCGCGCCGCGGATGCCGTCAAGCAACCGGGTGACGCGCGGATCCGTGCTCCCGTCGTTGATGAGGATGAGCCGGAACGGGCAGCGCGTGTGTCGAGCGACGCTGGCGATGCACGCCGCGAGGTCGTCGGCGGCGTTGTAGATGGGCACGATGACGTCGATGGGCCGGGCGCCGGCGTCGTTAGCCAGGAAAGGATTGGCCGCCAGCGCCTGCCGGACCGCCCCGCGTGGGTCTGCCTCCACTACCGTGTCAGCAGACATGTGTCGAAGATGTCGCGCAGGCGCGACGGGAAGTCGGCGCGCTGGCGCGGGCCGATCTCGTACCGCGGCAGCAGCAGGCGGTTCGTGCCGGACGTCACGAGTCCGGCTTCGACGGTGACCGCCGCATGGAAGCCGGCCTCGCCAACGGCACCAACGGTGGCCGCGTCGCACTCGCCGTAGGGATACGAAAACAGATTCAGGGGCCGGCCGAGGAGCCGTTCCAGCGCACTCTTGTTCTCGACGATCTCGCGTTGCTTCGTGTCCGCCGGCTGCAGCGTGAGCGACAGATGATGGACTGAATGCGCGCCGATCGTGTGCCCGGGCCGGCTTGCCAGCACGCGCACTTCGTCGGCCGTCATCACCCGGTGCGTCTGGCGGGGCGAGCGATCCGCGCCGCTCCACGTCAGCACATCGTCCAGCATCGTCGCCCGCGCGCGCGCGTCGAGCGGCCACACCGTTCGGTTCAGAGTCTCGAGCGCCTCTTTGCGTTCGGCCGCTGTCGCCGTGACGAGTTGCAGCTCGTTCCCGCTGACGCGCAACGTCAGACGAGAGGGCAGCACCGTGCTGGACAGGAACACGCGCTCCAGGACGTCCCACCAGCGCTCGTGCGGTTCGTCGAGCCGGTCGGTGTTGACGAAGAACGTCGCGGGCACGCCGGCCTCCATGAGGATCGGCGAGGCCGCAGTCAGCGCGTCCAGATACCCGTCGTCGAGCGTGACGGCCACCGCGCGCTCGGGAATGCGGCCCGACGCGGCGGCGCGCACCAGTTCTTCGAGGCCGATCGGATGGAAGTCGCGCGCGAGACAGGCCATGTGCGCGCGAAATTCGTCGGGCGGCGTGCAGAGCGCGTGCGAATCCGGCGT
>JAIQFX010000173.1 GCA_020073005.1 Terriglobia bacterium | reverse complement strand
CGGCCCTCGGCACCCTCATCACATTCAACGATGTGTCGCCCCGACTGGGCGCCACCTACAAGCTCGATCAAAAAGGCAAGACCGTGCTGAAGGGCAGCTACGGCCGGTACTACGGCCGGCTGCCGGTCAGCCTGTTCTCGAACCTGGCGCCGGGGAACACGACGTCGAGCACATATCGGTACACCGCTGCGACGGGCAAGTACGACGTTCTGCAGAGCACCACCGACCCGAAGATCAACCTCGGGATCGATCCGAGCCTGGCCAACCAGAGCACTGATCAGGTATACGCCGGCGTCGAACGGGAGATCGTTGCCGATTTCGGCGTCAACGCGTCGTTCGTGTACAAGAAGGATCACAACGTGATTCGCGGTGTGGATCCGCGGAGCACCTATGTGCCCCGCACGGTCGTGGACCCGTTCAACGGCCAGAGCCTCACGGTCTATAACCGCGCCACGTCGGCCGCGCTCGTGCTCCAGCAGGTCGCCAACCGCGACGATTTCAATCAGGACTACAAGTCGTTCATCCTGCAGGCCTACAAGCGTTTCTCGCGACGGTGGCAGCTCCAATCGTCGTACCAATGGCAGCGCGCGCAAGGGCTGAGCGGCGGCGGGACTACGATCGGCTCCCAAGCCGGCGTGGGCACGTTCGGTTCCGATCCGAACCAGCTCATCAACGCTTATGGGCGGTACACGACTGACAGCACGCATGCAATCAAGACCTCGGCCACGGTCGCCCTCCCCTACGACATCCAGATAGGCGTGCGGGAGTCATTCGAGACCGGGCGACCCTACGGCCGGCTGATCAACGTGACCGGCAACGCTCAGGGCTCGGTGACCGTGCTGGCCGAACCGCGCGGCGCGTACGAGATGCCGACGACCAACGACTTGCAGATGCGAATCGACAAAGACTTCCGCTTCGGGGGCAACCGGCGGCTGCGGCTATCGCTCGACCTGTACAACATCTTCAACGTCGATACGCCGGTGAACATCCAGAACAACAGCTCCCAGACGGCGATCCCGTTCGGCACGACGATCAGCATCTTCCAGCCGCGACGGGCGCTCATCGGCTTCCGGGTCGAGTTCTAATACCTCGTCGGGCCGGTGAGGCGGTTTGCGTCTCACCGGCCGTTCTCCTTCCGCACCTGACATGAAGACCGTTTTCGCGCTGTCCGCCGTCGCGATCGCGCTGTTCGTTCCATCTGAGACACGGGCCCAGCCGACGGCGGCCGAACGCGCCACGCTCGCGAAACTCGACGCCGCCCGCGCCTCCGCGTTCCTGAAATATCTTTCGGAGGATGTGGTGACGACGCCGTCCGGGGCCGGCGCCGGAACTGCGGTCGCTGGAAGCTCCGAAGAGAAGGCCCTGGCGAATGCCATCGAACAGGAGTTCAAACGCGCGGGGCTGACAGTACGCCAGGAACCGTTTCCCGTCCGGACGTATAAGTACGGGCCGGTGACGCTGACCGCGGGAGGCAAGGCCATCGGCGCAGTGAGCCTCCACGCAGCAGGCGGAACCTGGCGCACTCGGTACGACGTGCTCTACGCGAGAGGAAACGAAGCCGGCGGCCATCGCGTGCGCGCGACACTCGTCGATGCCGGAGACGGCTACGCCGACGACTACGCGAGAACCGGCAGCGTCCGCGGCAAAGCCGTGCTCGTACGACGCGGCGGCGGCTGGCCCACTTATCAGATTCTCGAAGCCGCACACCAAGGCGCGTCAGCGTTGCTAATCTACGACTATCCCGGCGCGCGCGACGACACGCTGAAGCAGGACAGCATGTGGTACCACGAGCAGCTGCCCACCGTGTCGGTCGCGAAGCGCGATGCGGTGCGTCTGAAGAACGACCTCGAGCGCGGGCCGGTCGAGGTCGCTCTCGAGAACCGCGTCGACAGCGGCGACGGCATTTCGCAGAACGTCGTGGCGACGATTAGGGGGACCGAACTGCCGGACGAATGGATCACGGCGACGGCACACTACGATCGTTGGTTCCACGGCGCCCAGGACAACAGCGCGGGCGCCGCGTCGCTCGTCGAGCTGGCACGCGTGTTCGCCGGCTATCGTCCGCGCCGCAGTCTGATGTTCATCGCCACCGGCGGCGAGGAGTCCGGCATCGAGGCCACGGAGTCCGACTGGCTCGCCGGATCGCATGCGTTCGTCACGGCACATCCCGAAGTGACGCGACGGCTCGCGTTCGAATTCAACTTGGATGGAGCCGGATGGCCTTCGCAAAGAGGCTACCTGCACGCCACGGTCGACAACGTTGCCTTCCAGCGGCAGATCTTGGCGGACCTGGACCTGGCCACCCGCCTCGACATCCGGCCGAACATCAGCAGCAACGTCGATGCATGGAATCTCGGCATCGTCGGCGGCGGCGCTGCCGCGTATGTCACGTGGCGCGAGGCGCGGCCCGACGCGCCCGACTTGTTCGGTCCGATCTACCACACACAGGCTGACGTCTACGACCCGGCGCATTTCACGAACCTGATTCACGATCTGAAGATCGGCGCGCTTGGCATCCTCCGGATGGACACCGCGATCGCGCTCCCGATCGCTTTGACCGATGTGGCCGCCTGGGTGAGCCAGTCGCTCGACAGCGACGCTGCGAGAGCGCGCGACGTGTCGTTCGACGCAGCACGACGGGCGCTCGCGGCGTTTCTCAACGAAGCGCAGCGGATCGACGCCGCGCGCAAGAGACTGACA
>JAIQFX010000104.1 GCA_020073005.1 Terriglobia bacterium | reverse complement strand
CACGGCGCGGACGGGATCGACGAGCTGACGACGACGGGGTACACGAAGATTTCTGAGTGCCGCGACGGCACGGTCAACACGTTCTATCTGCATCCCGCAGACGTTGGTCTGCCGAAGGCGCCGTCCGGATCCCTGCAGGGCGGCGACGCGCAAGAAAACGCGCGCATCATCGAGCGCGTGCTTGCCGGTACGCGAGGCGCCGCGCGCGACGTGGTGCTGCTGAACGCAGGCGCCGCGCTGTTCATCGCGGGCGCCGCGACGTCAGTCGAGGAAGGCATCCGGCAGGCGGAGAAGGCGATCGACTCCGGCGACGCGCGCCGGACGCTCGACCGGATGATCGCGATTTCGACGACTGACGATGGTGCGGCTGGAGCGGGCGCATGACGCCATCCGCAATCCGCCATCCTCAATCCGCACTGAGACCCGACGTGCTCGCGACGATCGTGGCGGCAACCCGAAGGTCGGTGGACGTTCGCCGCGATCGTGAGCCCATGGCGGCACTGGCGGAACGGGCGCACGCAGCGCCTGAGCGGACGGGTCGATTCCGCGCGGCGTTGCTGGAGAAGGATCGTGTCAACGTCATCGCGGAGTGCAAGCGCAGGTCGCCCTCGCGAGGGGTGTTGCGCGCCGGCTACGATCCGGTCGCGATCGCACGAAGCTATGTCGACGCCGGCGCCGCCGCGATTTCCGTCCTGACCGAGCCGAGTTTCTTCGACGGCGCACTCGAGCACTTGATCGCCGTGCGGGCGGCTCTCGACGTGCCCATCCTGCGGAAGGACTTCATCGTCTCGGAATACCAGCTCCTCGAAGCGAAGGCGGCGGGCGCCGACGCGGTGCTGTTGATCGTCGCGGCGTTGCGTCCAGTCGAGTTGAAGGTCTTGTACGACCACGCCAGCCGGCTCGGGCTGGACGTTCTCGTCGAGGTGCACGATGAGAAGGATCTCGCGATCGCCCTCGACGCCGGCGCGCAGATCATCGGCGTCAACAATCGCAACCTGCGCACGCTCGACGTGGACGTCCATGCATCGGACGCGCTGATCGGCCGGGTCCCGCCGGACACGATTGCCGTCAGCGAAAGCGGTCTGAAGACCGCCGAGGATCTGCAGCGGCTGCGCGGGCTGGGCTATCGCGCGTTCCTGGTGGGCGAGCGCTTCATGACAGCGCCTGATCCGGGCGCGGCCTTGCGCGGCCTCCTGAGCGGGGTTCCATGCTCGTAAAGATCTGCGGGATCACGCGCCCCGAGGACGCGGAAGCGGCCGCACAGGCCGGCGCGGCGGCGGTGGGATTCATCTTCTGGCCCGAGAGCCCGCGCTACGTCGATCCGTTTCGCGCGCGCGCGATCGCGGCCCGGCTGCCGCCGTTCGTGACAACGGTCGGCGTGTTCGTCAATCAGGCCGCCGACTACATCATGGGCGTGGCGAGTCTTGTGCGCCTGGGCGCGGTGCAGCTGCATGGCGATGAAACGCCGGACGCCGGCGCGGCGCTGCCGCTGCCGGTGATCAAAGCGATCATGCTTGGCGACGCGCGTCTTGCAACCTGGCCGGCGCGCACGACGATTCTTCTCGACGCGCACGATCCGGTCCGGCGCGGCGGGACGGGGCAGACGATCGACTGGAACGCCGCGGCGGCCGTCGCCGCCCAACGGCGGACGCTACTGGCCGGCGGGTTGACGCCGGAAAATGTGAGGGAAGCCGTGACGCGTGTGCGTCCGTTTGGCATCGACGTTTCGTCGGGCGTGGAGCGCGCGCCGGGCATCAAGGATCCGGAACGCATCCGCGCGCTGTTCGAGTCGCTCAAGACATTGGGATCGCTGGAGGCGCTCACATGAGACGCGATCCTGATGTACGCGGATACTTCGGTGAGTTCGGCGGCCGCTATGTCCCCGAGACGCTGGTCGAGCCGGTCGAGGAGCTCGAGCGCGCGTATTTCGACGTCCGTGACGATCCGGCGTTCGCCGCGGAACTGAATCGGCTGCTGAAGCATTACGTCGGCCGGCCCACGCCCGTGTACGAAGCGACGCGCCTGGCCGCCGAAGCCGGCGGCGCGCGGATCTTTCTCAAGCGCGAAGACCTCACGCACACCGGCGCGCACAAGATCAACAATGCGCTCGGCCAGGCGCTGCTCGCCGCGCGCATGGGCAAGCGGCGAATCGTCGCCGAAACGGGCGCCGGGCAGCACGGCGTCGCGTCGGCGACCGCGTGCGCGCTCCTCGGCCTCGAGTGCCATGTGTACATGGGCGCGGAGGACATGGATCGTCAGGCGCTGAACGTCTTCCGCATGCGCCTGCTCGGCGCCGACGTGCATCGCGTGGACGCGGGCAGCCGCACGCTGAAGGACGCGATCAATGAGGCGATGCGCGACTGGGTGACGAACGTCGTGGACACGTACTACCTGCTCGGCTCCGTGCTGGGTCCGCATCCGTACCCGCTGATGGTGCGCGAGTTTCAGTCCGTGATCGGCCGCGAGGCGCGCGCGCAGTTCCGCGAGCTGACGGGCGGGCTGCCGACGGCGATCGTCGCCTGCGTCGGCGGGGGCAGCAACGCGATGGGGATCTTCGACGCGTTCATTGAGGATCGAGACGTGCGTTTGATCGGTGTCGAAGCCGGAGGCGAGCAGATCATTCGCGGCCGCCACGCCGCGCGCTTCGCCGGCGGCAGCGCGGGCGTGTTGCAGGGCACGCGGACGTTCATCCTGCAGGACGATGACGGCAATATCGAACTGACGCATTCGATCTCGGCCGGGCTCGACTACGCCGCGGTCGGTCCGGAGCATGCCTGGCTGCGGGCGCTCGGCCGCGCGGAGTACGCGCACGTGTCCGACGCGGAAGCGCTGGACGCGTTCCAGCGGCTCGCGCGGCTCGAAGGCATTCTGCCCGCGCTCGAGTCCGCGCACGCGATCGCGTACGCATCGCGCCTGGCGCGCGAGCTGGGGCCATCGGCCGCGCTGCTCGTGAATCTGTCGGGCCGCGGAGACAAGGACGTGCAGAGCGTGGAGAAAGCTCTTGCCCAGAAGGACCGATCCTGATGTCTCGACTTGCAGGGACGTTTCGCCGCGTCAAGAGCGAGGGCCGGCCGGGGCTCGTCACGTACACAACTGCCGGCGATCCGGATCTGCCGCGGTCTGGCGCGATTCTGGAGGCCCTCGATCGCGCGGGCGCGGACGTCCTCGAGGTCGGCGTGCCGTTCTCCGATCCGCTGGCGGACGGTCCCGTCATTCAACGCGCGACCGAGCGTGCGCTGGCCGCAGGCAGCAGTCTGCGCGCCACGCTGACGCTGATCGGGCAGGTCCGGCCTCGGATTGCAGCGCCCATCGTCGTGTTCAGTTACGCGAACCCGTTGCTGCGCATGGGCCTGGACGCGTTTGCGGACGAGGCGGCCCGCGCCGGGGTGGATGGCGTCCTGGCGCTCGATCTGCCGATAGAAGAAGCGGGCGGCTTTCGCGACACGCTGGCCGCGCGGGGGGTGGACACGATCTTCTTATTGAGCCCGACGACGACCGACGCGCGGATTCAAAAGGCGGCGGAGCTGGGGTCGGGCTTTCTGTACGGCATCTCGCGTCTTGGCGTGACGGGCGCACGCGACCGCGTGGCGTCAGGGGCCGAGGCGCTCGTGCGGCGCATTCGCGCGCACACGGCGCTGCCGATCGCGCTGGGATTCGGGATCTCGCGGCCTGAGCACGTCGCGGAGGTCGGCGCGTACGCCGACGCGGCGGTCGTGGGGAGCGCGCTCGTCTCGGTCATCGCGGACGCGGGATCGTCGCCGGACTTGATCGAGCGGGTGGAGCAGTACGTTCGGTGGTTGCGGGGTGCCGCTGAAGGACGCACGCAGCATGCGCACGCTTGACGATTTGCGGAACGACATCGATCGCGTCGACGAGGTGCTCGTGCGCCTGCTGAACGAGCGCGCGCGCGTGGCCTGCGAGATCGGCGAATTGAAGCGGCAACTCGGCGCCGACGTCTATCAACCGGAGCGGGAGAAGCAGGTGCTGGCGCACGTGCGCGGCATCGCGGCGGAAGGGCCGCTCGGCGCGGATGCGATCGCGCGGCTCTTCGAGCGCATCATCGACGAAGCGCGGCGGCTCGAGCGCAGCGTGATTCACGGCGAAGACAAGGCCGACAACGGGCCGGACGGCGACGGCCGGCTGAAATGACATCGCAGGTAGTGGAGGCAACAGAAGCCATGGTCGTAGTGATGGAAGAGCGGGCCACCGAAGCCCAGATTGAACAAGTGGTCGCGCGGCTCGTTGAGATGGGCATGGACGTGCACCGCTCGACGGGCGTGACGCGGACGGTGCTCGGCGCTGTCGGCCAGGGCCGCGCCGACAAGGGACTGATCGAGATGCTCGAGGGCGTCCACGAAGTCCTCCGGATCTCCGAGCCGTACAAGCTGGCCAGCCGCACGTTCAAGCCCGAAGGGACGGTCGTCAATGTGGGCGACGTCCGCATCGGCGGCGACGAAGTGATCGTGATGGCCGGTCCGTGCTCGGCGGAGACCGAGTCGCAGGTCCGCGCGACGGCCGCGGCCGTGCGCCGGGCGGGCGCGAAGATCCTGCGCGGCGGCGCGTTCAAGCCGCGGAGCTCGCCGTACAGCTTCCAGGGTCTGGGCGAGGAGGGGCTGAAGCTCCTGCGCGACGCGGCCAACGCCGAGAACCTGAAGCTCATCACCGAAGTGATGGACATCAGCCAGATCGACGTGATCGACAAGTACACCGACATCTTCCAGCTCGGCGCGCGCAACATGCAGAACTTCACGCTGCTGCGCGAGCTCGGGCACGCCCGCAAGCCGGTCCTGATCAAGCGCGGCATTTCGGCGACGATCGAGGAGTGGCTGCTCTCGTCGGAGTACGTGCTGAGCGGCGGCAACACCGACGTGATCCTCTGCGAGCGCGGCATCCGGACGTTCGAGACGGCCACGCGCAACACGTTCGACATCTCGGCGATTCCGGTCGTCAAGAAGCTCAGCCATCTGCCGATCGTCGCGGATCCGAGCCATGGCGCCGGACGCCGCGACATGGTCGCGCCGATGGCGCGCGCGGCCGTGGCGGCCGGCGCCGACGGTCTGATCATCGAGGTCCACACGGATCCGGATCACGCGCTGAGCGACGGCGCGCAGTCGATGTTCCCATCGCAGTTCGATCGCCTGATGGCGGAGCTGCGCATCATCGCGCCCGCGATCGGGCGCAGCATCTGCCTGGAGCCGGTGACGCGGAGGGGCTGGGGCGCGTAGCTCGGCCCTCTGCTCTCAGGCCTGCCATGGAACTGCCCGTCATCCAGCTCGGACGCCGCGAGCCGCAGCCCATCCTGTTCGACAAGATCGGCATCGTCGGGCTCGGGCTGATCGGGGGATCGATCGCGCTCGCGGCGCGCCAGCTCTGGCCGACCGCGCTCGTCATCGGCGTCGACAACAAGGACGTGCTGGAAACTGCGATGCGGTTGCATGCCATCGACGTGGCGGCCGACGATCTCATCGTGCTGGCCGAGGCGGACGTGGTGATTCTGGCCGCGCCGGTCAAGCAGAACATCGCGCTGCTGGCCGAGCTCGACGAGAACGTCCGGCAGCCGGCGATCGTGACCGATACCGGCAGCACCAAGCGCGAGATCCTGGCCGCGGCGCGCGATCTGCCGCCGCGCTTCACGTTCATCGGCGGCCATCCGCTCGCGGGCGCCGCTCGCGGCGGGCTCGAGCACGCGCGGGCGGATCTCTTCATGGACCGGCCGTGGCTGATCACGTCGACCGGCGATCGCGCGAGCGCGGCGGCTGACAAGCTGTCCGCGTTCGTGCGCGCGCTCGGCGCCAAGCCGCGGGCGATCGACGCGGAGGCGCACGATCGTCTGGTCGCGTTCCTGAGTCACCTGCCGCAGCTGACCGCGAGCGCGTTGATGCGCGTGGTGGGGGATGCCGTCGGCGCCGAAGGGCTGACACTGGCGGGCCGCGGGCTCGCGGATACGACGCGGCTCGCGTCGAGCCCGCCTGAGATCTGGAAGGACATCGCCGCGACCAATGCGGACGAGCTCGCCGTCGCGCTCGACTCGCTCATCGAGCTGCTGCAGGAGCTGCGGGCGGATCTGACGGGCGGCGACCGCCTGGCGGAAGTCTTCGAGGACGCGCGCCGGTGGCGCGAGCGGCTGACGCCGCCGAAGTAGCGCAGCGCTCGCGCGACGCGCCTGACCTAGTGCTGTGCCGCGGTCTTGGCGGGCACGAGGGTCACAGTCGTGTAGCGATTCTCCGGGAAGTATTTCTTGAAGACGTCCTGCAGCGCCTGCGGCGTCACCGCGTCGATGCGCTGGCCGCGCGTCACGATCTCGGACGGATCGCCGCCGAGCATCGTGATCGTCTGCAGACGCCCCAGCCAGTAGCCGTTCTGCTTGAGCGACGTCTCGTACGTGCGCCGCGCGGATTCCTTCGCGCGGTTCGTCAGGTCCTCCGACGGCGCGGTCTGCTGCAGCTTCTTGATCTCCTGCATGACGCGCGCGGTCATCGACTCGATGTTCTCCGGCGCCGCGCCGAAGCGCACCTGAATGTGTCCAGCGCCGCGCTGCGGAAGCTGCTGCGCGAGACTGACGCCGACCGTGTACGTCTGGCCGAGGTCCTCACGCAAGACGTCGCGCAGGACGATGTCCAGCACCGTCGTCGCGGCGTTGATCTTCTCCTGCTCGACCGGATCCGGCGGCGGATCGGCGAAGAAGCTCATGACGGTCTGCGCCTTCGGATCCTGGCCCTGCTCGACCGTCACGCGCTGCGTGCCTTCGGGGAAGCGCACGCCCATGTCGTTGAACGTCGACGTCGCCTGGCCTTTCGACGGCAGCGTGCCGACGTAGCGCGCGATCAGCGGAAGCGCGTCCTCCACCTTGAACGCGCCGACCATGAAGAACCTGAAGTCGGCCGCGTTCGAGAAGCGGTCCTTGTAGAAGGCGACCATCTTCTCGCGATCGAGCGACGCGATGCGCTCCGGCGTCAGCGGCTGCGACGTGCAGTGGTTCGACGTGTTCACCTGCGCGAGCTTCTCGGAGAACACCTGGCCTGGCGACCGGCCGCGGTTCGCGACCATGGCCTCGAGCTGCTTCTTCATGAGGGTGAACGCTTCCGGATCGTCGCCGGGCGCGGTCAGTTTCTGGTAGAGCAGCTGCAGGCCGGTCTCGAGCTGGGCCGGCGCCGCGCTGCCGGAGACGCCTTGCGTCGAGGACGAGATGAACGGCCGCGCCGACACGAGCTTGCCCGTCAGCACCTTCTGCAGGTCGAGCGCCTTGAGTCCGCCGGCGCCGGAAAAGTCGACGTACGCCGTCGCCAGCGACGCGTTCGCATCGTCGGCGCACGATGCGAGCGACGTCCCGCCGAGCGCGTTCATGCTGAAGAGCACCTGATCGTCCTTGAAGTCGGTCGGCTTCAGCCAGGCTTCGACGCCGTTCGCGAGCTTGACGATCGTGATCCCGAGATCGTCGAGGGATCGGCGCGAGGCGATGCCGGCGGGCGCGGGCACCTTCTCCATGAGCGCGCGGCTCACGCTGGTGTCGGCCCACGGCGTCACTCTGACGGCCGCGGCGGCCTTGATCGCGGCCTGCAGATCGGCCTCGGTGGGAATCTTGATTCCTGGTTTCTGCGGGGACACGGCGAGGATCACGCGGCTGTCGTCGCCGAGCAGTGACTTCGCCATCGCGGAGACGTCGGCTTCGGTGATGCTCGGGATGAGCTGTTGCACGAGCCGGTACTCGTACTCGATGCCCGGACTTGGTTCGTCGATGAGGAAGTAGCTGAGGTACTCCTGCGCGAAGGACGCGCTCTCGGTCTTGTTGCGCTCCGTGTAGGCCTGCTCGTAGAACGCGGCCATCCACTTCTTGGCGCGGTCGAGCTCCGAGCCGCTGAAGCCGAACTCGCGCACGCGCTGTGCCTCCGTCGTCAGGACGCCGATGCCGTCCTCGAGCCTGCCGTCCTGCACGCCCGTGCTCATGTTGAACGTCGCGACGTCCTGGCTGAGGCTGCTGTTGCCGACGCCGGCGCCGAGAAACTTCGCGTCGGGTGTGCGCGCCAGCTCCGCGAACCGCTCGTCCATCATGCGCTCGATCATCCGCCCGACGAGATCGCGCCGATAGTCGGAGACGAGCTGCTCGCCCTCGCGCTTGCGCTCTCGGACGAGCGAGACGCTCGAGCGCGTCAGTTCGGGATCGGACACGACGCTGACCAGCGCGTCCTTGTGCAGCGGGACCGTGTGATCGGGCAGCGGCGCGGCGGGCGCGCGCGCCGTCAGCGGCGAGAACGTCGTCGTAATCTGCCGGGCGATGTCCGCGGCATCGATGTCGCCGACGGCGATCACGGCCATGCGATCCGGTCTATACCAGGTGTCGTAGAACGAACGCAGCCGCGCGACCGGCGCGTTGCGGATCACGTCAGGCTTTCCGATCGGCAGGCGCTGGGCGTAGCGCGACTGATAGAACAGCACGGGCAGCTGCTTGTCGCGCACGCGGGCGTTGGCGCCAAGGCCAAGCCGCCATTCCTCGATGACGACGCCTCGCTCTTTGTCGACTTCTTCTTGAGATAGGGACAAGCCGCCGGCGAAATCCGCGAGCGCGGTCAGGCCTTTCGCGACGACGTCCGGCTTGTCGGAGGGGAGGTCCAGCATGTACACGGTTTCGTCGAAGCTCGTGTACGCGTTGACGTGCGGACCGAGCCGCGCGCCCACCGATTCAAAGTACGCGACCAGCTCGCTCGGCTTGAAATGCGCGCTGCCGTTGAACGCCATGTGCTCGACGAGGTGCGCGAGGCCCTGCTGGTCATCCGCTTCGTACAGCGATCCGGCCTTGACGGCGAGCCGGATCGAGATGCGGTTGGCCGGCCGATCGTTCTTGCGGACGAAGTACTTCAGACCGTTGGGCAGCGTGGCCGTGCGGACCACCGCGTCGAACGGAATCGTGTCGCGGAGGCTGAATGTGGCCGCCGGTTGCGCCTGCGCGACGGCCAGAGCCGTGGCGGCCGTCACGAGCATCAAGAGCGAAGCGACGAAGCGAAGCCGTCGAGTGTGCATGACTGACCCTCTCGCGTGCGAAGTGCGAAGTCTCGGGAGCGGCGGTCCGGTGTGCGGCGATCGTAACACTATACTTATGGCATGACCAACGACCTGGAGGCCGTCATTGTCAGCGCGGCGCGCACGCCGATCGGCGCCTTCGGCGGCGCCTTGACGGATTTGAGCGCGGCCGATCTCGGCGCGATCGCGATTCGCGAGGCGATCGCGCGGGCGGGCATCGCCGCCGGCGACGTGAACGATGTGCTGATGGGATGCGTGCTGCAGGCGGGCGCGGGCATGAACGTCGCGCGACAGGCGGCGATCAAAGCCGGCGTTCCCGTTCAGGTGCCGGCGGAAACCGTGAACCGCGTCTGCGGATCCGGGCTGCAGGCGGTCGTGCATGCCGTTGAAGCGATCCGCAGCGGCGGCGCCGACACGATCGTCGCCGGCGGCGCGGAGTCGATGTCGAATGCGCCGTACCTCCTCAAGGGCGCGCGCTGGGGCTACCGCATGGGGAACGCGGAGGTCAGCGACTCGATGCTGCACGACGGCCTGACGTGCGCCATCGCGTCATGCCACATGGGGTTGACGGCCGAGGACATCGCGACGCGATTCCAGGTCTCCCGCGCTGACCAGGATGCGTTCTCGGCCGAGAGCCAGCAGCGGGCCGGCCGCGCGATTGCCGAGGGCCGCTTCAAGTCCGAGATCGTCCCGGTGTCGATCGCCCGGAAGAAGGGCGACCCGAAGATCGTCGACACCGACGAGTATCCGCGGCCGGGGACGACGGCGGCCACGCTGGCCGCCTTGAAGCCCGCCTTTAATAAGGATGGGTCGGTCACGGCCGGGAACGCCTCCGGGATCAACGATGGCGCCGCGGCGCTCGTCGTCACGACTCGCAAGAAGGCAGGCGCGATCGGTCGACCGCCGCTCGCGCGGATTCTCTCGTACGCGACCGCGGGCGTCGATCCGAAGATCATGGGCATGGGACCGGTGCCGGCGGTGCGCAAGGCGCTCGAGCGCGCCGGGCTGTCGATTGCCGACATCGATCTCTTCGAGTTGAACGAAGCGTTCGCCGCGCAGTCGATCGCCGTGTGCCGCGAGCTGGGCCTCGGTGCGGCGAAGGTGAACGTGAACGGCGGCGCGATTGCGCTCGGGCACCCGATTGGCGCCAGCGGCGCGCGCCTGCTGACGACATTGATCTACGCGCTGCGCGCTCGACAAGGGCGATACGGCGTCGCGTCGCTGTGCATCGGCGGCGGAATGGGCATCGCGATGGTGATCGAAAGTCTGAAGTAAGAAGGAAGAAGGAAGAAGTGAAGGAGGAAGCGGAGAAAGTTCGCCGAGGAGTGATTGCGGCCGTTGTGCGTCACGCGCGGGAAGCGTTGCCGACGGAATGCTGCGGACTTCTTCTCGGCGACGAGGGCGGCGTCGGTGAAGCGGTGCGTACGAGAAATGCGACCGACGATCCGTCACGGTTCGTGATCGACCCAGCCGACCACATCGCGCGCCGGCGTGAGGCCCGCGACCGTGGCCTGTCCGTGCGTGGCTTCTATCATTCGCATCCGCGCTCGGCGGCGGTTCCATCCGCGACCGATCGTGAGGAAGCGGCGTATCCAGGGCACCTTTATCTCATCGTCGGCCTCGCATCTGATCCGCCGGATCTCGGTCTGTATCAGTTCGATGCGGGGAACTTCCACCAGGTGCCGTTCGTCACAGTCGACTAATGCTGAGCTCTTCCGGCTTGCTTGCGAATGCTCTCGTCGTGTTCGCTTCCGGGATCTTGCCGGCGCAGACGCCGGCGCCCGCCGCTCCCGCCTCGCAACAGCCCGCCGCGATCGTTCGCTCGCTCCACGTCACCGGCAACCGGGAGTTCTCGACTGACAAAGTGACTCGCGCGACCGGCGTCAGCGTCGGCGATGCGCTGACCGATTCGCCGGACCGCGTCGCCGAGCGGGTGGCTGGACGCTACCGCGACGGCGGCTACACGTTCGCGCACGTGACCGCGAGCTTCGACGCCGCGTCCGGCGATCTCGGGTTGGTCATCGACGAAGGCGTCATCGATCGGGTCGAGTTCGAAGGCGTCGGCGAGCGTATCGCCCGCACGTTCCGCGATGAGTTCGCGCTGCGCACGGGCGACGTCTTCAATTCAACGCGCGCCAGGCAGGCGCTGGATGCGCTTTTGCGGCAGACGCGCGGCGCCATTCGGCCGGGCCGGGTGGGCGGCATTGGCGGGGGCGCGACGTTCGCCGACAGCCGCGATCTTCGTCAGCGCCGCCGGACTTTCGATCTCGTCGAGCGGGACGGCCAGCGTGTCCTCGTCGTCGGACTGCGCGAACCGGCGGGCCGCGTCAAGGTCGTGCCGGACATGGGCGACCGCGAGGACTGGTTCACGCCGGTCGACGGATTCGTCCCGTCGCTCGGATTCGGCGCGGCGGTCTTCGATCATGAGAACTTCAATCACACCTACATCGCCGGTCATGTCTCGGTGAAGGCGGCGTCCGGCAAGTTCGGATACGCGTTCGGCGGCGAGCGTCCGGTGTTCGCGGATCAGAAACTCTTCCTCGGCGCTGAATTCCACGATCTGACGGCAAGCGACGATCAATGGCAGATCTCGTCGTCGGAAGCGAGTCTCGCCGCCGTTGGCCCGCGCCGCAACTTCCGCGACTACTACCGGCGTGAAGGCCTCCAGCTGACCAGCGCGCTGCGCGTCCATCGTCAGGCGGAACTGCTGCTCGCGTGGCGAGGCGAGCGGCAGACGTCGCTGGCGACGCAGAGCGACTTCAGCTTCTGGAACAGCGACGAGTCGTTCCGGCCCAATCTGGTGGCGCGCGAGGGCCGGCTCAACGCCGTCATCGTGGGCGCATCGATCGACGGCCGGGGGTTCGACGGCGAATCGCTCGAGGCGACATACCGGCGGCATCAGTTCGACACACTGTTCGGCGAGCGGCTGAACGATCCGGAGAAGCATGAGGACGGCGCGCCGATCTGGCGCATCGACTGGACGTCCGAGCTTTCGAGCCCCGGCGGGCTCGGCAGCGACTTCGATTTCAAACGTCACATCGTCAACGGACGCGCGCGCGTGCTGGTCGGCCAGCACCAGAACGTCGGCGTCCGCGCGATTGGCGGCTGGTCGGAGGGCACACTGCCGCCGCAGCGTCTGTTCGCGATTGGCGGGATCGGCTCCGTGCACGGCTACGACTTCAAGTCGGCCACCGGCGACACGCTGGCGCTGATGAACCTGGAGTACGAGATCGGCTGGAGAGGCGGACCGTCACTCGTGGCGTTCCTCGATGCGGGTCACGTGACGTCGCGGCTGCCCCCGGGCGTGTTGCCGCAAGGCGCCGACCTGCCGTGGATGAAAGGCATCGGCTGGGGCATCGGCCTCGGCGGCATGCGCATCGATTTCGGCTACAAACTCGACACCCTCCCGAGTTCACCGCAGGTGCTGGTGCGTTTCGGCCGCACGTTCTGATCACGCGCATGCTTCGCCGCGCGGCCATCCTCACAATTCTCCTCCTGTTCGCCGCTCACGCTCGCGCGCTTGACGTCCGCGTGACGGACGTGCGCGCCGCATCCGCCATCGTGCAGGCGTCGATCGAGCTGCGCGATCTGATCCCCGATCGCTTCAGGCAGGTCATCGACGATGGCGGCGTCCTGCACGTGCGTCTGCAGACCGAACTCTGGGAAAGCCGGCCGGTGTGGGATCGCCTCGTGTATCCCGCGATGATTCGGATGTTCCGTCTGGTGCGTGCCGCGACGGGCCGGGACGTTACGCTGGTCGACGCTGACGGTGTGTCAGTCCCGGTCCCCGGGCGCGCCGGAGCCGACATCCCGGTCGTCGTGGACATCGGCGACCGCGCGCGCGTCACTGCTGACAGCCGATACTACGTGCATGTCATCGCGACGGTGGGAACGCTTGCGGAGCGCGAGGTCGACGAGGCGGGCGACGCCGTGTTCGGACGGGCGACGGAGGCCAACGGCCTCGGCTCGCTCGGCCGCCTTGTGTTCCGGACGGCGCTGCAAGTCAGCGGCTATCTGCAGAGCATATCCGCCGAGACCAAGAGCCGCAGGATCCTCGGCCGCGACATCATTCACTGAGCGCGCAGGGCCTCGACCGGCGCGATGCGCGCGGCGCGGCGCGCGGGAAGCAGACACGCAAGCACGGCCATCGCCCCGAGAACTCCCACCGCCGCGGCGAACGTCAGCGGATCGGTTCCCGTCGTTTCGAAGAGCAGCGCCGCCAGCGTCCGGCTCAGCGCCAGCGCGAGCGCGATCCCGAGGGCCAGGCCCGCGGCGGCCAGGCGGAGTCCGCTGCCCACGACCATCGCGAGGATGTCGCCGGTGCTCGCGCCGAGCGCAAGCCGCACGCCGATCTCCGCGGTGCGCTGGCTGACCGCGTAGGACATCACGCCGTAGATGCCAAGCCCCGCCAGCAGCAGCGCGAGC
>JAIQFX010000172.1 GCA_020073005.1 Terriglobia bacterium | reverse complement strand
ATCGGCTTCGACCACATCGTCGGTTATCTGCAGGATGGATTGCTGAGCCTCGCGTCGCGGCCGGATCTGACGGCGACGACCGAGCGCGTCAGCGCGCCGCTGGCGGCTGAGCGTCTGGCCGGCCCGCGCGCGCCGCTTGTCGTCGACGTGCGCGCGCCGAATGAATATCAGCAGAAGTCAGTCCACGGCAGCGTGAACGTTCCGCTGAATCACCTGGAAGAGCGCCTTCAGGAGCTGCCGAAGGATCGCCCGCTGCTGGTTCACTGCGCGGGCGGCTACCGGTCGTCCATCGCCGCGAGCCTGCTGCAGCAGCACGGCTACGAGGTGAGCGAGATGGCCGGCGGCATCGCCGCGTGGGAGACCGCGAATCTGCCGATCGAAGGCGCTGCGCCGCGGCTCGCCTGAAAGGCTCGCCCTCCATCTCGCCGCTGTAGCGCGAGGCTTTCAGCCGAGCGTTACGGTCTTCGCAACATCGTCTTGCGGATCTTCGCGACGACGGTGAAATTCGGATCGACGACGTTGGCGATCTCGTACTCGGCGGCCTGCCCCATGAACGTCTGCGCGCCGCGCTCCGTGTAGCCGTAATCCGCCATCAGCCACTTCTGCAGCTCGCTCGTCGCGTGCTGGAACGCTTCGAGCAGCGGACGCGCGCTGCCGAGCACCATGATGTGCGTGTCGTTCTCGAGGCGCGGCCAGCCGGCCGCCTTCTTCTTGATCAGATTCACCGTGAACTCGACGTCCATCGACGTTTCGAGCCCGGTGCCCGCGACTTCGCCCTCGCCCATCCGCGCGTGGCCGTCGCCGAGAAACAGCAGCGCGCCGGGCTCGTTCACCGGCAGCATCAGCGTCGCGCCGGCGCCGACGCCGACGTAATCCATGTTGCCGCCCCACGCGCCCGGCGTCGCGCTCGAGATCGCTTCACCGCGCGCGGGAGCGACGCCGACGCAGCCGAGCATCGGATGCAGCGGCAGCGTCATCCCGCCGGGCTGGACGTCGGCCTGATCGAGCGTCGCCACGCCTTTCGCTTTGTCGATCGTCCAGGTGAGGCGCTTCGCCTCGCGATCGACGCGCGCGGCGATGGCCGTCGGGTCGAGCGTGTACGGCGACAGCAGGCTGCCGGAGTACGCCGACGCGCGGTTGGTTTCGAGGCGCTCGAACCTGATGACCAGGAGGTCGCCCGGCTCCGCGCCGTCGATGAAGAACGGGCCGGTCTGCGGATTCGGTCCGCGCGCGACGGACTTGCCCTCCCAGTCGACGCCGGCCGCGTCGATCGTCTTCGTGACGACGCGGTCGCCCGGCTTGACGTGGAGCGCGGGCGGATGCGCCGCTGAATAAGTGTTGTAGAAGTTCTGCGGAACGAAGCGGAGGGTGTCGGCCTCGATCGGCGCAGCGATTCCCAGCGACACCACGGCGACAATCGAGGCCAGCGCTCTCATGCGAGCTCCTATCGAGTTGGGCCGACCAAGGTCGGCCCCTACGTTATCTGAACGGATTCTCGTCGGCGCTCGGTCCGTAGATCGACGGGACCGGCACGTCGAGCAGTCGCAGGTAAACCGACAACTGGCCGCGATGATGATAGAAATGGTTGAGCAGGATCGACCGCAGCAGCGCGCCCTTCGGCATCGTCATGAGCTGCTTGCCGCCGGCCGACGCCGTCCACATCTGTCCGAGGCCCGCATCGCCGAGCGTGTTCAAGTTGTCTCTCACCGCCGCCACGCTCTTGTCGTGCGCGGCCAGAATGTCGGCCGTCGACGTGGGCACCGGGGGCTTGTCGCCCTTGAACTCGAACGAATCCTTCAGCGGCCAGCTCGAAATGAATCCCGGCCCTCCGGCGATGTGTATCGCGAGTTCGCCGAGCGACATCGACTTGGCGTGCGGCTTCCATCCGAGCTTGTCCGACGGCACGCGCTCGAGCACGCGCCGCGTCGTCTTGGCTTCCTGTTCGAACTCCTGCACGATGGCATTGATCGACATTTCATCCCTCCTTGGATGGGTCCCGGGAAAGAGATCATTCTACGTCGCCGTCCACCCGCCATCCACCAGAATGTCGGCGCCGGTCACGTAACTCGACGCGGGCGACGCGAGGAACAGACACGCGGGGATCAGTTCGTGCGGTTCGGCGAAGCGCTTCATCGGCACGTGCTCGCAGAACTTCTCGTAGGCCTCTTTGTTGTCGAGCAGCGGCCGCGTCATCTCGGTGACGAACGGCCCCGGCGAGATCGCGTTGACGGTGATGTTCTTCCCCGCCCACTCGATCGCCAGCGTGCGCGTGAGCTGCAGCAGCGCGCCCTTGCTCGACGCGTAGCTCGTCCGGCCCGGAAACGATCGCGATGCGAAGATGCTCGTGATGTTGATCAGCCTGCCCCACCCGGCCGCCTCGAACAACGGGAGCATCGCTTTCGCATACAGGAACGCGCCCGTGATGTTCGTGCGCTGAATGGTTTCGAATTCCGCGAGCGCGATCTTCTCGATCGGATTTCGCGTGTTGATGCCGGCGGAGTTGATCGCGATGTTCAGCTTCCCGGCGTAGCGCTCGCTCAGCGTGTCGCGAAGGCGATTGATGGACGCCTCGCTCGCGGCATCCGCGGCGCACGGCCAGCATCGTCCGCTGTTCTGCGCGCCGATCGCGTCAGCGGCGGCCTTCGCCTTGTTGTGCGAGCGCGAGACGACGCAGACCGTCGCGCCGTGGGCCGCGAGCCCCTCAGCCATTGCACGGCCCAGTCCGGTGGCGCCGCCCAAAACGACGGCTGTTGCGTC
>JAIQFX010000103.1 GCA_020073005.1 Terriglobia bacterium | reverse complement strand
GCGGCCGCCTGGACGCTCGTGAAATCCACGTGCGCCGTCAGATCCTGTTGGCCCGGCCGCTGCAGCCACGCCGGAGCGTCGGCGGACGCTTCCGGTCCGGCGCTGCGGTGTCCGGAGAACGTCGTCAGCGTGCCGGAAGCGTGTGCGACCGAGTAGAGCTCGCGCGCCGGGTGCCCGTAGTCGATGAGGATCAGGAATCCGCGGCGGAGGCGCCGCGCCGCGTCGCGCACCCAATCGACGGCGCGCAGGTTGATCTCCACGCGCCAGCCCGGCTCGAGCGTCACGCCGAGGCGATCGAGATAGGCCTGAAGCGCGGGTGTCGACGGCGGTCCTTCGATGATCTGTAGCGCGGGGCTTTCGCTCGCCTGAAAGGCTCGCGCGACAGGGACGACATACACCTCGCGCAGGCCGTCCTCGCGCATCACGACCTGGTGGACGGGAAACGCGTCCAGCAGCTCGTTCGCGATCAGCACGCCCTCGAACGAGTCGGGCAGCGATACGCCAGACGAGGACACGCGGCCCGCGACGTCGCCGAGCGTCTCGCGCTGCGCGCCGCGCGCCTCGGCGCTCGCTTCGGCGAGATGGAGATGAATGGTTTCGTAGAACGCGGCGTCGCGCCGCCGCGCCGCGCGCAGGATGTCGGCGGACAGGCGGCCGTTGCCGGCGCCGGCCTCGACGAGATCGAAAAAGGATGGCTGGTGACTGGTGGCTGGTGACTGGTGACTGGTGGCTGGCGCAGAGTGAGACTTGGTCTCTGCGTTCTCTGCGAGCTCTGCGTTCCGTTTCAGGATTTGCGACATCTCCTCGAGCTGGATCTCGAGGAGCTCGCCGAACAGCGGGCCGACATCGACGCTGGTAAAAAAATCGCCCGCGCGGCCCGAACGTTGGGCGGCGCGGGCGTAGTAGCCGAACGCGGGATGGTAGAGCGCCAGATCCATGAACGCGGCCACCGTCAGCGGCCCGCGCTCTCGGATCAAATCAACAATCAGCTCCGCAATCCGCAATCCGCAATCCGCAGTGTCATCAGTCTTTCTTTACCGGAACAAAGGTCTCGCCGCCGTCGCGCCAGACGAGGATCCGCGCGATGCGGCCCGACGCCACCTTGCCGAGCTCGCGCGCCGCGTCCGCGTTGTTCGACACCGTCTTGCCGTTGACCGACAGGATGACGTCACCCGCGCGCAGGAAGCCGGCCGACGCGCCGTCCTGATCCACGTCGGTGATGACCGCGCCGGTCTGCCCCGACGGCAGGCGCAGGCGCCGCGCGATCTGCGGCGTGACGTTCTCCAGCGTCAGACCGAAGCCGCTCGCGCCTTGCGTCTCGGCCGGCGGCTGATCCTGCTGCGGCGTCCGCCGCGTGGTGTTCTGCTCCGCTTCCAGATCCAGTTCGTCGACCGTGACGTTGAGCGTCTTCTCCTGCTTCTCGCGGAGAACCTTGATGGGCACCGTCGAGCCCGGCTTGGTGGACACGACCATTTTGACGAGCGCGTCGCTGTTGGCGACCGGCCGGCCGTTGTACTCGATGATGATGTCGCCCGCCTTGATGCCGGCCTTCGCGGCCGCGCCGCCGGCCGGCACCGTCGAGACGAGCGCGCCCTTGCGCTCCTTGAGGCCGAACTCCTCGAGCGCCTCGCGCGGAATCGGCACGACCGAGACGCCGATGCGGCCGCGCGTGACCTTGCCGGCGCGCAGCTGCGGCAGCAGCTCGCGGACCGTGTTGCTCGGCACGGCGAAACCGATCCCGATGTTGCCCTCGTTCCTCGCGTTCGTGTAGATGGCCGTGTTCATGCCGATCACTTCGCCGCGAATGTTGAGCAGCGGGCCGCCGGAGTTGCCCGGGTTGATCGCCGCGTCGGTCTGAATCATGTCGTTGTTGCGGTTCGGCGCCGTGGTGAACGGTCGGCCGGTCGCGCTGACGACTCCCACCGACACGGTGTGAGACAAGCCGAATGGATTGCCAATCGCCATCACCCAGTCGCCCGCGGCGATCTGCGACGAGTCGCCGAACTTCACTTCGACCAGCGGATGACTCGGCTTGTCCACGAGCTGGATGAGCGCGCTGTCCGTCAGCTGATCGCGTCCCACCACCTTCGCCGTGTAGCTGACGTCCTCGTCGTCGTCGCCGAACAGCGCGACCTCGATCTTGGTCGCGTCCTCGACGACGTGATTGTTCGTCAGGATGAACCCATCCTTGCTGATGATGAACCCGGTGCCCGCCGCGCGCGTCGTCTGCTCCCGCGGACGGCTCTGGCCCTGGCCGCGGCCCCGGCCGCCCTGCTGCGGCGTGTCGTCGCCGGGATTGCCGAAGAAGCGATGGAACAGATCGTCGGGCGCCCCGCCTCCGCCGAAGAAGTCGGTGAGGTCCTGCGCCTTGGTCTTCATCTCGGTCCGGATGTTGACGACCATCGGCGTGGCCGCCTTCGCGATGTTGCGGAAGGTGGACGCGTCGATCGGACCGGTGAGCGGCGCGCTGTTCATCGGCGGGACCGCGACGGTCTGCGCCGACGAGGCCGGCGACAGATCCAGCCGCGAGGCCAGAACCATGCCGACGAACAACGAGGCCGTGGCGATCAGGATGCCGTAGAAGAGCGTCGTCTTGCGGTTCATAATTTCGTGATCTCCGTCTGCAGTGGTCCGGTCACCGCCGCGTCGCGCGCGGCGACGACCATGTTGATTTCCGTCCGGACACCGAAGTCGTCGAAGTAGACGCCGGGCTCGATCGTAAAGCCTGTGCCCGGCAGCAGCCGCCGGTCGTCGTGCGTTTCGTAGTCGTCCATGTTCACGCCGTTGCCGTGCACCGATTCGCCCAGGCTGTGGCCGGTCCGGTGCAGGATCTGAGGGCCGTAGCCCGCGTCTTTTATTACTCTTGACGCGGCGCGGTCCACTTCCCAGCCCCGCAGCTCGCGCCCGCTGCGCGCCGCCTGCTGCACGAGCGCGATGCCGGCGTCCCGCGCGGCGCAGATCGTGGCGAACGCTTTCGTGACGCGCTCCGGGATGTCGCGGCCCGTGAAGCCCATCCACGTGATGTCGGCGTACACCGCGCCGGGCCGATCGAGCTTGCCCCACAGATCGAGGAGGAGGATCTCGTTCGGGCGGATCGGACGATTCGCCGTCTTCGTCGGCAGGTAGTGCGGATTGCCCGCGTTCTCCTGCGCGGAGACGTTCGGATCGGAGTCGGCGACGAGTCCCTCGTCGCGGAACCAGCCCGCCATCAACTGCTGAATGTCGTACTCGGTCGTGGGAATGCGATCGCGCAGCCGCTGCGAGACCGCGGCGAGCGCCTTGTCCTTCACGCGATACAGCGACTCGGACGCCTGACGATGGGTCGCGATCGCGGCGGCGTCCCAGACGGCGGAGAAGCGCTGAATGAGATCGCCCGACGAGACGACGTCGACGTCGCCGGCCTGGCGAATGAGCTCGACCGTTCCCGCGTCGACGCGCGCGACGTAGGGAATCGCGCAGCCGGCCGAGTATTCCATCGCGAGGCGCTTGACGCCTGCGAGCAGCCGGCGAAGACCGGCTTCGAGCTGGTCGCGGCCCGCGTACCGCTCGCTCGACCCGGGGAGATGCGCGAGCGAATCTTTCTCGATCTTGTGCACCAGCGCCCGCGGCTCGCCGGTGGCGGGAATCAGGTAATACCAGCGGCGCGTCGCGAGATGTCCGCCCTGACGATTCACACCTGTGACGTCGGCCGCAATCGGATTCAGGCCGCGAAAGTCGTACAACAGCCAGCCGTCGAGGCCGTCGGCGCGCAAGGCCGCCTGCACCGCCGCCACGTCCAATTTGACGGATGGGTCCGCCGCAGCCTGCGATGAAGACATCCTATCCAGTATAAGCCGGGACGCTATAATCGATTCACGCCTGATTGCCAGAGTAAGGTGTGAGAAATCTATGAATCCACGCGCCAAGTTCGCCGCGCTGTTCGTCCTCCTGACCGGAACCGCGCTCACCGCCGGTCAGACCGCTGCGCCGACGTCGCCGCAGCCGACGTTCAAGCTCCGCGTCGACTACGTGGAAGTCGACGTCGTCGTCACCGACCGGAACGGCAACCTCGTCCGCGACCTGAAGAAAGAGGACTTTCAGGTGCTGGAAGACGGGAAGGGCCAGACCATCACCAACTTCACGCACGTGGACATCCCGGTCGAGCGCGGCGATCGGCCGCTGTTCGCCTCGGAACCGATCGAGCCCGACGTCAAGACGAACGAGAAGCCGTTCGACGGCCGCGTCTACGTGATGGTGGTCGACGACTACCACACGCGTTTCGGCCGCACGCAGCGCGTGAAAGCGGCAGCGAAGCAGTTCATCGAGCGGCGGCTGGGCGCGAACGACGTCATGGCGGTCGTGCACACCGCGGGCGCCAGCGACGCGAACCAGGAATTCACGAGCAACAAGCGGCTGCTGCTCGCGGCCGTCGACAAGACGATGGGGCGCAAGCTCGATTCGGCGACGGCCAACAAGACCAACGAGTACTACCGCACGCGTGATATGCGCGCGGCCGGCGACCCGCTCAACGATCCCGACGACGCCGAGCGCGCGTTCAACGCGAGGAACACGCTCGACACGCTGCGCAACATCGCCGAGTGGTTCGGCTCGGTGCACGGCCGCCGCAAGGCGATTCTCTTCGTCAGCGAAGGCATCGACTACGACATCTACGACATGATCCAGGCGAACAACGGGTCGAACCACATGGGCGCGTCGATGGTCATGGACGCGTCGCGCGACGCGATTACGGCGGCGACGCGGTCGAACGTCGCCATCTACGGCATCGACCCGCGCGGCCTGACCGATCTCGGCGACGAGTCGATCGAGATCGGCGCGTTTCCGGACGACACGTCGCTCGGCATCGGCACGGGCTCCCTGTGGAACGAGGTCCGGCTGTCGCAGGACAGTCTGCGCATGCTGTCGGAAGAAACCGGCGGCTTCGCCGTCGTCAACAAGAACGATTTCTCGACGGCGTTCACGCGCATCGTCGAGGACAACAGCTCGTACTACGTGCTCGCGTACTATCCGCCGGATGCGCGGCCTGGACGCGTGCACAAGATCGACGTCCGCGTCACGCGACCCGGCGTGACGGTGCGCGCGCGCAAGGGCTACATGACGCCGAAGGAGGTCAAGGTGACCGCCGCCTCGGCGAAGGACACGCGGACGCCGGAAGTGCGCGACGCGCTCGACAGCCCGCTGCCGGTGAGCGGCCTGACGCTGCACGCGTTCACCGCGCCGTTCAAGGGCGCGGCGCCGAACGCGTCGGTGCTGCTCGGCGTCGAGCTGCGCGGGCGCGACCTGCAGCTGAGCGCGAACGACAAGATCCAGCTGTCGTACATGGCCATCGACGCCAACGGCAAGGTGAAGGGCGGCAACACCGACATGCTGTCGATGACCGCGCTCAAGCCCGAGACCAAGGCGCGCATCGAACAGACCGGACTGCGCCTGCTCAATCGCATCGAGCTGCCGCCGGGCAAGTACCAGATGCGCGTCGCGGCGCACGACTCGGCGGGCGGCGCCGTCGGATCGGTGCTGCTGGATCTCGACGTCCCTGACTTCGCGAAGGCGCCGTTCAGCATCAGCGGGCTGGTTCTGACGTCGCCGATGGCGTCGCAACTGCCGACGGCCCACGCGGACGAACAGCTCCGCGGCGTCCTGCCCGGGCCGGCGGTGGCGCAGCGCTCGTTCCCG
This sequence comes from Terriglobia bacterium, assembly GCA_020073005.1. GTDB lineage: Bacteria > Acidobacteriota > Vicinamibacteria > Vicinamibacterales > CAVVIG01 > SRVP-36. The sequence continues at coordinate 7,955 of JAIQFX010000103.1, read as the reverse complement.
CAGAACGAAGAGGTCTCGCTCTTCGCGGAGATCTACGACAACCAGGGCGGCACGCCGCACAAGGTGGACATCACGGCGACCGTCACCACAGACGAGGGCAAAGTGATGTTCAAGACCGACGAGGCGCGCGATTCGACCGACCTCGGCGGGAAGACCGGCGGCTACGGCTACACGACGCGGATTCCGCTCAAGGATCTCGAGCCGGGACCGTACGTCCTCGCCGTGTCGGCGAAGTCGCGGCTCGGCAACGCGACGGCGGTCGAACGCCAGCTCCGGTTGATCGTCACGCCGGCGGTGCCGGTCCGATGACGACCATCCTCGCGATGCTCCTCGCGGTCGCGATGCAAGCCGGCACGCCGGCCATGCGCACGATCGCCAAGGGCGATCAAAGCACGATGGACGATGCGAAGCAGGCCGTGGCGCGGACGCCGGCGGAGTGGCAGGCGCTGTGGCGCCAGCACGATCCGGAGCGCCGGCCGCCGGCGGTCGACTTCACGAAGGAGATGGTCATCGGCGTGTTTCTCGGCAGCCGGCCGACGGCGGGATGGGTCTACGAAATCGTGAGCGCGGCGTCTGAAGGCGAGACGCTCGTCGTCCGCTACCGCGAGATCGCGCCGCCGCCCGGCGGCGTGACCGCGCAGGTGCTCACGTCGTACTTCCATCTCGTGGCCGTCCCGAAAACGTCGGCCACGGTGAGGTTCGAGAAGATTCAGAAGTAAGAATTAGGAATTCGGAATTCAGAGGGCAAAGAAAAAGGCCGGTCCGAGCGCGAGCTCGGCCGGCCTTCGCTTCTTAATTCCGAATTCCTAATTCCTAATTCCTACTTCTTTTTCGCCGCCGGCTTCGCCGCGGGCTTGGCTTCCTTCGCCGGCGCGTCCTTGGACCCGTCGATCTTGTCCACGCGATGCGGCTTCACGCCGCCGTTGGCGTGCGTGAAGTTGTAGTTGTTCGCGCTCATCTTCGCGTCGTACGGCGTGCGGATCTCGACGGTCTGCACTTCGTCGGGCTGCAGCAGACCGTTGATGATGCCCTTGCTGCCCGTGACGAGCGAGCCGCCCTTGTCGTACCACGTTTCGTCCACGGTCAGGCGCGCGATCGGCGCCTTCATCGTGTTCTTTACCTGAATCCGCGTTACGACGAATTCCTTGTCGCGCTTGGTGACCGGCTTGGTGTAGTCCACCTCGACCTGACCCTGCGCGGGCGGCGTGAAGGACTTGCCCGCGAGGATGGGCTTCATGTCCGGAGCCTTCTGGGCGAGCGCCGTCACGCCGATCAGGGCGGCGCCGGCCAGGGTTGCGACAAATGTAGAGCGGACGCGCGTCATAAAATCCTCCGGGCCAATTATAGCCATTACAGTTCGCCGTTCCAGTCCTCGGGTTCGGGATTCACCGAGCGGAATGTCTCCATATGCCACTTGCCGCCGCCCCAGGGCTCGATGACGTCGGCCGCGATGACGTCGACGAGAATCTCGGAAAAGAGCCGGCCCTCGGGATCGTTCTCGAGATGATACGCGGGCTCGTCCCAGCCGAAGTTGGGGTAGAGCACCAGCGTGAGGAACAGATCGTATCCATCGTCGACGACGATCAGCTGGCCGCAGGGGCGCTTCTGCGTCGAATGGTAAATCAGGTACTTCTCGGCGCTGTGCGCGCGGATGTAGCGCTTCAGCGCGAACTCGCGCGCGACGATTTCCTCGACGGCGATCTTGCGCTCCCAGCAGTCGCGGCAGTACTTCTCCTCGCCGCGCGGCTCGGACACTTCCTTGGCGCCGCACAGCGCGCATCGCGACTTGACGACCGACTTGCGTGGCATATGATGATGAGTCTAGCACTATGAATCGACCCTCGCACGCGGGCCTGCGCCATCTCGCGCTGAACGTCCGCGATCTCGCGGCCATGAAACGGTTTTACGTGGACCTGCTCGGGTTCGCCGTCGAGTGGGAACCGGACTCCGACAATGTTTATTTGTCGTCCGGCATCGACAACCTGGCGCTGCACACGGGGACGGGAGTCGGCGGCCGATCGATTTCCGACTCCCGTCCCCCTGGTCAGACGCTCGATCATCTCGGGCTGATCGTGCGCGAGGCCGACGACGTGGATCGGTGGGCGGCGTTTCTCGAAAGCCGAGGCGTGACGATCGACGCCAGGCCGCGCACGCATCGTGACGGCGCGAGGTCCTGTTACTTCAGGGATCCTGATGGAAACAAAGTGCAAGTCATCCATCATCCGCCCATCAGTGGAAAGACTTGAGGAACTGAGGATGTGAGGGTTTGAGGAAGTAAAGACGGTCGCCTCAGATCCTCAGATCCTCAAATCCTCACATCCTCAAATCCTGAGATTCACCGGTTTTTCCAACGCCGGCGCATACATCTTCTCCGCGTATTCCTTGACCATGCGCCGGGCGGAAAACCGCGGAGCCACGGTTCGAATCGCTTCCTTGACGACGCCCATCCAGCGGTGCGGCACGCGCGACGCGTTGCGCGCGTAGAACGCCGGCACGACTTCCTCTTCGAGCAGCCGGTACAGCGCGTCGGCGTCCGCCGCGTCCGCCTCGTCCCAGTTGTCGCCCGACGTCCCGCCGTCGATCGTCCAGCCGTTCGTGCCGGTGAAGCCCTCGGCCCACCAGCCGTCGCCGATGCTCAGATGCGGCACGCCGTTGATCGCCGCCTTCATGCCGCTCGTGCCGCTCGCTTCGAGCGGCTTGCGCGGGTTGTTCAGCCACACGTCGCAGCCCTGGACCAGAAAGTGCGCGACGTGAAGATCGTAGTCGTCGATGAACGCGATGCGTCCCGCGAACAGCGGATCCAGCGCGCGCCGGTAGACGTGCTGCAGGTGATGCTTGCCGACGTCGTCGGCCGGATGCGATTTGCCGGCGAAGACGATCTGCACCGGCCGGCCGGTCGCGTTGAGGATCCGCGCGAGCCGCTCGGGGTCGTGGAACACGAGCTCGGGGCGCTTGTAGCCGGCGAAGCGGCGCGCGAAGCCGATCGTGAGCGCGTCAGGCTCGAGCAGCGTGCCGGCCGCGACGACGCGGGGCAGGCCGACGTGCTCTTCGATCCAGCGCTGCCGGGCGCGCTCGCGCACGAACGTGAAGAGATACCGGCGCAGCGATTGCCGCACGGCCCACAGTTCGTCGTCCGGGATCGCCAGCACGCCGTCCCACAGCGCCGGGTCGTCGTGCCGGTCGCGCCAGTCGGCGCCGAGGTATGTCGTGAGGAGCACGGCGAGGTCGTACGCCATCCACGTCGGCACGTGAACGCCGTTCGTGATCGAGCTGACGGGACGCTCGGCCTCCGGCACGTCCGGCCACATGGGCGCGAACATCGCGCGCGTCACCTGGCCGTGCAGCCGGCTGACCGCGTTGGTCGAGCCCGCGGATCGAATCGCGAGCGCGGTCATGTTGAACAGGAGGCCGCCGCCGTTGTCGTACGCGCCGAGCGCGAGGAACGCCTCGCGATGCGTGCCGAGCGTGCCCCAGGCGCCCGCGAGATGCTTCTCGACGAGGTGGAACGGGAACGCGTCGTGGCCCGCCGGCACGGGCGTGTGCGTCGTGAACACGGTCGAGCGGCGGATTTCGTCGAGCGCCGCGTCGAACGTCGATCCGCGCTCGAGCAGATCGCGGATGCGCTGCAGGACGACGAACCCGGCGTGGCCTTCGTTCAGGTGGAACACGCCCGGCGTGATGCCGAGCGCGCGCAGCACGCGCACGCCGCCGATGCCGAGAATGATCTCCTGCTGGATGCGCGTTTCCTGATCGCCGCCGTACAGGCGCGCCGACAGCTCGCGATCCCAGGGCGCGTTCTCCTCGAGATCGGTGTCGAGCAGGTAGATTGTGACGCGGCCGATGAGAACGCGCCAGACGGCGACGAGCACCGATCGATCGCCGAGCGGGACCGCCGTCAGCAACGGGCGGCCGTCCGGCGTGAGCGCCGCCTGAATCGGCGCGTCGGCCCAGTTCAGACGCTCGTAGCTTTCTTCCTGCCAGCCCTCCACGGACACGTGCTGATGAAAGTAGCCCTGCGGGTACATGAACCCGACGCCGACGAGCGGGACGCCGAGATCGCACGCTTCCTTGCAGTGATCGCCGGCCAGCACGCCGAGGCCGCCGGCGTAAATCGGCAGCGACTGATGCAGCGCGAACTCCGCGGAGAAGTACGCGATCGCCTGGCCCGCGAGCTGCGGGAAGCGTTGCTCCCACCACGTCGATCCCGGGCGGCGTTCCGCGTCGAGCGCCGCGACGGCGCGATCGTAGTGGGCGAGGAACGTCGCATCGCCGGCCGCGGCGGCCAGCGCCTCGCGGGGGATCGTCCACAGCATCCGCACCGGGTTGTGCGCGGTCGCGCGCCAGAGCTGGTAGTCGAGGTGCCGGAAGACCTCGCGCGCGTCCGGATGCCAGCTCCACCAGAGGCCGGTCGCGAGCTCCTCGATCCGGTTGATCCGCGCGGGGACCGACGGCAGACTGGAATACCGCTTCACTCGCACGCTCCGACGAGCTTCGCGAACGTCGGCAGGTCGATGTTGCCGCCCGAGACGACGGCGACGATCTTGCCGGCGCCGGCGCGCCCGCTGAGCGCCGCGGCGATTGCGCAGCCGGCCGCGCCCTCGGCGATGACGTGCGCGCGCTCGGCGACGAGCTTCATGCCGCGCGCGACGTCGTCGAGCGAGACGACGATCGATCCGGCGAGCGGCTTCAGCAGCGGCCACATCGTGTCGAGCACCGACTTGCCGCCCGCGCCGTCGACGAACGACGCCTGCCACGTCTCGAAGTACACCGCGCGGCCCGCGGCGAGCGACGCCGACAACGGCGCCGCGGTCTCCGGCTCGGCCGCGTAGATGTTCGTGCCCGGCTTCAGCGCGCGCACCGCCGCGGCGATGCCCGACAGCAGTCCGCCGCCGCCGAGCGGCGCGACGATCGCGTCGACGTCCGGCAGGTCTTCGAGGATTTCGAGGCCGGCCGTGCCGTTGCCCGCGATGAACCGGTCATCGTCGAACGGATGGACGAAGTGGCCGGTCATGCGATCCGATCCGTGCGCGATGACCGTGCGCCAGCATTCGTCGTAGGTCGCGCGGACGATGGTCGCGCCGAGGCGCTCGATCGCGCGGATCTTCGTCTCCGGCGCCGTGTCCATCACCATGACCGAGCAGCGCGCGCCGGCCTTGCGCGCCGCGAACGCGACGCCCTGCGCCGCGTTGCCCGCGCTGACCGTCCACACGCCTTCGCGGAGCGTGTCGGCCGGCAGCTGGCGGATGACGTTGTAGGCGCCGCGGATCTTGAACGAGCCGATGGGCTGCAGCGCCTCGAGCTTCAAGTAGATCTCCGGCGACGGCGCGTCCGCCCACAATCGGACGAGCGGTGTCCGTACTGCGGCTCCGTACACGGCCGCGGCCGCGTCGCGCACCGCGTCCAGTGGGATGTGGCGATTGGGATCCGGCGTGGGCAAGACGGGGAAGATCGTAGTCGGCCGAGGCGAGGAGCGTCAATAATACTAATCGCATGACTCCTCTCGTGATCGCGTCGGCGAACGGGCATCAATACCGCAACGGCGGGACGGAGACGTGTGTCGAGCGCGTGTTCCGGCTGATGACCGATGGCGCCGATCCGGCCGATCCCCTCGAGGCGATCGTCGACGGCGTGACCATCGTCGAGCTGGATCCAACCGAGACGAGCGTCGGATTCGGCGGTCTGCCCAATGCCGACGGCGTCGTCCAGCTGGACGCGTGCTGCATGCACGGCTCGCGCGGGCGCGCGGGGGCCGTGGCCGCGCTCGAAGGCATCGCGACGGCCGCGGCCGTCGCGCATCGCGTGCTGGTCGAAACGCATCACCATCTGCTGGCGGGGCAGGGCGCGCTGGACTTCGCGATCTCGCGCGGCTTCGCGCCGCAGGGCGATCTGATGACGCCGCGGTCGCGCGGACTGTGGATCGACTGGCGCCGGCGATTGGATGCGCTTCTGTCGACCGACCCGTCGCTCGCCGCGGACGCCCGCCGCCGCGCCGAGGCGGGCTACGAGATCGGCCTCGCGATGTCGCGCGAAGGGCTCATCGATCCGAATCATCTCTGGGGCACGATCACGTGCAGCGCGATCGGCCCCAAGGGCGACGTCTGCGGCGTGACGTCGACGAGCGGCCTCGCGTGGAAGATTCCCGGCCGCGTCGGCGATTCGCCGATTCCCGGCGCCGGGCTGTACGTCCGCGGCGGTGTCGGCGCGGCCGGCGCGACGGGACGCGGCGAGTCGACGCTGTACAGCCTGTCGTCGTTCGCGATCGTCGAGGCGATGCGCCGCGGCGCGCACCCGAAGGACGCCGGCATGGCCGCGCTGAAGGAGATCAAGGACACCACCGTCGATCCGTCGCTGCTGAACGCGCGCGGCGCGCCCAACTTCAACGTGAAGCTCTACATCGTCAATGCGGCTGGCGATTACGCGGGCGTGGCGCTCTACGGCGGAGACGCGGTGCGCTATGCGGTGTGCGGCGAGAACGGCGCGGAGCTAATGCCCTGCGAAGCGCTCATCGATCAGGGCCACGAGTTCGTCGATTGACGAATAGCCGAGCGTCGTGCAGGCGGCGTCGGAGTTGCCGGTGATCAGACGCGACACCGCGTGGCGGCGTTCGGTGTGGTAGAGCAGGACGACGCGCTGGCCCGTCTGCGCCGCGCGGCCGAGCACGTAGCCCACCTCGAAGCCGACGCCGTAGCTCGATCCGGATGCTTCGGCGACCAGCACGTCGCACTGCGACAGCCAGTCGAGATCGCGCTCGAACACGTCGCGCTCCGTCAACTGCGACTCCGCCGTCTCGACATCGTCCCGGAGCAGGTGTGTCGTCAGGACCTCGTGGCCGTGATGCTGAAGCCGCGCGCCGATGGCGCGCCCCGCGACGACGCCGCCGCGATCACCACGAACGGTACAAGCGAGATAGATGCGCATCGGCCCTACCTCTTTAATAGCTCCCGCACGCGATCGATGGGAATCGCCTCCGCGGTTCCAATCGCCGATCTAATCGTGGTCGCCTGGAAGAGCGAGTTGTACACGGCCTCTTCGGTCGCTTCCAGCGCGGCTTCGAAGAGCGGCGACGTCGCGTCCGTCGGAAGCGTCTGGTGCGCGCGCGGCGCCGTTTCGTTGAAGCGGCTGCGCATCTCGGGCGACGTCGAGAAGGCGACCGCGAATTCGCCGCTGCCGTTGCTGTACGCCGACCCGGTGCGCGCGAGGCCGTACACGGCGCGCGCGGCGAGGCGGCGGAGATCGCGCGCGTCGAGCGGCGCGTCGGTCGCGACGACGAGCATGCAGGATCCGTCGGCGTCCCTGGAATCGTCGTTGGGCGCCGCGCCTCGCCCGCGTCCGCGCGCCGGCGGCTGCAGCGTCCTGAAGATCGGCACGCCGCCGATCGTCAGGTTGCCGCCGAAGTTCGTCTGCGCCAGCACGCCGACGGTGTAACCGGTGCGATCGAGTTTTCGGGACGACGTGCCGATGCCGCCTTTCCAGCCGTAGCAGACGGTTCCGGTTCCCGCGCCGACGGCGCCCTCGGCGACCGGTCCCGTCTTCGCGTTCGCGATCGCGTCGAGCACGTGCTGCGTCGTCACGTGCAGACCGCGGATGTCGTTCAGGCCGCCGTCGTTGGTTTCGCCGACGACCGCGTTGACCGATCGCACTTGTTCGTTGCCCGGCTGCGCGAGCGTGTAGCGGACGACCGCGTCCATCGCGGTGCCGACGCTGAGCGTGTTGGTGAGCACGATCGGCGTTTCGATCGTGCCGAGCTCGGCGACCTGCGTCGATCCCGCGAGCTTGCCGAACGCGTTGCCGACGAAGACGGCGCCCGCGACCTTGTCCTGGAACACGTTGCCGCCGTGCGGCACGACGGCCGTCACCCCGGTGCGCACCTGATCGCCCTCGATGACGGTCGTCTGCCCGACGCGCACGCCGGCGACGTCGGTGATCGCGTTGAGCGGGCCCGGCGCGTAGACGCC
>JAIQFX010000171.1 GCA_020073005.1 Terriglobia bacterium | reverse complement strand
AGTTCAGGGCGGCTACTTTTGGAAGTACTTGGTTCCTCGCTCCAATGCGGGAGCCATTTTCGAAGAACTCGACGCGATGGGTGTGTCGTTCTCGACTGTGTATCCCGACCTCGGAGGTCTGGCCAAGGAGCTACGTTTCAGATTCCGACGCGGCGCGTGATCGCGATTACCCAATTTACCAAACTACTCAATTACCCAATTCAGCTCAGTGAGAAGGGTGGATACTCATCCACCAGCAGCAGCATGTACGCTTCGACGCGCAGCACCCATCTCAGCGTCCAGACGCCGAATTCGTAGAGTCCCTCCGGATACTCGCCGGTGAACAGAATCAGGAACCACGACACGATCCCCGTGATCCACCACGCGAACACGATGAAGAACAGCACGATGAAATGCGGGATCGTGAGGAAGATCCGCAACGCGACGGTCAAGCGATCGCGCGGGCCGGCCGGATCCGTGATCGTCAGCGACGCCGGATACTCCGCGTCGCCGAACGGCGGGTACCGATCCTCGAGCAGCATCAAGTAGGCGAGCGCGCGCACGCGCCAGCGCATGTAGAACGTCGTGAACTGCCGGATGCCGATGACGTGCGTGCCGGCGAACACGATCGTGAACCAGCTGACGATCGCGAGAAAGATCGCGACGGCGCCGAGCAAGCCGGTCTCGCTGCCGTACCCGGTCCTCGCGAATCGCGACGAGAAGCTGAAGCCGACGCCGCCCACGAGAATCAGATGCGGGATCGCGAGCAGCAGGCGGAACGCGACGGTCAGCCGGTTCCGGTTCGTCCGCAGGGGCTCGACGTTGACGACGACGGGGTAGCTCATGCGGGATATCATACGCGCCATGCGTATCGCGCTCGCCTCGATCTTCGGCGCGGCCCTCTTCGGTTTCGTGCGGGCGCCGCCGGCGTCCGTCGAGCACGGGACGTTGCGGCTCCACTACGTGCAGAAGCCGATCGGCTACGAGCGCTACGACATCGGTCACGATGGCGACGCGCTCCAGCTGTCCTCGGACTTCGATTTCACCGACCGCGGCGGCAACGTCCACCTGAACGCGACGTTGCGGACCAGGGCCGACTACACGCCGGTCCATTTCACGGCGAAGGGCAAGAGCTATCGCTTCGTCAACGTGGACTCGGACGTCGCCGTCGAGGGCACGAGCGCCACGGTGCGCGCCGACGGCGCCACGGCGAACGTCATGCTGCCGGCGCCGTTCTACACCGTCGACGGCTACGCGCCGTTCGCCGCGCAGATGCTGATGCTCCGCTACTGGAAGCAGCACGGCCAGCCGCGCGTCATTCGCACGATTCCCGGTTCGCCCGGCAACGACGTCTTCATCGAGAGCCGCGGCCGTGAGGCGATTCGGATCGCCACGAAAACCGTCCGCCTCGAGCGCTTCGTGATCGACGGCGTCGTCTGGGGACGCGAGACGCTCTGGCTCGACGACGACGAGTCGCTCGCCGCGGCCATCACGCGCGCCGGCGGGCTGAGCTTCGAGGCCGTCCGCGAGGATCTCGAATCCGCGCTCGTCGCGTTCGTCCAGCGCGCGACGTTCGATCGCCTCGGGGATCTCGAAGGCATCACCAGGCTGACGCCGCCGCTCAAGAAAGGCACGTATGCGATGGTCGGCGGGACCATTGTCGACGGGACCGGGCGCGCGGCGATCGCCGATGGCGTGATCGTCGTGAAGGACGGGAGGATCGCCGACGTCGGCCCGCGCGCGTCGGTCGTCATTCCCGACGGCGTCGCAACGGTGCCCATCACCGGCAAGACCGTGATTCCCGGCCTGTGGGACATGCACACGCACGTCACGCAGGTCGAGTGGGCGCCGGTGTACCTCGGCGCCGGCGTGACGACCGTCCGCGACATGGGCAACGAGTTCGAATTCATCACGGCCCTGCGCAAGGACATCAACGGCGGCCGCGCGCTCGGCCCGCGGCTGCTGCTCGCCGGCCTCATCGACGGTCCCGGGCCGAATGCGTTCGGCGTGTACTACGCGTCGACGCCGGACGAAGCGAAGCAGGTCGTGGGGAAGTACCACGACGCCGGGTTCGAGCAGATCAAGATCTACAGCTTGATCACGCCGCCGATGGTCGAAGCGATTTCGGCTGAGGCGCACCGGCTCGGCATGACGGTCACCGGTCACGTGCCCAACGGCATGACGATCGATCAAGCGGCGATCGCGGGCATGGATCAGATCGCGCATCTCGCGATCCGCGGCGAAGCGGGATCGGATGACGTGAACCGGATCATCGGCGTGCTGAAGGAACACAAGACCGTGATCGATCCGACGCAGTCGTGGAACGAGCTGCTCGGCCACGCGGCCGGCGCGCCGATCGCGGCGTTTCAGCCTGCCGCGCCGAAGATTCCGCCGCCGCTGTTCCGGCTGTTCTCGAATGCCGGCACGGCCGGCATCGATTCAGCGACCGCGCGTACGAGACTCGAGCGCGGACTGCGCATCGTCAAGGCACTGCACGATGCGGGCGTGCCCGTCGTCGCCGGGACGGACGAAGGCATTCCCGGCCATAGCGTGCACCGCGAGATCGAGCTTTACGTCGAGGCGGGCTTCACGCCGATGGAGGCGCTGCAGGCGGCGACGATCGTCTCAGCGAGAGCGATGAAGCTGGACGGCGAGCTCGGGACGATCGAGAAAGGGAAGCGCGCGGACATGGTCGTGCTGAACGCGAATCCGCTGGAGAAGATTCAGAACGTCCGCACGGTGCGCTGGACGATCAAGGACGGCAAGGTGTACGACGCGCCCGCGCTGTGGCGCAGCGTCAGGTTTCAGCCGTAGTCACGCCGCCGTGGTGGCCGGCTTCAGCCGGCCTGTGGCAGTCCGACGGCTTC
>JAIQFX010000017.1 GCA_020073005.1 Terriglobia bacterium | reverse complement strand
ATTTGAAAGAGGGCAAATGAACCCATCAATGACTAGATAATCAGATGACTCGATGACCAAATTAGCCCGCCCGTGATTTCCCCCCGCGTCCGCTTCGCTCCATCTCCCACCGGCTACCTCCATGTCGGCGGGGCGCGTACAGCTCTCTTCAACTGGCTCTTCGCGCGGCGCCACGGCGGCGTCTTCGTTCTCCGCATCGAAGACACCGACACCGAACGATCGTCGGACGAGATGGTCGGCGGCATTCTCGACGGCCTGCGCTGGCTCGGCCTCGACTGGGATGAAGGCCCAGGCAAGGGCGGCGCGTACGGGCCGTACTTTCAGTCGCAGAGAATCGATCGCCATCGCGCGATGGCCGCGCAACTCGTCGCGAACGGCAGCGCGTACTACTGCTACTGCACCCCCGAAGAAATCAAAGCCAGGCGCGACGCCGGCGAGAAAGCGAGCGGAGGCTGGATCTACGACAGGACGTGCGCGCATCTGACGGCGGACGAGATCGCCGCGCGCGAGCGCGACAAACGTCCTCGCGCCGTGCGCTTCCGCGTGCCGGCCGGCGTCGTGCGCTTCGACGATCTCGTCCACGGTCCGATCGAGATCGACGGCGCGACGATCGAAGACTTCGTGATCCTGCGATCGGACGGCAACCCGACCTACCAGCTGTCGGTCGTGTCGGACGATGTCGAGATGAAGATCACGCACGTCGTGCGCGGCGACGATCACATTTCCAACACGCCGAAGCAGATTCTGCTGTACCGGGCCGCCGGCGCCGGCGTCCCGCAGTTCGCGCACGTGCCGCTCATTCTCGGGCCGGACAAGAAGCGGCTGAGCAAACGCCACGGCGCGACGTCCGTCATGGAGTACGCGCGGCAGGGATTCCTGCCGGAAGCGATGATGAACTTTCTCGCGCTGCTCGGCTGGTCGCCTGGCACGAATCAGGAGTTGTTCACGCGCGACGAGCTGGCGGCCGCGTTCACGCTCGACGGCATCAGCGGCGGCAACGCCGTCTTCAATCCCGAGAAGCTGGACTGGTTCAACCAGCAGTACATCATGCGGCTCTCGCCCGACGATCTCGCGACGCGGATCAAGCCGTCGCTCGAGGCCGCGGGCCTGTGGAGCGACGCGTACCTCGGCGATCGCCGCGCGTGGTTCGTCGCGATTCTCGAGCTGCTGCAGCCGCGCGCGACGCGGCTGGACGACTTCGCGTCGCAGGGACGGCTATTTTTCGCCGACGCGATTGACTACGACCCCGCGGCGGTCGAGAAGCATCTGCGCGCCGACGGCATGGCCGCGCATCTCGCCGCGCTCGATCAGGCATTCGCCGCGCTGCCGGCGTTCGACGCCGCGTCGACCGAAGCGGCGCTGCGATCGCTGGCCGACGCGCGCGGCGTGAAGGCCGCATCATTAATCCATGCGGTCCGCGTGGCGGTGACGGGCAAGACCGCGAGCCCAGGACTGTTCGAAGTCCTCGCGCTGCTCGGACGCGAGAGAGTGCACGCGCGGCTGGGCAAGTGGGGCGGGTGAGACGTGTCGCGCGAGCCTTTCAGGCGAGCGATATGACCGGCGAAGCACTGGCAACCTACGCGGACCTGATCGTGAAGGTCGGCCTCAACCTGCGGCCGGGTCAACGTCTGCTCGTCATCGGACCGCTGGCCAACGGCGGCGTGGCGCTCGAGGCGGCCGGCCTCGTGCGATCCGTGGCCGCGGCCGCGTACCGCATGGGTTCGCCGCTGGTCGAGGCCATCTGGGGCGATGCCTCGCTGGTGACGATCCGCTTCAACGAAGCGCCGCGCGAGTCGTTCGGCGAATATTCGGCGTGGCTTCCCAAAGCGCTGGTCGAGCACGTCGACGCCGGACACGCCGTCCTTTCCATCTACGCCAACGATCCCGATCAGCTGACGCATCAGCCGTCCGATCTCGTCGGCGCCGTACAGCTCGCAACGGCGCGGCACGTGAGCGGTTTCCGCGAGCGCATTTCGCGCAACGCAACCAACTGGTGCGTGGCCGCGGCCGCGGAGGCGGCGTGGGCCGCGAAGGTGTTTCCCGAGCGCCCCCCGGCCGAGCAGATGCGCCAGCTGTGGAACGCGATCGGCCGCCTGTGCCGCCTCGATCGCCCCGATCCGATCGCGGCCTGGGAGACGCACCTCGCGGCGCTCGCGGCGCGCCGGGATCGATTGAACCGGAAGCGGTACACGGCGCTGAAGTACACGGCGCCCGGCACCGCGATGACGATCGGGCTGCCGGCCGGTCATGTGTGGGTCAGCGGCCGATCGACCAGCCGCGGAGGAATTCCGTTCGCGCCGAATCTGCCGACCGAGGAAGTCTTCACCATGCCGCACAAGGATCGGGTCGACGGTCATGTGCGGTCCACGAAGCCGCTGAGCTGGGGCGGCACGTTGATCGAGGACTTCAGCCTGACGTTCGACGCCGGCCGCGTCGTCAAGCTCTCCGCTCGGCGCGGCGAGGCGATGCTGCGTCAGCTCGTCGAGACCGACGAAGGCGCGGCGCGGCTCGGCGAAATTGCGCTCGTCCCGCACAGCTCGCCGGTCTCGGCGTCCGGCCTGCTGTTCTACAACACGCTGTTCGACGAAAACGCCGCCAGCCACGTCGCGCTCGGCACGGCGTACACGTTCACGCTCGACGGCGGCGAGACGATGGACGATGAGGCGTTCGCGCGGGCCGGGGGCAATCGCAGCGCGACGCACGTGGATTTCATGATCGGTTCAGGCGAGCTCGACGTCGAGGGCGTGCTGCCTGACGGCCGCGCCGAACCGCTCATGCGCCGCGGCGAGTGGACGGTGCCGTCCGAACCGTAGCGCGACCCTTCAGGGTCGGTGGGGCAGGTGAGGCGGGTGGGGCAGGTGGGGTAGATACGCCGGCGCGACGTAACATTTACGATCGCGTGACCGCGTCGTCTCGGCGCGGAGACGCCGCGCCGCTACGTTGTTCCTCCCTTGAGGAGGGACAACATGAACGTTCGGTTCGCGGTACTGCTCTGCCTGATCTTCCCGCTGGCCTCCGCCAGTCCCACGACGGCCCAAACTGTCAGCGTCACCACCGGCGCCGTGAACGGCTGGGTGACCGACGAGAGCGATGCGTTCCTGCCCGGCGTCTCGATCGCCATTTCCGGTCCCGCGCAGATGGGCGTCGTGTCCACGGTGACCGACGTCAGGGGCGCGTACCGCTTCCAGGGCCTGCCGCCCGGCGAATACAGGCTCGTCTACGAGCTGGCGGGATTCGGGACCGCGGTGCGCGAGCACATCGAGGTTCTCGTCGGCTTCACCGCGAGCGTCAACCTGAAGCTGACGCTTGCGTCGGTGCAGGAAACCGTGATCGTCTCCGGCGCGTCGCCCGTTGTCGACGCGTCAGCCACGCGCATTCAGACGAACTACACCGCCGAACGGCTGGCGTCGATTCCGAACGCACGCGACATCTGGTCACTGATGGCCGCCTCGCCCGGCGTCCGCCAGGCCGTCGTCGACGTCGGCGGCGCGTCGGCGGGATCGCAGTCGCAGTTCGTCACCTACGGCACGCGCGCGCAGAACCAGCCGATGATCGAAGGCATGCTGATGTCGCAGATAGGCTCGGCCGGCGGGTCCGTCACGTTCTACTACGACTACGGATCGTTCCAGGAAGTCTCGGTCAACGCGGCCGGCAACTCCGCGGACATGGCGATGCCGGGCGTGCAGTTCCAGTTCATCAGCAAATCGGGCGGCAATCAGTTCCACGGCAGCGCGATGGCGAACTACGAGAACGAGAACCTCCAGTCGTACGACATCGACGCGGCGCAGCTGGCACAGGGCGTCGCGAGCACCAGCGACAACCGGCTGCATCAGTTCTACGATCGCAACGCCGACGCCGGCGGCCCGTTGATGAAGGACAAGCTGTGGTGGTACTCGTCGTACCGCGACGAGCGCTCGCAAGCGCGCTATCCGAACTTCACCATCCGCCCGTTCGAGACGAAGCTGACCAACTACACCGGCAAGGCGACCTATCAGCTCTCGTCCGCGGACAAGCTGATTCTGTACGGCCAGGGCGGCAAGAAGCTGCAGCCGTACCGGCAGGACACGGCGCTCATCGGCGGACCCGGCGGGTCGCGCAGCTTCGCGCTGTTCAGCAGCCAGGACGCGACGGCGAACCAGGACTATTACGGCTGGGTCTGGAAGGGCGAGTACGACCGCGTGCTCGGCAACGCCGCGTTCGCGGAAATCCGCGCGGGCCGCGTCGGCTACACCTGGATCTCGGGCGTCTACTCCGACGACACGCGCCGCGAGGACGTCGGCAACCTGCAGGTCACGGGTGGCAATACGGGATGGACGGAGAACGTGAACCGCAATCAGCTGCTCGGATCGGTGAGCGCGTTCAAGAACGGCTGGGGCGGCACGCACAACTTCAAGGCCGGCTTCGAGCTGTATCGCGACACGCAGGAGCGCGACCAGATCGGTTATCCCGGCAGTCTGCTGCTCGAGTTCAACAACGGCATCGCGCAGGCGCTGCGCGAGTATCAGCCGTCGAATTCCGTCAACCGGCTGTTCGCCGCCGGCCTGTATTTGACCGACAGCTGGAACGTCGGCCGCCGCGTGAATCTGAACCTCGGCGTGCGGACGGATCACTATCGATCGTACCTGCCCGCGCAGTCGCGGCCGGCGAGCCAGTTCGCGACGGCGGCGGATTTCGCCGCGATCGACAACGTGAAGACGTGGAACCTCCCGGCGCCGCGCGTCGGCGTGACGTTCAAGATCGACCAGGCCGGCAAGACCGTGATCAAGGCCAACGCGGGGCGCTACTGGTGGAATCCGGACGTCAACGTCGCGTCGAGCGTGAATGCCAACATCGCCACGGCGTACGAGCGCTACGCGTGGACCGATCCGAACCATGACCGCACGTTCCAGCCGACCGAACAGGGCCGGCTGTTGTCGAAAGTCGGCGGCGTCGGCTCCGTGCTCGATCCGAATCTGGAAGACACCTACACCGACGAGCTCGCCGCGTGGCTGGATCACGAGCTGCTGCCGAACTTCTCGCTGCGGACCGGCGTCGTGTGGCGCGGCCAGCGTCAAATCCGCCAGACGATGAACCTGTCGCAGCCGTTCGAGGCATTCAACGTCCCGATCCAGGTGCGCGACCCCGGTCCGGACGGCAAGACCGGCACCTCTGACGATGGTCCCCTGATCCAGATGTTCAATCTGGCCGCGGCGAACCTGGGCCAGGTGAACAACCTCGTGCGGAACGCGCCAGGCGTGAACGACTACTACACGTGGGAGATCACCGGGAACCGGCGCATGAACGCGGGCTGGTCGCTGATGGCGACCTACTCGATCACGTGGAATCGCGAAAATCTCGCGTCGCCGGGCGCGGCGGCCAACCCCGTGCGTTCGGCCGACTCGCCCCTCAGCCCCAACGATCTCATCAACGCGGCGGACGACGGGCGGTATCATTACGCGCTGTGGAACGCGAAAGTGCACGCCGTGATTCCGGGTCCGTGGCACATGCAGTTCTCGCCGCTCGTGCGCGCGCAGGCGGGGCAGCCGTTCGGCAGGACGTTCGTGGCGGCGTTGAACTACGGCAGCCAGCGGGTGCTGGCCGAGCCGCTCGGCACGCAGACGCAGGATATCGTCGCGATCGTCGACGCGCGAGTCGAGCGCATCTTCACGCTCTCGGCGCGGTCGAAGATCAGCGCGCAGCTCGATTTCTACAACCTGCTCAACTCGAATCCCGAAGACTTCATCACGTGGGGATCGGGTTCGAGCTACCTGCGGCCGTCGAGTGTGATTCCGCCGCGGATCGTTCGCTTCGGCGTGAAATTTGACTGGTAGAAGACTTGTAGCGCGAGGCTTTCAGCCGAGCGGGAGAACCGATGAAACGAGCACTGGCGGCGGTCGTAGCAGCACTGACAATTGTTGCGGGCTCGCGTGCGCAGCAGCCGCCGCCGCACGCGCACCTGGTGATCGTCGTCGACGGCCTCCGTCCCGACTACGTGACGCCAGAGGTGATGCCGCGGCTGTACCGCCTGGGCCAGCGCGGCATTGTCTTCAACGCGCACCATTCCGTGTTTCCCACCGTCACGCGCGTCAACTCGCCGTCGTTCGTCACGGGCGCGTATCCCGAGACGCACGGGCTGATGGGGAACAACATCTATATACCGAAGGCGAACGCCACAAAGGGGCTGGACACCGGCGAGAAAGCGAATCTCGAAGCCGCTGAGCGCGCGGAAACGAAGCTGCTGACGGCGCCAACGATCGGCGAAATTCTGGATCAGACCGGGAAGAGAGTCCTTGCCGTCAGCAGTGGCTCGAGCGGCTCGGCGTTCCTCCTCAACCACACGTCGGAGAGAGGCGCGACGATTCACTACGAGTTCTCGTACCCGCCGTCGCTCGGCGCGCATGCGGCAGCGGTAATTGGTCCGCCGCCGCCGCACGCGACGCCGAACGACGGCCAGAACCAGTGGGCGATCGATGCGTACCTCAAGGTCGGCCTCGACGAGATCCATCCCGACGTGACCTTCATGTGGCTCAACGATCCGGACGGCACCGCGCACGCGAACGGCATCGGCGCCGAGCTGACCGCGAAATCCCTCTCGCTCGTGGACGGTGGGATCGGTCGCATCGAGGACACGCTGCGCGCGAAGGGGCTTCTCGATCGCACGAACATCATCGTCACGTCCGATCACGGCTTCTCGACGCACGCGGGCGGATTCCGCCTCGCGTCGCTCGTCGAGCCGTTCGCCAGGCCCATGCCCGACGGCTCGAAGGACATCGTCGTCGCCGAGGGCGCGATCTATCTGCGGTCGGGAAAGGATTCGGCGCGCGTCGCCGCGATCGTCGCCGCGCTTCAGAAGCGGCCCGAGGTCGGCGCGATCTTCACGCGGCCGGCGCCTGGCGGCGGGACGGAAGGCGTCGTGCCCGGCACGCTGTCGTTCGACGTCGCGCACTGGAATCACGCGCGGTCAGGCGAGATTCTCGTGTCGTCGAACTGGAACAGCGAGAAGAACGACAAAGGATTCCCTGGCAAGACGACGGACGGCGGCGTCGCCGGTCATGGGGCGTCGAGCGCGTGGGACATTCACAACACGCTGATTGCCGCCGGCCCGGACTTTCGCGAGCACGCGACGAGCGACGTGCCGACGGGCAACGTCGACGTCGCGCCGACGCTGCTGCGTCTGCTCGGGATGAGACCGGCGCCGACCATGACGGGCCGCGTGATCGAGGAAGGCCTGCGGACCGGGCCGTCCCCGGCGTCGGTGAAGGTCGAGCACGTCAACGAGACCGTCAAGACGCCGGACGACTCCTACGAACTGACCGCGCACGTGTCCGTTGTCGCCGGCAAGCGCTACCTCGATTCCACCGAAGTCGTGCGGAAGAAGTTGTAGCGCGACCTTTAGGGTCGCGACGTTCGCCGTCGCGCCTCATCAATCATCCGATCGATGTTGGGATATCGCGGATTGATCTCCCGCGCCGCGCGCCACTGCGCCATCGCGTCGTTGTATCGGCCCGCCCGCGCCGCGAGGACGCCGAGATAGACGAGCGGCCTGGCGTCGTTCGGATCGAGCGTCCGCGCGAGGCGCAGCGCCCGCGAGGCTTCATCGGTCCGCCCCTGCGACGCTCTCAGCCAGCCGAGCGACGTCTGGCGCGATGCCTCGTCCGGAAACGCGAGCAGGCTTTCCGCATACTCGTCCTGCGCCTCACGCAACGCGGCGCCTGAAGGGCCGTCGAGCTGGCTGATGCCGAGATCCAGCAGCACCTCCGCCGCGCTGACGCGGACGACGCGGACCGAATCGCGCAGCCGGGCGACGAGCGCCGCGACCACCTGGCCGCTGTCGTCGGCGCCTGTGGATCCGAGCGATCGCACAGCGGCGATTCGCACCATCGGTTCGGGATCTCTCGTGGCGCGCGTGAGCGCGTCGGTCGTTCCCGGGGCGCTCGCCGCGCCCGACACGCCCGGCGGCCCGGCCGTCAGGGTCGCGCGCCCCAGGAATCCAGCCGCGCTCGCGCGAAGCAGCGCGCCCTGACTTCGATCGAGCGCGAGCGCCTCGAGCTCGGGAACAGCCGCGCGGTCACCGCTGCCGGCGCCGTAAATCGCATCCGCGGTTCGCACGGCCGCCCGACGTCTGGTCGCGTCGCCGTACCACGCGTCCATCGTCTTCGCCGCCCACTCCGGCGGTCGATCCTCGTGGCACGTCGTGCACGCGTTGGGGACGCCGTAGCGCGCGGTCATCTCGGGCACCGGCGCCGCGAACGTGTGATCGCGCCGCCGCGTGAGCAGCCGCCAGTTGACGTCGCTCATGTGGCAGTTCACGCAGCGACTGCCCGCCGAATCCTCCGCGTGATGACTGTGTTCTTCCTTCCCTGCCCCACCCGCCCCACCCGCCTTCGCGTGGCACTGAACACACAGCCGATCGCTCTCTTCCATCGGGACTTTCAACGAGTGCTCGTTCACCGATCCGTGCGCGACGTGGCAGTCGGTGCACGTCACGTTCCCTTTGCGAAAGCATCCCGACAGCGTGAGCGCCTGCGGACGATTGAAGCGGCTCGGCCGTCCGTCCGGCCAGAACTCGCCCTGCGGATCGCTCGCCGGCACCGGATCGCTGATGAGCGCGAGCTCGGCGGCGTTCTCGAGGCGATCGCCTGGCGTGAAGTTCGTGAAGAAGTTCTTCTTGTTGCCGTGGCAGTAGGCGCACGCGTCGTACACCTGCCGCGGATCCGCGGTGCGCGCGGAGAAGATCCGAAGCTGCGCGCCGAGGTTCCGGTTTGCCCGGCTGTAATCGAGGTCCGGCCACGTGTCGGGATGCGTGTCCCACCCCGTGGTCAGCTCAACGTGCGCGCGGCCCGGACCGTGGCACGCTTCGCAGCCCACGCCCATCTCCGTGGCCGTCGTCTTGAACGTGCGCGTGCCGGCGTCGACGTTGCGCTGGATGTTCGTGGCATGACAGTTGAAGCAGTTGACGTTCCAGATCTGACGCAGGTCGCCGTCGGATTCCGGGACCGGCGTGATTTCGGTCCAGTCGAGCCAGCGTTTCCACTCGACGTTCCAGAAGACCGGCAGGACGTAGATGCGTCCGTCGGGCAGCCGCGAGAGATATCCCTGGAACCGTTTCGCGCCGAGCGTGAAGTGGACGTCAAATGTTTCAGGCGGAGCGGACCCGCGGGTGACGGCGATGGAATAGCCGCCGTTCGCCGCGCGCATGTCGTAGGTGCGGCCGTGCTGCGTGACCGGTGCGTCCGGCGCGAAGTCGCCCTTCACCGATGCGCGCTCGATCGGCTTCGTCATCTGGACGTGGAGCGACGCCTTCCACGTCGCGTACACGGCCTGGTGACAGCGCCGGCACGCGTCCGATCCCACGTACGCGCGTTCGTCCCTGGCGTCGTCTGAATGCGTGCGTTCGGTGCGTGCGCGCGCCGGGCCGAGCCCTGCCATCGCGGTCGTCGCCGTCAGGCACGCGACCGCGATGCCGAATGCAACCAGGCCGCGCATCGATGGTCAGATGTCGCCGCGCGCGATGCGGATGTCGCCGCGGACGACGTCGATCGAGACGACACGGTCGCCCCGGCCGAGCGTCGCTTCGCCGAAGCGCGGTCCGAACTGCGCTTTGAACGTGAGTGGGATCTCGGATTGAATCGTTCCGCCGAGCGACAGCGCGAGGATCCTGGCGTCGGCGGGCGTTCCATCGAAGCCGAGGGCGACGTTGCCGTTGAAGGTCCGAAGGCGGATCGCGCCGCGATTTGTGAGCTCGGCGCGATCGAGTCGCACGTCGCCAATGCCCGTCTCGAGGCGAATCGCGCCGGACAGCGCGGTGGCGTCAATCGATCCGCGGTCGACTTTGGCGCGAATGCCGCCGCGGAGATCGCGGAGCGAGATCGCGCCTTCGAAAAGCTCGACATCGCCGAACGCCTGATCGAAGGGCGCGTGAATCGTGACGGAGCCGCGCAGCCGCGCATCGCGCAGCCCGTCCCGCTGCACAACCGTGATCCGCACCGCCTCCGCGCCGGCGTCGATGGCCGTGGAAATATCGGCCAGCCGATCGCTCGACGGCGCGCGTCTCGCGATCGCGATCTCGACCTCCGGGCGATCCCAGCCGGCAATCGTGATGTCGCCGACGGTGGCGCTCACCATCACCCGAACGCCCGGCGCCACGCGCAGCGTGCGTGTGATGCCGTCGGCCGGATCCGTGGTGACCGGGGTCAGAGCGACGAGAAGCGTCAGGAGCAGGACGGGCACGCTCCGAACCTATCGAGGCGGCGTGTCAGCGCAGTGACGAGCGTGTCACATCACCGCAACGCCTGGCGCGCCGTCGAGAGCTTGTCAGGACAGACGTACGGGACGACGTTGAACGCAGAACACGCTGAAACTGCGGAAAGAAGATGGAACCACGGAGGACACGGAAACGCACGGAGGCGTCATTCCCACGTTCCTCCTTTCCTCCGTGTCCTCCGTGGTTCATTTCTTCGAGAACGCTTTATCGGCCGTCGCGTCCGGCCGCGGCTTCCATTCAAGACTGTAATAGTCGCCGCGATCGCGCGCCCAGGGGTCGAACACGTTGATCACGTGCGCGAGCTCTGGCGCCAGCTCCGGAATCGCGCGCAGCAGGATGCGCTTGAGCGGCGACACCGGCTCGTGCGCGTGGCCGTTGATCGCGCCCGGCTCGAACATCGGCTCCGGCCCGTTGTTGTTCACCCAGCCGACGCCCATCGCCGTGTAGAACTCCGGCCGGAAGCTCGACGTGAAGAAGCGATCGCTGAACAGCCGCCGCGACGCGTTCAGAATGAACACGACGAACTGCGTTTCTGAAATCGCGAATCCGTGCGGCCGCGCGGGCTCGGCCAGCCAGCCGACCACGGTGTCGAGATCCTCGATGTTGTCCACCATCGATCCGTTCGGGTGGCCGAGACAGTCGTCTATCGGCGATCCATCGTCGTTCTTCTGCGCAAGCGTGATCACCTTGGACGTGTCGCACCGATGCCGCCCGTAGACGTCGCGCAGCGCCGCGGCCGTTTTCATCTGTTCCTGCCGCACTGGGGAGTCCGCGGCCAGATGCGGATCGATGAAGTCATCGAAGCCCGCCAGCGTGCGCAGGCCGTACTGGCGCCGGAATTCGTTGAAGCGCGGGATGCCGCGCTCGCGATCGCGGACGATGTCCAGCGCCGCGACATCGATCTGATTCGTCGCGCTGTTCAGGCGCCCCATCGGCACGTGCTGCAGAAAGCGCGGATGGTTGTTCAGCGTCAGCAGCCCGAGCCGCTGCCGGCCGAGCGTCAGCGCCCATGCGGCGAGGCCGCGCTCGCGCATGGCGCTCGTCGCCTTGGCGCGAAACGTTTCGATGACCGGGATCTTCGCGCGCACGACGTCCGGATCGCCGGCGTCGCGGTACTCGAGGAGATCGGGCACCAGCGGATGCAGTCTGTAGACGGTGACGAACTCCTCGGGGAAGTTGAACGGCGATCCGAAATGATTCACGCCGCCATTCACATCGCCGGGATTGGTGAGCTGCCACCCTGGCTTGCGGCTCCCGAGGCCGAAGATGCCGGGGCCCGACGCGAGCACCGAGTACAGCTCGTTGGCCGGCGCGGCCTTCGACGCGCTGCCCAGACGCTCGAGCGTCTTCGTCAGCGCATCGGGCAGGACGCCGCCACTGCCGAGCAGTCCGTTCCAGTTGCCGTTCATCGCCTTGTACAGCGGCTCGTCGT
Source organism: Terriglobia bacterium (assembly GCA_020073005.1). GTDB lineage: Bacteria > Acidobacteriota > Vicinamibacteria > Vicinamibacterales > CAVVIG01 > SRVP-36. The sequence goes on along the minus strand of JAIQFX010000017.1, from coordinate 51,276 downwards.
ACAGCAACTGCGTCGTCCACTCGATCGTGTGGATCTTCGCGATCTCGGCCGCGACGACGAGGCGCGCGGCGTCGAAGAGCTCGTCGGCGCTGACGTCGCGATAGCGAATCACGCGCGCCGGCGTCGACGGATCGCGGAGTCCGCTGTCGGCGTCAGGCGTCGCCGCCGCGCGCGTGCGAAACGCGTCGACGAACAGGTTGTGCTCGCGCGCGAAGAGGTTGTGGTAGAAGCTCGTGCCGACGGTCCAGTTGTCCGGAAACGCCGTCGCTTCCTGCCCGGCCCACTCGGCGTTCATCGGATCGCCTGGCGCCAGCGTCGGCAGATAGCCTTGACGATCGCCAGCTGAGCGGCGCCCGTCGACAGGCGGGAGAAGCAGCCGCGCGCGATCCGCCGGATCGCGCTTCACGCGTTCGCGCGAGCGCTCGTCGTACCCGTAGAGCTGCGACGCGTCCCACCACGCCGTGTTCGTGTTGCGAAATGTTTTCGGCGCGCGCGCGAGCCGCGCGGGATTGCCGAACGTCGGCGCCGGATCGCTCTGCGCGACGATCGCTTTGTCGATGGCGTCACCCGGCCGGCAGCCGAGGCGCGCCGCGTCGGCCGGCGTGCAGCCCATCGGCATGGACTCCGGTCCGTTGTGGCCCTCGTCGAGGTGCGAGAACCAGTCATGCGTCATGAACTGGATCCAGAACGCGGCGAGCACGTTGAAGAACGGCGCCGGCTTGTAATCGCAGTTCGCGTCGATGGCGAAGCCCGGCTTGCCCGCGCCGTCGTTGCACGCCGAAGGATCGGATTGCGCGCGCGTGAAAAGCGTGCGGCTGATCACCTGCGGATCCGGTTTCAGCAGCGACAGGCGATCGCCATGCCGGTTGCGCGCGATCTCGTTCAAGCCGGCGTCGGGGAACGTCGACTCGAACTCGACGTTGCGCGCGAAGAGCGTGCCCGTCGATCCCATCAGCGGATTGAAGAGGTCGTTGCAGATGCCGGTCAGCGTGCGACCGCGAATCAGCGCGCCCGAGCAGCGCTGCGCGCCGGCGCCGCCGACGTCGGCGTAGCGCGGATGATCCGGCGGCAGGCGCATCTCGGGCCACTGCTTGATCGCCGGACCCTCGACGCCGTCAGCGCCGCGCACGTAACCAGGAAATGTCCCGCCGTTGTCGAACAGGTTGAACTTGATCAGCTCGACGCGCTCGTACTCGAGATCGATGAGCGCGCCGCCGACGCCCCGCGCGTTCTTGCTCGGCCACCACGATCGCGATCCCGTGTCGCCGGTCGCGTAGTAGTTCGACCAGTCCACCCAGGGCGCCGCGCGAAAGCTGACGGCGGCGTCGCCGCCGCGGCAGCGTGCCGTGGCCTCCTGCACCTTGCCGAGGAACCGCGCGTCGCGCGTGGACGCGATGCGGCGGGCACCTGTCTTCACCTCGTCGACGCAGCCGCCGAGGTCGGTGTTGCAGGCGGCGCCGAGCAGCGCCAGCGCGGACAGGCACGACACGCAGATACCGCGCACGTGCCGCGCCATCGTTATTAGTCGGGTGTTCCGTCGGCCGGCACGGCCGGCGGCCGGCCGCCGAACGCGCGGCCGAGCGCGTTCATCAGCGCCGCGGCGCTGTCCTTGTTGGCGACGGTCCAGGCGGTCAGGTTCGACAACAGATTCACCTGCGCGACCGACAGTTCGATGACATACGGCGGCTTCTGCTCGAACGTCTTGTACCACGGAAAATCAGCGAAGCTGCCCGCTTTCTTCTCCAGATCGGTCTGCGTCTTCGTGTCGCCGCTCATGATCTGCTTGATCGGCGCCTTCAACGTGTCGTTCCATTGCCCGGTCGGCCGGTTGTACACCCAGCAGATGTTGAGGTCTCCGTACGTGCGGATGTTGTACGCCTCGTTCGCCGCCACTTCCCAGTTGGTGCCGCAATAGACCGGCGGCGCGCCGGAGGTCCGGCGCTGCGCCAGGTTGGTCATCAGCTCGTGGTACCGCGCAGGCGTGAAGACGATATTCATCGACTTGTCGCCGCTGTCGTTCCTGGCGCCCTCGAAGAACAGCGAATGGAGATCGTCGTTCTGATCGAAGTCGTTGTTCGAATTGATGAACACGATGATGTTGCGGACGTGGCGCGCGAGCAGCGGCATGATGCCGAAGTAGTCCATGAAGCCGCCGTCGCCGTGCGGGATTTCCGCGTCGAGCGCCGGACCCGTGGCGCGCACCGCGATCGGATGGTAGGCGGGGAAGTAGCCGGACGCCGTCCCGAAGATCTTGTTGAGCATGCCCTTGCCGCGCGCGCCGAGCAGCAGCGTCAGTTGCGGCGCGGCGCCGGTGCTGCTGATGATGTCGGCCGGCGTGAACGTCCGGCCGTCGGCCGCCGGACGGACGCGGACCAGACCGCCCTCGCCCGGCGAGACGTCGACGCTGTCGTACGCCCACGTCGCGATGTACGCGCCGCCGATCGCCCCGAACTGCTGCCGGATGCCGCTGTAGAGCGGCGTGTACTCGACCGGCGCGAGCGGCGGATAGTAGAACGCGGGATGCGGCGGCACGAGCGTCGCGCCGGCGATGAAGAACGGCCGGCCGTCGGGCACCTTGATGAATTCGTGCGCGCCCAGCGTCCTCGGATTGTCCGTCGAGATCTGATCGACCGATCGCTCCTCCCATCCGACGCGCAGCCCGGACTGGCTGCCGACGAGCGGCGTGATGAACTTGTCCTGGAGGAGCCGGGAGTACGTCTTGTTGGCCCGGCCCGCTTCACGCCGGCTCTTGTCGAGCGCGCTGAGCGCCTTGTCGATGTACGCGTTGGCGTTCTCCGGCAGCGCAAACGTTCGAAACTCCCCGGCGGCTTCGCGCAGTCCCGGTCCAGCGATTGACGATTCCGAGATGATCTTCGCGAGCGTGCCGTTCGGCGTCAGCAGGACTTTGTCGTGGTCCAGTTGCGCTGGTTCCTCGTACACGCCGAGGAGGTCGTCGTCTCTGCCCTTCCAATACGTGTACGGCAACGCCGCCCACGATCCGCCCGACACGGCCGCAATGTAGCGGACGCGATCGAGCCACCCGAGGTGCCTGAGTCCTCGCAACTGGCCGAGCGTCGCGGACGCCGACCGCGTGCCGCCGCCCGAGAACGCGATGCCGAGATCCACGCGGTTCGTCATCTCGGCGAGACGCGCGGTCTCCGGAAATTGCGGGTCGCCGGTTTTCCTGAAGTCTTCCGGATCGACCGGCCAGACTCTCGCGTTCAGACAGTTGGCGCACGGCGGCGGCGGCGCGCCGGCCACGGTCAGCGCGGCGGTCGCGACGATCAACGAGGAGAGCAGCAGCGATCGCATGGTCCTGCTCCCTTACTTCCCGAAGGCCGATCGGAAATCGAACGAGACGCCGACAAACGTCTGCACGCTGTCGGGCGCCGATCCGCCCGGATTCCGGTCGATGTAGATTTCGACGAACCCTCGCGTCGCGCCGCCCATGCGCTTGAAGACGTTCACGCGATCGGCGAGCCCCGGCATCAGGTCGAACATGAGCGTCGCGTCGATCTTCATGCGATGCCAGCCCGGACTGCTGTCGAACAACGCGGTCCGCCCGAAACCGATTTCCGCGCTGCTGCCCGAGAAAGGCCCCGTCGGCGCGAGGAGGCCGCCTCCGACGTGATCGTCGCGCGACACCTTCGGCGCGCCCTCGACGTCGACAAAGCCGAACCTCGCGGTGAGATAGCCCTTGACGGGGAAGTCCGACGACCGCTGCAGCGTGAAGAGCTCGAGGCGCGGATCGAAGAAGGCTTCAAGGCTCGTCGCTCCCGCCAGCACCGCGAGGTACTGATCGGTCGTCTTGCCGCTGCAGATGCCGTCCTTTCTATTGGTGCAGTCGACATCAGCCGAGCGCACGCCGTGAAGCGTCTCCGCCGACAGCCAGAGTTGCACGTCAGACGTGGGCTTGCCGAGGAGACGGTACTGCACGTCGGTGCCCGCGATGTAGCGCGACTTGATGTCGCCAAGCTGACTGGAGTTGATGTACGCGCCGATCGAATCAGGCGCGAAGTTGTCGAAGGAGCGGCCGTAGTACGCGCTCGCTTCGAATGCCGCGCGATCGTCGAAGGTCGGCCGCTGCGGCCCTTCGCACTCCGGTGCCGTGGCGGTGGGCCGCGGCATCGCCGCCGCGCTCGCCGACGCGCCCGCGGCGAGTCGCACGCTCACGATGTCGCCGTCCTGCAGCGGTCCATTCAGGACCACGACGATCGACCGCCGGTTCGCGTCGAGGCCCTGTCGCGTCAACAGATGCCTGTTCAGGCTGACGTCGATCCTTCCCGCCGCGCCGGCGGCGGCGACTTGCACGGTGACGTGACAGTCGCCGATGAATGCGGGATCGATCGTGGGTCCTTGCGCGCGCGCGCGGGCTGCGCCGGACAGCAGAATCAGCAGCGCGGCGGCTGTGAAATAACGGCGTTTCATGATGGGCAAGGTGCCAGTCCTTCGCGGCCGACGCAAGAAGAAAGATGACGGGCCAATCGGTTGGCCGGTGCAGGCAACCGGCGAACTGCCTTGCGCAGTCTTCGTGTTCGTTCCTTGACACCCCCTGGAGCCCCTCTCGATAATGCGGCGCATGCGGATGACACGCTTGGCCCTCGTGCTTCTCGTCGTGGCCGCCGGCGTGCTGACACCGAGCGTGTCGCGCCCGGCCGATCACAACGATCCGAACGCGGTCAATTCGATCTTCTGGGACGTCCCGCAGAACGGCGCGGACCTGTACGATCTGTTCGGTTTTCCCAGCACCGATCACAGCGGCGGCGTCGAGCGCGTCGTCGTCGCGCTGACGTTCGCGGCCGTGCCCAAGGCCGGCGAGTTCGATCCCGACCTGCTGTACCGCGTCCTCTTCGCGCCCAACCCGCGGGTCGTCGCGCCGATGGGCGAAGACCACAGCCTGAACGCGCTGCTGAAGTACTTCGACGCGCTGAAGGACAAGTACCTGCGGCTGAAGCCGGCCGAGGTTCGCGTCCGCTTCGATCAGAACACCCGCGTGAAGATCGACTTCATCGATTTTCCCGGCGGCCCGATCTCGCAGACGATCGACGCCAACACCGCCACGAAGGTCAAGGCGGCGGACGGCTCCACGATCAACGTCTTCGTCGGCGGACGAGACGACGCGTTCTTCAACGACCTGCCGGGATTCTTTCGCTCGATCAACTACGCGCCGCAGTTCTACAAAGTCCCGCAGGCGATGGCGGACACGCGCGAGCTGAAGATTCCCAAGACGCTTCTCGAGCTCGACGGCAACACGCTGTTCAACTTCGATCCGGCGAACCCGCTGCACGGCCGGGGCGTCAAGAAGGATCTGCCGCAGGGACCGCTCGGCTGGAGCGGCAACAAGTTCAAGAAGGACGAGAACGGCAACTACCGTTTCGTCTACAGCGGCCGCGACGCGCAGGCCGGCAAGAACGTCAACGCGATCATTCTCGAGCTGCCGCTCAACTTCATCACGAAGACACCGGAGAACGATCGCATCGTGAACGCGTGGGGCGAGAGCTGGGTGCTGAAGGCGTCCGGCAAGATCAAGACGATTCCCGACGATGGCGCGATGCTGCCGCTGAGTGCGCTGGCCGAGAATGCCCGGTACATCGGCGGCGCGGCGATCGCCGTCGGCATCCTCTGGGTGCTGTACGGCGCGACGCGGCCACGACACAGCGCGCCGTTCCTCTCGCGCCGGCCAGTTCAGGTCGTCGCCGGCGTAGTCATGGTCAGCGTCGGCGTTGGACTGGCGCTGCTGCACGAGACGCGGCCGGGCCAGCACGCGGAGCTCGAGCGCGCGTCGATGGCGGACGAGCTGCGCAACTACAAGCTCGTCGACACCGACGGCCAGCCGTTCGCTGACGCCGGACTGAACGAGCGCGAGGACGCGCGTCAGGTCGGCGCCAACAATTTCTGGCTCGCGCCGCATTTCATCCTGCGGCTCGCGCATCTCGGGTGGGGCTTCGCGCCGTCGGTCAGCGCGCTCGGCCTGAAGACGTCGTTCGATCACGAGAACTCGCCGGTGTCCGTGTGGCGCACGTACGACGCGAGTCAGATCGGCGCGGCGTTCCTGAAAGTGCAGAAGATGCTCTTCCAGCCGATGACGATGCCCGATGACAGCTGGAACAAGGGCCGGAGCGACATCCCGGTCCGGCACGCGTACGAGGTGTTCGTGCCGAACGTGTGCGCGATCGACATGGACACGACCGGCACGTGGCCGTTCGGACGGCGGCTCGAGGATCAGGTCGCGACGCGCTTCCTGTCAATCTTCCTGGACATGAGCGCGGACTTCAAAGGCACGCCGTACAACATCGAGACGCTCCAGAATCAGGCCGCGCTCGACACGCTGCCGTTCGAACCGAAGGTGCCGCCGAACCCGCTGGTCAACGACAAGGAATTCCTCCCGACCTTCCCCTACCTGGCCGACCCGTGGCCCGACTCGTATACGCCCGCGCCGCGCTGATCGCGGGCCTCGCCACGATCGTCGCCGCGATCTGGGTCGCGCCGCGCCTCTGGGCGCGGACGACGGATTTCGATCGCGAGTTGAAGCGGCTGGCCGTGGAGATCGCCTCGATGCCGGAGGGATCGACGCCCGAGGCGTCGACGCGCCGCGCGTTCCGCCTCTATCAGCGCGCCACCCTGACCAACCGTCCCGGCGATTTCAGCGAAACCAGTGGCGCCGTGGCCCGAGCGCTCGCGGACAAACGTCCTGACATCGATCTCGCGTTGTTGAACGCGGCGCTCGACTTCCGCGTCCACCGGCTCGCCGCGACGCGTCGCGATCTCGCGCCGATTCCCGCTGGCGATGCGGACGCCGAGCTGATGCGCGCCGACGTCGATCTGCAGGACGGGTTGTACGACGACGCGCGCGAGCGGTACGAGGCGGTGGTTCGCCGCGCGCCGACGTCGTCGATGTGGAGCGCGCTCGCGCGGCTCGCGTTCCTGACCGCGGCACGCGGCGACACCGATGGCGGCGATCGGCTCTACGCGCAGGCCGAAGACGATCTGACCGCGAAGGACATGCGCGCGTACGCGTGGGTCGAAGTGCAGCGCGGGTGGACGCAGTTCAGCCGCGGGCGCTACGACGAGGCCGCGAGCCACTATCGCCTGGCGGGCCGCGCGTACTCCGGCTACTGGCTCGTCGACGAGTACACGGCGGAGTTGCTGGGCGCGGAGCGGGAGTTCGACGAGGCGATCGCGCTCTACGAGCAGGCGATCGCGCGCGCGCCGCGGCCGGATCTGTATCAGCAGCTCGGTGATCTCTCCATGGTTGCGCGCAAGCCGCGCGAGGCGAAGCAATGGCACGATCGCGCGCTGGCCGGGTATCTCGAGTCGACAGGCCGGGGCGAGGTCCAGTTCTTCCATCACCTCGCCGCGTTCTATTCGGATGTCCGCATCGACGGCGCAGAGGCCGTCAAGTGGGCGCGCAAGGATCTCGAGCTGCGCCACGGGTACCCGGCGGTCGACACGCTGGCGTGGGCGCTGTATCGTCACGGCGAGATCGCCGAGGCGATGGAGACCGAGAAGCGCGCGCTCGCGTCGGGAATGGCCGACGCGCATGTGTACTTTCACGCCGCGACGATCGCGCGCGACGCGGGGCAGTCAGAAGACGCGCAGCGGCTGCTTGCGCGCGTGAACGAGATCAATCCGCGGTACAGCGATTTTCACGTGCACAGGTAACGGGGACGGGTCTCCCAGACAAGCGGCGCCGAGACCCGTCCCCTTCCGTCGAAGGAGTCCGCCATGAACCTCGTCTTCGCATCCGGCGTCCTCGTGCCGAATCATCTCGCGGGGCTGGAGTACTTCCGCGGCGCGGCCGCCGCGTTTCCGGGCGCGATCTTTCCGGTCGTGCCGCCGACGGAGACGATCGCGAACCGCGCGGCGGTGCTGGCGGAGAAAATCGACAAGGCGTTTCCGGCGGGGGACATCCACGTCATCGCGCACAGCATGGGCGGCCTGGACACGCGCTGCCTGCTGAGCAGCGACCTGCGCGGCCTCCGCTCGTCCGGCCGGATCAAGTCGCTGTCGACGATCTCGACGCCGCATCGCGGCAGTCCGATCGCCGATCTGCTCGTCAGCAAGGATCCGGGCGGGCATGCCGTGCGCGCGTTCGCGTATCAGATGCTGACGCACGCGTTGGACGAACTGAAGATCCGCCTCGAGGCGCTCGGCGAGCTGACCACCGGATCGGCGGTGAAGTTCAACGCGACGCACCCCGATGCGCCTGGCGTGAAGTATTTCTCGTACGCCGGCGTCGGCGTCGAGTCGCTGGTTCTCAAGCCGGCGGTCGATTACATCGAATTCGTCGCCCCGACGGCCGCCGATCGTCCCAACGACGGCGTCGTGAGCGTGACGTCGGCGACGTGGGGGCGATTCATGGGGCCGACGTGGGCGGCCGATCATTTCAGCGAGCTCGGCTACCAGCTGAACACGCCGCCGTTCCACTCGCGCTTCGACCATCTCGCCGGACTCCGCGCCATGGTGGCCAACGCGACGAAGTAGGGGCGCCCCCTTTCGGACCCGCCTGCGTGTCCGATATAATTGGAGTTTCCGCCAGGCGGCGCGGCGCGCACCCTTGACTGCGCTCGGGTCAAGCCGATACTGGGAGGTCGTCCAACGGTAGGACACGTGGCTCTGGACCACGGTATCGGGGTTCGAATCCCTGCCTCCCAGCCAACTTCGCTCACTCGCGTTCGCTCGTTGGCTGCTCGGCAGCGTCTCTAGGGCATCGCGCGGCTCGCTCACGCTCGCCGCGACTTGGCTCGAATCCCTGCCTCCCAGCCAATTGTTTCACCACCTGCAGTCGGCCTCGCGACGAGCGACTTCCCATTCACGTCCAACGACCCACGCGTTGTCCGATAGGATTGACGTATGAGCTTCCCGCGCCTTCGCCTCGCCTTTGTCGGTGTGTTCGCCTGCGCGCTTGCCGCCGCGGGTGCTGTCGCATCGGCCCAGACGCCGCCCGCCGGTCAGGAGACGTCCGCGGCGTCGGTCGCATCCTATGGCCTTTCGCGACAGATGCCGGTGGATCCGGAAGTCGTCGTCGGCACGCTGCCGAACGGCTTGCGGTATTACGTGCGCCCGAACAAGAAACCCGGTAACCGGGCCGAGTTGCGCCTTGTCGTCAAGGCCGGTTCGGTGCTGGAAGACGACGACCAGCAGGGGCTGGCGCACTTCGTCGAACACATGGAGTTCGAAGGCACGCGGCACTTTCCGCAGCAGAGCATCGTCGACTTCCTGTCGGCGCTCGGCTTGAGCATCGGTCCGGACGCGAACGCGGCGACGGGCTACGACGACACGCAATACACGCTGCGGGTGCCGACCGACGTGCCCGGCGTGCTCGATCGCGCGCTGCTCGTCCTCGAGGACTGGGCGCAGGGCGCCTCGTTCGATCAGAGCGGCATCGATCGCGAGCGCGCCATCGTCCTCTCGGAATGGCGGATGCACCTCGGCGCGGGCGAGCGCACGCAGGACAAGATCCGCCGCGTGCAGCTCGAAGGATCGCGCTACGCGGATCGGCCGCCCATCGGCAAGCCCGACATCATCGAGCACGCGCAGCGCGAGGCGTTAACGCGCTTCTACCACGACTGGTACCGTCCGGATCTGATGGCCGTGATTGTCGCGGGTGACGTCGATCGCGACGCCGTCGTCACCATGATCAAGGAGCATTTTTCGTCGCTGTCCTCGCCTTCGCCCGAGCGGCCGCGGCCCGCGTTCGACGTGCCGGAGCATCCCGGCACGCGCACCGCCGTCGTCACCGACAAGGAAACGACCGCGACCGCCGTGCAGATCAGCGACCTTCGGCCGGCGCGCAACCAGGGGTCGGTCGGCGGCTATCGCGAGATCATGCTCGACCAGTTGTTCGCCGACATGCTCGGCGCCAGGCTCGACGAGCTCGGCCAGAGCGCCAATCCGCCGTTTCTCAGGGCGGCCGCCGGCCGCGGGCTGTTTCCGGCGCCCAGGACGAGAGACGAAGCGGTTCTCCAGGCGCTCGTCTCGAACGACGGCGCGGCGCGCGGTCTTGACGCGCTCGTGACCGAGCTCCAGCGGGTCGCGCGGTTCGGCTTCACCGCGACCGAGCTCGCGCGCGCGAAGCAGGCGATGATGCTCGGCTCCGAGCGCGTGGTGACGGAAAGTCCGGACCGTGAGTCCGCGAGCCGGGCCGACGAGTACACGCGGAACTTTCTCGAGGACGAAGCGCTGCCGACGATCTGGCAGGAGCTCGCGTTCCACCGGCGGTTCGTCCCGACGATCACGTTGGGCGAAGTCAACGCGCTCACCGGAGATTGGTTTCCCGAGCGGAACCGTCTCATCGTCGTGTCCGCGCCGGACACGGCCGGCGTGGTCCTGCCCGATGAGGCGCAGCTCGCGGCGATCGTCAAGGCCGCCTCGGCGAAGCGGCTCCAGGCGTATGTGGACGCCGCCGCGGGCCAGAGGCTCATGGCCACGCCGCCGCCCCGCGGCACGATCGTGAAGACGACCGTCCGTGTGGAGGCCGGGATCACGGAGTGGACGCTGTCGAACGGCGCCACCGTCGTGCTCAAGCCGACCACGCTGAAGGAAGATCAGATCCTGTTCCGCGCCGTCGCACCGGGTGGGACATCGCTGGCGGCCGACGCCGATTTCATTCCCGCTCGCGTCGCGGACGACGTCGTCCCCGCGGGCGGCGTCGGGCGGTTCAGCGCCGTGACGCTCGACAAGATCCTGGCCGGCAAGGCGTTCGCCGTCACGCCGTTCATCGACGAGATCGACGAAGGGATGGGCGGCGGGAGCACGCCGCAGGATCTCGAGACGATGTTCCAGCTCATGTACCTGCGATTCACGCAGCCGCGCGCCGATCCGATCGCGTTCGCGGCGATGGCGTCGCAGGCCCGGGGGCTGCTCGCGAATCGGATGGCGAGCCCCGACGTCGTGTTCAACCAGGCCATCGAGGCCACGCTCAGCCTGAACAGCCCCCGGCGGCAGCCCGACACGCCTGCGACGGTGGACCAATGGAATCTCGCGACGTCGCTGGCGTTCTACAAGGCGCGCTTCGCGGACGCGAGCAATTTCACGTTCGTCTTCGTCGGCAGCTTCACGCCGGACGCCATCAAGCCGCTCGTCGAGACCTACATCGCCAGCCTGCCGGCGACGCACGCGCACGAGACCTGGCGGGATCTCGGCATCGCACCGCCTTCCGGAGTCGTCGAAAAAACAATCGAGAAGGGCATCGCGCCCAAGAGCCAGGTGGCGATCGTCCTCTCCGGGCCGTTCGAGTACGACGATGCGCACCAGCTGGCGCTGCGGACGGCGACCCTCGTGCTGCAGTCGCGGCTGTTCGACACGATCCGGCAGGAGCTCGGCGGGACGTACAGCATCACTGTCAACCCCGACGTCGACAAGGCGCCCCGGCCGCAATACAGCGTGCGGATCGACTGGACGTGCGATCCCGCGCGCACGGCGACGCTCGTGCAGCGCGTCTTCGAGGAGATCGCGTTCGTCAGGGCCGCGCCGCTCTCATCGGATCAGATGGCCCGAATCCGCGAGGCGCTCACGCGGGAGTTCGAGAGAGACAGTCAGGACAACAGGTATCTCCTCAGTCAGATCTCGCGCCGCTACGAGGACGGCGATGCGGCGGACATTGCGGCGGTGGTCAATCTCCCGCAGCAGATCGCGGCGCTGACGGCCGACGCGATTCAGCAGGCGGCGCAGACCTATCTCAACACCGCGAACCATGTGAAGGTCACGCTCATGCCAGAAGCGAAGTAGCGCCGACCGGCTCGACTCCTCAGCCACTCAGCGCCCCTACAATATCCGCACCCCCTCATTCGTCTACACCTGTAGGTGAAGAACGCAGCGAGCCTGGAGCGCCCGGAGCGGATGTCACTCGAACAGGACCGCCGGATCGCCGAAGTCGTCAGACGGGAACAGGCCCGGCTGCGCAACTTCATTCGCCGGCGCGTGCCAGACCCGCGCGACGCCGAGGACATTCTGCAGGACGTCTTCTACAAGCTCGTGGAAGCGAACCGCCTGCTGATGCCGATCGATCACGTCACCGGCTGGCTGTTTCGCGTGGCGCGCAATCGCATCGCCGATCTCTTCCGGAAGAAGACGCCGGAGCCCTTCAGCGATGCCACCGTCGCAGGTGGGCACGACGAGAACGACGAGTTGCTGCGGTGGGAAGACCTGCTGCCTTCACCCGATGCCGGACCGGAGGCGCTGTACGCCCGCCACGTGCTGCTCGACGAACTCGAGTTGGCGATCGACGAATTACCGGAAGAGCAGCGCGAGGTGTTCGTGGCGCACGAGCTGGACGGGCGCAGCTTCAAGGAGATGGCCGCTGAAAGCCAGGACACCGTGAGCGTCAATACGCTGCTCTCGCGCAAACGTTATGCGGTGCGGTATCTGCGCAAGCGACTGCAAAGCATCTACGACGAATTGACGAAAGCATGAGGGTCTGAACATGGCACTGAGCATGAGAAAGCATTGGTATTTCATCGCGCCGGCGGCGATTCTGGGGATTCTGCTCTTTGGCTTCATCGGCGGCGAAATCGTGAAGCTCTTGTGGAACTGGCTGCTGCCGCCGCTCTTCGGGGTGCGCGAGGTGACCTTCTGGCAGGCGTTTGGAATTCTCGCGCTGAGCCGGATCCTCTTCGGCCGATGGGGAGGCAACAGTATGGCCGGCTCCACTGTCCGCCGTCGCATCGACCGTCGCATCGACGAGCGCCTGGAACAGATGACCCCGGAGGAGCGGGAAAAATTTCGTCAAGGCGTGCGCGGGCGGTGCGGCTTCGGCCCGTCGACGAGCACGGGCCCATCCACCAGCGAGAGCCAGGGGCAATGAAAACGAAGAGCCGGGACCGACCAGCGGGCTGGCCCCGGCGTTGAATCCCTCCGACTGACTTACTGACGGTTGTATTTGATGCCGGCCTCCTGCATCAACAGATGCAGATCCCCGGTCGTCGGCTGGTTGAACACGTTCCGCGTGTACGCCTTCCCGTTCGCGTCCGTGCGCCCCGTGTACTCGCCAAGCCGGTACTTGGCCCAGATGGCGTCGTTGAACGCCAGCGGAATGCTCGCCTGGCTGCCCGCGCTGTAGACCGTCCCGACGGCGCCGACGTGACCGGTCTCCGTCTTGTAGGCCGCCGCCGCTGCCCCGAACATCCGACCGGGAAAACGGCGACGATGGGTCGTTGCGTCTGAATTCATAGCTAGCTGCCGGCGCCAATCCGCAGGAGCACGGACGCCACGACGCGATCGCAGCGGGCCTGTCCGAACGTGAACGCGGTCGTGGCGACGGCGTCGGTGCGATCGAGCAGATCGCGCTGAAGCGCGCTGCGCGCGCGTGAAAAGCGCGTCTTCACGACATCCTCGCTGAGGCCGAGCGCGTCCGCCGTCTCCGCGGTGCTCAGCCCCTCCACCTGCCGGAGCATGAACACGTCGCGATACCCGTCGCCGAGCTTGTCCACGGCCGACTCGATGAGCGCGCCCAGCTCCCGCCCGAAGGCCAGCCGTTCCGGATCGGGCGAAGTGCTTGTCGGCATGAGTGTCTCCAGCGAGGTGTCGTCCAGCGGTTCGTCGCGGCCTCGACGGCGCGCGCGCGCGAGCGCTTCGTACACCGCGATCTTCGTGAGCCACGTCGAGAATTTCGCCCGGCCGTCGAATTGCGCCAGGTGCGAGTAGGCGTTGACGTACGCCTCCTGCATCACGTCCTCGGCCTCGTGATCGTCGCGGACGATCGCCCGGGCCGAGCGATACAGGCGCTGGTTGTGGCGCCGCATCAGCACCTCGAAGAGCAGCGTTTCGCCCTCGAGGATGCGCGAGACGATTTCCTCGTCCGATAGCGCGCTTGGCGGCTTCATCACGGCGGCGTGTGCTCCCGGCATCGGGTACTCCTCACTATACAGAGTCGCGAGCCGGTAAAAGGTGACACGGCCGTTTCTGTCACCTTTCGAGCTGCGGCCACTCTGTTCTGGTGGAGAAGGAGAATTCGTATGACAAAGCTCGGTTTGGCGTTCGTCGTCTTTTTCGCTGCGGCCCACACGGCCGCGGCCGCCGGTATGCCGCCTGCGCCGCAACACCACGGCGCGACGACCTCCGGTCCGGCCGCGTTGCGGCAGGACCTGCGGAAGCTGTGGACGGACCACGTGATCTGGACGCGCGACTACATCGTCGCCGCGGTCGGCGACCAGCCGGACGCGCAGGCCGCGGCCGGCAGGTTGATGAAGAATCAGGAGGACATCGGCGCCGCGGTCGCCGGTTACTACGGGAAGGCCGCCGGCGACAAGCTCACGGCGCTGCTCAAGGAGCACATCGCGATCGCGGTCGACATCATCAAGTTCGCCAAGGCCGGCGACAGCGCGTCGCAGCAGCAGGCGAGCGCAAAGTGGCAGCGCAACGGCGAAGACATCGCCGACTTCCTGAGCAAGGCGAATCCGAATTGGCCGCGCGCCGTGCTCGTCCAGATGATGAACACGCACCTGTCGACGACGACGGACGAGGTCGTGGCGCGGTTGACGAAGAATTGGGACGCGGACACGCGCGCGTTCGACGCGGTGTACGCGCACATCCTCATGATGTCGGATGCGTTGTCCGACGGGATCGTCAAGCAGTTTCCCGGCAGGTTCGCCGGCGAACGGGCGACGCGCCCGTAACGATGCTGGACTACTTCTTCTTGTACTTGTCCATCATCTCTTTCATCACCTGCGCGGCCGTCTTGGTGCCCTTCCTCATCTCCTGCATCATCTCGGTGGAGGGCGGGAGGATGTGGTTCGCGCGCAGGTAGCCGACGACGTTGCCGTAGATCTCGTTGTTGTGGACGGTGGTGTGCAGGAACGACGCCACCATCTGCGGCGACGAGAGGATCTTCTGATCGTTGAGTCTCTCGAACGTCGCGTCGCAGTAGTCGAAGGAGTCCGCCAGGGCCTTGGTGATGTCGTCCTTCGTCTTGAGCAGGTCGGTCTTGGCCTTCGGCATCGGGTTCGTCTCGCCGCGCAGCGTCGAGCAGTCGAGGTAGTTCCGTTCGGTCGAGTGGTTGATCCACTCGCCGAAGGTCATCTGCGCCGGGTCCAGCTTGAAGCCGTATTTCTCGGCGGGCATCACGGACGCGGCGCCGAGCAGGTCCAGCTGCACCGGCATGTAGTAGCGCTGGATGTTGGTGGTCTTGAGAACGTCCTGCGCGTGCGCCGGAGCGGCGGCGGCGAGGCTGGCGATCAGAAGCAAAGTTGTCTTCATGGAAACCCTCCGTGAATGTGTGACGAACAGCCACGCAGATTACCCCATACGTCGGCGGACCGCCAATTCCGGCGCCGGGGCTGCTAGACTCGCGACGCATGTCCGGGCACCGCACCGAGCGCTGGCTGTGGCTGGTCTTCCTCGGGCTCGCGTTCGCGGCAGTGGCGCCGGTGTTCCGTTATCCCGGGCTGTTCCCGCAGTCCTACGACTGGCGCTATTTCTCCTCGTGGATTGAAGTCGGCCGGCGCTCGCTGCTGTGGTTCCATCAGGTGCCGCTGTGGAATCCCTACGGCTGCGGCGGCGAGGTGCTGCTGGCGAATCCGCAGTCGATGGTGGCCTCGCCGCTGGCGTTTCTGCCGCTCGCGTTCGGCACCGCGCTCGGGCTCAAGCTCTCGCTGGTCGTCTATTACTTCTGCGCCTTCGACGGCATGTACCGCCTCGCGCGCAGCTACCAGGTCTCTCTTCCGGGCGCGCTCCTGGCGTCGGTGCTGTTCGGCGCCGGCGGCTGGCTGGCGCTGCACATCTCGTCAGGCCACGCCAACTTCGCCTCCGCCGCGCTGTTTCCGTACTTGATCGTGTTCTACCGTCTTGCCACACAGGGCAAAGCCTCCTGGACGATTCCGCTTGGCGCAGTGGCGGCCTGGATCGTGTGCGACGGCGGCACGTCGACTCCTGCGATGGCTGCCGTGCTGCTCGCGAGTGTCGCCGTGATCGACGCGATCGCACTGCGCAGCGCGCGTCCCTTCCTCGCGCTCTTCCTCGGCGGATTAAGCGCGGCCGCGTTCTCCGCTTTCCGGCTGCTGCCGGCGCTCCAGTTCGCGATCGATCACCCGCGTCGCCAGTTCGAGACCGACTCGACGACGATCTGGCAGATGCTGCGCGACGGCTACTGGTGGCGCGGCCTGCAGCCGGTGCCGGGAAAGCGCTACTGGTTCCACGAATACGGCTGGCGGCTGTCGTACGTGACGCCGCCGTTGATCGTGTGGTCGCTGCGCGTGAAACGGACGCGCAGCCTGTGGATCATCGCCGCCGTCGGGGCCGCCATCGTCGCCGGCGACGCGATCCCGTACGGACCGTGGTGGCTGCTCGAGCAGCTCCCGCTCTTCCGCGATCTGCGCGTGCCGTCGCGGTATGCGATCCTGTTCGCGCTCGCCTTTCCGCTGCTGTGCGCCGCGGCCTTCGATGATCTGCGCGCGCGTTTCGCGACCCGCTCGTGGGCGCGGCCGGTGGCCACGGCGATAGTGGTCCTGGCCGCGCTCGACGGACTGGCCTTCGACTGGTACTGCTTCCACGACACGTTCAACACGGAGATGATCGTCGCCGGGCGCGACACGCCCTTCCATCAAGTCAAGGGCGACTGGCGGTTGATGATGAGCGACGTCATGGCGGGCCACGGCGTCATCGGCTGCGACGAGGAAGCGCCGCTGCAGCGCGCCGCACGGCTCGACGAGGGTCCGGGCCCGCAGGTGAAGCTGGACGCGGCGTCAGAGGCCGGCGCCGGGACCGTGCGCGAGGCGAGCTGGAGTCCCAACCGCGTCGACGTCGAGGTCGCGCTGTCGAAGCCCGCCACGGTGTTGTTCAATCAGAACTGGAACGAGCACTGGAAGAGCACTCGCGGCGAGATCGTCAAGTGGGGCGAGAAGTGGCCGGCCGATCGCGACGGCGGCCGGCTCGCAGTGGCGGCCCCGGCAGGCCGCTACACGTTGTCCGTGTACTACCGGCCGGGCACGTTCGTCGTCGGTGCTTTCATCTCAGGTGTGGCTCTGCCGGTTCTCCTCGGCCTGTTCGCGATCCTTCGCCGGAAAGACCGCGCCATCACATGAGTATCTATTCTCGTCCTCGAAGAGGACGAGATAATGCCGTCGGACTGAAACCTGCTGGAGCGGTTAGATCTGGCGGAGGCAGGCTGAGATCCGGAATCACAGTGAGATCCGCCGGCGGCTGACTCAAATCCGCCGGAGGTTGACTGAGATCGGCCGGTGGCTGACTGAGATCCGCCGGCGGCTGAGCGAGATCTGCCGGCGGTGGAGTGCCGGCGAGATCGACCGGAGGCGGAGTGCCAGCGAGATCGACCAGGGGTGGAGGACCAGCCAGATCGACCAGAGGTTGACTGAGATCCGGAGGCGGAACGCTGGTGTCGTTTCCACTGCACGACGAGTCGCGCGGGAGCTTCAGCACCCGGTTCGGGCCCGCGACGAACTTCGATCCGCCTGACGGATCGACCAGTTCCAGATTCGTCGTCCACTCGGCCGCCCCATCGGCGAACGGGGACGAGCAGGCCAGCGTTTCGCCGACGACGACGGCGCGGAATTCGCAGCGCTGAGGCTGAGGACGTGCATCCTTGTCCCTGCCGCGATCGGAATCAGGTCTCGTGAATCCAGCGGGACAATCGGCGCTCGAGAGGACGACGGTGCACGTTTCGCTGGCGCGGGCCTCGCACACCTTCTCAGGTCCGAGCAGCACGCCTCTGGCGTCGGCGAACATGATCATGAACCGGAGCGCCGGCGCGCTGTGATCCTTCGAAACGTTCACGACGTGGACGCTCGCGGACTCATTGTGCGTGAGCGCGGCGACGGGAAGGTAGACGATGGGCGAGTCGCCGCTGGGTTTGTCCGCCTGTGCGCCGGCCTTGCGCAGCGAGACGGCGACAATCACCGCGAGCACGACGACCGTCACCACAAACGTCGATAGCGCTGTCGGGCGCCTCATCTCGAGCCTCCTGAATGCCGCGAGGGAACCTGCCACTGCGTGCCGATATCCGACACGAAAGCACGGTACTATACAACCGCCCCAGAAAATCATCAATTCATGGCTGGACGCCGCGATTACGTTCTCGTCATCGCCATTCTTGCGGTGGGCTGGATCTTCTGGCTTCACCGAATGGGCGTCAACGATCACGACGACATGCTGTCCAGCGAGCTGATGTTCGCGCGGCAGAGCGTCGCCAGCATCGTGTTCCACAATCCGTGGCCGGATCAGTCGCCGCTGTACTTTCTCGTCCTCCACGGCGCCAGGACCATCG
Organism: Terriglobia bacterium; assembly: GCA_020073005.1. Lineage (GTDB taxonomy): Bacteria > Acidobacteriota > Vicinamibacteria > Vicinamibacterales > CAVVIG01 > SRVP-36. The sequence goes on along the minus strand of JAIQFX010000017.1, from coordinate 33,059 downwards.
GGGAATCCCCCTTCGCCGTCCGATTCCTCAACGCTGCGCTGCTCACAATGACCCTGGTGGCGACGTATTCGTTTGGATTGGCGTTTTCGGGCTCGCGAGCCGTCGCAGGCGCCGCCATGTTCCTCGGTGCGATTTCGCCAACGAGTCTGTGGCTCGTGCGGTACGGTCGCATGTACTCGCTGCAGGTCCTGCTCTCAGTCCTCGCGTTGCTTTTCGTCCTGCGCTATCTCGATCGCCGGCGCCCGCGTGACCTGGTCGCGCTCTCGCTTCTCTCCGTCCTGAACGTGTACGTGCATTTCGTCGGGTTCCTGATTACGGCGCTCCTGTTCATCCCGTTGGTCGTCGACGCGTCGCTTGAAGTCCGGCGCCGCTTGCAGACCGATCGCTCGAGGCAGGCCTGGCGACCGTTGATGCTCTCAGCCCTGGCGGCGCTTGCAGTCCTGGTCCTCGTCTTTCCGCAAGTCGTCCGATTCGTGTCGCTCGTTGGCAGCGGCATTCCGCTTCAGGCCGAAGTATCTCTGCCACGCCTTTCGCCGACGTTCCTGGACCGCGTGAGCTGGTTCTGGTTCGTGAATGCCGACTGGGGACTGCTGCGCCGCGGCGATCGGGTCGTGACGGCGGTCTATGTCGGCAGCATTGGCGTCCTCGCGATCGCGGGGCTCGCCGCCGTGCGGCGGCGCACGGGCGTGATCGCCGCGCTGTGGATCCTGTTGCCGCTGGCGGGCATCGGTCTCGCAGCCGCCCGGATGGATGTGCGCGATCGGTATTTCGTGTGGACGCTGCCGCTGCTCTGGATCGCCGTGGCGACCGGGGGATTCGGAGCGCTGCCGTCGGGCCGCCTGACCGGAATCGGCGCCGACGTCGCGCGCGGTTTTCGCGCCGCGCTCGTGCTTGCGGTGGCTGCCGGATCGCTCTGGCTTCTGTGGAACAAGCTTCCCGAACGCTATCCCGAGTGGACGAAGCTGATGGACGGCCTCGCGCGGATCTATCGGCCGTCGATGATGGTCTACATGCCGCCGGGTTCTCCGATGGGAATCCCGCGCCTCCTCGCGTTGCAGAGAGGCCTCGCGCCCGAGCTCCAGCGGGTCCGCGTGCTCGGCCCGGAGACGCGTGCGGAGTTCTTGAAGGAAGTCGAGCGCGCGCAGGACTTCGTCTTCCTCGCGCACGAACGATACGGGAACGACGAGTTGTCCTTGCGCGCGCGGTACCTGGAGGACCACAAATATCGAAAGGCCACGTTGCCGGTGTTCGGCGCGCACGCGGACATCTTCACGCGAGGCGAGCTCGACGGTTTCTCGCGGGAACAACGGCTCGCCCCCGATCCCTCGCCTGACGCCATCGTCGCGTGGGCCCGCCAGGAGCTGCGACAAGCGCCGAAGCCGGCGAGCGCAGCGCCGGTGCTCGCCAACGCAGTGGTGGCCAGAGTTCAGAGCGATGGCGTCGCGCGGGAAGGCCGTCTCTTCATCAGCCAGCGCGGCGAGAGCGGATCCTGGAGGCTCGGACCGCTGGAGTGGGATGCCGTCGAGGAAGTACGCACGTCCAGCGGGGCGGTCGAGCAGGACATGATCGCGGCGCATCCCGCGGACCAGTCGGTCCTCGTCGTCGCGTTCCCGGCGCTCGAGATGAAGAAGAGCCTGCGTCTGGCGTACGGCATCGCGGACTCCGGTCTCATGTTCCGGTCGGGAGCGGACGTCAACCTGACCCTCTACGTGAACGGCGCGCCGACCATGGACGCGTCCTGCCCCAATACGCCGGGCTGGAAGGAGCTCGCCGCCGACACGACGAGCCTCGATGGGAAGGTGGCGGACGTCGTGATGCTGATCACGACCGCGAAAGACACGAGCCGCCATTTCGCGTTTCGACTGGATCCGTCGTCGCAAGCGGCGCCGCGTTCTGTCAGCGATGCGTCGCATGTGTCCGGTCCTGTTGTGCTCACCGGCGGCCGCACGCTCAAAGACGCGGTGGATCGACTGCAGGTGTACAGACTCGAGGGCGAACGGCGGATCGACGCGCAGAGCGAACGGCACACCTACGCGGCCGGCGACATGCACGAAGCGACAGGACCCGGCGGAGAAGGCGCCGTGAGCCGGCGGTGGGCCCTCGGGCCGCTCCTCTGGGATGCGGTCGGCGTCACTCGGCAGTTCAGCGGCGGTGAAGCGCGCGACGGCGTGTGGGCGCACCCGAAGAACGGCACGACGCTCGTCATCGAAACGTCCACGGCGAGGGTCGGCGATCTGCTGCGCGGGTACTTCGGCCTGACGGACTTTTCGGTCGCGCAGGCGACCGGCCTGGGCGTGACGGCGCCGGTGCGGTTCAAGGTCTCGATCGACGGCCGGTCCGCGTTCGAACAGGAGGCCGCGCGAATCCGCGGATGGATCGGCTGGGCGATTCCGGTTGGAAGCGCGGACCGTGAACACAGCCTCCGGATCGAGATCTCGTGCGCGACAGACTCATGGGCGCACTTCGTCTTCGATCTCTGGAGCAGTTGAGCGTCAGCGCATGTACACCGACACGAGCGGAACGCCATCCAGCGTCAACACCTGCACCGGCTGAACGTGACCGTACGTCTCCCAGATCTGATAGTCGAAGTCGTTGAAGTGTTTTTCGTGGATGACGAGCGCCGCATCCGAGTCAGCGACGCCTCCAGTCTCGATGATGTCGGGCCGCAGCTCCCGCTCACGCAGGTAGAGCTCCCATGAGTCATTGTTCCAATCGTGCGGATACAACTTCGCGCCGCGCGGAAGATTCGCGTTCAGCCACGGGAGCAGACCTTTGACCGAATAACCCCAGAACTGCCGGTTCATTCCAAGGTCCGCGCCGCCAGGCGGTCCGCCGGCGAGCGCGTTGTACTCCGAGAGGCCGTACGGCTGCGAGTGCAACGTCTCGGCCGCGGCCGGCACGAAGACGATCAGCACAAGGACTGCCGACACAGCCGCCTCGCGCCAACCGTACGAGGCCAGCCGCAGTTCTTGCGCCAGCGCGATGCGGAGTCGATCGAAGGCATATCCGGCCGCCAGCGCGAGAAACGGCATCGTCGCCAGCCAGTGTTTGGTCTCTCCGTAAATCGGCAGCGTGCCTTCCAGGAAGACCGCGACCGGAATCGTGCCCGCGAGCAGCATCAGCATCCGGGTTGAGCGGTCGCCGGCGGCGGGGAGCGGCGACGAGGGCCGGCAGAGAAGCAGGATGCCTCCCGCGGCAAGCACCAACAAGATGACCGGGGCCGTGAGCACGAGCATGCCGAGTGGTTCGTGCCAGGGATACGGCGGCTGATTGTAGTTTCGGCCGAGGTACTCGAAGTTGTAGTGGACGTGGTGCCAGTGAAACGAGAGATAGTCCAGCAACCGCGTGAGCGTGTCGTGCCACATCCACGGCCACATCACGAACATGACGGCAGGCCCGATGATCGCCATCATCAAGAGCGATCTGACGCCTGCCTGCGCGACGCCTGTCTTCCCATGCGACATCAGCCATCCGCAGTGCAGCGTCAACGCGATGGGAAGCAGTACGGTGTTCAGCTTCGTCGCCAGACACAGACCGAAGAGCAGTCCGGTGACGATGGCCGGCCGCCACGTCCGGGCGCCGAGCGCGCGCCAGTACGCGAAGGCGGTGGCGAACCACAGCGTCGCCACCGGGAGATCGAACGCCGCCGTCTGGGCGTGAAAGAAGGCGCGCGGCTGCGCGAACATGAGCAGCGCGGCGGTCCAGGCGCCCCATCGAGATCCGAGCGCCTCGAGGAAGAACAGATAGACCAGAGCGCACAGCAGACCGTAGAACACGGCCGTGGGCAGACGAAAGGCGGTTACCTCCGACAGGAGGGCGAGCGTCGGATGTTGTCCCGAGGTGATGCGCGAGACGTCGGGATGCCACAGGTTGTCGGCCGCGCACGTGCAGCGGTGAAGCACGCGCCACGAGACGCCATACAGCGTCTTCATCAACGGCGGATGCTCGATGTTGTACGCCCAGTACCGCCAGATCGACTCGTCTGACAGCGGACGCTGCAATCGTCCTTCGAGCGCATCGAGGTAGTACTGCGTGTAGCGCTCGCCCGCCTTCATGTAATAGGCCTCGTCGCGCGTGATCCCCTGCCGCGTGGAGAAGCCGAGCGTGACGAGACTGACGAGAACGCAAATCACGCCGGCGGCCACACGATCGCGAACGGCCACTAGCGCCGCCTCGTGCGCGCTTCAGCCGCGACGCAGACCGAAAGATGCACCGGTCCCCGCGGATCCTGGACGCGCGCGACGATCTCGACGTCGTGCGGGCCCGGCAGCGTCTCGGCCATCGGGAGCGCGACCCAGCCGCTGTCGTTGCCGGCGAAGCCGCGCGCGATTTCGCGCCCGTCGACCATCGCCTGGATCGCTGCCGTCGATCGATTCTCGGAACGCGTCCGATAGCCGGCCAGACCGGCGTACACCTGGAGTTGCGTGCCCAGGTTCACCTGGCGGAACACACGCCGCGCCTGCGCATAGGCGTGACCGAGCTCGAGGAGGACGCCGCGGCGCGGCTCGAAATCGACTTCGCAGATGCGCGACTCGTTCGCGAGGTCCCACGTGACGGCGGGCGCGTCGCGGACGAACCGTCTCACGCGAATCGAGCCGAAGTTCTGCTCTGAGATCGCCGGTTCGCCGCGGACTTCCGGCGCCGAGGCGCCGCGAATGGACACTTCCCAGATTTCGCGGTAGCGGACCGCGTCCATCCGCGCAGCTTGACCGATCGAGATCCGATCGCCAAGCCACAGCCGCCCCACGGGATCGATCCAACGAGGCGCGAAGACGATGAGCGCATCGTTGGCTGATGATGCGGGGATGGCGGCGGCGGCAGCCTTCCAGTCCTCGGGCAACGGCTCCGATCGCCGCGCCGCCACGAGGACCGCGACTTCCCATCCCGCCAGAAGAACGAGTCCAGCGGCGGCAAGCCGCGCGCGGGCGTGTCGCAGCGTGGTCACGACTCCTTGCTCGTGCGGATGAGCGTCGGATACTCGCGCACCATTTCCCGGAATATCTTCGCGATCGTGCGCAGGCTCGACAGATTCGAGTTGCCGAACCGCCTCTTGAAGTAGTCGACGCCGATCTGGCAGATGAACAATCCCATCCGGTCGGCCTTGATCAACATCTCCGCGTCGATGAAGGAGCCTTCAGATTTCAGATTCATCCTGCGGAGGGCCGACGTGCGGATGAGCTTGAACGAGAAATTCACGTCCCTGATGCGGAGTCCGAAGAGGAGGCGAATGAGCCAGTTGTACGCGAACGAATAGACGATCCGGCGGATGCCCTCGTCAGTGCGGTCGTGACGAAAGCCGACGACGAGGTCCGCGTTCTTAAGCGTCATCACGCGCAGCGCGCGGCCGAGCTCGAAGAAGTCGAACGGCAGGTCCGCATCCGAATAGAACGTGACCTCGTTGCGGCATCGGTTGAAGCCGGAACGCAGCGTCTGACCCAGTCCGTGATTGCGCTCGTGATGGACGACGACGAGGTAGGCGCGCGACTGCTTGAGCGCCTCGAGGATCGCCGCCGTGCGATCCGTGCTGCCGTCGTTGACGACGATGATTTCGAACGTCTCGCAGAGATCCTTCAGGACCGTCTCGAGAGCCCTGACGCACGCTTCAATGCCCGACTCTTCGTTGTAGGCAGGAATGACGACCGACAAAGACCGAGGGCTCAGCGCCATGCCGACTCCGGCATTGTACTCAGCGCCACGGATCCACTCCGACTTCGATCCGATCGAGCGTCGCTCCCTCGCCCAGTCCCTCGATCGTGAGTTCGTTCGTGCGCGAGCGCGTCCGTACCCAATCCGCAGGGACGCGCGCGGAGAACGCAGAGACTCTGGGAAGCGCGTCGAGCGGCCGTCCATTCCACGCGAGCCGGCACGTATCGTGGCGCGGAAACGATCCCACGATCGAAAGCCGCAGGGGCTCGCTGTTCTGCATCGGGAAGAGCACGCGCACGCGCGCGCCGCCATCGTCTATCCGGTACGGACTGCCGAGTGCGACGGGCACCTCCGCCGGATGAAGCAGGAAGTTCCGCATCCGGAAGTCGCGGTCGACGATGTAGTTTCCCACGACGGCTTCGAACGTCGACGGCGATGCGCGATGCACCGCGGCCCAGATCCAGCCCGCCGGCTGGACGAATGGATATCCCGTTCGACCGAGCGCGGCCGCGAGCCAGCGCGGCCCACCCAGGTGGCGCACGTACTCCGACGCCGGAGCGGCCACGGCGGCAGAGTCCCACAGCCGCCGCGTGCGGACGGCTTCCATCAACGTCAGGTTGAGGACTGCGGCAGCGATGCATGCGAGCCACAGCGCCGCTGTTGCGCTCCGCCGCCATTGCGCTCTCATTGCGCCGTACACGGCGGCCAGGCCGACCGCGAACGCGAACCCACCGTCGACGAAGCGGCGGGCGCCGAACGTGTAGCTCGCGTGGAAATCCCAGGCCGATGCGTTGATGAACGCCTGAAGAGCGAAGCCGATGCCCGTCACGGCCGCGAGCGCGCGCCATCGCCGGCCGGCGAGGAGAATCCCGGGGATCGCGAGATAGAGGACGGGCGACCAGGGAAAAAGTCCAGCGCGGGTCGAGAACAGCACTTCCACGACCGCCGGATCGCTCCACCGCATGTGACCTGGCGGCTGCGGCGGCCGCACCGCGCCGAACTGCCAGTACCAGACCAGCATCTGCGGCGCAAAGGCGATCGTCGCCGTGGCTCCGAAGGCGAGGGCGAGCCGGAGCGCGCGACGAACGTCGGGCGCGCGCAGCAGGAGATCGATCCCGACCAGAGCGGCCCACGGCGCCGCCTGGATGCGGACGGCCATGGCGATTCCGCCGATCGCGCCGAGCAGCACGACGTCACGGATGCTGGGCCGTTCGCGCCACGCGTCCCATCGCTCGATCAGCAGCGTGACCGCGAAGAACGCCGTCGCGTGCTGGTACAGCGGTTGTGTCACGAGATACCAGGCGAGCGGCGTGGCGACGAGGAGGCCCGTTGTCCCAAAGCGCGCCGCGCCGAGACCGAAGCGGCGGCGGAGCAGCGCAAAGAGCAGCGCGGCGCCGGCGAGACCGAAGCTCAACGCGCCGACGCCGGCGAACCAGTAGTCGATCGTGCTCCGCCCGGTGATCGGCATCCGGAGCAGACCCTGGATCGCCAGCCCGAGCAGATAGAACGGCATCCAGAATGGAATGACGCCGATCGGAACCGGGTTCGCGACGTGTCCGGTCACCTCGGGCGCCAGCGCCAGATGCGCGGCGCGATCGGGCGCCGTTACGCCGAGGTCGAGCGAGTGGTTGAAAACAATTCCCTTCAGGTAGAGGAACCCGTCGATGCCGTCGCCGGAGGCTTTGCCTTCGAAGATTCCCGGAGTGGCGGCGTAGTAGGCGACGATCGCGGCGAAGACCAGCGCGATGATCGGATCAGCGCGCTTCATGGCGTCCGCTCAGTCGTGGACGAGGGCCCGGTAGGCTGCGGCATCGGCTCGATAGAACTGATGATACCGGCCGAAGGTCACGGCGCCGAACAGGTTGACAGCGACGGCGACGACAACCAGACCGCGAGCGAAGGCCGTCAGCGGACGCGAATCGACGACGAGGAGCAGGAGCAGAAACACCAGGTAGTCGAGACTGAAGCGGTAACCGAACTGAAGCCATCCGGTATTTTGATAGAACAACGGCCAGACGCCGACCGCGGCGGCGGTGATCCACAGACCGCGGTGGAACGTGCCTCGCGGTCGCGATGCGAAGAGAAGGACGAGCGGCGGCGTCGTGATCCACATCGCAAGTCCGTGGCCGGAGATCGTGACGTATGGCGGGTGAGCGCTCAGCTGGGGAAGAAGGAGGAACGCCGCGTACAGATTCCGAGGCAGGTAATGCAGACTGAAGAGCCCGAACCTCTCCACGTCGAGCTGCTGGCGGACCGCGAGATAGCTGTAGCCGAACTCCGTCATCTCGCCGAACCGCGCGTGATTGTGCCACGCTGCGAGCAACCCTAAGACGGCGACGGGCGCGACAAACGCCGCCCATCGACGAAGCTCGGTTCGCTGGCCGGTCCGCCACATCTCCGCGACGAAGAACGGAAACATGAACAGCAACTGGCCGCGCGTCAGGAAGGCGAGCCCCAGAAATGTGCCGGCGAGAAACGGTCGACCCGCATCGATGGAGGCCCACACGTACAGAAGCGAGAGATCCAGCGCGATCACGTGAGCCGTGTACCAGACGCGGCCCTGCACCGTGCTGAAGAAGAGGACGGTGCCGAACGACAGCAGAACCGTCAGCCACAGCTCATCGCCAGGCGACCGCGTCGACAGGCCTCGCTCGCGCAGCCGACGCAGCACCACCAGAAACAACGCGGGAACCAGCGCGCCCAGGAGCACGGTTGCGATGATGTCGTTGGCGGCGGGTCCGAAGACGAGGACCATTGGCACGAAGACCGCCGCGGGGAACGGCGGGAACGCGACGTGATACTCGAAGCCGCGAGACGCGCGGATTCGCGCGATCGGAATTTCTTCGCCGCCTGCGATCCGAAACGCGTCACGCGTGAGCAGCCGTCGGCCTCGAACGATGCCGCCATCGTCGAGGACCACGTGTTCCACGACGGCGGGGTCGTCGGCGCCGTCGGGCCACCGATCGAGATCGAGCCGGCCGTGCAGCCAGGCGGACGCAAGCGCGACGAAATGCCGATCCGCCGACTGCGCGCGCAAGCGTCCGCCAGAGACGAAGCCATACACGACGAGGGCGATGAGAAAGATGACGACGGGCCCGCGGGAGGTTGTCAATGCGCCGCGCTCATTCTAATCCCGGCTGGCACTTCGTCTGACGCGCCATGGCCGACGAGATCTCTGACAGACGCGCGCTCCTGCGCATCGCGCGGGCGCTGCCGCTCATCGAGCGCACCTACGCGCTGATCCGCTTCCTGATCCTGCGCGTCAAGCTGCTGGCGGTGATGGATCTGCTGCTGCCGTCCGAGGGGCGGATCCTGGATGTGGGCTGCGGCTTCGGCTTGTGGACGGCCTACTTCGGACAGAGGAGTTGGCCTATCGCCACCATCGCGAATGGCAAACGATATTGGAAGAGGTGGGCTTTCAGGTGCGCGTCGTACGCGTGCCCGACATCCTGCCGCACCCACACGTCATCATCGCCGCCCGCAAGACTCACCAGTAGGTTTCGTACAGGCTCTCGATCACGATCGATTGCACCACCCAGAGCGGCGCGGCCACGTGCGTGAGCCACGCGGCGTCGCGGGTGAACCAACGGCGGGCGGCGGCGGCGGCGGCGATGGCCAACGCCGGGATGAAGGGCATGTAGATGCGCTCCACCTCGCCGCGCGGCAGGCCGGCGAGTGTGCTGAGCGCGACCGGCGCCAGCGCGGCCCAGACCAGCCAGGCCGTGGCGTCGCGCCGCGTGAATGAGACGCAGAGCGCGCGCAGCGAGAGGCCGGTGAAGGCGACGCCGAGCGATCCGAACAAGGCGATGGGATTGCCGACGAGCGCGAGGGCGCGCGAGCGCCTGATGTCGTCGGAATGGGCGAGCGCGGTCGTGGAGGCGCGCAGCACGTGGAGCGGCCGATAGCCGAAGCCGAGCGCGAGCACCAGATAGAAACCAGCGAACACGGTCACTGAGACGAGCAACGGCAGCCAGTGCCGGCGCCGGGTGAGAAGCAGGATGACCCAGGTGAGCGGCAGGGTGAGTGCGAGGAAGCTGCACAGCGCCGCCGCCGCGAGGCCCAGCCCGCAGATGATTCCACCCGTCACCTCGCCGTCGAGCGCACGCGCGAAGCCGTACAAGGCACGAACCCGACCGACAGGTGATAGACCCAGGCCGCGGCCACCAGAGACCGGCCATCGTCAACAGCGGCAGGACCACGCGCCATGACCAGCGGTCAGCCGGGATGAACCAGGTGTCGACGTAAAACGGCCAGAACAGCGAGGAGGCGACGGTTCGTGGACGACCGTTCCAACCTGCCTGGCCGGCCAGCCAGGCAGCCGCAAGCATCACGATTGCGTAGAGGATTTCGCGCTGCGCGTCCTTGGGGAGCGCCTTCATCTGCGGTTCGTCGGGTATATTGCGACACGTGGTCGAAGTACCGCGTGCAAGTCACGACACGATCGGCGGGCGTCTGACGGCGGCCGTGTTCACGTCGCTCTTCGCGATCGTCGTCCTGCGGAGCGCGTGGATCCACGACGACGCCTACATCACCTTCAGAACGGTCGACAACTTCATCAACGGCTACGGCCTGACGTGGAACACGGCGGAGCGAGTCCAGGCGTACACGCATCCGTTGTGGATGTTCGTCGTCTCCGCCTTCTATTTCTTCACCCACGACGTGTTCTACACCGTCATTTGCCTTTCCGTTGGTCTGTCCGTCGCGGCTGTACTCCTGCTCGTGTTCGGGACCGCGAGTTCCATCTGGACTGGCGCGCTCGGCATCGGGGTGTTGACGCTTTCCAAAGCCTTCGTCGACTACTCGACATCAGGATTAGAGAATCCGCTGACGCACGGCATCTTCGCGTCGTTCCTCGTCGTCTACTTTCGTTCCAAAGAGAATCTCGACAGTTTGTATTTCCTGTCCTTCATCGCCGCCCTTGGCGTGCTGAACAGGATGGATACGCTCCTGCTCTTTCTGCCTGTTCTCGTATTCGTTCTGCTCAAGGTGCGACGCGTGCGAGGGTTGGGCGTCGTCGCTGCGGGCTTCTTACCGTTTGCCGTCTGGGAGGCGTTCTCGCTCTTCTATTACGGCTTTCTGTTTCCAAATACCGCGTATGCCAAGTTGCTGGGCACCGGCGTAGGCGTCGCCGAGCTGGCCCGGCACGGGTTGTACTACTTGTTGAATTCCGCGCGCACCGATCCTGTGACGCTGCTGGCGATCGGCGGCGGGATCGCGGTCGCGCTGTCGTCGAAAGACGTTCGCGACCTGCCGGTGATCGGCGGAATCGTCGCCTACCTTATATATGTGGTGTTGATCGGCGGCGACTTCGTCACCGGCCGGTTCATGGCCGCGCCGTTGCTGGGCGCCGTCGTTCTGCTCTCGCGTTGGCGTCCGGTGTCACGCATACCGGTAGTGGCGGCCGCAGTCGTGGTCCTCATCGTGGGATTCAGCGCATCTGATCCGCCTCCACTGAGCACGGCGGCGTATGGATCGCTGGGCACACCTCAGATGGACGCGAACGGCATCGCCGACGAACGCGCGTACTACTACCCGTACGCCGGTTTCCTCAGGGCCCTTCAGAATGTGCCGATCTCCAGTCATCCCTGGGCCATCGAAGGGTTGCAGGCGCGGGAGAAGCGCGTGCCGCTCGTGACGAGGGGAGATATCGGCTACTTCGGGTTCCACGCTGGACCGCAGGTCCATGTCGTCGATCTATGGGGATTGGCCGACCCTCTGCTGGCGAGACTGCCGGCCAGGACGGACGTCCGGTGGCGTGTCGGCCATTTCACACGAGCAGTGCCTGATGGCTATCTGGAGACGCTGGCGTCCGGGCACAACCGGATCGCCGACAAGAACCTCGCGATCTACTACGACAGACTCTCGTTCATCACGCGCGGCCCGCTGTTCGACACGAATCGCTGGATCGAGATCTGGAAAATGAACACGGGGGCGTATCGCGACCTTGTTAATAGTGCGGTCGCGAAATGACCGGTCGCGTAATCGCTCTCCTCTTCTTCCTGTTCCTGCTTGGCGCCAGCCGCGAACCGCCGTGGGGCGACGCGCAGATCTCGTACGACACGACGCGCGCGCTGGTCGATCGTCACGAGCTCCAGATCTTCACCAACGTGCCGTCGTACTTCTACACCGTCCGCGACGGAAGACGGTACGGGCCTGCCGCGCTCGGCAATGCCATCGCGCACGTCCCCAGCTATCTCGCCTACAAGGCGCTGCGCCACATTCCGAACGTGCCGGATCTTCCACTGTTCGCGCTGACGTCGCATCTGTCGTCGTCGGCGCTGATGGCGATCGCGTGCGGCCTCTTCCTTTCCCTGTGCCGCCGCCGCGGCGCGAGCGAGCGGCTGTCGGTGATCATGACGCTGGTCCTGGGCCTCGCCACGATCGCGTTCTGCTACGCGCGCAGTCCTTACTCCGAAGCGCTGCAGACCGCGGCGCTGCTCTTCTTCGTCGAACGTACTCTGGCGCAGGGGTCCGTGATGACAGGAGGAGGGATGGCCGGACTCGGCGTCGCGGCCGGCGTGCTGTTGAACACGAAGCTCGCGTACGCCGTCGTGCTGCCGATCGCGGCGGTTCATGTGATCGCGATGCAGTGGCAGGCGCGACGCGAGTGGCCGCGCATCGCGCGCGGCGCCGTCATCGCCGTCTCGGCATTCGCGCCGTTTGTCGCGCTCGTCCTTCTTCACGACGTCGTCAAGACCGGATCGATGTTTCAGACCGGCTATGACGAAGGCAAGGACATGTTCTCGGGCGAGCTCATTCCGGCGCTGTACGGATATCTGCTCTCGCCGGGGAAGAGCATGTTCCTGTATTCGCCGCCGCTCATCCTGGCCGTCATGGGGCTTCGCACGGCATGGCGGCGACAGCGCGGCGAGACCGCGTGTCTGCTGGCCATCATTGCCGCCGTGATGTTGATCAGCGGCAAGTACTTGATCTGGCACGGCGGCTACAGCTGGGGGCCGCGTTACCTGGTTCCACTGACGCCGTTGGTCCTGTTGCTCGCATTGCCGTGGCTCGCCGGCGCGCTCGCGCGAGGCCGCGTGTGGCTCCGCGGCGCCGCGTTCGCGCTGCTCGTCGCGTCGGGTTGCTGCGTCCAGCTGCTTGGCGCGGCATTCTACTGGGACCACTACGTCCGCATCCTCGTCACCGTGCAGGAGCAGACCGGAGGCGCGGCATGGTCGCCGGATTTTCTCGCGGATGGCTACTACGTGCCGCAGTTCTCGCCGATCAGCGGCCACTGGTGGCTGCTGCGCCACTATCTCCGTGACGATCCGGATCTGAACCGCGACGCGCCATGGCAGTTGCTGATGAACGCGCGATTCGATCTGTCGCCGCACTGGTCCCGGCTGCGGCTCGACTGGTGGGGATTGGATTGGTTCGCGGGCACGCCGGCGGCGCAGACGCTGGGATGGATGATTATCGGGCTACTCGGGGTCGGCGTGATCGTGTCTGCCGCGAGTCTGCGGAGGACGTTATTCCTTCCTGAACAGCGCGAACAGTTGGCATCCCCGCTTTGAGTCAGGCACGTTGAGGAAGTTCAAGAGGTAGAGAACGTGGCACACGACTCTCTTCGGCCATGAGTATCCGCCGCCGGCGAACTCCTTGAGGGCCCATTCGGAATCAAGATTGCCGACGAACTTCAGCAGCGCGTAGGCCGGCCAGCCCCAGTTCTGCGACAAGACCAGCGACAGGTTGTTCTCGCCCCCCAGATGAACGAGCTCGTCCATCGTCGGATGACTGACGTGGCCGAAGTGACGCTCCGTGTCGTACACGTGGCCGGTCGGACACGTCACCAGAAGATGCCCGCCTGCCGTGAGCATCGTCGCCAGGTTCCTGAACGCCCGCCCGCGATCGTTCAGATGCTCGACCACCTCGCTGCAGACGATCATGTCGAAGTGTTCGCCGAGCGCCTCGACTTCGATGTCGAGCTGGCGAAACCCGGCATCCGGAACTCTGGCTTTGTTCTTTTCGACGATGGACGCGGCGACATCCACGCCGATCGCGGAGATCTTCGCGGGACTGAGGTCGAGAATCTCGCGGATCAAAGTGCCGTTGCCGCACCCGACGTCGAGAAGGGAGGAAAAGCGCAGCGACCGCAGGATCCGTTTGCAGATTCGTCGCCGATGCCTGGCGCCAGGGTTATAGCGGATGAAATCGTCGAGCGTCAGCCATTGCTCGTCGTAGTTCGTCTGCGATTTCACCGAGTCGCCCGTTCGGGATGCGCGGCGAGCGCCCTGTCCAGCGTCTGGAAGTCGAACTGCGCGTACGAGACCGTGGCCTGCCGCTTGCCGGTTCGCTCGAGCGGAATTTCATCGACGAATTCCACGTCGATCTTCGTGTTCACGCCAAGGTAGCTCTTCAGGGAGCGGAGCACTTCCTGAAAGATCTCGTCGCTGAATCGCGACGCGCGCACGACGCTCAGGTCGATCTCGCCCGGTTGGTGCTGCACGATCCGATATTGCCGGACGACGTGGCCGTAGTCTTTGAACAGGTGGGCGAAGAACGTCCCGGGTATGTAGTGTCCGTTGCCGCCGACGATGATGGACTGGACACGCCCCTGGATCGTCCCGATGCGCGGCAATCCCCGCCCGCACCGGCACGGCACGTCATCGTCCATCGCTTCTGCGAGGTCGCCAATGCGATAACGCAGGAACGGCATGCAGAAGTTGTTCAGATCGGTGATCACGACTTCGCCGATCTCGCCGGGCCGCGCCGGCCGTCCATCCTTGATGAGCTCGACGATGTAACTCTCCGCGCTGACGTGATGCCCCTCGTGCGCGTCGCATTCGTAGGCAATTCCCGAGAACTCGCGGCTGCCGTACTTGTCGAACACCTGGCAGCGGAACGTGTCCTCGATGACTTTTCGCGTGTGATCCGGCAATGCCTGAGCGGACGACATGATGGCCTTCGGTCCCGATCCATCCACGTGGCGCGCCGATAGGTACTGCGCGAGAAGATTGAACGACTCGGCGTACCCGTCGACGAGCACGGGACGATGCGCGCGGATACGCTGCAGAATCCCTTCAAGGGTGCGATCCGACATTTCAAACGCCGGAATGAAGAGCCGGCGGTTGAGCCAGGCGTCGATCTTCTCGCGCAGCACCTGCGGGCGCGTCATGCCGATGGTCTGGTGCCAGAGCCTCACGTGCCGATCGCCGAAGCGATAGCCCGTCCATTCATGGCCGCGGACGGTGGCCGCCCAGCGGATCTCCAGCTGATGGCGATCGGCGAAGCACACGAACGGCTCGCCGGTTGAACCGCTGGTGGTGACCTTGAGGATCTGTTTCTTGTCGTGGTTGTCGGACAACAAATCGTACAGGTGCTCGCGGACGCTCTCCTTCGACAACATCGGGATGCGGCGGAGGTCGTCGAGCGTGCGAATGTCTTCCGGACGAATGGCGTGCTCGTCGAACAGGCGGCGGTAATACGGCACGTGGTAATACGCGTGCCGGACGACGCGGGCGAGCTTCGCCTCCTGCAGTCGCTTCACCTGATCGGGCGTCAGCCACTGCGTCTGCTGAAGTTGATCGTAGTGGATCCTGGCCGTGCGACGGATGATCCACTTGTGGAGCGGGGCGAGGCGCAGGTAGAAGTCGAACCACATCTTCCGCGCGCCGGTAAGGACGGGCTGATGTTCGCGCGGACGGTTGCTCGCCAGAAAATCGGCGACGACGTCGGAGTGCCTGCGGAGCAATCTGAATTCGCAAAAAGCCTTGACGAGATCGACGAAGCACCAGGAAATGACCTGCACCGGAACGCGCGACATGAACGACGTGCCGACGAGCCTGTCTTCGAACAGCACTTCGATTTCGCGTACGCGGTATCCCTTGGCAACGGCCGAGACGGTGATGAAGGTCTGAAAATATCGATACGAATACCTGCGGCCGAGGATGTCCTCCATCACCGGCCTGCGCGCGATCACGAATCCCGATTTGGCGTCCCTCAGGTGAAGTGGAAAAAGGAGATTGAGCAGAAAGTTCAATCCCTTGCTGAGGACGTACCGTGAATCTTTGAGCCGCTTGAGAGAGCTTCGATACCCTTGAACGAGATCGAAGTGGGAGTGCTTCGCTTCGTCGTACAGCCGGCAGACATCCTCCGGCAGATACTGCAGGTCGGCGTCGATCAGGCAGACATACGTTCCCTTCGCAGCGGCGACGCCTGACGACCACGAAGCCGGAATGCCCAGATTGGTCGCGTGGTGAATGCCGCGCACGTCGGGATTCCGCGATTCGAGCTCCGCGATGACCTCGCGCGTCGCATCCTGACTGCCGTCGTTCACCAGGATGATCTCGGCAGCAATATTCCGCCGCCGGAAGCTCGCCCGCAGCCTGTTGACCAGCTCGCGCAGGTTGCCTGCCTCGTTGAGGCACGGCGCGACGACGCTGATCTCAGCGGTCACCGGTTGCCTGCTTCCTCTGCGAGGTCAGCGACTCGTACGTCATCGTCACACCTTCGATCAAGCTGGTCCGCGGTCGCCACGGCAGCCGCTCGGCGGCCTTCCGAATATCCGCGACGCGGCTCGAGCCGAAGGTCTCGTCGCGCTCGCCATAGATCGCCGGCAAGTGACGACCGGCAATCGTCGCGATCACGCTGACCAGGTCAGCGATCGATGTGCCTGAACCGCTGCCGACATTGAAGACGTCATTCACCGCCGCGCTCTCGGCGGCAACGATGGTGGCGTCGACGACGTCGCCGACATACAAGTAATCAAACACCTGAGCGCCGTCGCCGTTGATGACAGGCGGCTGGCCGAGAAGCAGGCGTTCACACGTCCGGGTGATGACAGACGAGTAACCGGTGCCGGCAGAATATCCGGGTCCGTACGTGAAGAAGTACCGCAGCGCGTTGTACGCGAGGCCGTAGCGAGAAGCGCAATGTCTCAGCAGATGCTCGCCGGCCAGTTTCGAAATCCCGTAGATCGTGCTCGGCGACGGCGTTTCGGTTTCGCTGAACGCAGGGCCCTGCATCCGGCCGTAGACGTACAGGCTGGAAGCAAAAACCATTCGCTCGATGCCGGCTTCACCTGCCGCTCGCGCGAGACAGTACGTGCCGTCGATGTTCGCATCCAGCGCGGCGTCGGGATCCTGCAGAGCGTGCGCGTGTTTGACGGCGGCGAGATGGAAGACGTAATCGACGCCGTCCAGATGCGGCCGCAACGCAGGGAGGCAGTTCCGACTCAGCTGGAACGTCAGGTGCTTGCATCTGGCCGACGTCGCAATCGCAACATCGCGGCCGGCGCGCAGGCTGTCCAGGATGACGATCTCGTCGGCCCCGCGTGTGAGTAGCTCGTCAACGAGGTGACGGCCGATGAAACCGGCGCCGCCGGTCACGAGACAACGGCTACCTTTGATCACCAAACTCCTCAGCGTACCGCTTTTCAGCCATCGGGTCCGGCGCTCGCAGCATATGCGGATACGGACCTTCAAAATAGCGCGTCATCATCGTGCGGTGTTCCGGCGCCACGGCCACCTCGGCGTGCACCTCGCCGCCGGCCCGCCGCAAGTCGAGCAGGAGATAACCGGACACCAGCCGGACGGGATGGATCTGCGCCAGTCCGGCAAGCAGCCGGCGATCCTCTTGCGAGAGCGCCGCGGGCACGCAGATCAGGAGCGCGCGGATGCGCTTCTCCGGCGGCAAGGCCACCACCGCCGGCAGCGACGCCGATTGCGTGTCGCGGTCGAAGTAGTACGCGGTCTCCATCCAGTAGGGGAAGCTCGAATGAAGGTAGAGCACGTCGCCGGGGCGGCTCTGGTCGTGCGCGAGCTGGGCGAACGGCACTTTCTCCGTCTCCGGATTGTAGGGCTCCAGGAACGGCGAGCCGTTCTTCATCCGGCTTTCGAGCCACGCGCTGTACGCAGGCGGCAACGTTGCGCCGAGGATCGCGACGACAACCGCCGCAGCGACGACCGCGCGAACGACGACAGCGCGGGCCCGAACTCGCGCCGCGACGACGCTCGAGAGTGTCTCGGTCAGATCGCAGACCGCGATCGCGCAGACGATGCCGCCGTAGAGGTACCGATACGCGTGAATGAGAGCACCCTGGCGAAAGACGTGGATATACACAAGGAGCGCGAATGCGAAGGACACGCCGACGAGATCCCGGGCCTGCGCTCGTTTCGAGACGAGACGGCCGATCACGAGGAGCAGCCAGAGTCCACCGGCAAACAGCAACGGCTGCCCGAACATCGCGACGCCGTGTTCATAGCTGAGCTGGTAGAAGGACCGGCTGAGACCACCGGTCGTGCGAACGCCGTACGATTCCAGCATCTCGGGTATATGGCCGGTCCTCCAGACAATCAGCACATGCGCAGCCAGCGGCAACACGACCGCGACACAATAGAGCGGCACGAAAGCCGGAAATCGGCCGCGCCGTTCTATTCCGGTCCAGAACGCGTGCAGAAAGATCGGGACGGCCGCCAGATACGGGCTCCATTCGAAGCCGCCTGCGAGCGCCGCGAAAAATAGCGCGCCGGCCGCATCGCGCCACCGCGCGGTCTTCAGCCAGCGCAGATAGAAGAGGAAGAACGCGAGCAGCGCCGCGATCGACGGATAGCCGGGATCGATGTGATTGGCGAACCAGACGTTGATCGGCACGATCACGAACGTCGCCGCGGCGAGCGCCGCCTGCAACGGTCCCCAGTGCACCCACATCACGCGAGCGAGCAGCAGACAACAGGCGAAGCACCCCAGAAGTCCTGCCGCGCGCACTGAGTACTCGTGATCCCCAAGCAGCGTCATCGTCAACGTGACCAGGTGGTGCGTCAACACAGGATGGTGCAGGTAAAGCGATTCCGGCTTGGGATCCGAGAACGTGATCTCGTTCACGGGAAGAATCGATCCGTGCCGGATCGTGTTGCGCGCGCGCGTCGAGTACTCGCCGCCGTGGTAGCCGTAGTGCCCGGCGACGAACGGCGACGCGATGCCGTACAGACCGGTGACAAACAGGGCGAGGCCCGAGCAGAGCAGCAGGACCAGCGCGGCGTGACGGGTTGTCACGGCGCGACGTCAGCGTGTGAGTGTTGTCTTGGGCACATAAACGTAGTCGGGCCTGGAGATCACCCCTCCCGTCACCGGGAAGAAAACATCTGGCTCTGAAAATACTCTCGACTGCAGTACATACGACTCTTCGATGTCAGGCATGAACAGGTAGTTCACCGTGTCGTCCAGAACGATCGCGTCGAACGCCGAGTGCCGGATCGCCGAGCGGAATTGCGCCGCCAGACTCTCGCTGTGCGCATCGCGAATCTTCATCACGTCGAACACCTGCATGAGGTGCGCGTGGGTCGGCTTGCCGGCGACGGCCGGCAGATAGCCGTGGTACGGCAGCAGCACCTCGCCGTGAACGTTCGAGAGCACCTGGAGAAGATGCTCGCCGGCCGCGCGATCGGCGGCGCGCGGCACCTGCTTTCTGGGGTCGTAGCCGAGCAGCGCCATTTGCACGAGGCAGCCGGCGTGGATCGCCACTTCAGCGAACCGCCTATAAGTAATGTTGGAGCCGCGAACGGCCTCGAGCAGTCTGCTGACGCCCACGGCAAACAGAATGGCCGCGATCGCATACGCGGGCATCAGCACGTTGTCGTATCCGCCGGTTTGCAGCCGCGATCGATACGCGCCGCCGATCATGCCGACGAAGACCATCGGCCAGAAGAGCGCTTCCCGCCGAACGAGCAGCCACACGACGAGCAGCGCCGCGATCGTGAATGCGATTGGCAGGTGAGCGAACATGTCCTGCGTCCAGAACGTGACCGCGACCGGCGGCGCCCATGCATGTTTGAACGGGAACTCGAAGACGTAAAACGTGTACCAGCCATCAGTGGCGAGATGAAACAAGGCCGTCGAGATCCCGACGACGGCGATCAGGCTCGCGGTCAACCAGAGTCCGAGCCGGCGGTGTGCGTGGAGTGCATAGAGGACGACAGGAACGGCCATAGCCAGAGCCGTTTGTTTCGTGAGAAAGGAAAGCGACAGCACGACGCCCGCACGCAGGTACCAGCGGCTGGACGCTTTGCAGCGGATGATCACGATCGCCACGAGGAACAGCGCCAGAAACAGCGAATCAACTCTGGCGAGATCGAACCATGCGCCGCTGACGCGAAACGTGGCGGCGAAAAGACCAGTGGCCAGGAGACCGTGGAACGCACTCCTTGTTTCAACTTTGACGAGCGTGTAGATGCAGGCGAAACACAATAAAGATGACGCGAACGACACGAGCCTCAGCGGGAAGTAACCAAGGCCGACGATCTTCGCGACGAGCGCGGACACATAGAAATACAGCGGCGGGTATTCGAACGGAATGAACGCGATCTGCGGCGAGATATACAGGCTCTGATGTCGCAGCACGCGCGCGACATGATCGACGGACCCGCCCTCCATCCACTCCAGATCAAACGGATATCGAAGGCGTAGGCAGGCCACGATCAGGTACGCGCCGACGTACCACAGCGTCGCTGCGATCAGGGCCCACCGGAGGACGCGCGCGAGGGCGGTCGACATGCTGTTACGCGCGCCCAGGTTGCCGGCGACCGAGTGTGCTGAGCGCCACAAGACTCATGATTCCGACGGCTGAAAGGAAGAGGCCGGCTTCCGCGGGCCGGCTGCGAAAACGCAGTTCGACGAGATGCCGCCCCGGGTCGAGAGCGACGGCTCGAAACGCGTAGTTGGCGCGCAGAAGCGGCACTGGCCGGGCGTCCACCGTCGCGCTCCAGCCGGGGTACGCGGGCTCGCTCATCACGAGAATGCCGGGCGCCGCGTTTTCGACGTCGACGGTGAACGTGTGCCGATCCACCTGCACGCGTGTCGCCGGCGTGAACAGTCGGCCGTCGCCGATCGGCGTTACCGCGGGCGCGCGATCGAGAATGACCATCGATCGGGGATCGGTGCGAGCGAGCGCGCTCACCTGTTCATCGTCGGTCCCCATCACGGCCGCGCGATAGACCACGAACGCTCTCGGCAACGCGTTTGGATTTTCGTAAACCTTGAGCACACGATCCCAGGCTGCTTCGTACCGCGCGTGCGGGGCGGCGTCCGGCGCCAACCGGAAGCGCTCGACCCATTGGCTGGCGGGTGGAGACGGCGCGATCGCCCAGCGCACATCGAGAAAATCGACCCACGGCGTGTCGAACCTGGCGATGCGGCCCGCCGCGAGATCATCTTGCAGCGTGCGATGCGGGTAAGGAGCACCGTTGTTCATGGTCCACAGAAAGTTCACATAGCGCCAGATGCCGAACGAGTCGTACCCCGACGCGCTCTCGAGCGCCGGCCCGTAGGTCATCCCGAGATTGTGGAGACGAAATGGACCATTCGCGTCGGCGACGAAACGATCGGCAGGGCGCCGCTCGAGCAGCCAATCGACGGCCGCGTATCGCTCGGTGCCGGCCGCCCAGTCTTCCGGCCTGGGCTGCACGGACGCGCGCCCGACGATGAGAAGGTCCGCGAGCACGATCAGCGCGACGGTGAATTCGCCGGTTCGGTGCGGAATCCAGGATCCCGCGAGCAGCGCGAGCATCGCGCCGCCGGCGCCACAGACGAGCACGAGATGCGAAAGCGCGCTCGCCATCTGCGCGTCCTGCGGGTTCGAGCCCGACCCCGCATGCGTGAAGTGCCACCACAACAACGGCGTCAGCACCGACAGTGCGAGCGCTATCAACAGTGTTGCGGTCCGGCGTGGTGAAGAAGCCGCGCGCGCGGACAGCCAGGACAAACCATCCGCAGCGAGGATCGGCACCGCGATCAGCGTCATGACGAGCGCACGCGTCGGACAGCGGAGCGTGGCGTACAGCGGAACGTACCGAAAGAACGACGCGTGAAACGGTCCTTGATCGCCGAACGCCAGTCCAATCGCGAGCAGCGCGATGGCGAGCAGCGTCCATCGCTCGGGGCGCCCGCGGCGCAGCAGACCGAACAGCGACAGGACGATCGTCAGCGCGCCGGCGTAGTACCCGGCCATCTCCCAGTGGTTGTATACGCCGAACCATTGCGTTTCCGTGCCCAGAAGATCCGGCGCGACAAGCGTCGCGAGATAACTCACGTCTGGCCATGCATACGTGGAGGCGAACGAATAATCCGCGCCGAGCGAGCGCGGCGATTCGGACAGGTGAGCCAGCGTCGGTACGATCTGCGCCATCGCGATCAGCGTGCCGATCGCGGCGGCCAGCGCCAACCCTCCAGATTGACGCCATCGTTCTTCGCTTCCGCGACGAAGCACGCGAGGCAGCACGTACGCCGCGATCAGGATCGCGAGATACGGCACGAGAGGCATCGCGCCGCTCACGAGGATCATTCCGCAGGCGCACGCGGTGAGGACCAGCTCGCGGCGGCGTCCGGTCGTCAGCCATCCTTCGATGGACGCGAGAAGAATCGGCATCCACGCGATGAACTGCGGAAAGATGATGTGCCGGATCCTGACGACCATGAACGACGAGAAACCCACCGACGCTGCGGCGAGCAGCGCCGGCCCCCAGTCGAGGCCGCGGCGCCGGCCGAGCCATAACATGCCGAAGCCCGCGAGCAGAACGTGCAGGAAGATGACGATGCCGAGTCCCTTCACCGGGCCGATCAGATAGAACAGCGCCGTGGGCGGGTAGAAGAACGCGTAGTACGGGTCGGCGAGCAGCGGCCAGCCGGACCATGCGCCTCGCTCCCACGTCGGCAGCTCGCCGTCGCGAATGGCTCGCGCCGCCGCCACATGACTCGGATAGTACCCGTCGGCCGCATCGTCCATGTGGTAGACCATCCCTCCCCACAACACTTCGTGATGGAGAAAGAGGGCGGCGGCCGCGATGATCAGCGCGCACAACCAGGCGTGTCGCCTCGAGGCCATCAACGGCCTCCGTTCTCGCCGAGCAGCCAGTTCAGCTCGTCGTCGCCGGCGTAGCCCCAGCGGCGATGATGTTCGTTGGCGCCCTTCGACGGATGCACGATGAGCTCGACTGTGCCGCTGCCGCCGATCGCGAGATCGCGGAAGCGGATGTGCTGATCACCTGATCCCGGACTCTTCAGTCCGAGCGTGCGATCCGGACACATCACGGGCAGGCCATTCCGCCTCAGCCGGCGCATCAGCGCGAGCGAGCACAGGTGAAGCAGAATCCCTCGCAGCGAGTCGAACGACCGCACGAGCCGGACTTCAGGAATGTCGAATTCGCGCAGCAGGTCGACGACGATGCCGTGCAGTTGCGGCAGCAGGTGCAGATGACCGTGCGCGTTCAATTGCCGAAGCGCGAGGCCCGCGGTTTTCGCCTTGGCGATCTGTGCGCGCCACTCGCGATGGATCTCGCGCGTGCGCATGCGGCCGCTGACGATCCTCGCGATGACGCCGTAGTGCCGGCCGCCGTGAAAGCAGCCGCTGCCGTCGACGAGCGTGGGCACGTCCTGCGGCGGCAGCACGGGCCGGCCGTCGGTCAGGTTGAGGTGCACGCCGACCTCGAGCGCAGGCCGGCGGCGGAGCGCATCGACGCTCGCCTCGAAGCAATCCGTGTTCACCATCAACGACGTGCGTTGGACGATGCCGCGGCCGTGCAGCAGGCAGATCGCGTCGTTGATCTCGGCGCAGAGGCCGAAGTCGTCGGCCGAGACGACGATCCGTGCCATGAAAGGCGATTATGCCCTACGCCGCGCGACGAGGTTGGCGGCGTGGGCGCGCGTGTGATAGGTTACATGTAACCAGAAACTCATGCCCACGACACGCCGGATCAAGTCGTCGCGCGAAAAAGTGCGGGCCCACCGACAGCGTCTGCGGAAGCAGGGGCTGCGTCCGATTCAGATCTGGGTGCCCGACGTCCGATCCAAGGCGTTTGCACGCGAAGCCCATCGGCAGTCGCTTGCCGTTGCGCGCAGTCCGCACGCAGCGGACGATCAGGCGTTCGTCGACGCTATTTCCGAATGGAATGACGAGTGAAGCGCGGTGAGGTCTGGACCGCCGCGGGCGGTCAGGCCTATGCAGGGAAGCCGCGGCCAGTCGTCATCCTGCAGGACGACCGCTTCGACGCCACCGACTCCATCACGGTCTGTCCGTTGACGTCGGACCCGACGTCGGCCCGCTTGTTTCGGGTTCGCATTGAACCTGGCGCCGCGAATGGTCTTCGGCAGCCGTCCTTTGTGATGACCGACAAGATCGTCCCGGTCCCAAGAGCACGAATTCGCGATCGCATCGGCCGGCTCGACGATCCAGACGTCGCCAGGCTCAATCGTGCAGTCCTCGTGTTTCTCGGACTCGCCGGCTAGCCGGCCCTCTCTTCAGTGGTACCGCGGTTGATGTGACTCGCGGTCAAGCGGACAGGACCCGCGATCGGCCGCTTCTGCAGTGCGCGGTAGAGCCCGCGCTGTCGATTTACAGGCTCTTCAAGTACTCCACGAGATCCCAGCGATCCTCGTCGGACATCTGCCGCGTGCCGTACTCATGACCGGCATTGCTGTTCGACGGCTTCGTCGTGTCGAACAGGAAGCCGGCGTATTCCATCTCGCCGTGCTTGAAGCCGACTTTCCTGACGTCCAGCTCGCGTGAGCCGACCATGAATCGCTTCGGCCGGTACACCGTGCCCGCCGGATCGCCGTCTTTCGGATCCGCCGGCAACAGAAGATCGTAGAGCGTCGGCACCGATCCGTTGTGCAGGTACGGCGCCGTCGCCCAGATGCCGTTCAGCGAGCGGCCTTTGTACGCGCGCAGCGACTCGAACGGCGCCGCGGTCGTGTCAGGCGAGTAGTTCCCTGATTTGAGTGACGGCTTGATCGGATTCCCCTTGTACTCATTGATCAAGTCCACCGCCGACTCCGCCCACCGCGTGAAGAACCATTTGTCCGGGCTCGGTGTCAGCACGACGTTCTCGCCCGTCGTCATGGCAATCGCCGGCGCGGGAGCCCTCGCGTCCATCAGCACGTTGCCGACGCCGGTCTTCGCGTACCAGTTCCGCATGATCCCGCTGTAGCCGGTGTAATCCGCGGCGTTGTTCGCCATCGTCGGGTCGGTGCCCGCCACCGAGAGTTTGTCCATGTGCGCGACAATTCTCCTGCTCGCGCTATCACGAACAATTTCCGCGTGGCACTCGACGCAGTACTGATCGAAGAGTTTCTCTCCTCGCGCGCTCCGCTTCTCGTCGATGGGCGGCAGTCCCGCCTGCTTCACCGCATCCGTCCATCGGGGCGACTGCAGCGTCCACAGGCGGTCTTCCAGTTGCCGCAGGTTGTGCGCGTTAATCGAGGACTGGAAATTGACGTGCGTCTCGCCGAATCCCTGCCCGCCCAGCACCGACGA
Source organism: Terriglobia bacterium (assembly GCA_020073005.1). Classification (GTDB taxonomy): domain Bacteria; phylum Acidobacteriota; class Vicinamibacteria; order Vicinamibacterales; family CAVVIG01; genus SRVP-36. Next base: position 8,170 of record JAIQFX010000017.1, on the reverse strand, counting down.
GATCGTCCAGCCTTTCTTCTGCTCCCAATCGAGCGTGGCGAAGACGCCGACCACCTCGCCCGTGTTCCGGCCGATCGGTCCGATGCCGGCATTGGCGGCGACGCCGTTCCACTGCACGTAGTCATGCTGCGGAATATCCCAGGTGAACGGATAACTCACGGGCGCGTTCGGCGAGTTGAACAGACGATCGCGCATCACGCGCCGCTGTTCCGGCGTCAAGAGCGTCACCAGGCGATCCATCAGGTGATCGCGGTTCTCGCCCGTGAGCACGGGCTTCAGGTTCGCCAGCAGCGCCTGGCTCTCGGCGGGCGGCAGCGCGCCCGTGAAGACTTCACGCAGGGCGTCCGGATTCACCACGTGCTCCAGCACGCGGTTGTAGATCCGGCCGAACGCATCGAGCCGCGCGTATCCGTACGGGACCGGCGTCTCGTGGCCGGCCTTGTCCGTCACGTGACTGTCGTTGAAGAAGGCGTAGGCCTGCAGCCGCAGCGCGTAGATCTTCAGGTCGTCGACGATGTCTTTCTCGTTCGAGTAATTGCCGCCCTTCAGGACCGCGGCGACGAATCGCTGCCGCTTCGCCGCGTCGGCGCTCGTGGCGGCCAGCGATGCCGCCAGATCGTTCAACCATGTGTCCATGTCCGACGCGGCCGGCCCGCCGTCGATGCGCAGGCCCACGCCGTTGTAGTTCACCTGCGAGGTGTGGCAGGCCGCGCACGTGTAGCCGAAGTATGTTTTGCCGCGATACGTGTCGGCGACCATCCCCAGCGGCAGCGCGTCCGGGTTGGTGCGCGTCGCCTTCTGCGTCAGGTACCGGTAGCGGTTCTGGTTCTCGGGAGATCGAAACAGCTCCTGCGACTTTTCCTGCTCCACGTTGAGGAAGAAGTCGTACGGCAGCAGATCCGATCCCTGCGTCGTCGTGTAGAACCACATGCTGTCCGCGGGCGACCATCCCTGCTCGAGATACTTGACCTCTTTGTATTGATCGCCGAAGACGTCGGCGGACACCGTGGCCGCGCCGCGCCCGGGTTCGCTCTCCATGAGGCTGTAGTACGCGCGCGAGTACATCGTGGTCGCGCGGGACAGCAGAAGAACGACGATCAGCAGGACACTCGACAAGAGGATCCGCACACCTGTCCTCACTTTCGTTTGGGGGGCTCAATTCTAGTACCGCGCACGCGAGCTACGGCAAGAAGCTCCTGACGAAGTCCAGGACGTTCTGGCGATCCATGCGAAAGACTCCGCCGGTCCCGGCGCAATTTCCATTGATGCCGAAGGACGTCACGCCGGCGACCGTTTTCGTCTCAGTGGGTCCAGAGCCAAGGAAATTCGGGCCACCCGAGTCGCCGAAGCACGTCCCGCCGGTGCTGTGATTGTTCGACAGCAACAGGGAGAAATCGCCGGTGAAGCCCGGGACATTGATCTGCAGCAGGTGCGGCATCGCCATGTACCGGGTTCTGGAGTTGGTCGCCAGGAACATCGCCGGGTCCGGAAAGCTCTCCTGGAGTCCGTAACCCACCGCCGTGAACGTGACGTCCTGCTGGCCGCGCTGCGTCTTCAAGACATCAAGTTGATTGGCGCTCGGGAGCACGCCGTACTGCGACGGCGGCAGGATGACGCCGGGCGCCTGGAGGATGACGACGCCGACGTCGTGAACGACGAAGGACGCGGTTTCATATAAAGGATGCGCGGTCCAGTAGACCGCCTCGACGCTGTTGGGTCCTGCGAAGGGATAGTTGTTCGTGATGCCGATGCCGGCCTCGACGTTCGACTCCGTGAACACTCGCATGCCGGTGAATGGACTGCCGGGAAAGGCGTCCGTGCAGTGCCCGGCCGTCAACAACACGGTCGGGGACAGCAATGTTCCACTGCAGCGGAAGGCAGGCTGGCCCCCGACTTCCATGAGAAGCAGGACGACGGCGGGGTGGGCGTTGCCGTCCAGTTTGCCGTCCGTGATCGCCTGCGTCCGGGCGAACGTGAGAACGAGAAGCGCGGCGACGATGAGCAGTACGGTGCGTCGCATGACCTTCCTCCTGTTTGCTGAGGTCCCCAGATCCTAGCGCCGGCGCTGCGCGCGATCCCCTGGCTTTGCGCAGGATATTTGCCGAGCCTCGCTCCTACGGCGTGGGCCGCGTCCGCGGCAACGGTCGCGCGAGGTCGCGCGGATCGGCTTCGTAATCGCGCGACTCGTCCGGGCAGTCGAGTTCCTTATCCGGACCGATGCGCTCGAACGCGCGGTACACGTACAGCTGCCAGTGCTGCTCGTTGGCGGGATAGTGTTCTTTGCCTGTCGAGTCGCCGCACGTCTCGGCGCTGACCGAGTTGCCGGGACCGATCGCGACGATGGTGCCTTTCCTGAGCGTGCAGGTGGCGACCCAGCTCAGGTCGTTCCACGCGCGGCAGATTTCGTAGTCCACGCGGTACTGATCGACCGCGCCGCGCGGCGGGTCGTAGGTCCACCAGGAGCCGATGCGGTTCGTCCGGCCGTTCGCGTCTTTCTTCTCCGGCCCGCTCCACAGGCGGAACACGTGGATGTCCTGCGTCAGCTGGATCACCATCGCGCGCGAGACGTTGCCTTGGCCGGGCGCCTTGACCGCCGACTGCACGTCCGCGCGCGCGAAGCCGGGCGCGCCGGGCGGCAGCGCTTCCGCGCTGGAGGCAAGGACGGCCGGCAGCCGAAGCGGAACCGTGGGGCTGGCGGTGGTGACGGCGGGGTTGCGGGCGCAGCTCGCCAGCAGTATGGCGGCGAGCAGCGCGGCCGTGTTGCGCGCACGCAGAGTCGGCATGCGCACATTGTCTCTGGGCCGCCGGCCGCGAGTTGCACGCATCCTTATATATAGAGGCCGCTGGCGCCGCACGTCACGGCATCGTCACGCGTCCCGCGTACAACCGCGTTCCACGGAGCAGACCATGCGGTACTCACGAGCACTGACAGCCGTCTCAGTTGTCCTCGGCGCGGTCTTCATTCGCGCGCAGAACACGGATCGGGTGAGCGCCGTCCGCGACGCCGCAATCGGCGGTACGGCCCGGAACATCCTGCTGTTCATCGGAGACGGGATGGGCGATGCGGAAATCACCCTCGCGCGCTACTACGCGGTCGGCGCGGCAGGACGACTGGCGCTCGACACGCTGCCGATGACCGGCGCGTACACCACGTATGCCGTCGAGGAGCATGATCCGTCGCTGCCCAACTACGTGCCGGACTCCGCGTCGACCGGCACGGCGTGGGCCACCGGCCACAAGACGAGCAACGGCCGCATCTCGACGAGCGCGCGCGACGATCGCGATCTGCCGACCATCCTCGAGATCGCACAGCAGCGCGGATACCTGACCGGCGATGTGACCACTGCCGAGCTCACCGACGCGACGCCCGCAGTGCTGGCCGCGCACGTGGCCAGACGCGCGTGTCAGGGTCCGGCGGACATGGCAGCGTGCCCGCAGGACAGGAAGAGCGCCGGCGGACCAGGATCAATCGCCGAGCAGGAAATCGCGCACAACGTCGACGTCTTGATGGGCGGCGGCGCCGCACGATTCGAGCAGGCGATGAAGGATGGGCGCACCCCGATCCAGAACGCAGCGAAGAACGGATACGAGGTGATCCGCGATGCCGCCGGACTCGAGCGCGCGAAGCGCGGACGCAAACTGCTGGGCCTCTTCGCGAAAGGAAACATGACGACCGAGTGGAGCGGCGAGGAGGCGCGACCGTATCCGTCCAACGTCGGGTCGCCGCAGCGATGCACAGAGGACCACCGCCCCGCCGGCGAACCGGCGCTCGCGCAGATGACGACGACGGCGCTTGCGCTGCTCGATCGGCCCGGCGCGGGTCCCGGATTCTTTCTGCAGGTCGAGGGTGCGTCCATCGACAAACAGGATCACGTCGCGGATCCGTGCGGGCAGATCGGCGAGACGATCGCGTTCGACCGCGCCATCAAGATCGGCATCGACTACGCGAAGGCGCATCCCGGCACGCTGCTCGTCGTCACGGCGGACCATGCACACACGAGTCAGATCGTCGGCAGGGCGACCGAGACCGATCATCCGACAGGCTCCATCAGCGAGCTGTTGACCATCGACCGCGCGCCGCTGACCGTGTCGTACGGCACGAACCTCTACCATCGCTCGCAGGACCACACGGGCACTCAACTGCGGATCGCCGCGATGGGACCGCAGGCCGCAGGCGTGGTCGGCGTCATCGACCAGACGGATCTGTTTCAGTTGATGCTGCGCGCGCTCGAGCCTCGCCGCTGATTCTGCGACGCTCTTTAACGCGCCGTCGAACGCATCGCCTTGAGTGTTTCGCCGAAGCGCTCGTACTGATCGACGGCGATGAAGTCGACGCCCGCGCGAATCGCCGCGCGCCACCGCTCCCGCGCCGCGTCCTCCGATCCGAAGTTGTAGCCGGCCGACCAGCCGCCGGACTCGTCGCGCGGATCGTGACCGTTCAGCGTGTAGAACCGGATCCAGAGGCCGGCGTCATGCGCGGATCGGACGAGGCCGCGCAGCCGCGCCTCGTCTTCAGCCGTCCACGCGCCGGCGTTGCGCTGGCCGCCGAGCTCGACGACGCTCCACGGGTTGTTCCACCAGCGGTGATAGTTCGTGCGCGCGCCAGGCGTGATGTCCGGCAGTTCTGTTCCTGCTCGCACGCGCGCCTGCGCCGGCGTCCCCGCCTGACGGATCCGCGGCCGCGCGGCGCCGAAGACGAGAAGCGGCTGTCCGGCCGGCACCGCGTCGTAGAAGACCTTGCGCTGCGCGTCGGATTCTCCCGTGAGGACCAGCACCGGTCCAACCGTGAGCGGCTGCACGTCGGTGATGGAAGAACCATGCGGCGCCGTCGTCAGCCATGCCTGGTATTCGTGGAGCAGCGACCAGATCGCGGCGAGATGCTCGGGCTCTTCGGTCTTGAGATCGAGATTCAGCGTGACGATCGGCCAGGTGTCGCGCCGTCCATCTCGCAGCGCGGCTTCGACCAGCGGACGAATACGCTCGAAGAAGTACTCGCGCATCGTCGGCTCGGTACCGCCGAGGCCGAGCGCCGGCTTTCCGGGCTCGTCATGAGCGACGAGCGATCGGCCCCTGCCGGTCGCCGGATCGACGAACCAGACAAGATCCTGTTCGATGGCGAGCGGCGTGCCGGTGGAGAGCGCGCGGTCGATGCGATCGGCCCATCGGCCGTTGTACGGATAGCAGTTGTGCGCGTCGAGCAGGACGCGTGTGCCCGGCTCGAAGGCGGCGTTCACGCGCGGCGTGCACGCCAGAAGCGCGCACGCCGCCAGAACGCGGGAGTATCGTCTGATCCCGATCATCAGAACGTGAATCGTAGCGCCACTTGCATCGTGCGCGGATCGCTCGCCAGACTCGAGATCGTGCCCAGCGTGGCCGCGCTGCTGACGTCGCGGTTCGGCAGACCGAAGTTCACCGTGTTGAAGACGTTGAAGATGTCCCACCGCAGCGTCGCGGCCGCGCGTCCGCCGAGGCGAATCTGGCGCTGGACGGTGAGGTCCACGTTCTGGAACCCGGGGCCGGTGAGCGTGTTCCGCGACTCGTTGCCGAACGTGCCGGACGGGACCGCCTGGAACGCGGCGGTGTTGAACCACTGATCGACGGTCTGCGGGCCCGAGGGATCGCCGACCATGTTCGGCAGGCCCGTCATGTTGGTGCCCACGTTGTTGCCGCTCTGATTCACCGTGAAGGGATGGCCGGTGTGCGCGGTGTAGATCCCTGAGATCGTCCAGTCGCGCGCGATCATGTTGTCGCCGAGCGGGAGCGCCCAGACGAAGTTCGCGCTGAAACGGTGGCGCACGTCGTAGTCGCTCGGCCCGTACCACGGACCGAAGTCGCGCGCGTTCTGCGGAAACGCGTTCGATCCCTGCGTCGTGAGCTGCTCGGACGCGTTGTCCTGGGATTTGCCGAGCGTGTACGCCACGCCGAACGCGACGCCGTTCCGGAAGCGCCGCTCGAGCCCGAGGTCCATGCCTGTGTATTCGGACGTGCCGTTGTCCGAGCGCCACTCGATGAAGCCGAAGTTCGGATAGGGTAGCGCGCCGAGCGCGTTGTTCCCGGCGGCGTTCGCCAGCGGCTGGTTCAGGTTCACCAGCGTCGCGAGGTTCGAGCCGCGCGAGTAGATGAAGTCGGCTGACAGCACCATCCCGCCGGGCAGATCGCGCTGCAGGCCGACGCTTCCCTGGCCGATCATCGTCGCGGGATCGTTCTGATCGACGGCGCGCAGGCGGACCGCCGTCAGCTGACCCGCGGCGGGATTGAGATTCGGCGGATTCAGGAAACCGGACGGGAAGCCCTGCTTGAGAAAGAACACCGGCGCGCCCGACGTCTGCGTGATCGTCTTGTTCACGAGGCCAGGCAGATTGAGCGCAAGCTGATCCTCGCTGCCGACGCGATCGAACAGGTTGTAGAAGAGGCCCCAGCCGCCGCGGAGGATCGTCTTGTCGTCCAGCTTGTAGACCACGCCGACGCGCGGCGCGAAGTTGTTGCGGTCGGGGTTCACCAGGCTGCGATCGGCGAGCGAGCCGTCGGTCGCGAAGACCAGGGATCCCGTCCCGGCCGGAAGGAAGTTGGTCTGCGCGTTGGTGGCCTCGAGCGCCGGCGTCATGAAGTCGTACCGGAGGCCGAGGTTCAGCGACAGCTTCGAGTTCACCTTCCAGTCGTCCTGCACGAAGAACATCTCCGCCTGGTGGCGCTGCTCGACGACGAACACGTTCGACTCCTGGAGGTCCGAGACGTACCCGAGCAGATAGTCGGCCATCGGATTTCCGGTGAACGCGTTGCGGAATCGCACCGAGCCGCGCGTCGCGGGCACGTCCATGAACTGGTTCTGCATCGGCATCATGAGGTCCGCGCCGGCCTTCACCGCGTGCGCGCCGCTCACCCACGTCACCGTGTCGAGGAATTCGTACTGATTGGAGTGCTGGAACTTCGGGAGGAAGTCGGGCGACCCGATCCGGCCGAGGCCCGATCCGCCGAAGTAGCCGTCGATCGTGATGCCCGGGAAGCCGCCGGCGACGAGCGGATTCGTGACCGATCCGGGAATCACCGCCGCCGCGGGCGGCTGGATGCCGAACGCCTGATGCACGGCGTCGGACGTCGCCTGCGACCACGACAGGCGGAACTCGTTGAGAAGCGACGAGGACACGACGCGCGTCCATCCGCCGACGAAGGCGTTCGTCTTGATCGTCTGGTTGCCGAAGGCCGACGTGCCCGTGCCGTCCAGGACGCCGCCGAACGCGCCGGGAATCTGCCGCGTGCGGTTCGAGTAGATGTAGCGGCCGAAGATGCTGTCGCCGGCGCTGGGCTTGACGTCCATGCGGCCGAGCATGCGGTCCGCGTTGTCGAGCAGATCGCCCGTGCGGAAGAAGTTGTTCGCGCCGGGCTGATTCGGCATCGGGACGAGCGCCAGGATCGCGGCCGCCGTCGGATCGATGCGCCCGGCGGGAATCGTGTTGTTCGGGAAGTTCAGGCCCGTGAGCGGATCCTTGACCGCCGACGCGAAGATGCCGTTGCGATCGTCCGCCGTGGGCACGCGCGTCAGGCGCGTCACGCCGCGCGTGATGCGCGTCCCTTCGTAGTCGCCGAAGAAGAACGCGCGGTTCGGCATGATCGGCCCGCCGAGGTTGCCGCCGAACTGGTTTTGGTTGTTGTTCGGCTTGGCCGCATTCGCGCGGATGGAGAAGAAGTCGTTCGAGTCGAACGAATCGTTGCGGAAGTACTCGTAGGCGGTCCCGCGGTTGTTATTCGTGCCCGACTTGGTGGACACGCTGACCGCCGCGCCGGGCGACCGGCCGTACTCGGCCGAGTACGGGCTCGTGACGACCTTGAATTCCTGAATCGCGTCCACCGACGGCCGCGACACCTGCGTCGTCAGTTCCTGGACGTTTTCCGAGATGCTGTTGTTGTCCACGCCGTCGAGCAGGAAGTTGTTCTGCAGCGCGCGCGCGCCGTGGACGTTGATCCCGCCCGTGCGGCCGAACGACGTGCCGCCGCCCTGTTCGGTATAGCGATCGCCCTGCACGCCGGGCACGAGCGCGAGGAGATCGTCCCAGTTGCGGATCGCGAGCGGCAGGTTGGCGACCTGCGACTGCGGAATCACCGCGCCGATCGACGCGTCGGTGGTCTGCAGGAGCTGCGGCGTCTCGGCGACCGTGACCGTTTCGGCGAAGTT
>JAIQFX010000170.1 GCA_020073005.1 Terriglobia bacterium | reverse complement strand
GACAGCATCGCGACGAGGCGCTCCTGTGTAAGCGACGAGTCGATCTGATTCACAAGCAAGTGCGTCTGGAATTCGAGATTGGGGTCGATCTTCGTCAATGCCGCGGCCGTCTCGCGCGCCAGGAGTTCCGGGGCGCCCTGCGCTGCGCGTACGCTCAGGCTCCCGCCGGCGAACGGGATCAACAAGTCCCACTGCGCGAGCGGGAAGTACATCGTCGGCGGCGCTGGCTCGCGCACGGATCGGTAACGCGCGTCGGCGACGACGCCGACGATCGTGCGCGACTGCGGTGTGGCGCGGCTCCCGGGTGTGGGTGTGACGGCCCTGGCGCCCACGATCGGGCGATCGCGAAGAAACCGGCGTGCGAACGTTTCATTGACCAGCATCACGGGCGCCGCAGCCGCTGCGTCGCGAACATCGATGTCTCTGCCGCTGCGAATGGGAATTCCGTACGCTGCGAACCAGCCAGGCGTGACGTAGTTGACGGCGACGATTCGATCGGAGTCCGTCATCGCCGGCGCACCGTCGACTATCGCTTGTCGCAGTCCGTATCCGCCGCTCATCGGCGTGACGAGCGATCCACCTGCGGACGCGACGCCAGGAAGGGCGGCCAATGCGTCTGCCAGGCGGCCGAAGAACGCTGTGCGTGCGCCGGGAGCGATCGGAGCCCGCGCGACGCCGACGTCGACGATGAGCACGCGATCCTGATCGAAACCAAGTGGCAGGCGAACGAGCTGCGCAAACGTGCGGAGGAACAATCCAGCGGCGACTACGAGCACGAGAGACAGGGCGACTTGCGCAACGACGAGTGTTCCGGCAAGCGACGATCCGCCAGTCTCCGCGCGGTGCGTCCCGTGTTCCTTCATGGCGTCGATTGGGGAGGCTTGCATCGCGCGCAAGGCCGGCACGGTACCGAACAACACGGCCGTGACGATCGAGACCGCGCTCGTGAACGCGAGGACACGCGAGTTGATCGAGAGATCGAGCGCGACATGACTCACGAACGACATGGACAACTGAGACACGATCAGCCGGCTGGCCCAAGTGGCGATCGCCACGCCGACCGACGTGCCGGCGATAGCGAGCAACAGGCTCTCCGTCAGCAGCTGGCGTGCGACCCGCCACTGCGACGCGCCGAGTGCGCGGCGCACGCTGAATTCATGGCCGCGCGCCGACGTGCGTGATTCCGACGATGACGAAGATCGTCAGCAGCGGACGCTGATACTGCTGCCGCAGGCCGGACGCGCCCGTCGCCGCGGGAACGATCGTCAGCGGCGCCTTGAAGAACGACGCCTGGAATCCGGCGGGCGCCTCTCGAGGGAAGGCCTCCTCACGCACCTGGGCCTGCATCCCGCGCAGCGCGCCCGTGGCGCGATCGATTGACTGATCGGGCTTGACGCGGACCATGACGTTGACCAGCCACGTCGTCCGGCGATCGATGAACGTCTCGCGTCCGTGGATTAGATTGTCGGCGAGGAGCGGGACCGCGACGTCGAACGCGCGTCCGACTTCGGCGCCGAAGAAACCCGGCGGCGCGACGCCGACGATCGTGAACGGGACGCGCTCGATCGTCAGCCGCTGGCCGACTGCCTGCGCTGCGCCGCCGAACCGCCGCTCCGCAAACGCCGCGCTGAGCACGGCGACCGCGACGTCCGCGCCGCGCACATCCTCGGCGGTCGTGAACGTCCGGCCCGCGACAGCGCGCACGCCCAGCGCCGAGAAGTACTCGCCGCTCACCATCATCGCGTCGACGAGTTTCATCTCGCCGCCTTGCGCCAGGTCGTACCGCGTCGTCCACCACGCACACATGCCGTCGAACGCGTCCGCATGCGACCGCATCGCCTCGAACGCCGGGTAAGGATAGCCGTGGTTCGGTGATCCGCCACCCGTGATCAAGCCAAGGCGCTGTGGATCGGTGACCGGCAGGCGATTGAGAATCAGGCTGTTGACGAGCGAGAAGATCGCCGTATTCGCGCCGATCCCGAGCGCGAGCGAGAGGATCGCGACGAGCGAGACGACCGGCGTCGCCCGCAGCGTGCGAACGGCGAGGCGGAGATCGTGCACGGCCGGAATTGTAGCGCCGGCTGTGCTACGAGTCTCTCAGTACTTCCGCGGGATCGATGCGCGATGCGCGACGGGCCGGCAGCCATCCCGCGAGCGCGCCGACGGCGGCAAGGGTGACCGCGGATCCGACCAGCGTCAGCGGGTCGCGCGGCTCGAGCCCATAGAGTAATGTTGCGACGAACTTCGACGCCCACACGCTGGCGCCCGCCCCGGCCAGCACGCCGATGCCCACCAGCAGGCTGACGCGCGACAAGACGAGGCGGATGACGCCCGCGGGCGCCGCGCCGAGTGCCATGCGGATGCCGATCTCGGTTCGACGACGCGAGACGGCGTACGACGTCACGCCGTAAAGGCCGAGGCCCGCGAGCAGCAGCGCGAGGCCGCCGAAGAAGCCGGACAGCATCGCGACGAGGCGCTCCTGCGTGAGCGACGCGTTCACCTGATCGGCGAGCGGCCGGTAGGTGAGCGCGAGATCGCGGTTCACGCCGTTGATCGCCGCGCCGACGCTGCGCGCGAGGAGCGCCGGCGATCCGCTGGCCGATCGCACGCTGATGCTGACCGACGGCGGCGCGACCTGCCGGCTCTCGTTGAACTGGGCGACCGGCACGTACATCGTCGGCGGGATCGGTTCGCGCAGCGACCGGTACACCGCGTCCGCGACGAGTCCCACGATCTCGCGCGTCGGCTCCGGGACCGTGTTGCCCAATCCCCAGGTCACCGTGTGGCCGATCGGATTCGCGCCGTTGAAAAACTTCTTCGCGAACGCCTGGTTGACGAGGATGACCGGAGGCGCCCCTTTGCGGTCACTTTCGTTGAAGTCCCGTCCGGCGAGAACGGGGGTGCCGAACGTAATGAACCAGCCCGGCGTGATGGCGTTGAAATTGGACTGGCGCTGACGCTCGGGCAGCGGCACGCCGTCTGACACGTCGACGCGGTTGTTCCACGTCATGCCGCTGACGGGCGTGACGAACGACACCGCGGCCGCCGCGACGCCCGGCACGGCGAGCACGCTCTGACGCACGCGCTCCCACGTTGCGAGTCGATCCGTGACCGGAATCTCGGTACGCTGCGCGTTAATCTGGACGAGGAGCACCGGATCACGATCGAATCCGAGGTGCAGATTCGCAAGCGAGCCGAACGTCCGCATGAACAGTCCGGCGGCGACGACGAGGACGACCGACAGCGCGACCTGCGCGACGACGAGTCCGCTCGTCATCGAGACGCGCGCGTCGCCGGACGTCCCGCGTCCGTGCTCCTTGATCGCTTCCATCGGCGCGACGCCGGACGCGCGGAAGGCCGGGGCCGTGCCGAAGAGCAGCGCCGTGAGGATCGTCACGCCGCTCGTGAATCCGAGCACGCGCCAGTCGAGCGACAGGTCGAGGAAGACCGTGTTGTTCTGCGTCGACAGGGCCTGCACCAGCAACTGCGCGCCACAGCGCGCGATCAGCAGGCCGAGCGCCGCGCCCGCGACCGACAGCACGAGGCTCTCGGCCAGCAACAACCGCACGAGCCGCCAGCGCGACGCGCCGAGCGCGAGGCGCACGCTCCACTCGTGCCGCCGCGCCGTCGCGCGCGCGAGCAGCAGGTTGGCGATGTTGGCGCATGCGATGAGCAGCACGAGCGCGACGACGACGAGGATGGTGATGAGCGGCTGCTCGTACCGGCGCCGGAGCTGCGAATTGCCGTTCGCCGCCCCGACGAGCGTGAACTTCTCCTTCAGATATCCCTCGAGGTCGGAGGGCCGCCAGTCCAGCGGGAGCGTGGTCTCGCGTATCTGCGCCTGCACGCCGCGAATCGCCGCCGTCGCCGAGTCCACGGACTGGCCGGACTTCAGCCGCGCCATCACGGTCAGCCACCAGGTCGATCGCCGATCGAGGAACGATTCCTTGCCGCGGATGAGCGGCTCGGTCCCGAGCGGAATCATGACGTCCACGGCGCGGCCGACTTCCGGACCGAAGAAGTCCGGCGGCGCGACGCCGATGATCGTGAACGGCACGCGCTC
>JAIQFX010000102.1 GCA_020073005.1 Terriglobia bacterium | reverse complement strand
GCCCGCTGACTGGAAACCGCCGGCCGTCGATCCGGCAAAGAGCGGCGTGTTCCGCTCGGAGAACAAGGGCGGGACGTGGACGGTGATGGGCAACTGCAACGCGCGGCCGATGTACTTCAGTCAGCTGCGCATCGATCCGACCAACGACAAGACGATCTACGTCGCGGGCCTGCCGGTCGCGAAGTCGCTCGACGGCGGCAAGACGTTCGCGACGCTCGAAGAAGCCGGCGGAAACTTCACGCCGGGCCACGTCGATCAGCACGCGATCTGGATCGATCCGAAGAACCCGAAGCACATCATGGAAGGCAACGACGGCGGCCTCGACATCAGCTGGGATCAGGGCCGCACGTGGGATTTCGTCAACACGATGGCAACGGGGCTCGCGTACATCGTCACGGCCGACATGCGGCGACCATATTTTGTGTACATGGGCCTGCAGGACAACGGGAGCTGGGGCGGGCCGAGCGCCGTGCGCGGGCGCGGCGGGATCATGAACTCCGACTGGTTCGGCATCGGCGGCGGCGACGGTTTCTACACCGCCGTCGATCCCACCGACTACAACATCGTCATCACCGAATCGCAGGACGGAAACACCAATCGCTACGATCTGCGGACCGGACGCGGGACGAGCATCCGGCCGGTACCTCCGCCTGCGGCGGGCCGGGCTGGAGAGGCGGGAAGGGCGGGTGGGGCAGGTAGGGGAGGACGCGGAGGAAGAGGTGCGGCGCAACCCGGCGCAGCGGCCGGTCAACCCGGCGCGCCGGTGCAAGCCGGAGCGGCCGAGGCGCAGGCGGCCGCGCCGGGATTCGGCGGACGCGGCGGTCCGCCCAACGTGCTGAACGCGGCGCCCGGCGATCAGTACCGCTTCAACTGGAACACGCCGGTCATTCTGTCGCCGCACAATCCGAGCATCGTGTGGTTCGGCGGCAACCGGCTCTTCAAGTCGTACAACCGCGGCGAGACGTGGGTGGCGAGCGCGGATCTCACGCGGCAGGTGGATCGCAACACGGTGTCGCTGATGGGCGCGCCCGGCGATCGCACGCAGTTGTCGAAGAACGACGGCGTCACGTCGTACAGCACGATCATCTCGATCTCCGAATCGCCCGTCATGCCGGGCGTCGTCTGGGCGGGGACTGATGACGGTCTCGTGCAGGTCAGCCGCGATGGCGGCGTGACGTTTACGGAGGTCGGCAAGAACCTGCCGGGCCTGCCGGCGAATCACGTGCACTGGATCTCGCGGATCGACGCGTCGCACTTCGACGCGGGCACGGCGTACGTCGCGGTCGACGGCCACCGCAGCGACGATCTGAAGCCGTACGTCTTCGTCACGCGCAACTACGGCCAGAGCTTCGAGAGCGTGACGGCCAACCTGCCGTCGTACGGCAACGTGCAGGTGATCCGCGAGGACCCGAAGAACCGGAATCTGCTCTACGTCGGGACCGAGTTCGGGCTCTTCATCTCGCTCGACGGCGGGAAAGAGTGGAAGCGGTTCATGAACAATTACCCGACCGTGCGTACCGACGATGTCCTCGTGCATCCGCGCGACAACGATCTGATCGTGGCGACGCACGGGCGCAGCATCTGGATCGCCGACGACATCACGCCGCTGCAGCAGTTGACGCCGGACGTGCAGGCGGAGGACGCGCATCTGTTCGACATCCGTCCGGCGATCGCGTACCTCAACGATCAGCAGCACGGGCAGCAGGTGGGTGGACAGAAAGTCTTCGTCGGCGAGAACGCGCCGCGCGGCACGGCGATCAGCTATTACCTGAAGTCCGCCGCGAGCGGCGACGTGAAGGTCAGCATCGCGGACGCGACGGGCAAAGTCGTGCGGACGCTCGACGGCACGAAGCAGATGGGCATCAACCGCGTGATGTGGAATCTCGCGCCGAATCCGCCACAGGGCGCGCCTGCGGGCGGCGGTGGCGGCGGCGGGCGCGGCGGATTCGCGCAGGCCGTCGAGCCCGGCACGTACGTCGTCACGCTGAGCGTCGGCGGCAAGACGTACACGAAGCCGGTGAACGTGCTGCAGGATCGCTGGCTCGGCGAGAAATAGCGGCGTTGTAGCGCGAGTGACGTGGCGTCCGGCTTCAGCCGGGCCTGATCAGCAGCGCGAGGCGTTAGCCGAGCGGGAACCTACGAGCGTTTCGCAGACTCAGCCGATCTCGGGTCCTGTCCGCGAACAGCCCCCGCATGTGCTCGGCGAATGAGCGCTGCGATGGCCTCGCCTGCGCCCATGCGCGGGCGCCCGTTCGCGGCCACCCGTGCACGGCTGATTCCGCGCCGGTGCAAGCCGGCGGATAACGTCGAATTCCTGAGGCCGCCCCAGCATCTTCGACGCCGCGTTCCTGATCAGGCGCTATCGATCGGAATTCGCGATGCTGGCGATCCCGATGCCCGTGCAGCGCATCGTGTTCCCGATCGTGGTGATCATCGGAACAATCCTGGGCAAGTACAAGAAGTACGCCAACGCGCCCGCACCGATCGCGCGGTGATTCGCGTTCACTGCGTCCTGGTCCGCCTCACAATCGCGACCAGTTCCTTGCCGCCAATCGCGGTCTTGGCGACGGTCATGCCCATGATCTGATAGCCAGTGGCGCCGGCTTCATTCAACTCCTTCTGCAGCGTTGATGTCTTCGCCGTGGCCAGGAGCTTGTACTGCGATCGCGGCGCGACGCTGTCCTTGTCACGTTCGAGGATGCAGATCACTTCCTCGCCGCCGAAGACCGACTTGAAGATCGTTTGGCCGCGGTATTCGAAGCCTGCGTCAGCAGCTTCCTGAAGTTCTTTCTCCATGGTGGACGTCTTCGTCGTGGCGAGCAGCTTGTACGCGAACCGCCCCTTTGGCTCGCCTGTCCGTGACACGACCGCCACGACTTCGTTTCCGCCGATGGCAGTATCGCCTCCCATGACGGCTTGAAACCGGAAGCCGGCCTCGGCGGCCTCGTTCAGTTCTTTCTCCATGGTCGACGTCTTCGTCGTCGCGAGCACGCGGTAGTCAACCGTCGCGACGCCTTGCGCACCAATCGTTCGGTGGCCGCCGATCAACGCGGCCAACATCACTACCGGGGCCGCCACCCCGAGCCGCGCCACACGTGACCGTTGCATCACACACCTCTGGAAGGAAGACACCGGCGAAAAACGGGCCCTCGCGCGAGTATAGGCTCGAAACGTGCGTGTTGGTACGGCGTGGACCCGCAGCGCGCTCGCAAAATCGACTTGAGCTTCTGTGCGCCCGACGAGGACACGGCCAGGCGGCTCGCCGAAGCGATGGCGCGCAACGAGATGTCGTCGCCACTGATACTCGGTCCCGCCGATGATTCGGCCGATCGCCGCTGGCTCGTTCGCACGTCGGTTGACGCGACGGTCGACTTCGTCACCGCGAGAGGAAACCTGGTGACCTTCCTTCTCTTGGCAGACAAGTTCGACTGCGATTACGGCGGCTGGGGAACGGCGGTGGTCGAAGCCGCGGAGCGAGGCCGGAAACCTTCATAAGCGGTGCTTCTTCACGAACTCACGCGCGGCGCGCAAGGTCCGCGGATAGGGCTCACCAACGCTTTGAAACAGGAAGCCGTGGTGGACGAGGAACTTCACCTTCTCCCACTGAGCGACGTTGCTTCTGGCCGGCGCCTTGAACTTTCGCGAGAGCCCGACTGCGGGACCGCCGCAGCGCGGACGCTTGCGAGTCCCTGATCGATCGGCCGGCCACGGCCGTTTGAACGCGACGCGGCACTCGAAACACGCAAACGGGAACAGAGTTCTCATCGCCAGTGCAGCCCCGTGGTAGATTCACGCGTCGCGATGCCGATTGTCAGCCTTCATCACGTCACGGCGACGGTAGACGCCGCGCAGGACGATCTCGACTTCTGCCTGGGCGCACTCGGTCTCCGGCTCGTCAAGAAGAC
The DNA here is from genome assembly GCA_020073005.1 of Terriglobia bacterium. GTDB lineage: Bacteria > Acidobacteriota > Vicinamibacteria > Vicinamibacterales > CAVVIG01 > SRVP-36. The sequence goes on along the minus strand of JAIQFX010000102.1, from coordinate 10,354 downwards.
GGTCAATTTCGACAACCATCATGTCTATCACTTCTACTACGGCGGCGACGAGCGCGGCGCGCCCGGCACGATCTGGACGACGTTCCCGTACAAAGATCGCGGCGTGAAGGTGGGCTCGAAGGGGGCCGGGCAGGTGACGGTGACGTCGTTCTCGGTGCCGGCGGGATCGCTGGACGCGTGGAAGCGCCGGCTGCGCGCTCGCGGAATCGCCGTGCAGGACGTCGCGCCGCGGTTCGGCGAACAGGTCATTCAGTTCTCGGATCGATCGGGCCTCGTCTTCGAGATCATCGCGACCGATCGCGACAAGCGCACGCCGTGGACAGCGGGCGGTATGAACGCGTCGGCGGCGATCCGCGGCCTGCATAGCGTGACGATCACCGTGCGCGACCTCGTCGCGACGCTCGAGCTGATGACCGACCTGCTGGGCTACACGGTCGTCGACGAGACCGAGGGCCGCATCCGCGTCGCGGTTGGCGGCAGCGCGCCGGGCCACATCATCGACATCGCGCACGACACGCGCACGGAGCTGGCGGTCAACGGACTCGGCACCGTCCATCATGTCGCGATGGCGATTACGAGCGAAGACGAACAGCTCGCGCTGCGCGACGAGCTGATCAAAGCCGGACGCAAGGTGACCGACGTCCGCGATCGCTGCTATTTCAAGTCGATCTACTTCCGCGAGCCAGGCAACGTCCTGTTCGAGGTCGCGACGATGCAGCCGGGGTTCACGAGCGATGAGGATGTGGCCCAGCTGGGCCGGGCGCTGAAGCTCCCGCCGTGGGAAGAGAAGAACCGCGCGGACATTGAAGAACATCTGACCGCGATCAAACTGAAAAGCTAAAACAGAAAAGTGAAAACTGACAGCTGAGAGCCGACAGCTGACAGCTAGATGTCCGCGACTATTTCAAGCACCAGCGGCGTCAGCATCAGCGTCCGCGGATCGCGCTCGGCCGACTCGAATTGTTCCAGCACGGTCGACGTCCACGGAAGATCGGCGCGGCCCATCTCGACCAGCCGCGGGAGGTGCGATTTCAGGAATCCCGCCGGCCACTGCCAGACGAAATCCTGCGGTCCTACGGCGAAGATGAGCGGCGTCACGGAACGCACGCGGAAGCCCGCGTCGCCGAGCAGCGACGGCAGCGTCCGCGCGATGTCCGGCTCGTCGCCGCTGGCGCGCCAGTTCGCCATTACTTCGGCGACGAACGACTCGACCGCCGGGCAGCCGGGCAGATGTCCGCGAGATCGAGCGTCGCGTAGCCCGGTCCGGCGCCGACGTCGAGCACGCGGCTGCCGCGCGTGATGCCCGCGCGCCGCCACGCGTCCAGCATCCGCGGCCGCCACACCTGATGCTGCAGCCCGAGCCGCGCGATCGCATCGTCCTGCGTGCCGAGCACGTAGTCGCCGCGTGTCGCCATTGCGTGGGAGTGTAGGGAGAGAAGGGCGAGAGCGCTTCCCGATTCTTGCTGCCGAATCACGAATTCAGACAGACGACGGTCAACGCAGAAACCGCGGAAACCGCAGAGAAGATGGAACGTCGTCAGTCCGTCCGTCTACGACCTGACGTTTCATCATCCCTCCGCGTGCGTTGACGGCACGCGGAGGGTGATGGTTGTGGGCTAGTTCGGAAGCTTGAACGCGACGAGTTCGGCGCTGTACCCGGGACCGCTGATCGAGACCGTCACGTACTGCTTTCCGTTGTACATGTAGGTCATCGGCGATCCCGTCTGCGGTGCGGGAATGTAGACGGCGCCGACTTCCTTGCCTGCCGCCTTGTCGTACGCGCGCAGCATGGCGCCACGCTGGCCGTTCGGCGTCGTGAACACGCCGCTGTCGCCCGCGATCGTGAGCGTCTTCGTCGTCAGCACGCCCACGCGTCCGAGGCGCCCGGTGCGCGGGATGTCCAGCCCCTTCAGCGCCGGATGATTCTTGACGTTGTCGGCCGTCTCGCCATGCGCGATCTGCCAGACGATCTCGCCTTTGTTCAAATCGATCGCGGTGATGCGGCCGTACGGTGGTTTGACGATCGGCAGGCCCTGGATGGTGAGGCCGCCGCCGCCTTCTGCGCGTCCGCCGCCCTCCGCCGCCGCGCCTGGCGCGCCCGGCGCGCCACCGCGTCCGCCGCCCGGCGCGCCGCCGCGTCCGCCTCGACCGCCCGCCGCCGGCGCGTTGGGATCGCGCGCGGTCCCCTGCACGTAGCCGAAGTCAGAACGCGCCGGATCCGCCGGCACCAGACCGATCGCCGACGGGTTGGTCTGCGAATAGATGTACAGGATGTTCGTCTCCGGATCGAGCGATCCCCCCTGCCAGTTCGCGCCGCCAACGCTCGACGGCATCATCAGCATCGCCAGCGGACCGTTGAAGTTGCTGACGACGGGCGGCGTGAAGAGCGGACCGATCTTGTAGCGCGACACCGTCTTGAGGGCTTCCGCGCGCAGCTCCGGCGTGAAGTCGATCAGATCGTCGATCGAGACGCCCTGGCGATCGTAGGCCGGCGGCTTCGTCACGAACGGCTGCGTCGGCGAATACCACTCGCCGGGCACATCGCCCTTCGCCACGGGACGCTCTTCGATCGGCCACACCGGCTTGCCGTTGGTCCGATCGAACACGTAGAGCCAGTTCTGTTTCGTGGGCTGCGCGATCGCTTTGATCTTGCGTCCATCAACCGTGATGTCCGCGAGGATCGGCGCGCACGGGATGTCGAAGTCCCACATCCCGTGATGCACGAACTGGAAGTGCCACTTGCGCACGCCGGTTTTCAAATCGAGCGCGACGAGGCTCTCGCCGAAGAGTCCCGCGCCGGGGCGGTTGCCGCCGTAGTAGTCGCCCGTCGGCAGCTCGACCGGCAGATAGACCATCCCGAGCTCCTCGTCGATGGTCATCTGCGCCCACACGCCGGCGTTGCCGGTGTAGGACCACGAATCTTTTTCCCAGGTGTTGTTGCCGAATTCGCCGGCCTGCGGAATCGTGTGGAAGATCCACAGCCGCTTGCCCGTCCGCGCGTCGTAGCCGCGGATGAAACCCTTCTCGTGAATCTTGCTCTTCGGGTTACCGCCCGCGAGATGCGCGGCGCCGACGACGATGACGTCCTTGGCGATGATCGGCGTGGCGTGCAGACCGATCTCACCGGTGATGAGATCGACGACCTGATCGTCTTCCGTCTTCAGATCGACGATGCCGTTCTTGCCGAAGCTGGTGACGGGAATGCCGGTCTTCGCGTCGAGCGCGACCATCTGGTAGCCCGGCGTGACGTAGACGATGCGCGCGGCGCCGCGGCCGTCGGTCCAGTAGGAGAGGCCGCGTCCGGACAGCTGACGGGGCGCCGCCTCGCCGCGCTTGCCTTCGTTCTCGCTGTGCATCCAGATCATCTCGCCGGTGGCCGCGTCGAGCGCGACGACGGCGCGGCGCGTGCCGATCGTCGTGTAGACGATGCCGCCGACCATGAGCGGCGTGCCCTGGTAATTGAATTCGGGCCGCGGGCCGAGATTGTCGGCCTTGAAGCGCCACGCGACTTCGAGCTTGTTGAAGTTGCCGGCGTTGATCTGATCGAGCGGCGAGTACCGCGTGCTCGCGAGGTCGCCGCCGTAGGTGGTCCACTCGCCGGGCTTGTCGGTGGCCTTGCCCTGGCCGAGCAGCCCGGCGGTCCAGAGGCACGCGCTGCAGATGGCCAGCGCGGGGACGATGAGACGAAGCTTTCGCTGCATCATTGTTAAGATCCTCAAATCAAATCCTGCGACCCTGCAATCCTGCCATCCTCAAATTGAAGGGATGAATTTTGGCGCCCATCATATCCCGGTTTGCGCCCGCGCCGACCGGCTACCTCCACCTCGGCCACGTCGTGAATGCCCTGTGCGTGTGGGGGATTACTCGCGCGCGCCCTTCGGCGAGCTCAGGGCAAGCAGGCCGTGTCCTTCTGCGAATCGAGGATCACGATCGGCTGCGCAGCCGGCCGGAATACGAGGCCGCGCTGCTCGAAGATCTCGCGTGGCTGGGCTTTGTGCCGGACGGTCCGGCGGTGCGGCAAAGCGATCGCGAAGACATTTATGTACAGGCGCTCGACGCGCTGCGGCGCCGGGGGCTCGTCTACGCGTGCGCGTGTTCACGCGCGGAGATACTCGCGGGTGCCGGGGTGCGAGGTGCGGAGGTGCGAGGTGCGGACGAACTCTGGTATCGAGGCACCTGCCGCGATCGTGGACTGGCCGAAGCGCCCGGGTTCGGACTGCGCGTGCGGCTCGATCGCTCGGTCGAGCGGTTCACCGATCTTCGCCATGGACCGCTGGAGCAGACGCCGTCCGACCAGTGCGGCGACCTGCTCGTGCGCGATCGCGACGGTCACTGGACCTACCAGTTCGCGGCGACCGTGGACGACTACGTGCAGGGCGTGACGCTCGTCATTCGCGGCGACGATCTGCTGTCCTCCACGGGACGGCAACTGCAGCTCGCGCGGCTGCTCGGCCGCACGCAACCGCCGGAGTTCTATCATCACGCGCTGATCATGAAATCGGCCGGCCAGAAGCTGAGCAAGTCCGACCGCGACACCGGCGTCCGCGGTCTGCGCGCGCAGGGCTGGACCGCGGCGCAGGTGATCGCTCGCGCGGCGTCGCTGGCCAATCTCCCTTCTCTTTTCGCGTATCATCCCAAGCCATGAAGACTCACCATTTGATCGGCGGTTTCCTCGTGGCGTTCGGCGTCGCGGCGGTGCCGGCCGAGCGCGCCGTGGTCGTGGGGGCGGACCTCGGTCGGCCCTCGCGGGCGGAGCAGGCTCCGCCCGCGCGCCTTGATGCGACGACGGATCACGCGGAGTGCTCGCACCTGGTGATGCTGCGGTTTCCCGATGTCAAGGTGACGGAAGCCGTCAGCGTGCCCGCCGCGCAGAAGGGCAACGTCCGCGTCGCGCACTGCAAGGTGGACGGCGTCATCGGCACCGAGATTCATTTCGAGCTGCTGCTGCCGGATCGCTGGAACCGCAAGCTGACGATGGGCGGCGGCGGCGGATTCGGCGGGACGGTGCAGAACGCGGTGGAGGCGAGCGTCAACAGCGGCTACGCGACGGTCGGCACCGACACCGGACACACAGGCGGAGCGGCCGACGCGACGTGGGCGCTCAACAATCTCGAGCGTCAGTTGAACTTCGGCTATCTCGCCGTGCATCTCACGGCCGAGGTCGCCAAGGCGATCGTCGCGAGCTACTACGGCAGCGCCTCATCCCGGAACTACTTTCTCGGCTGCTCGCGCGGCGGCGGACAGGCGATGATGGAAGCGCAGCGCTACCCGGACGACTTCGACGGCATCGTCGCGGGCGCGCCCGCGTTCGACTGGCCCGGGCTCGCGGCGGAGATGATCCACAACGCGCAGGTCGCGTTTCCCGACGGCAAGCATCTCGAGACCGCGCCGTTCACGCCAGAGCAGCTGAAGTTCGTCGAGTCGAGCATTCTCGCGGCGTGCGACACGCTCGACGGTGTGAAGGACGGGCTGATGGAAGATCCGCGGCGCTGCACGTTCGACATCGACACGATCGCCACGTGCGCCGCCGATCAGCCGGGACCGCAGTGCCTGACGAAATCGCAGCACGTGATCCTGAGATCGCTCTACGCGCCGACGATCAATCGTGATGGCGTGATCTATCCCGGGCAGCCGTTCGGCGGCGAGGGCGACGCGCAGGGGTGGCGCGCGTGGATTACGGGCCCGAGCGCGCAGGTCGCGCTGACGGGGATTCCCTCGCTGCGCTACGCGTTCGGAACGGGCATCTTCAAGTACATCGTGTTCGGCGATCCGTCGTGGGACTACACGCGCTACAACCTCGACAATCTCGCGAAGGACACGAAGCTGACGGCGACGTTCATGAACGCGACGAGCACGGATCTGGGCGCGTTCAAGCGCAAGGGCCGCAAGATGCTGCTGTGGCACGGCTGGTCCGATCCCGCGCTGACGCCGCTCGCGACGATTCGCTATTACGAGCAGGTCGAGGCGCGCGACGCGAACGTGCGCGACTACGCGCGGCTCTTCATGATGCCGGGGATGCTGCACTGCATCGGCGGGCCCGGTCCGGACACCGCGGACTGGACCGAGGCGATCGACGCGTGGGTCGAGAGCGGCCAGGCGCCGGATCGCGTGATCGCGCGCAAGACGGTCGGCGGTCCTGGGGGAAATGTCACGCGGACGCGTCCCTTGTGCCCGTACCCGCAGCACGCGACGTACACGGGATCGGGGAGCATCGACGCGGCCGAGAATTTCGTGTGCCGCCAGCCGTAGAGAATCGTCAGGCGAGGATCTGATGCGAAGAGTGCTCGTCGTCGCGGCGCTGCTGTTTGCGCTCGGCGTTGGCGTGCGCGGCGTCGCGGGCACGACAGGCGCCGAGAAGTCCTTCGCGGCGGCGAACGACGCGTGGGAGCTGGGCGACTACATCCCGGCGCTCAACGGCTACATCGCGCTGCTGAACGCGCCTGGCGGCGAGACGCTTCTCGAACCGATCGCGCTGACGACCGGCGAGCTCTTCGAAACGCGCGAGCTGACGACCGACGGCCGCGCGCCGCGCTTCAGCCCGGACGGCCGCTTCCTCGTCTACGAAACGGGACTCGAAACATCCCGGCGGACGAAGATCCTGAAGAACGATGCGCCGCGCGCCGAGGTCGCCGATCTCGCCGGCGTGTCCGCGACCTTCTCCCCGCAGATGACGCAGGTCGCGTATCTGAAGATTCCGGACAACGACGAGATCCGCCGCGCGTCCGACGCGCTCGATCGCGCGTCGCTCACGGCGCGGAACCGCGCGCAGCTGACGCAGACGCTGACGTGGCTCATCGCGAAGCACGCGACGATCGTCGTCCGCGATCTCAACAACGGCCGCGAGATGATCCTGCCGACGCCCGATCTCCTGAAGGCGGGCCTGACGTTCAGCGCCGACGGCCGCTCGCTGTACTTCCTCGGCGGCGCGGAGGGCGAGCCCGATCGCAACGATCTCTACGTCATCAGCGAAGCGTCGCCCAAACCGGTCCTCGTCGTCGACGCTGCCGGGTTGAAAGGCGTGCCGACCGTCGATCCGTCCGGCGCCGCGCTCCTTTATGTACAGGTAACGCCCGCGCAGAATCCGCTGCGGGAGCCGGCAGGAGGGGCGGGAAGGGCGGGTGGGGCGGGCGCGGCAGATGGGGCAGGTGGGGGAAGAGGAGCTCAGGCGACGTTCGGCGTCGTCGATCTCGCCACGCACACGGTGAATGTGATCAACGGATCAGCGCCCGCGTTGTCGGGCGACGGCAAGACGCTCGCCTACATCGCGCGCGCGGGCGGCGAGTACCGCTTGATGGTCGGACGGACGCTGGGCGCGCAGGCACCCGTGAAGCAGACGACAGAGCGACTCGATGCGCCGGCGCTGTCGCCGGACGGCAGCCGCGTCGCTTATCAGAAGATGCCGCGCGACGACTGGGAGATCTTCGTCGCCTCGCGCGACGGCAAGGACGAGCAGCGCGTCACGCGCGAGATCCAGCACGACATCCTGCCGCGCTTCATCGGCAACGATCGCCTGCTCGGCCTGATCGGCGAGCCGCGTCATCGCCGCTCGTATCTGTACGATCTGCGCACGCTGACGCGCACCCGCATTTTCCACAACAACACCGTGCGCACGATCGCGCCGGAGTATCAGTGGGCCGTGAGCCCTGACGGCACGAAGCTGCTGATCGGCGCCGAGCGTGACGGCAACACGGTCACGCCCGATCGCGGCGTCTATCTCGTCGAGCTCGAACAGAAGGTCACGAAAGCGGAAGTGCTGAGCCGTCTGCGCGCGAATCTGAAAAGTGAAATGGCGTTGAAGGCCGCCGGAACCGCGGCGTTTCAACCGATCGCCGCCGACGTGCGGCGCGTTGTCAACGACGCTTCCGTGACGCGCGTCTTCGACTACGAGAAGGCGCTGTTCGACTTCGATTCGAAGAACCTCACGCAGCCCGGCAATCGCAAGGCGTCGGAGTTTCTCTTCAACACGTACTCATCCTTCGGATACACGCCCGAGTATCAGTGGTTCGAGCCGCGCAACGCATTCGGCGGCAAGACCGCGAACGTCGTCGCCACGCTGCGCGGCACGGAGAATCCTGATCTCGTCTACGTCGTCAGCAGTCACTACGACTCGGTCGAAGCCGGGCCAGGCGCAGACGATGACACGTCCGGCACCGCCGCGCTGCTGGAAGCCGCACGGGTCATGGCGGCGCATCCGATGCCGGCGACGATCGTGTTCGCGTCGATGACCGGCGAGGAAGGCGGGCTGCTCGGCAGCCGCGAGTTCGCGCGCCGCGCCGTCGAGAGCAAGATGCACGTCACCGGCGTGCTGAACAACGACATGATCGGCTGGATGAACGATCAGCGGATGGACAACACGATCCGGTATTCGAATCCCGGCATCCGCGACATCCAGCACGCCGCCGCGTTTCTCTTCACGAAGCTGATCACGTACGACGCGCTGTACTGGAAGGGCACGGACGCCGCGTCGTTCTACGACGTCTACGGCGACATCATCGGCGGCATCGGCTCGTATCCCGTCCTGGGCAGTCCGCACTATCACCAGTCGACGGACCTGCTGGAGCACGAGAACCACCAGCTGATCACGGAGACGAGCAAGACGACGGTCGCGACGATCATGCTGATGGCGTCGAGCCCGTCGCGGCTGACCGGACTGAAGGTCGAGAGCGACGCGGGACAGACGGCGACGCTGTCGTGGACGCCCAGCCCGGAAAAAGGCGTGACGTCTTATGCCGTCGCGACAGGGCCGGCCTCGGATCCGCTCCGCCACCGCGTGACCGTCACCGAGCCGCGCGCCACGCTCGCGCACGTCGCGCCGGGCACGGTCGTCTCGGTGAAGGCGGTCAACGCGCGCGGACTCGGAGGCTGGGACTGGGCGAGAGCGGAAATTAAGAAGTAAGAACTATGAATTCAGGCGCATCATGTATCGAGGGAATCTGAAGTCTGAAGTCTGAACTCTGAAATCTGCGACGGCCACGTGAGCGCAGGGAGTCCCTGCAGGAGGACTGGAAATGTCAGCACTCTCTCTCGGCGTCGTCCGGCGTTGGAGTCTCGGGATTCTGGCGGGTGTGGTGGTCGCCGGCGCCGCGGGCGCGACGCTGTCGGCGTGTTCGAGCCCGGGCGGAGCGCCGCCGCAGGCCGCCGACGCGCCCATCCGCGTGCAGACCTCGGATCTGTTCCTCACGGTCGAGAACAAGGCCGGCCTGCCGCTGACGGATGTCGACGTGGCGATCGTGCCGGTGGGCAATCCGACGGCGTTCAACAAGTTCGTCGGTCGCCTTGAAAACGGCGAGAAGCGCGACCTGTCGCTCGGGGACTTCGCCGGACGCGACGGCACGACGTTCAGCCTGCGCGTCGTGCGTCCCAAGACCGTGCGCGTGAAGGCGAAGGATATGGTCGGCAAGGCGTACGACGTGGCCGTGCCATGGTAGAGCTGAGGGCTGAGGGCTGAAAAACGTTCTTCTGATCACCGGGGCCGGTCGCGGGATTGGCGCCGCGACCGCCACACTCGCTGCCGAGCGCGGCTACGCCGTGTGCGTGAACTACCGATCGAATCGCGCGGCCGCCGACGCGGTCGTCACCAGGATCACGGCCGCCGGGGGATCCGCCATCGCGGTCCAGGCCGACGTGTCTTCCGAATCCGACGTCATCCGGCTGTTCGAGACGTGCGACGCGCGTCTCGGTCCGCTGACGGCGCTCGTCAACAACGCGGGCATCCTCGAGCGGCAGACGCGCGTCGAGCAGATCGACGCCGCGCGCCTGCAGCGCGTGTTCGCGACGAACGTGACGGGCGCGTTTCTCTGCGCGCGCGAAGCAGTGAAGCGCCTGTCGACGACGCGCGGCGGCGCTGGCGGCGCGATTGTGAACGTGTCGTCGAGGGCCGCGCAACTCGGCGCGCCCGGGGAGTATGTCGATTACGCGGCGTCGAAGGCGGCGCTCGACACGCTGACGATCGGATTGGCGAAGGAAGTCGCGGGCGAGGGGATTCGCGTGAACGGCGTCCGCGCCGGCATCATCTACACCGACATTCACGCCGACGGCGGCGAGCCGGGCCGCGTCGATCGGCTGGGGCCGACGCTGCCGATGAAGCGCGGCGGCCACGCGATCGAAGTCGCGCGCGCGATTCTCTGGCTGCTCTCGGACGAGGCGTCCTACTCGACGGGTACTTTCATTGACGTCGCCGGAGGCAGATAGAGATCGAATTGGGTAAGTGGGTAGCACTACCTTGTCAGATTCGCAGCGGCGGATTCCGCTGAAAACCGATGGCCAGTTGTAACCAACCCGGGCGCGCGGTCCACAAGAGCGCGGCCATGATCTCGCGCACGAGGTTGCGGATTTCTGGAAACGTCGGCAGCGG
>JAIQFX010000169.1 GCA_020073005.1 Terriglobia bacterium | reverse complement strand
TCTTCACCGGGCACCCGCAACCGAGCGCCCGCGCCGCGGCGGCCTCGACCGCGCAGGCGCTCGCGCCGAACCCCGAACGGCTGCGCGACTATTCCGATCGCCTCCGCGTGCTCGACGACCGCGCCCGCCAGCAGGCCGTCGCTGAACCGTTGCGGCGACCCACGCCGCCGGCCGCGTATGGCGAGCCGCCGACGCCGCCTGCGCCGGATCCGCTCGAAGCGGACCGCAAGCGACGCGAGTACGAGAGCCTCTTTTCGAGCAACGTCGTCGTGAGCCGGCGCCCGGACGCGCAGCGACTCACGACGGGCGCCGCAACGCCAGCGCGGACCGGGCGAGGGCCTGTCCTGGGTGACGACGCGCCGATCGCACCGCCGTCGCTGGACGACGTCGCGGAGGCCGTCATGCGTGCGACGGCGCGAACCGCGCCAGCCGGCGGGGCGACGCCGTCGACGGCCGCCCTCGCGACGTCCTCATCCCCCGCCGCGTCGTCAGCCGCCGGGACCCGTGGCCGGACCCGCCCCGCCTCCACGGGACCGATCACCGGCGATGGGCCACTGCATCGCCTGCTCGAAGGCACCGTAATCGACACGGTGCTGACGAATCGACTCGACGGGAGCGTTGCCGCCCCCGTCAACTGTCTCGTAACGAACCCGATCTACTCGCACGACGGCCAACAGGTGCTGATTCCTGCCGGCTCACGCGTGCTCGGCGAGACGAAGCCTGTCCAGGCGTACGGCGAGACGCGCCTCGCCGTCGCCTTCAATCGGCTCGTGTTGCCGGACGGGCGCACGTACCGTCTCGATCAGTTCATGGGGCTGAATGAGATTGGGGATGCCGGCCTCCGCGATCAGGTAAATCAACACTACAAATCGACGTTCGGCGCGTCAGCGGCCGTTGGCCTCCTCTCCGGTTTCGCCCAATTCCTCGGCTCCGCCGGATTGGCGCGTGGCGGTGGCGGGAGCACCGTGGTGATCGCAGGCGGCGTCGGCGACGCGACGGCGCAAAGCACCTCGCAAACGATGGGTCGGTTCCTGAACCGACTCCCCAGCATCACGATTCGCGAAGGGCATCGGGTAAAGGTCTATCTCACCAACGACCTGGACCTCCCGGCGTACGAACCGCCGGAGACGGCTGGCCGGTCGCTGCTCGCGCGGATCCCATAAGGAGAGCCATCATGCGCCGAGTCATCCTTGTCGTCCTCGTCCTCCTCGCACCGGCCGCGTCCGCCCGTGCGCAACTCGTCGTCGTCGATCCCGGCAACCTCGCGCAGACGATCATGATCGCGGAACGCACCCTCCGCGAATACGAGACGTTGCTGACCCAGTATCAAACCATCGTTCGGATGTCTCAGGGCCTGGGTCCGCTGGATAAGTACCGCATCCCCACCATCGGGATCACCGGCCACGCCCCCGCGCGCTGGCCGTATGGGGCGCCCTGGCTGCAGGGCATGAACAGCGGCGACGCGCGCGGCACGCTGTACTTCCAAACTGCGCGTCCGCTCGAGCGCCCTGGCGCACTGCTCGCGCAGTTGCCGCCCGCCGCGCGCAAAGCCGTGGAAAACGCATACGCCACGATCGAGATCACCGACTCCGTCGCACAGATTGGCGGACACCAGGTCGCGTTGATCCGCGGGTACAGCGGCGTGCTGCAGGAGGCGACGCAGGCCCTGGAAGCCGACGTGATGGACCCCCGCTCGCGCTTTCACGAGATGACCGCCGTCCTCGACAAGGTCGCGGCCAGCGAGCTGCTCGCCCGTCGCCAGGACATGGCGACCAATCAACTGATGTCGCACGCCCTCGAACAACTGCTCGTGCGTAGTAAGCGTCTGCGCGACACCGAGGCCGCGACGATGAACATGCGCCTCCTCGGCTTGCGCGACGGTCGCGCGGCCGGCACGAACTTGATTTCCGGCGCCGCCAACGATCTCCGCACGTGGCGTCAGCCATAACAGGAGGGATCATGACGCGCCATCGCTCCATCGCGCTCACTGCCGTCGCCCTCATGGGAATCGGCGGCGCCCTCGCCAGCGCCCAGATCGTGGTCACCGACCCGGCGACCACGATCAAGAATGCCGCGATCGCGGCCTTGAAGAACGAAGTCTTCGACGTGCTGACAAATCAGGCGACGCGCTTACGCAAAATGGCCAAGCGCCTCAGCCTCGCCACCAACCTCGATAAGTACGCTGTGACGGATACGCCGGAATGGCGCATCCACTGGTTCATCGACGACGGGACGTTCCTGTACGCCAACCCGTACAACGCCGCGTTGAACTACGGCGATCACGCCGGCAGTTCCTTTGCGGAGGTCGCGCGCGAACGGATTGCGCCGGGATCAGAGCTCGTCGGTCTCGGGGATGAGGGCGACACGAACGCGATGGATGCCATCCTGTCGGAGCTGGCGACGTTGGACGTCGCCGATAGCACCATCATCGCCGGTACCGATCAGACCGGCCAGCTTCGCTACAACGGCAGGCGCGAGCTGGACGCGATCACGGCGCTGGAGGCGGACGTCATCGATCCGTCGCCGTCGCAGAGCGCCACTGCGGTCCTCGACAAGATCAGCGGCGCCGGGCTCATTCGGGCGCGCCAGCAGCAGGCGCGGCTTCAATTCCTCACCGGGATGGTCGAACAGCTGCTGATCGACAACAAGCGCTCACGCGATACGGAAACGGCCGTCATGAACATGCAACTCAACCGGCTGCGAGACGGGCGCGCGGCCAACACCGCGCTGCTCGCCGGCGCGGCTGACGCCCTCCGCACTTGGAAACAGCCCTAAGGATTGATTATGGGACCTCAACCACATCTCGCCATCGTCGCGACGGTCCAACAGGCCATCACGAGTCTGCTGACGACATATGAACCGGAGTTTCTCCGCATGGGGTACTCCCTGTTTGTGGCCTTCGCCACGATCCTCATCGT
>JAIQFX010000016.1 GCA_020073005.1 Terriglobia bacterium | reverse complement strand
CGAGGGTGATGCCGAAGCTGTTCGCGAATTCCTGAAACCGCGGCGAGTCCACCACCGAGATCACGTCGCGCGGGTTGTCGTGACTCGTGAGGTTGAAGAGCTGCAGCCCGAGGTCCATCTTCCGGCCGAGGACCTCGAACGTCTTGAACGCCGTGACGTCGATCGAAAAATACGAGGGGAATCGCTCGCTGTTGGGCGTGCCCATGATGTGTTGGAACACGTTGCGCGCCGTGTACGGAAAGCCGCTGCGCCACTCGACGGCCGGTGACACGACGGCGTTGCGCGGCAGCGAGAACGTCCCCCACCCGCGCAGGCGATGCGGCACGTCGGCCGCCGTCGGGGCTGGCGCGCCCGGCTCGAACAGCGGCGCATCGAGATTCGTGAACATCGATCCGAAGTCGTTGTAGTCGCCCACCGACGACGACCGCACGTAGCTGACGAACACCTGGTTGTCCTCGGGCCACGTCTTGCGGCGAGCCGTGGCGCTCGCGCACGGCCGCCTGCGCTTCGAGCGACGGCGTGAAGCGGTGCTCGATTTCCAGCGCGACGGCGTCGGCGCGCGGCAGCGGCAGCGGCGACACGGACGGCCGGTACTCCACGGTTCGCATCGGCTGGCCCGTGTTCATGTCGAAGGTCGTCGTCGTGCGCGACGGGAACTGGCCGAACGCGGCGGCCGACAGCGGCACGCGGCCCACGTAGCGCCCGGCGCTGCCGCGCACCGTGGTGCGGCCGGCGTCATCCAGCAGGTAGCGCGCACCGATCCGCGGCCCAGGCACGATGGCATCGGACGAAGCGCCGCCGTCGAACCGAATCCCGAGATCGACTTGCAGCCGCCGGGTGACGTCCCAGAGATCGCGGAGGCCGACGCCGCCGTGCACTTCCGTCACGCCGAGCGAACCGGCGGGGCCGAACCGAATCAGGCGCGCGAGCCGGCCGTCCGTGTCCGTGATGTGAATGTCGCGATCGGTGAGCGACCCGCTCATCGATCGCCGGTGCAGGTCGGTGTTCACCGAGACGTTGTGCGCGCCATGCGCCACCAGACCCGCGTGGTCCCAGCTCACCGACACGGTCTGGCGCGCGCCCGAGACGTCGACGGACGAGAACCAGTTCTGCTGCCAGCCGTCCGGCGTCAGCACGGGATCGCTCGAGCCCGCTTCGGTGACCGTGGTCCGGTGCGTATTGACGCCGGCTCGAATCGTCAGCAGATCACGCGGCGTCACGACCAGCCGGTCCGTCACGCCGCCGAACAGGTCGCGCAGGCTCACGTCGGGTGACGTGGCCGCCGGCCGCAGCGTGCTCAGCGCCGCATCGGTGGTCGTCGCCGGCGCGAACAGCCCTTCGAGGGTGATCGAGTGGCGCGTCGACGGCTGCAGATCGAAACGCGCGAACGACGTGATGCCCGTCGTGCCGATGTTGGGCTGGCCCGACGATCCGGTTACGCCGGGCACGGGCACGCGCTCGAAGTTGAATTCCGTCGAGGCGAAGATGCGCGCGATGCCGCGCCGCCCGCCGAAGTACGCGCGCGGAAAGAACGCTTCGATGCGGCCGAAGCCGAGCTGGCTCAGACGCGGCCGCGGAATGAATCCCTGAACGCCGGCCTTCCACTGATCGCCGCCGGGCGTTGTCTCGATCGACGCCGCCGATCCGAGGACGTCGCTGAAGGTCGCCGACACCGGCTCGCGCAGCACGGCCATGCCGCGCACGCTCTCCACCGGCAAGTCGATGCTCGTGATGCCGCGCACCGGATCGGTGATGTCGAAGCCGTCGATCCACAGCGTCGATTCGTGCGGGCGCGTGCCGCCGATGTTCAACTGGCCGTCGCGGCCGCGCACGACGCCGGGGAGCAGCGGCAGCGACTGCAGGATGCGCGGGCGCGCGGTCGGCAGCCGCTGCGCGAGCGGCGCCGTCATCGTGCTGCCCAGGTGCTCCATCGCGGCGCCGGCCGTGGTGAGCGCCGACGCGACGACTTCCGTGGTTTCCGTCGCATGCGCGAGCGGGAGCACGATGCGGTGCGCGTCAGCCGGCGCCACATAGACCGTCTCGAACCCGTCGAGCGACACGGCGACGACGTCGTTGGGCTGCAGGTCCGGCAGCTCGAATCCGCCGTCGAGCCCCGTGTCCAGATTGATGATGAGCTGATTGGCGCGGCGCACGTCGACGTGGGCGCCTGGCAGCGGCAGTCCGGTTTGATCGACGACGACGCCACGAAGCTGGCCGAAGACCGTCGCGGGGACCAGCGCAACAAGCAGCAGCGCGGCCCCCCACGCCGCCCGGTCGTCACGAAGGCTCATCAGCTTCCAACTGCTCCCAAGGTCGAAGGGGTTCGTTCGGAGGGGCTTAGCATAGCGGATAATTGTCTCCGTGTGTCATGTCGCCGTGCGATTTCGTTCGATATTCCTCGTCGCGCTCGTCGCCGGTCTCTCGACTCCAGCGGCCGGCCAGTCCGCCGAGGACGCGGCGAGCGGCGATCAACCCGCGCCAACGGCGCCGCTCAGCGCCAGCGCGTACGTGCCGGCGACCGGCGCGCAGCGGCTGACGTGGATCGTCGACGGCACGGTCGGCCCGCGCAGCCTGTTCATCGTCGGTCCGCTCGCGGTCGGTCTGCAAACGGCGTTCAACATGCCGTCGGAATGGGAGCGGTCGTGGAACGGCGTCGGGAAGCGGTACGCCGAACGCGAAGCGGACGTCGCGATCTCCAACACGATCGAGGCCGGGCTCGGCGCGCTGTGGGGAGAAGAGCCGCGGTACATCCCGTCGGGCCGACGCGGGATCGGGCCGCGCGCGCGCTACGCGATCAAGACAGCCTTCCTCGCGCAACGCCGTGACGGCCGCCTCGCGCCCGCGTGGGGACGGTACGCGGGCAACGTCGTCAACAACCTGATCGAGAACGCCTGGCTGCCGCCGAGCGCGACGACGCCCGGCCAGACCATCTCGCGCAGCGTGCTCGGCCTGCTCGGCCGTCTCGGCGGGAACGCGTGGGAGGAATTCTGGCCCGACGCGCGCCGTCTTCTGACGAAGAAGTAACCCTTCGGCGAAGCTCAGGGCGCGGTTACGGCGCGAATCTGATCGCCGCGCGCTCGCGTGCTTTGGCGGCGACCTCCGCCCGATCTCGCGGCGCGGCCGTCGTCGTCAGCGAATCGATCAGCCGTCGCGCCACCGCCGCGGTTTCGTCGATCGCGCGATTGAACGCGGCCTCGTTCGCCTTCGACGGCGCCGTGAAGCCGCTGAGCTTGCGGACGAACTGCAGCGAGGCGGCGCGAATCTCTTCGTCGGTCGCCGGCGGATCGAAATTGAAGAGCGTCTTGATGTTGCGGCACATGGTCGCTACTCCAGGTCCTTCGACATCAGCATGAAGTGACACGGCTTGGTCAGCAACGGATCCTCGAACGGCTCGGTTCCGCGATCGACGAATCCCATCTGGCGGTAGATCGCCGGCAGCTCCGTCCGCCGATTCACGATCCGGATGTCGATGCCCGCGCATCCCCACGTCCGGCACCGCTGCTCGGCCTCCAGCATCAGGCGCCGGCCGAGGCCGCGCTTCTGCTGCGAGGGGTGCACGGCCAGCATGCCGAGATAGACGCGGTTCTCCCGCCGCTCGAGGTACACGCACGCATGGACATCGGCCGTCGGTCCGTCGACGACGAGAAACGTCCCTTTCGTCAGCAGACCGCGGATCTCGTCTGGCGACGTGCGCTCGCGATTGACGAACGCCCACTCGACGGCAAAGGCGGCGTTGATGAGCGGGACGAGCGCCGGCACGTCGGCGGAGGTCGCCTCGCGAATCGGCGCGGTCTCCCGGGTATCTGTCGTCGACGCCACGAGTCGCCTATCGCGTCAGCTTCCGGTACTTGAGACGATGCGGCTGGTCCGCCTCCGCGCCGAGGCGGCGGTGGCGATCCGCTTCGTAGTCCTGGTAGTTGCCCTCGAACCACACGACGGTGCTGTCGCCCTCGAACGCGAGCATGTGCGTGGCGATGCGGTCCAGGAACCAGCGGTCGTGGCTGATGACGACCGCGCAGCCCGCGAAATTGAGCAGCGCTTCTTCGAGCGCGCGCAGCGTGTCGACGTCGAGATCGTTGGTCGGCTCGTCGAGCAGCAGCAGATTGCAGCCGCGCTTGAGCAGCTTCGCCAGGTGGACGCGGTTGCGCTCGCCGCCCGACAGCATGCCGACCTTGCGCTGCTGCGCCGCGCCCTTGAAGTTGAACCACGACACGTACGCCCGCGACGCGACCTTCTTCTTGCCGAGCTCGATCTCGTCGTTGCCGCCCGAGATCTCGTCCCACACGCTCTTGTTCGCGTCGAGCGAGTCGCGGCTCTGATCGACGTAGCCGATCTGCACGGTCTCCCCGATCTTGAGCGTGCCGCCGTCCGGCTTCTCCTGGCCCGTGATCATCCGGAACAGCGTCGTCTTGCCGGCGCCGTTCGGGCCGATGACGCCGACGATGCCGCCGCGCGGCAGCGTGAAGTCGAGGTTCTCGATCAGAACATTGTCGTCGTAGCCCTTCTTGAGCTTGCGCGCTTCGACGACGGTGTCGCCCAGCCGCGGGCCGGGCGCGATGAAGATCTCCGCGGTCTCGATCTTCTGCGCCGTGTCCTGGTTGAGCAGTTCCTCGTACGCGTTCAAGCGCGCCTTGCCCTTGGCCTGGCGCGCGCGCGGCGACATGCGGATCCATTCCAATTCGCGCTCGAGCGTCTTCTGCCGCCGCGTCTCGCTCTTCTCTTCCTGCGCGAGACGGTTCTTCTTCTGCTCGAGCCACGACGAGTAGTTGCCTTCCCACGGGATCCCGCGGCCGCGATCGAGCTCGAGAATCCAGCCGGCGACGTTGTCGAGGAAGTACCGATCGTGCGTGACCGCGACGACGGTCCCGGGATAGTCCTTGAGGAAGCGCTCGAGCCACGCGACCGACTCGGCGTCGAGGTGGTTGGTCGGCTCGTCGAGCAGCAGGAGATCCGGCGACTGCAGCAGCAGCCGGCACAGCGCGACGCGGCGCCGCTCTCCACCGGACAGCTTCTTCACATCGGCGTCCGGCGGCGGCAGGCGCAACGCGTCCATCGCGAGCTCGAGGCGCGAATCGAGATCCCAGGCGTTCGCCGCTTCGATCTTGTCCTGCAGCTTGCCCTGCTCCTCGAGGACCTTCTCCATCTCGTCGGGCGACAGATCTTCGCCGAGCTTCGCGTTCACCTCGTCGTAGCGCGTCAGCAGCGCCTTGATCGGCGCGACGCCTTCCTCGACGTTGCCGAGAACGGTCTTCGTGGCGTCAAGCCGCGGCTCCTGATGGAGGAAGCCAATCGAGATGCCTTCGGCGGCAAACGCTTCGCCGATGAAACTGGTGTCCTCCCCGGCCATGATCTTCAGGAGCGAGCTCTTGCCCGCGCCGTTGAGGCCGAGCACGCCGATCTTGGCGCCGAAGTAGAACGACAGCCAGATGTCGTCGAGCACTTTGGTGTCGGGCGGGTACACCTTCCCGAGACCCTTCATCGTGTAGATAAACTGAGGCATAGGAAACGTATATTGTACTTCCATGCGCCGGATTCTTCACGTCGACATGGACGCGTTCTACGCGTCGGTCGAGCAGCGCGACGATCCCGCGCTGCGCGGGAAGCCGCTGGCCGTCGGCGGCCGGCCTGAAGGCCGCGGCGTCGTCGCCGCCGCCAGCTACGAAGCGCGCGCGTTCGGCGTGTTCTCGGCGATGCCGATGTCCAAGGCCGTGCGCCTCTGCCCGTCGCTCGTCATCGTCCGGCCGGACTTTGCACGCTACAAGGCCGCGTCCAACGCGGTGTTCTCGATCTTCCGCGAGGTCACGCCGCTCGTCGAGCCGCTGTCGCTCGACGAGGCCTACCTCGACGTCACGGAGAACGCGTGGGGCGAGCCGCTGGGCACGACGGTGGCGAAGCGCCTGAAGGAGCGGATTCGGGCGGACACGGGCCTGACCGCATCGGCGGGCGTCGCGCCCAACAAGTTTCTCGCGAAAATCGCGTCAGGATGGAAGAAGCCCGACGGACTGACCGTAATCAGCCCGGAGCGTGTCGAGCCGTTCCTTCAGCAACTGCCGGTGGACGCGCTGTGGGGCGTGGGGCCGGTGACGGCGAAGAAGCTGCGCGCGCGCGGCATCGATCGGCTCGTCGACGTCCGCGCCGCAGATCCGCAGCTGCTGCGCGACACGGTCGGCAGCCTCGCCGAATGGCTGCAGCAACTCGCCAACGGGATCGACGAGCGGCCGGTGGTGCCGAATCGCGAGGCCAAGTCCTCAGGCTCGGAGAACACGTACCCCGAAGATCTCACCGATCTCGAGACGATCCGTGCCGAGATTGCCGAGATAGCCGGCCACGCGATCGGCTGGCTGACGCGGCGACAGGTCCTTGCGCGTACGGTGACGATCAAGGTCCGCTACGACGATTTCGCTACGATTACGCGGAGCCACACGGCGGCGCCGACACGCGATGAAGCAGAATTGACGGCCCGGGCCGTACAGCTGCTCGAGAAAACCGACGCGAGCCGGCGTCCGGTCCGTTTATTGGGCGTGAGCGTCCACAATTTCTGCAACGAGGCGGACCTGGTCGATCCGGAAAGACTGCCGTTCGACGACGAAAAAGACAACCACGGAGAACACGAAGGACACGGAGAGTAAGATAGGAGTTCGAGGCGACGATGCTGAAGGGGACGCGGGACGGAATTTTGAAACGAGTGCAGCCGGTGAGCATTCACGGCCAGGTGTCCTGGGACGTGTTCTTTACCGACGTCGACGATCCGGACGGCCAGACGCACATGGCGCGCGTCGGACCGGAGGCGGTCGACACGAACCATCTCCAGCCCGGCGATCGGATTCAGCTCGAATACGTGGTGGGCGTGCCAGTGAAGGTCAGCCTGATGAAAGTTGGAAGTTAGAAGGCAGAAGGCAGAAGCTCTCACTTCTTGAGGATCGACACGGTCTTCAACTCGATCCTGGTCCGCGGCGTTTCGCCGTCCCGCGGCGTCGCTTCGATCGCGTCCACCGCCGACATTCCGTCCACCACACGGCCGAACGCCGTGTACTGACCGTCGAGCGCCGCCGACGCGCCCGCGCAGATGAAGAACGACGTCTGCGCGCTGTCGGCCGCCTCGCCGCGCGCCATCGAGACGATCCCCTTCACGTGCTTCGTGTCGTTGAACTCCGGCGCCAGATTGTGGACCAGCGCCTGCTGCTTCGCCGTCAGCGGCGCCGTCCGGCTCGAGAGCGCGCCCGTCTGGATGACGAATCCCGGCGCCACGCGGTGAAACGCCATGTCGTTGTAGACGCCGGCCGCGGCCATCCGCATGAACTGACGGACGGTCGCCGGCGCCTTGTCGATGAAGAACTCGACGGTGATCGGGCCGGCGCTCGTGTCGAGCACCGCGCGATAGGCGCCGAGCTCCTGCGCGGTCTCGTTGACGAACGGCTCGGCCGGCGTGTCGCGAATCGCGACGTGGCGGATGTCGATGCGCTCCGTCGCCACGCCTTTCTCGTCGACGGGCACTTCGGAAATCTTCTGCAGCACTTCGATCCCGTCGGCGACGTGTCCGAAGACCGTGTACTGATTGTCGAGCGCCGGCTGATCGGCGAGGACGATGAAGAACTGCGCGCCTGCGCTGTCAGGTTTGCCCGGCACGAGGACGGCGGCGACGGATCCGCGCGTCATCTTCGGCGCGCGCGCCTCCGCCTTGACGACGTTCAGCCCGCCGCTCCCGTAGAGCGCCCGCTTCGACGGATCTTTCGTCAGCGGATCGCCGCCCTGGACCATTCCATATTTGACTGCACGATGGAACGTCGTCCCGTCGTACGCGCCGTCCGCGGCCAGCTTCATGAAATACGCGGTCTGGTTCGGCGCGAGTTCCGGCGCGAGATCGATCACGAACGTTCCGACGCTCGTCTCGACGACGGCTTGCTTGGGCGGCGCTTGCGCAGCGACGGTCCGGCTCAAGCCGGACGCCACGGAAAGTGTGATCGCCAACCAGGCGGCGCTCTTCTTGATCATGATCTACCCTTCCCGCCCCTCCCGCCCTCCCTCACGCCGAAGGCGTTTCCACGATTCGCGCCGCGTGCCAGATGTAGTGGAAGCCGGAGACGAGCGTGATGATCAGCGACGCGTAGACGAACAGGTCGACCACGATTGAGTGGACGCGGAGATAGTTGAAGAAGATGGCGGCCACGGCGGTCAGGATGTACGTCCCCGTCGCGATCTTCCCGAACACCGAGGGATGGAACGTGCGCCGGCCGATCGCGAGGTTCACGATCGCGACCGTCAGCACGATACCCACGTCGCGACTGATGACAAGCACGGTGAGCCAGACCGGCATGTGGTTGGCGAGATCCAGATTCGGCAGCGTCAAGACGACGAACGTCGCCAGGAGCAGCAGCTTGTCGGCCATGGGATCGAGCCACGCGCCCAGGGTCGTCTTCTGGCCGGACCACCGCGCGATAAGGCCGTCCAGCGCGTCGGTGATCCCCGCCGCGACGAACACGACGAGCGCCCATCCCAGCTGCCCGTACACGACGAGAATCACGAATGCCGGAATCAGCAGCATCCGCAGCAACGTCAGCTGATTCGCGATGGTGAAGGCGTTCATCGGAGTCCAGCCAGCGCCGCGATCCGGTTGATCGCATCGATGGCTTCGGCGCCGGTGACCGGTCGCGAGGGCTGAAACGAGTTCTCGCCGACGGTGCGCATCACGCCGGCCGCCACCGCCAGCGATGCCGCCGCGTACGCGAGATGGCTCGTGGGCATGTCGGCGAACTTCGATCGCGCCGCCTCCCACGCGCGACTCTGTCCAGGGCTGCGCGCCGCGACGCGCGCGAGCAGCCGCGCGGCGGCCTGCGCCAGATCGGCGCGCTGCACGGCCGAGCGCGGCTGAAACGCGTGATTGGAGAACGGCTCCAGCACGCCCGCGCTCGCGACGGATGTAATCCACGACGCGGCCCAGTGGCCTCGAATGTCGGTAATCAGCGCGGCGTCGGCGCGAGCGCCGCCCTGCAGCAGCGCTCCGAGCCGGACGCCGATGAGCGCCGCCAGTTCGGCCCGCGTCAGCTGCGGGCTGCGCTCGATAGCCTGGTATTCGGCCGGCAGACGCGCGAGATCGGTTCGTGCGCGCACGGCATCGAGCCGTCGCCCGACGTCGGGACTCGGCTCGATCGCGAGCGCGTCCGCGTACGCCCTGGCGGCACCGGCAAAGTCGCCCTGCTCTTCGAGGATCTCTCCCATCTGGACGATCGACGACGCGTCGGTCGGGTCCAGCGTCGCGGCTTTGCGGAAGTCCGCGAGCGCGCCGTCGACGTTGCCCTTCTTTCGCTCGACGCCCGCCAGCTCGCGGTACAGGAACGGACTGTCGGGCGAGCTCGCGATCGCCCTGGCATACGCGGCGATCGCTTCGTCCAGCCGGCCCGCGCCGGCGGCGGCGCGGGCGCGCGAGAGCCCTTGCTCGAGCACCTGAAATTTCAGAACGTCCACACGACGCTTGATGTCGGCGAGCGACGGATCGGCAGCGACCGCCGCTTCGAACGCCGCGAGCGCATCGGTATCGCGATCGAGCGCCAGCAGCGCCTGCCCCTTGCCGACGAGGGCCGCCGCGTCGCCCTGATGCCGCTCGAGCGCCCGATCGAAGTGCGGCAGCGCCGCCTTCGCGTCCTTCCGCGCCAGCGCCACGTCGCCGAGCGCGATGTCAGCCGGATAGAACGCGGGCGCCGCGGTCAGCGCATCGGCGAGCTCACGCTGGGCGGTCTCGAGATCGCCGGACTGCAGAAAGCGCCAGGCGCGGTCGAATCCCATGGCCGCTCGTGTGTCGGCGAACGATGGCGGCACGGTCGGCTCGATGAATTCAGGAAATTTCGCCGTGGTGACGACCGGCGCGGGCACGATCGTCGGCGCGCACGCGCTCACCAGCAGAACGGCGGCGAGACAGAGGGTCGATCCCGCAAGCCTGCGCATCGCCAAAAGTCTACTCCTCACCGGGGCGGGCCGCCCAGGCGATCGAGCAGACGGCGCGGCACGTCCGCGACGATGGACACGCGGCCGTCGCGGACCTCATGCTCGACGACGCGCGCGTGCCGGTAGAGGCGCGCGATGCGCTCGCGATCCTCCGCGGCGTCGGGATCGAAGGTGAGCGTGACGCGGCGCACGTCCAGCTCGAGGCGCGAGGCGATGGTCTCCACCAGCTCGTCGACGCCCTGCCCGGTCAACGCCGAGATGTACAGCGCGTCCGGCTCCTGCTCCTGGAGCCGCCGCCGCTCTTCGGCCGTCAGCGCGTCGCACTTGTTGTAGACCTCGATCAGCGGGACCTCGGTCGCGCCCACTTCGTCCAGCACCTCGCGCACGGCGGTCATCCGCCGATCGCGGTCGCTGGCCGACGCGTCGATGACGTGGAGCACGAGATCCGCGTCCGCGGTCTCCTCGAGCGTCGCGCGGAACGCGGCCACGAGCGCGTGCGGGAGGCGATCGATGAAACCGACCGTGTCGGAGACGAGCAGCTCGCGGTTGTCCGGCAGTCTGACCTGACGCACGAGCGGGTCGAGCGTCACGAACAGGGCGTTCGACACCTCAGCGGTCGACCGCGTCAGCACGTTGAAGAGCGTCGTCTTGCCGGCGTTCGTGTAGCCGACCAGCGCGACCGTCGGCACCGACGCCTTGTGGCGGCGCTCGCGCAGCTGCCCGCGCCGGCGGCGCACCTGCTCGATGTCCTCGGAGATCGCGTGAATCTTCGTCCGGATCCGCCGGCGATCCGTTTCCAGTTTCGTCTCGCCCGGTCCGCGCGTGCCGATGCCGCCGCCCAGCCGCGAGAGCGCCGTGCCGGCGCCGACGAGCCGCGGCAACAGGTACTTCAGCTGCGCGAGCTCCACCTGCAGCTTGCCTTCGCGCGTGCGCGCGCGCCTGGCGAAGATGTCGAGGATGAGCTGCGTGCGATCGATGATCTTGCAGCCGACCGCGGCTTCGATCTGGCGGAGCTGCGCGGGCGTGAGCTCGTTGTCGAAGATGACGACGTCGACGCGCAGCTCGGCGCAGGAGGCGGCGAGCGTCTGGATCTTGCCGGCGCCAAGGAACGTCGACGGATCGGGCTTGGGCCGCTCCTGCAGCACGCGCAGCACGACCTCGGCGCCCGCGGCGGACGCGAGGCCGGCCAGCTCGTCGAGCGAGCGCTCGGCCTCGAGCCGTCGCACGCGCCCGGCCATCAGGCCGACGAGCGCGGCCCGCTCGAGCCGCGCTACCGGCGTCCGGTGTTGAGACATGCGATCACGTCATCCCATGCGATGGCGCCGGCTCGCACCAGTCGAGGCTCGGCGGCGGTGACGTCCACAATTGTCGACGGCGCGCCGCCCGGAGTCACGCCCGCATCGAGGAGATAATCGATGTGGGCGCCGAGCGTCCGCTCGACGACGTTGGGATCGGCGGTCGCCGGCTCTCCGCTGCGGTTCGCGCTGGTCGCCGTCACCGGATGGCCGCAGGCGGCGCATACCGCGCGCGCCACCGCGAACGCCGGCACGCGGACGCCGACCGCGCCAGTACCGCCTGTCACGTCGGGCGCGAGCCCCGACGTGGCGGAGACGAGCAGCGTCAACGGTCCGGGCCAGAACCGCGCGGCGAGCGATGCGGCCAGCGGAGGCAACGGACCGAGGTGCGCGATCACTTGCGCGGTGTCCGCGGCGATGAGCGGCAGCGCGCGATCGGCGTCGCGGCCCTTGACCGCGTACACGCGCGCGACCGCGTCCGCGCGAAACGGATCGGCCGCGAGCCCGTAGAGCGTGTCGGTCGGGATCGCGATCACGCCGCCGCGGCGGATCCACGTCGCGGCTTCCTGAATCGCGTCGCGCTGCGGCGCATCCGGATCGACGAACACTCGGCGCATGGCAGTGATCATTATCTCTGCAGAAGTTCGGCGGACTCCATCGTCCTGTAGACCAGCGCCGCCAGCACCGCCATGATCCCGAGGTCGACGAAGAACACGACCCGAATCGACGCGCCGCCGAGAAAGCCGGCGATGAACGGACTGCTCGCCATCCCGGCGAGCGACGCGCTCGTCAGCACGCCGAAGCCCGCGCCGTGCGCGCCCGAGGGAATCACGCCGCCCGCGGCGCTGTACGAGGCCGTCATCGCCGCGCCAATCCCGATGCCGAGAATCACCGACGCGGCGATCAACACCAGGAAGCTGCCCACGCCCAGCAGACCGGATCCGAGCGCCGCCGCCGCGGCGCCTCCGGCGATGACGACGCGCGCCGGATACCGCTTCAGCAGGCGGCCGCAGAAATGGTGGCCGAGCGCGCCGGTGGCGGCCATGATCGAGAACAGCACGCCGGACAGCACGGCGACGTTGCCGTGGGCCACGCCGATCTGTTCCACGTAGAGCGGCAGCACCGGACCGAAGCTCCGATCGACGAACTGCAAGCCGAAGATCACCGCCATCATCAGCACGAAGTTCTGAAACGTCAGCACGTTCTTGAACGTCACCCGCCCGCCGTCGGCCGATTCGCGTGCCGGGCCGTGCGCGTCAATCGCGTGCTCGTCGTAGAACCAGAACACGACGATCAGCCCCACGGCGTAGAAGAGCGCGGTGCCGATGAACGCGCGGCGCAGACCGACCAGACCCGCGAGCGCGCCGCCGATCACCGGGCCCACACCCGGCCCGAGACGCTGCGCCGTCTGCACGAGTCCGATCGCCTGCGGCATGCGATCGCGCGGCGCCGATTCCGCCGCCATCGCCACCGACAGCGATCCGTATCCCGCGAACAGTCCCTGCACCGCGCGCAGCGCGAGCACGTGCCACGGACGCGTCACGAACGCCATCGCCGCCATGAGCACGACGAAGCTGATGAGCGATCGCTCGACCATGATCTTGCGCCCGTAGCGATCGCCGAGCCGGCCCCAGGCCGGCGCGAGGATCGCGGTCAGTCCCGGCGTCACGCCGAGACTCACGCCGGTCCACATCGCCACATGGCCGACGTCGGTGACGCCGAGCTGGCCGATGAAAAGCGGAAGAAACGGCATCACGAGCGTGAAGCCGGTGTAGCCGAGAAACGACGCCGCGGTCACGGCGTAAACGTTGCGGCGCCAGAGGGTGCCTGGTGCCGGGGTGCCGGGTGCGGTGCTGGGTGCAAGGTGCTTGGTGCTCACAGAAGGTGCTGGGTGCTGGGTGCTGGGGTGCGAGGTGCTGGGTGCCGTGCCGGGTGCAGAGTGCGCGGGCTCAGAGCGAAGTGCCCGGTGTCTGCACCCCGCACCCCGCACGGCACCAGGCATGCAGCACCCGGCACCATCGTCAGAATTGAATCTTGACGTCCTTCGACTCGTTGACGTGAATGCTGTCGACAAAGCGGATCAGGTGCGGATCGTTCTGCATGATGACGGAGCTCGTGCGCGTGCCGTCGCCGAAGAAGCGGACGCCGCGCATCAGCGCGCCGTCGGTGACGCCGGTCGCGGCGAAGATGATCTGATCGCCGGGCGCGAGATCCGCCGATCGGTACACGCGCTTCAAGTCCGTGATCCCCATGGCGCGGCACCGCGCTTCGTGCTCCGGCTTGCTGATCACGAGGCGCGCGAAGATCTCGCCGTTGAGGCAGCGCATCGCCGCCGCGGTCAGCACGCCCTCCGGCGCCCCGCCCGTGCCCATCACGGCGTGGACGCCGGTCCCGACGACCGCCGCGGAAATGCCGGCGGAGAGGTCGCCGTCGCCGATCAGGCGGATGCGCGCGCCGGTCGCGCGGATGTCCGCGATCAGCTTTTCGTGCCGCGGCCGGTCGAGCACGATCACGACGAGGTCCTCGACGCTGCGGTCGAGACACTTCGCAATCGCCTTCAGGTTCTCGTGCACCGGCGCGTCGAGGCTGACGTGATTCTTCGAGCTGGGCCCGACGACCAGCTTTTCCATGTAGAGATCGGGGGCGTGCAAGAGACCGCCCTTGTTCGAGGCCGCGAGCACCGCGATCGCGTTGGCCGCGCCCGTGGCGCACAGATTCGTGCCCTCGAGCGGATCGACGGCGATGTCGACCTCATCGAAGCGGATGGGCCGCGGCCCCGTGATGTGTGTGGCGTGGACCATGCCGACTTTTTCGCCGATGTAGAGCATCGGCGCTTCGTCGCGCTCGCCTTCGCCAATCACGATCGTGCCGTCGATCGCCACCGTGTCCATGACGGCGCGCATCGCCTCGACGGCCACTTGATCCGAGTGATGGCGGTCGCCCTGGCCCATGGTGCGGGCGCACGCAATGGCGGCCTGCTCGACGACGCGGAGAAACTCCAGAGAGAGGTCTGAATCCATCCTACTTCTGCCTTCCGACTTCTTCCGCCCGGTAAGGCGGAAGCTCGCACCGTGTCGGCCTGTCCGAGCGATACCCGAGCAGGTAGTCGGCCTGCATGATCTTGTGGATCTCGCGCGTGCCTTCGTAGATGACCGCGCCCTTGCAGTTGCGGAAGAAGCGGCCGACCGGATACTCGTCCGAGTACCCGTTGGCTCCGTGGATCTGCACGGCGTCGCCGGCCGCGCGCTCCGACGCCACGGTCGCAAACCATTTGGCGAGCCCCGTCTCGCGCGTGTTGCGCATGCCGTGGTTCTTCAGCCAGCCCGATCGCAGCCACAGCAGGCGCGCCGACTGATAGTCGGACTCCATCTGCGCGATCATTTCCTTCACCAGCTGATGCTGTCCGATCTCGACGCCGAAGGTCTTGCGCTCCTTCGCGTACGCGACGCTCGCGTCGCGGCACGCGCGAATCAGGCCCGTCGCGCCGGCGGCGACCGTGTAGCGGCCCTGATCGAGCGCGAACATCGCGATCTTGAATCCTTCGCCGACGCGCCCGAGCACGTTCGCGTCGGGCACCTCGACGTCGTCCATCTTGAAGAAGCCCGTGTTGCCCGCGAGGATGCCCCACTTCTCCTTCATCGGGCCGCTCGAAAAGCCTGTGAACGTGCGCTCGACGATGAACGCGCTGAGTCCGGACGGATCGCGCTGCCGTTTCTTCTCCAGGTCGGTCCACGCGATGACCATGAAGTGGTCGGCGACGTCGGCGAGCGAGATCCAGCTCTTCTCGCCGTTCAGGACGTAGCGATCGCCTTTCTTGATCGCCGTCGTCTGGATCGCGCGCGCGTCGCTGCCGGCGCCGGGCTCGGTCAATCCGTACCCGGCGATCTTCTTGCCCTGCGCCTGCGGCACGAGGTACCGCTGCTTCTGATCCTCGGTGCCCCACGTCAGCAGGGACAGACAATTCAGACCCGCGTGCACGGACATGATCACGCGCAGCGACGTGTCGACGTACTCGAGCTCCTCGCTCGCCAGCCCGAGGCACAGGTAATCCATCCCCGCGCCTCCGTACTCCTGCGGCACGGAGATCCCGAGCAGCCCGAGCTTCGCCATGCCGCCAAGGATGCGGTCGCGATCGAAGCGATGCTGCCGATCGTTGTCTCTGATGAAGGGCGCGACTTCGCGCGCGGCCCAGTCGCGTACGGTCTGCTCGAGCAATCGGTGTTCTTCCGAGAGGCTGAAGTCAATCATGAATCGCGCATCGTATCATGCGCGGCGGGCGACGTGCACGGGCGCGCCGCGCGCCAGCGCGAGCGCGGCGGCCGCGCTCGTTCCGTTGGCCGCAATCTCGAGATGATCCGTGCTGCCGAAAAGCGCGCAGACTTCGCCGGGCGCGACGTCCGCGTACGTCGACACGACCTTGGACACCTGGCGCCCGCCGACGTGGACGTCGATGGGAACGCCCGGCGCGCCGGCCAGCTTGTCGAACGTCTTCCGATCGATGTTCGTGATGAGATTTCCAAAGCGATCCACGCGCACGACTTCCCCGTCGATCCGGCCGGCCTGCACCTGCGGCTGAGGGATCGTCAGGCGCTGAATGTCCCCGGCCGGCCGGCCGAGCGCGGTCAGCTCGATGCCCTTCGCCAGCCAGGCCGCCGCCGGCGCGAATCGATCGCGTCCCTCGAACGTGCGGCTCACCGTCGGCCGCGCGTAGCGGCGCTCGCTCAACTCGACGACGCGCCGGCGCGGATGCTCGTCGAGGACGGCGGTGAGCACGCCGTTGTCCGGCGCGACGAACGTGAAGTCGCCGGCCTCGGCGGCGATGCCGTGCCGCGCGGACCCGACGCCGGGATCGACGACGACGAGGAAGATGGTCCCCGCGGGAAAGTAGCGATAGACGGCGGCCAGCTCGAGCGCGCCCGCGAGCACGTCGTGCGCGGGCACCTCATGCGAGATATCCACGAGCGTGACGTCGGGACAGATCCCGAGCGCAACGCCCTTCAGCGCGCCGACGTAGTGATCGCGAGTGCCGAAGTCGGTGAGCAGGGCGATGACCGGCCGGGCCATGCCTCTAGCTTATTACGCAGGCTTGCGAAACAGAATCTCGCGCAGGTTGTTCTGCAGGAGGAACGAATCGGAGACGCGCAGGCTCGGAAACAACTTGATGATGTCGCGATTGAGCAGAATCGCCTGCCGGCCCTGCGCCGCCGGATACGGCCGGTGCTTGAGGTTGACGTCGTCGACGATGACGAACTTCGTGTAGTGCATGTCGCGCGGCTGCGCGGTGCCGAAGAAGCCCAGCAGCGCGCCGTCGGGCCGCAGGACGCGCGACAGCTCGTTCGCGAGCTCCTGCGCGGCCGGACGATTGAGATAGTCAATCAGATCCCAGCACAGAATCCCGTCGACCGATCCGCCCGGCTGTGGAAAGCGTTTGCGCAGGAACTCCGGGAGCGCCTCGAGCCGGCCCTCGCGCACGTGACGGTTCAAGTCGGCGAAGACGTCCTCGACGAAGATCTTGCAGCCGAGCTGTTCTCCGAAGAAGCTGACGTTGGTGCCAACCACCGGTCCCAGATCGAGCAGGACCGGTGATTCCCGCGACGTGAGACACGTCAGGAACTTGCGGAGCGCCTTGGTGGCGAACACCGCATCGTCGACCGCGACCGACGATCCCGGATAGACGTCGGACTCGCTGCGGCGCGGCGCGATGCGATCGAGGAGACCCAACGCCTGTTACGCGCCGACGCGCTGCGGCGCGCCCGGCGCCTGAACCGGCGCCTGCTGCGCCTGGGGTTGCGGCGCGACGGCCGGCGCCGGCGCCTGGACCGGCTTGGCGGCCTGCGGTTGCGGAGCGATGCCCTTGCGCTGCATGTCCACGCTGCCGCGGAAGTGGGCGCCTTCGGCGATCGCCACGCGCGGCGCGACGATGTCGCCGTCCACCGACCCGTTGTCGCGGATGTCGACCTTGTCGCTCGCCGTCACGTTGCCCATCACTTCACCGAGCACGATGACGGCCTTCGCGAACACCTGCGCCTTGATGCGCCCGTTGGGACCGATCGTCAGCACGTGTTCCTTGAGCTGAATGGTGCCCTCGACGTGACCTTCAATGGTGAGATCCTCGCTGCCGTTCAGCTCGCCCTTGATCACGACTGACTTGCCGATATTCACGATATCCTTCTCCATATGCTGGCTCGTTTCTGAGCGTGAACCAGGAGTCCCCGCCTGGATCGGCGCGGACGGCGGCGGCGCCGTCGGTTGTCCACTGACCGGTCGCACCGCTTCATCGCGTTTCCACATGTGATCCTCCGCCCATCCTCTTTCCAGGCGTCTCGGCTCTGTCGTCGTGGTTATCGGTCGAACTTCCCGCGAGTATATGGGAACGCCCAAAACCTTGTCTAGCCCTTTATTATCAATGATTAGCGGGAGTGGTACAATCGGGTCTCCATGACGCGTATCTATTTTGACTACAACGCCACCACGCCGGTCGCCCCGGCCGTAGTCGACGAGGTCGTCCGCGTCACGCGCGATGTGTTCGGCAACGCGTCGAGCGTCCACGCGTTCGGCCAACAGGCCAAGACCGTCGTCGACGCCGCGCGATCGGCGCTCGCGGCGCTGCTCGGCGCGGATCCGTCCGAGGTCGTGTTCACGAGCGGCGGCACGGAAGCCGACAACTTCGCGATCCGCGGCGCGGCCGAGGCGCTCGAACCGGCCGGACGCCGGCATTTGATCGCGAGCGCGATCGAACACGAGGCCGTCCTGAATACGCTCAAGGCTCTCGCCCGCCGCGGATGGCGCACCACGCTGCTGCGGTTGGACGAGACCGGCGTCGTGGCTCCGGATCGGCTGCGCGAAGCGATCACCGACGACACGGCGCTCGTCTCGGTGATGCACGCGAACAACGAGATCGGCACGATTCAACCCGTCGCCGAACTGGCGGCGATCGCGCACGCGCACGGCGCGCTGATGCACACCGACGCCGTGCAGTCGGCGGGCAAGATTCCCGTCGACGTGCGCGCGCTGGGCGTCGACCTGCTGTCGGTCTCGGCGCACAAGTTCAACGGACCCAAGGGCGCGGGCGCGTTGTGGATCAAGCGCGGCACGCGAATGCAGCCGGTGATGACGGGCGGCAAGCACGAGCGCAATCGCCGCGCGGGCACGGAGAACGTCCCCGCGCTGGCGGGACTCGGCGTCGCCGCGACGCTCGCCGCGCAGAAAATGTCGAGCGAAGCGCTCCGCGTGGCGGCGCTGCGGGATCGGCTCGAGGCCGGGATCCTTCGCGCGGTGCCCGGCACGGCGGTGAACGGCGCGCGCGAGTCGCGCGTGCCCAACACGACGAACATCAGCTTCGACCACATCGAGGCCGAGAGCCTGCTGATCGCGCTGGACCTCGAAGGCGTAGCGGTGTCGACCGGCTCGGCGTGCTCGTCGGGCACGCTCGAACCGTCGCACGTGCTGCGCGCGATGGGCCTCCCGCCGCACCGCACGCAGAACTCGCTGCGATTCAGTCTGGGGATGTTCTCGAACCAGGAAGAAGTCGACCGCGTGATCGAGCTCATGCCGCGGCTGGTGGAAAAACTGCGAGGACTCACGAGAAAGCCAGTCGTGGCTGGTGGCTAGTGCCTGGTGGCTGGAAATCCCAGTCACTAGACACCAGTCACCAGTCACCGGTCACCTATGCGAATTGTCGTAGCCATGTCCGGCGGCGTCGATTCATCGGTCGCCGCGGCGCTGCTCGCCGAGCAGGGTCATGACGTCATCGGTCTGTCGATGCAGCTCTATGACGCGTCGGGCGCCGAGGGACGCGCGTCGTTCGGCAGCTGCTGCTCGATCGACGATCTGCACGACGCGCGGCGGGTCGCCGCGGCGATCGACATCCCCCACTACGTCCTGAATTTCGAGCGGCAGTTCGACGAGCAGGTCGTCTCGAACTTCGTGCAGGAGTACGCCGCCGGCCGGACGCCGCTCCCCTGCGCGCACTGCAACAGCGACCTCAAGTTCGCCACGCTCGTCGAGCGCGCGCGCGGCTTCGGCGCCGACGCGGTGGCGACGGGCCACTACGCGCGCGTCGAGCGCGACGCGGCGAGCGGA
This sequence comes from Terriglobia bacterium, assembly GCA_020073005.1. Taxonomy (GTDB): domain Bacteria; phylum Acidobacteriota; class Vicinamibacteria; order Vicinamibacterales; family CAVVIG01; genus SRVP-36. The sequence continues at coordinate 46,832 of JAIQFX010000016.1, read as the reverse complement.
CGCTTTCTGCTCAAGCGCGGCGTCGATCCGGAGAAGGACCAGTCGTACTTTCTGTTCTCGCTGACGCAGGATCAACTCGCGCGCGCGGTCTTTCCCGTCGGCGATCGGCCGAAAGACGAGGTCCGCGAGTACGCGCGCCGCCGCCGGCTGCCCGTCGCCGACAAGCCCGACAGCCAGGAAATCTGCTTCATCCCGGATCACGATTACGCCGCGTTCGTGACCGCGCGCGTTCCGGCGGCCGCGCGCGAGGGCGCCATCGTCGACGAGCAGGGCCGCGTGCTCGGCAGCCACGGCGGCATCCATCGCTTCACGGTCGGCCAGCGCAAGGGCCTGGGACTGTCGACGCCGGCGCCGATGTACGTGCTGGAGCTGCGGCCCGCCGATCAGCAGGTCGTCGTCGGCCCGAAGACGTCGCTCGAGCAGACGACGCTGACGGCGTCAGGCGTGAATTGGATTCTGGACGAGCCCGTCGCGCCGCGGACCGTCACCGCGCAGATTCGTCACCGCCATCGTCCCGCGCTCGCGATCGTGCGGTCGCTGGACGGCGCGCGCGCGGAGGTCGTCTTCGAGACGCCGCAGATCGCGATCACGCCCGGCCAGGCGGTCGTCTTCTACGACGGCGACGTCGTCGTGGGCGGCGGCTGGATCGATTAAGCCGACGCGAGGTGTTCGGGAACGTTCTCGAGGAAATGCTCGGCGTCGAGCGCGGCCATGCATCCCGATCCCGCCGCCGTGATGGCCTGCCTGTAGATGTGATCCTGGACGTCGCCGCACGCGAACACGCCGGACACGCTCGTCTTCGCGCCGTCGTGCGTGATGATGTAGCCGTTCTGATCGAGATCCATCTGTCTGCGGAAGAGTGACGTGTTCGGCGTGTGGCCGATGGCCACGAACACGCCCGTCACCGGGACCTCGGTGCGCGCGCCCGACTTGTTGTGGCGCAGCACCATCGAGGTGACTTCACCCTTCCCCGTGTCCTTGATCTCTTCGACTTCGGAATCGAGCCGCCACGCGATCTTCGGATTCGCGCGCGCTTTGTCCTGCATAATCTTCGACGCGCGCAGCGCGTCGCGCCGGTGGACAACCGTCACCTTCGACGCGAAGCGCGTGAGGAACACGGCTTCTTCCATCGCCGAATCGCCGCCGCCGACGACGGCAATTTCCTGTCCGCGGAAGAAGTAGCCGTCGCACGTCGCGCACGTCGACACGCCGTGGCCCATCAGCGTGCGTTCCGACGGCAGACCGAGCAGCCGCGCCGAGGCGCCCGTCGCGATGATGAGCGTCTGCGCGCGGTACTCGGTGTCGGATGTCTTGATCGTGAACGGCCGGCGCGACAGATCGACGCTCGCGACGTTGCCCTGGATGATTTCCGCGCCGAACTTCTCGGCCTGCGCGCGCATCTGGGCCATCAGATCCGGGCCCATGACGCCGTCGCGATGACCGGGAAAGTTCTCGACCATGGTCGTCAGCATCAGCTGACCGCCCGCTTCGGTGCCTTCGATCACCAGCGGCTGCAGGTTGGCGCGCGCGGAGTAGAGAGCGGCGGTCAGGCCGGCCGGGCCCGACCCGATGATGACCACATTTCGTGTGGTTGCCATTAGATGTGCTTGTCGAGCACTTTCTTGAGATCGTCCTTGCCCGCGAGCCCGACGACCGACTCCACGACCTGGCCGCCCTTGAAGAGCAGCAGCGTCGGGATGCCGCGGATCTGAAACTTGAACGACACGTTGGGATTCTCGTCCACGTTCAGCTTGCCGACGGTGACCTTGCCTGCGTACTCGGTGGCGAGCGCGTCGACGGTCGGCCCCAGCCGCTTGCACGGGCCGCACCACTCCGCCCAGAAATCCACGAGCACGGGTCCGCCCGATTTCAGCACGCTGTCGTCGAAATTCCCGTCGGTAAACGTCTGCACGTTTTCGGTGGCCATCGCTTCTCCTGGTGTCCCCTGGTCCTGGGCTTCTACGCCCCCTTCAGCCTCTTCTTGATCGCTCGATCGTATATTTTGACGTACTCCTGTGCCGAACGGTGCCAGGAAAAATCCTCCTGCATGCCGGCCCGCTGCATCGCGCGCCATTTCCGGGGCTGCCCGAACAGATCGAGCGCGCGCGCGAGCGCGCCGAGCAGCGCCTCCGGGGTGTACGCGTCGAACACCACGCCTGTCGCGCGGCGGCCCTTGACCGCCTTTGACGACGCCGCGTCGCGGACCGTGTCCGCCAGCCCGCCGACCGCGCGGACGACGGGGACCGTCCCGTACCGCTGGCTGTACATCTGATTGAGGCCGCACGGTTCGAACCGGGACGGCATCAGGAACATGTCGGCGCCGCCTTCGATGAGGTGCGCGAGCGACTCGTCGAAGCCGATGCGCGCGCCGATCCGATCGGGATGCGCGGCCGCCAGCGTTCTCCACAGACGCTGATACCGATCCTCGCCTTCACCCAGCACGACGAACGTCGCGTCCAGGCGCGGCAGGTTGTCAGCGACCGCGGCGATCAGGTCGAAGCCCTTTTGATCGACCATCCGCGACACCATGCCGACGAGCGGACGCGCCAGCGTCGCCGCGCCGGTCGGCAGGCCGTAGCGCGCCAGCACGGCGGCCTTCGCGGCCGCCTTGCCGGACAGATCAGCCGCGGAAAACGGCGCGGGGAGAAAATGATCGTGCTCCGGATCCCACTCCTGCACGTCGATCCCGTTGAGGATGCCGGCGAGATCCGCGCGACGCCGCTGAATGATGCCGTCGAAGCCGAAGCCGAACTCCGGCGTCTGAATCTCTTCGGCGTACCGGCGGCTGACGGTCGTGACCATGTCCGCGTCGTTGATGCCGCCCTTGAGCAGGCTGACGCGGCCCCAGTACTCGAGACGATCGATCGCGAGCTGATCCCAGCCGAGATCCAGCCGCGGCAGCCAGTCGGCCTCGCACAGGCCCTGATACGCGATGTTGTGAATCGTGAACACGCTCGGCGTTCCGGCGAGCACGGGATGCGCGGCGTACAGCGATCGCAGGTACACCGGCGCGAGCCCGGCCTGCCAGTCGTGCGCGTGCACGACCGACGGCGCGCCATGCCGGGCCGCGTGCTCGAGCGCCGCGCGCACGAGGACCGCGAACCGCCGCGGGTTGTCGGGGTAGTCGATGTTGCCGTGTCCGTAGGGCGCGTCCCGCTCGTAGAGCTCGGGACAGTCGACGAGGAGTGCGCGCGCGCCGTCGTCGAGCGGCGCCTCGAAGAAGCCCACGTCCCGGGTCCACGCTCCGACCGTGAGCGGGAACGTGTCGGTCCGCGTGCCTGACGAAACGCCGCGATACTTCGGAAGGACGAGCGTCGCGTCCCAGCCCAGTCGCGCCAGCGCCGGCGGCAACGCGCCGAGCACGTCGGCGAGGCCGCCGGTTTTCGCAAACGGCTGCGCCTCCGATCCGATGATCAGGACGGAGCGGCGGCGCCCCGCCGATCGGCCGCGTGGCTTCGGCATGACGAAACAGGCGCCGGGTTAGGTGCCGGGCACCTGCAGTTCGGGCATCGGCGGCGCCGCGAAGAGACGCTGGCAGGGCTTGGCGATCACGCGCGCCCAGGTCGCGGAGCGATTGACGCGCGCGCTGTCGGTCGCAATCCCGGTGTTCGCGTACATCTGGCGGTACAGCTTCGAGATCAACATGAACGCGAGCCGCGCCTTCAGCGACTTCACGCAGTTGGACCGCGCCCAGATGTTCCGCCAGTTGTAGAAGCGATCCCACGCGCCCTGCGTGCCGGCCCGGATGTCATCGGGCGACATCAGCGGATGCGGGACGTAGACCTTCGGCTGCTTGCCGTGCGGGATGAGCCAGTGCCGGGTCAGCGGAATGCCCTCGATGCGCGTCGGATCCGACGCCATGTTCTTCTCCCAGGCCGCGAAATCGACGGTCCCGGGGAACGGCGTCAGCATCAGGAACTGCGCGAACGTGACGCCGGACCGCTCGGCGAGCTGCGCCGTCGCGTTGAACGTGTCGGGACGATCGCTCGGCAGACCGAAGATGAACGACGCCAGGATGTGCACGCCGTGATGCTTGAAGGCGCGCAGCCGATCGACGAGCTGCTCGCCGCTGAGATTGAAGTCCTTGTAGACGTCCTTCAGGCCTTCGGCGGTGACCGCCTCGACGCCGACCAGCGCGCCCTTGATGCGCGCGCGCTTCATCGCCTCGAGAAACTGCGGGTCCTCGGCGGCTTCCATCGTGATCTGCGTGAACATCACCATGTCGTCGGGCAGCTCGGCGAGCCGGTCCATCAGCTCGAAGCGCTCGGCGCGCATGGCCTTGAGCTCCTCGTACCGGGACTTGTCCTGACGCCGCGACGCCTTCGCGAGATCGTCGAGCGTGACGGGATAGAAGTTGTCGTCGGCCAGCGCGATGAACCGGAAGCCCATGCGGCGCAGCTCGACGATTTCGTCCACGACGGCGTCCACCGTCCGCTGCCGCGGGCGCTGCCCGTCCGTCTTCCACACCGAACAGAACGAGCAGTGCTTCGGGCAGCCGCGCACGGTCTGCACCGACGCCCACATGTACTTGTTGCGCGGCATGAGCGACCAGCGGGCCGGCTTGAACTCGCCGCCTTCCACCTTGCCGCCGTCGTAGACCTGCTGCGGCGCCTGCCGCGCGCAGTCCGCGAGCACCGTCGCCCAGACGACGTCGCCGTCGCCTTTGACGACGGAATGCGCGGCGCCGAGCTTCAACGCTTCTTCCGGGTACAGCGTGGCGTGAATGCCGCCGAAGATCACGTACGCGCCACGCGCGCGCACTTTCTGGCCGATGGCGTACCCCTCCTGCGCGTTCCCCGTATGGATTCCTATGCCCACCACGTCACCCGCGGACACCGTGCTCGGATCCCACGGATCCAGCGTTTCGTCGGTGATGAACGGGTCGCCGTAGGACGCGGGCGTCGCCGCCGCAAGCACGAACAACCATCTGGGCGTGATGACCCCAACGCCGAACGACAACGCGCTGGGATTGATGAGATGCACCTTCATTCAGACTCCTGACTCAATTCGCGCCTCACAAACGCAAGGCCAATCATTTTGGCACATGTGGGGGCTCGTGCGTCCGGTAGAATCGAACCGGTGACCGAGCGTCCCATTCGTCCGACGCGCGCCGAACCTCCCGACATCGTGGAGCTTAAGGCGTTGCGCGTCGCCCAGCCCGAGCTCGCGCCGGCGATCGACATGCAGATCGCGCTCGTCGACATGCAGCGCCGCGTGCAGTCGCGCGTGCCGCTGCCGTGGATCCAGGTCGACCCCGAATGGCTGCGCGCGCAGCATCAGGCCGGCCGGCCCATCGTGCGTTTCCGCGATCTGCCGATCGAGTGGACGGATTTCCGTCTGGCGCTCCGGCAAACCGCGGACATTCTCCTGCGCTTCGAGGCGCTCGAGCGCGCCGACTACGATCAGATCGTCGCGCTTGGACGCGAAGGCAACGCGCTCGAGCCGATCGTCGCGCAATGGTACGACCGCACGTCGGGACTCGCCGAGAGCGCGCCGCCGCCGGCTGAAGCGCCGGCCGGCCTCGATCACGTCCTGGTGCTCGCGCTCCGGCCGTTTCTTGCCCGCTCGACGGAATCGTTGTCGCAGCAGATCGACCTGGCCGCGTGGAACCGGGGACTGTGTCCGTTCTGCGGGTGGGAACCCGATTTCGCCGTCATCACGCCGAGCGCCGACCGCCGCCTGATCTGCGGCCGCTGCGTCGCGCAGTGGACCTTCCCGCCGCTGGACTGCCCGTTCTGCGGGAACAGCGACCGCGCGCAGATCACGTCCTTCGCGACACGCGACGGCCGCTACCGCGTCTACGGCTGCGATGCGTGTCACCGGTACCTCAAGGCCTACGACGCCCGCAACGCGACGCGGCCCGTGATGGTCGCCGTGGACTCGATTGCCACGCTGCCGCTGGACGCGGCGGCGATGCAGAGGGGCTACAAGTGAGAAGTTAGAAGGCAGAAGGCAGAAGGCAGAAGGCAGAAGTAGAAAGCTGAGAGCCGACAGCTACTCCTGCGGCTGCGGCAGCGGCGGCTTCGGGCCAAAGATCGTCGGCGCCTTCGTCGTCAGCCACGCGAAGAGGTTCTGCGTCTCCATGAAGCGGCCCGCGTTCGAGCGCGCGCCGAGCACGACGACGGCCACCTGCTGGCCCCCTTCCGGCAGACGCAACAGCGTCGCCAGACAATAGCCCGCCTTGGAGATGAATCCCGTCTTGCCGGCGCGGACGTCGACGTCTGGACGTCCGAGGAGATGGTTCGTGCTGTGGAACGTAATCACGCGACGATTGGCGGTGCGCACCGTGTACTCGGGCGTTCGCATCACCGACGAGATGCGCTCGTCCGCCGACGCGTGCGTGATGAGCCGCGCCATGTCGTACGCCGACGACACGTTGTCGCTGAGCAGGCCCGAGGGATCGGCGTAGCTGGTGCTCTCGAGACCAAGCTCCGCGGCCTTCTCGTTCATCCGGCGCACGAAGCCTTCCGACCCGTACGGCGAGATCCGCGCGAGCGCCCGGGCCGCCGCGTTGTCCGACGCGATGAGCAGCAGGTGCAGCAGATCGTCGGTCGTCACCTTGTCGTTCGCGCGCAGATGCGTGGTCGACGCCTGGAACACGTCACCTCGCGTGACGATCGCCGGCTGTGACGGGTCCGGGTTGTTCTCGAGGAAGACCGTCGCGGTCATCACCTTCGTGATGCTCGCGATCGAGCGCTGGCTCTGCGAGTTCGCTTCCCAGAGCACCTCGTTGGTGTCCGGGTTATAGATGATGGCGGCCGCGGCCCGCACGTCGGGCACCAGATCGCCGCTCGCGTCCACTTTGTAGCGCGGCAGGATCGTGTCCGCCATTTCGCGGGCCGTCGACACGGCGCGCGCGCGAGCCAGTTTCGCTTTGCGCGTCTCGGCGCGCGCGGCTGAGTACGCAGGCGGGCGCGACGTCGCTTTCGCGACCGGCGCCTTCGCCGCGGGCGCCTTCGCGGGCGCGGCCGTCTTCGCGGTTGTGGACTTGGCTTTTGCGGCGGGCTTCGAGGAACTGGCCGGGGACCCCGGAGACTTCGTCTGGGCCGACGCGGAAGCGCCGGCGAGGACGAGGAGGCCGGCACAAGCCGACGCGTTGATCCAAAAGAGTGTTTTCTGCTTCACGTGAGCCGGCATTGTACCAGACAATTCATAGACTGCAAGGGGATTAGGGCGCCCATAGTCTCCTTGTACTATCGGCAGGTCCGGGGCGCTGGATGAGGGCCTATGACTGCGCGTGACGACGAGGAATACCGCGCGCTCCGCGCCACCATCCGGCAGCGCGGAACTGCACGCGTTTGCATTTTCGTCGCCGGCATCGCCGCCTGGGCCGGACTTGCCGTCGGGACCGCTGCGGTCACGTCGGCGCCAGTGGCCACTCTCCTACCCCTGCTCGTGCTGGCCGCGGCATTCGAGGCCGTCTTCTCGTTGCACGTCGGCGTGGAACGGATCGGCCGCTATCTTCAGGTCTTTCATGAGACCGCCGATTCGGGCTGGGAGCACGCAGCGATGACGTTTGGCCGCCCCGCCGGCGCCGCCGCGTCCGATCCGCTGTTCGTCGTGCTGTTCCTGCTCGCCACGATCTTCAATGCCGCGCCGATGGCGATCGCCCGGCCGGTTCCGGTGGAACTCGTCTTCGTCGGCGGCGCCCACGCGCTGTTCGCCCTGCGCCTCGTCGTCGCGCGCATCGTGGCGGGACGGCAACGCGCCATCGATCTCGCGCGCTTTCACCAGATAAAGAGTGGCTAAGGCCCGAACGGTGGCCACGAAGACACGAAATCACGAAGACGCGCGAAGAAGAAGAAGAAGAAGATGAACCACGGAGGACGCGGAGGAACGGAGGGCGCGCCAGAAGATTCGGCGGGTCGGCCTGCGCAGCAGGCCGCCTTCAGACGTGACGCCTGTGACGCCGCTTCGCGGCGCCCGCCGAATCCTGATCACGCGCGCTCTGCGATCTCAGCGAGCTCTGCGTTCAACCTCATTTCTTCTCCGTGTCTCCGTGGCTACTTCCGTCCGTGTCCTCAGTGTCCTCCGTGGTTGCATTGGCGTTGGACCGTCGGGCTCAGCGGAGGGTCCCGAGAATCCGGGCCACCTCACGGAGGTCATTGGCGTAAAACGATGGCGGCGCCGTGCGCGCGAATTGCTCGAGATAGGACTGCGCGTCCGGCTGGCCGCGCTGCGCGAGCGTAACGCCCAGATTGTAGAGCGCGTCGAAGTTCGTGCGATCCAGCTGCACGGCGCGCTTCCATTCCTCGATTGCGGCGGCGGCATCGCCGCTCCTCGACGCGACGACCCCGAGGTCCGCATGCGCGCGCGACGATCGCGGATCGGCCTGCACCGCGCGCTCGAAGTGCCGCCGCGCCAGCGCGAGGTCGCCGGCGTCGAGCGCCAGCATTCCAAGATTTTCGAGCGGCACGCTGCTCTGCGGGTTCAGCGCGAGCACGCGCTCGAACATCCGGCCTGCGTCCGGACGCCGGCCCGCGCGCGCGTACGTAATCCCGAGCAGGTTCAGCGTGTCGACGTCGGCGTCAGCATTCGCGGCGATCGGCTCGAGCAGCCGAATCGCCTGAGCGGTCTGACCGGCATCCGCAAGGTAGCCGCCTAACTGCGCCGCGGCCGACGCGTCGCTCACGCCGGCGCGCAGCGCCCGCTGCAACACGTCGATCGCCACGTTCAGACGGCCTCGCTGCGCCTCGATGAACGCCAGATGCCGGTACGCAATCGCCATGTCCGATCGGCTCGCGATGACCCGCTGGTACAGTTGCGCCGCGTCCTCGAATCGTCCCGCGCCGAACGCGTCGACGGCATCGTGCATCGCCTGCTCGAGCGCGACGAGCGTCTTGGGATCGTCCGCTTCGGTGTAGCGCGCCTTCGCGGGGGCGTTGCCTGAAACGTAGCCGAGCGCGCGCAATCGCGCCGCGGCGTCGGCCGCTTCGGCGCGCCGGGTTCCAGGCGGCGTAGTCGCGAATGCGCCGAGGGCCGCCGCGAGCGTGCGATCACGCTCGGCCGATCGTCCGAACAGATTCTCGTGCTCGGCAGGATCCGTCTTCAGGTCGTACCGCTCGGGCAGCGGCAACTCGATGTACTTGTCGCGATCGATCAGGACGCCGGTGAGCGGCGCCCACCCGCGATTGAGCATCGCGCTCATCGCCTCGAAATACGACGGGCGCGGCGAGGACCCGCTGACGCGCTCGGCCGCCGGGAGCAGCGTGCGTCCCGGCAAATCCGGCGGCGGCGCCTGACCGACGGCGTCCAGAATCGTCGGCAGAATATCCACGTGCCGCGCCGCGACCGGTGATACTTCCCCACCCGCTCGCGCGCCGGACGACGATCCCAATTGCGCGAGGATCAGCGGCACGCGCAGCGTGGACTCGTACGCGAACAGCCCGTGCGATTGCTCTCCGTGCTCGCCGAGACCCTCGCCGTGATCGCCGGTGACGATCACGAGCGTCGGACGCGGCGACGCGCGGAGATCGTCGAGCAGCGGCGCCAGCGCGGCGTCGGCGGCGGCGACCTCGCCGTAGTACGGGCGTCCCGCGTAGCGCGCGTCGAACGGCGCCGGCGGCCGGTACGGCGCGTGCGGATCGAAGAGGTGCAGCCAGACGAACCAGCGCTCGCCGGCCGGCGCCTTCACGCGTTCGGCGAGCCAGCCGCGCGCGAGCGGCACCATGTCCGCCGCGGAGCGCTCGGGCATCGCGAACTCGGTCGGCGCGCGCGTATCGCCGAAGCGGTCGTCGTAGACGTCGAATCCGTGGTTCAAGCCGAACCGCGAGTGCAACGGAAACGCCGCCACGAACGCCGCGGTCCGGTATCCGCGCTCCTTCAGCAGCGTCGCGACCGTGCGCGCCTCGGGCGCGACGCGGTAGCCGCTGTTGTCACGCACGCCGTGCTGGAACGGGTACTGGCCCGTGAGAATGCTCGCGTGCGACGGCAGCGTCAGCACGCTGTGCGCGTGCGCGAATTCGAAGCGCACGCCCTCGCCGGCGAGGCGATCGAGGGCCGGCGTCGCCGCGGCGCCGCCGTAACAGCTCAGCGCGTCGGCGCGGAGCGTGTCGATCGTGATCAGGAAGACGTTCTGGCCGGCGATCGGATGGAGGTCGGCGACCGCACGGCGCTGGCAGGATGCGACGGCCAGGCCCGCGCACAGGATCGCCAGCGCACCGGGAGGCCACCGCCTGCGCTGGCGCGTCACGTCCGCATGGTAGCGCAACCCGTTTACGGTCAACGCAATCCAAACGTCCGTATCGCGCTTACATGAGCCGTAAGGAACCGGACAAGTTTTGTCGTCACCCTGTGACAAAAGCGTGTATCGTTCGCCCACGAACATCCACTTGTCCTTTGTTTGGAGGAGGTCCATGGTGAAACGCGCGGTCCTTCGGGCTCTCGCTGCTTCAGCGCTTCTGCTTGCGTTCGGTCTCGCACCGGCCGCGGCGCAAACCGGCCAGGTCTTCGGCGAACTGGACGGCAAAGTCGTCGACGCCCAGGGCGGCGTGCTGCCCGGCGTCACCGTCACGCTGTCGGGCCCGGCGATCATGGGCTCGCAGACGGCCCTGACGAACGAGCGCGGGCTCTATCGCTTCCCGGGCGTCAACACCGGGACCTACACCTTGAAATTCGAGCTGGCCGGCTTCTCGCCGCTCATTCGCGAAGGGATCGTCGTCCCCGTGCGCCAGACGGTCACCGTCGACGCTGCGATGAAGCTCGCGTCCCTGCAGGAAACCGTCACGGTGAGCGGCGCGTCGCCGACCGTGGACGTCGAGAACACGAAAGTCGGCGCGCGTCTGTCGCAGGAGATCCTGACCGCGGTGCCGACGTCGCGGACGATCTTCGGATCGACGACGGTGCTGCCGGGCATGACGATGGGCCGTCAGGATCCGGGCGGGTTGAACGCGGCGACGTCGACCGGCATGGTCGCGCACGGCGCGGGCAACTACAACCTGAACTACTACGGCGTCACCGCGGACACGCCGCAGAACTACGGGTCGATGTACTACATGGACTTCGGCTCGACCGAGGAAATCTCGGTCGACACGGCGGCCATGGGCGCGGAGGTCGGCGGCGGCGGCGGCGCCAACATCAACGTCATCCCGAAATCCGGCGGCAACAACCTGAAGGGCGACGCGACCTACAGCGTCACCGGCAAGGGCTACTGGAGCGGTTTCACCGGCTCCAACATTACGCCCGAGCTCAAGGCGCAGGGCGTCACCGATCCGACGCTCCAGAAGCTGCAGGACTTCAACGCCGACGCCGGCGGCCCGTTCGTCAAGGACAAGCTGTGGTGGTTCGGGTCGTTCCGCAACTACTCCACCGTCGAAGCGACCGCGGGCTACACCACGATCGCGGCCGACGGCACGCTGACGAACCCGTTCAACTCCAACCTGCGCAACTACACGACCAGCGGCAAGTACCAGATCAACAAGAGCAACACGCTGTCGATGTTCTGGACCTACAACCGGAAGTTCCAGCCCAACCGCAACGCGGGCGTGGCGCAGCCGAACCCGATCAACACGCTGCACCAGGAATCGCCGAAGAACCTCATCAACGGCAACTGGACGTCGGTGATGGGCCAGAACACGTTCCTGGAAGTGTCGTCGACCTACTTCCACATGCACTGGCCGAGCACGTTCTCGGATGAATTCAACGCGCTGCCGGCGAACCAGCAGCATCCGTCGACGTTCAACATCGGCACGAGCGTCTACATCGACGGGCCGGAGCCGACCGGCCAGCGCCTGCGCGACGCGTATCGCCATCAGACCAACATCGGCCTGACGCGGTACATCGACGGCTGGCTCGGCGCGAGCCATCAGCTGAAGACCGGTTTCGAAAACTGGTGGACGCCGACCGGCACGGACGGCTTCGAGGTCTTCAACGACGTCCGGCTCCGCTACACCGGTCCGGCCGGGACGTGCAACGCCACGGTCCGCACCGGCTGCACGCCGGTCGAAGTCTTCCTGTACAACACGCCGCTCACGCAGCAGACGAAGATGCGGAACTTCGCCGCCTTCGTGCAGGACCGCGCGAGCTACGGGCGGGTGACGCTCAATCTCGGCCTGCGCTGGTCGTATTACGACGGCCTGATTCCGGCGCAGAGCAACGGCGGCGCGGAGTGGGGCGCCGCCTGCGCGAACTGCAATCAGTCGTTCCCCGAGGTCAAGCCGCCGTTCAGCTGGAACACGCTGGCGCCGCGCACCGGCGTCGTCATCAAGCTCACGGAAGACGGCAAGAACGTGGTGAAGGCGAGCTACAGCCGGTACTACGAAGTGATGTACACGAGCGAGTACTCGAGCATCAACGGGAACAGCATCAACACGGGCGGCGTGGCGACCTACGCGTGGAACGGCGCCTTCAACGCGGCCGGCCAGCCGGTGCTCGGCGCCGTGAAGAGCCAGTTCGTGCCGAAGTCGAACGCCATCGATCCCAACCTGAAGGATCCGAAAGACGACGAGATCATGTTCGCGTTCCAGCGCGAAGTCGCGAACAACATTTCGTTCAACGTCGACTGGATCCAGCGCTGGTTCAACGACCAGACGATCAACCAGGACTGCTACGGCCTGCCGTGCAATACGACCGCCTCGGCCGCGTACCTGCTGAACAAGACGGTGCCCGACTTCGGGCCGGACAACATCACCGGCACGAGCGACGATCACTCGCTCACGTTCTATCAGGTCGCGCCGGGCTTCCTCGGCAAGGACACGTTCTTCCACACCAACTGCGGCAACAACGTGAGCGTCAGCTGCACGCAGCGCTACAAGGCGATCGAGCTGTCCCTCAACAAGCGCATGTCGAACCGGTGGCAGATGCAGGGGTCGTACGTGTGGTCGCGGCTCGACGGCGATCAGGTGCTCGACTACACGAATCCGAACAACCTCCTGCCCTTCATCGGCCAGGGCATGGGCGCCAGCGACCAGACGCACGCCTTCAAGCTGCTCGGCAGCTACCAGGCGCCGCTGGGCATCACCGTGGGCGCGAACTACCAGGCGCTCAGCGGCCTGCCGCGCGACCGCACGCTGAGCGTCGGGCTGTCGCAGGGCACGGCGAGCCTGCGCGTCGATCCGCTTGGCGCATACCGCGCGGACTTCCTGAACCTGCTGTCGCTGCGGGCGGACAAGAGCTTCCGTCTGACCCCCGGCCATCGGGTGTCGTTCGTCGCCGAGCTGCACAACCTCATCAATTCGAGCGCGGGCCAGAGCAGCTTCGGGACGGTGACGCGCGGCTTCGCGAGCACGACCGACTTCGCCAACAACCAGCTCGGCACGTCGTACTTCGGCCGCGTGCAGGAAATCGTCGCGCCGCGCGTGCTGAAGATTGGATTCAAGTTTGATTTCTAGTCAGTGGTGGGTAGTCGTTAGTCAGTAGTCGTTAGTCAGTAGTCGTTAGTCAGTAGTCGTTAGTCGCTCGTCGAGACCGGCGTCCGGGGAACCTGGGCGCCGGTCTTTTTTTTGGTACACTCGCGGCGCAGCATGGCCTCAACGCGGCGGCTCTTCCTCCTTCTCTACACGGCGTCGGGCGCGGCCGCACTCGTGTACGAGGTCACGTGGACGCGACTGCTGACGCTGCAGCTCGGCCACACGGTCGCCGCCGCCAGCACCGTGCTCGCCGCGTTCATGGGCGGCCTCGCGATCGGCGCGTGGGCGATCGGCGCGCTGGCGACATCCGATCGCGGGAGCGGCTGGCCGCTCAGAACATACGCGACGCTCGAGATCGCCGTCGCCGTCGTCGCGCTGCTCCTGCCCTTCGCGCTCCGCGCGGCCGTGCCGGCGCTGGCGTGGGCGTACGCCGACGGCGGCGCGCCGCTGCGCTTTGGCGTGATCCGCCTCGCCCTCTGCCTCGGCCTCGTCGGGCTGCCGGCGATCGCGATGGGCGCGACCTATCCCATCGCGACACGTTGGTACGCCAGCAGCGCTGCTGACGCGGGGCGGCTGTACGCGATGAACACCGCCGGCGCGGCCGCCGGCGCGCTCGCCGCCGGCTTCTGGCTGATCCCGGCGCTCGGCCTCCGCGGCACCACGTGGATCGGCATCGCTCTGAATCTCGGCGCTGCGGCCGGCGCGCTCTGGATCGCGTCGGGCGCGACGACGACGACGACGATCAACGCAGAACCCGCAGAACGCGCAGAGAGAAAAACAAAAAAGAAACAGGATCTCTCTCTGCGGTCTCAGCGGTCTCTGCGTTCCTCTTCGTCTCCGATGCCCGCGGTCGCGCTCGCGGCGACGGCGGTCTCCGGCTTCGCCGCGCTCGTGTACGAAGTCGCCTGGACGCGACTGCTGGCGATGGTCATCGGTCCGACGACCTACGCGTTCGCGACGATGGCCGCGGCGTTCATCGCGGGCCTGGCGCTGGGGTCCGCCGCCGGCGCACGGCTCGCCCGCCGCGTCGGCAGGCCGGCGGTGTGGCTCGCCCTCGTCCTGATTGGCGGCGCCGTGGCCGCGAATGCCGCGGCATGGTACGGCGCGACGCGGATGCCGCTCACCGTCGCGGCGCAGGTCGCGGATCCCTCCGCGGATTTCAGCGGCGTCGTCTTCGCGCAGGCGATCGGCGTCGCCCTGCTCCTGCTGCCGATGACCGTCGCGCTCGGCGCCGCCTTCCCGCTGGCCCTCGCCGTCGCCGGCGACGCGGCCACCATCGTGCGGGACACGGCGCGCGTCTACACGGCCAACACGATCGGCGCGATCGCCGGCGCGCTCGTCGCGGGCTTCGTGCTGATTCCGCGACTGGGCCTGCGCGCGACGATTCGCGACGCCGCGCTCGTCGCCGCGATCGGCGGCGCCGCGTGCCTCGCGGCCGCGCTCCGGCAATCGCATGAAGCGCGCGCGCAGCTGAGGACGATCGGCCTGCCGATCGCCGCCGCGATCGCCGCAGCGGCCGGCATCACGCTGACGCCGCCCTGGGACCGCGCGCTGCTCGCGAGCGGCGCCTACAAGTACGCCGCCTACCTCGGCTCGGCGGATCTCGACGCCGTGCTCCGCGCCGGCACGCTCGAGTACTACAAGGAGGGCGCCGCCGGCACCGTCAGCGTGCGGCTGCTGACCGGCACGCGATCGCTCGCGATCGACGGCAAGGTCGACGCGTCGAACGCCGGCGACATGCTGACGCAGCGGCTGCTCGGACTGCTGCCGGTCATCATTCACGGCCACGCCGAGGAGGTGTGCATCATCGGCCTTGGCAGCGGCGTCACCGCCGACGCCGCGCTCGCGCCCGGCACGGTGCGCCACGCGGACGTCGTCGAGATCTCGCCGGAGGTCGTCGAGGCGTCGCATCATTTCGACGCCGAGAACGGCCGCGTCCTCGCGCAGCCCGGCGTGCGGCTGATCGTCGGCGACGGGCGCTCGCACCTGCTGCTCACGCCGCGCCGCTACGACGTCATCGTGTCGGAACCCTCGAACCCGTGGATGGCCGGCGTGGCGTCGCTCTTCACGCGCGAATTCTTCGAGGCGGCGCGATCGAAACTGAAACCCGGCGGGCTGCTCTGCCAGTGGGCGCATACCTATGACATCAGCCCCGCGGATCTGCGCTCGATCGTCCGGACGTTCACGTCCGTTTTCCCGCAGGCGACGTTGTGGCTCGTCGGCGACGGCGACCTGCTGCTGATCGGCGCCAACGCCGACGCGATCGCACCGCGGCTCGCGGCCGTCGACGCCGGCGCCCGCCAAGGTAGAGCGGCCGCGCTGCTCGCGCCGGTCGGCGTGACCGAAGGCACGGCGCCGTTCGCGTTACTGTCGCTCTATGCCGGCGGGCCCGCCGAGATCGCGCGGTACGCCGGCGATGCGCTCATCCAGACCGACGATCGCACGGTCCTCGAGTACTCCGCGCCGCGCGGGATCTACGGACGGGCGAAGGACGAGAACGTCGTCGCCATCCGCGCGCTCAATCCCGAGCGCGTGCCCGCCGTGCGCGAGGCCTTCGAACGCGCGGACGCGGTCGCGTGGGCGTCGCGCGGCATGATGGAGTTGAAGGCGCAGGCGTTCGCGCCGGCGTACGACGCGTTCCGTCAAGCGACTGCCATCGACAGCCGGAACGTCGCCGCGCTCTCCGGTTTATCCGACGCGGCAGGCGGCTCCGGACATCTGAACGACGAGCGCGAATGGCTTCGCGCCCTCGCGGCGCGAGATCCGCGCAACGCACCCGTGCGAATCGAACTCTCGCGGATCCTCGCCGTCGGCGGCGATACGCAGGGCGCGCTGCAGGCGGCGTCGGACGCGTTGCCGCTGGCGCCCGATGATCCGCGGCCCGGCGAGCAGCTGGCCTCAGTGCTGGCGGATGCCGGCGACGGCGACCGTCTGTCTCAGCTGGCTGACGCGATGGCCGGCCGGTTCCCCGAGCGGATCGATCCGCGCTACTACCGCGCGGTCGCGTTGTTTCTCAAGGGACGCCACGAGGACGCGGTGGCGGCGGCCCGACAAGTGGTGGACGCCGCGCCGGATCACGCGCGCGCGCGCGGACTGCTGGGCGCCGCCTGCGCCACGCTGGGCCGCCGCGAGTGCGCCCAGTCCGCGTTCGATGCGTACATCCGCCTGAACCCACGAGATCCGTCCGGCTACGTGAACGCCGGCACCTTCAGCCTGCGGTCCGCGCACGCCACGGCCGCGGCGGACTATTTCGCCAGCGCGCTCGCGATCGACCCCTCGTCTGCGCCCGCCCGATCCGGGTTATCCCACGCGCGCGCCGTCATCGCCGGCACCCGCTGACCCGGCGTTCCCAGGGGGTGCGCCTCCCCTGATGAAGTGCCGATATGTGTAATAGGTCCCGACGCGGACAGCCCGACCGGTCGGCATGACGCTTGCTCAGTCCGAGGAAGGAGAGGGAGGGCATGATGAGTTTGGTTCGGCTCCTCGGGTTCACGACGCTGGCGTGTGGATGCGTGCTCGGCCGCTATCGCGAGGTCGCGACGAGCCGGGAAGTGACGTATGTCGAGGAAAAAGGCCAGACGTGCGGCAGCCACGGCCACCGGCGGAATCATACAGTCGCGATCGAGCGCCTCGCGGTCGCCGCACCGGTCGCGCTGACCCGTAAGGCCTCCTGACCGTCGCTGTGACTCGTCGGCCACAGCCCCTGTAGCCGGCGCGCCCCACCTCACTCTAAGGCTGACGACGGTCTGTGCCGAAACACAGGCGTGTCAGTGCTCCTCAAGCCCTACAAGATCGTTACGGCCGGCAGCCAGCAGTGCAACTTTTACCTGACGGACTGTCTCGATCTGTTCAAGCAGCTCCCCGCGCAGAGCGTCGACGTCATCGTCACGTCCCCGCCGTATAACCTCGGCATCCAGTACAACAGCTACAGCGACACCCTGTCCCGCGCGGAATATCTCGCGTGGAGCGGGACGTGGATTGCCGCCGCGGCGCGCGTCCTTCGTCCCGACGGCTCGCTGTTCCTGAACGTCGGCGCCAAGCCGACCGATCCCTGGACGGCGATGGACGTGGCGCAGGCGGCGCGCGAGCATCTCCGGCTGCAGAACATCATTCATTGGATCAAGTCGATTGCGATCGAGCGGTCGTCGGCCGGCGCGGCGGCGGGCCTGACGCGCGATCTGGCGGTCGGTCACTACAAGCCGATCAACAGCGAGCGGTTTCTGAACGACTGCCACGAGTTCATCTTCCACTTCACGCCGCAGGGCTCGACGGGTCTGGATCGCCTTGCGCTGGGTGTTCCCTACCAGGACGAGTCGAACATCAGCCGCTGGCGCGGCGCGGGCGAAGGCGTGCGGTGCCGCGGCAACACGTGGTTCATTCCGTACGAGACGATCCAGCGGCGCGATCGCGATCGGCCGCACCCGGCGACGTTTCCGTCGCGGCTCCCCGAACAGTGTCTGCGGCTGCACGGGCTGAAGCGCATCGACGTCGCGATGGATCCGTTCACGGGGCTGGGCAGCACGGCGGTGGCGTGCGCGCGCCTGGGCGTGAACTTCATCGGCGCGGATCTGGACGAGACCTATCTGGCGGAAGCCGTGACGCGCACGCGCGACGCGTACGCGGCGCGGGCGGCCGGCACGGCGGGCGCGACCGCCACTCCGGCGACGCTGCCGGCGCGGGCCGCGCGGATGCGAAAGGCTGAGCTTACTTCCGCTGCGACGAAGCGACTGGCGGGGCTTTGAGCACGTACTCCTTGCGCGACCAGATCTGCGCGCCCTTGCGGGCGACCTTCACTTCGATCTGCCGGCGCCGCTTCGTCGCGTCCGGATTCTTCGAGTAGAACCCCAGCACGTAGTAGTCGCTCGTCTCGGCGTCGATGCGCTTCAGCGCCTTGCTGAAGTCGTTCTGGTTGACGACGGCGACGCCGCCGGTCTCTTCGGCGATGACGCGCAGGCTGTCCTGCGACTTGCGGATGTACTCGTTCCACTGCTGCGGATCGACCTGCTCGTCGATGTCGCCCATCCCCACCAGCCCGCGCGGATCGATCGTGTACATCGTCACGTTCGCGCGGTTGGCCTGGCGCGTCACCTCGCCGAGCTCGCGCGCGAGATCCGCGTCGGCGAACGTCTCGCTCTGCTTCTGCTGCTGTGTGAACGGGTCGGTTCCCGGAGCGGCGGAGCCGCCGCTGTCCGAGTTCTGCTGCGCCTGAATCTGATTCTGCGTCCGCGCGAATTCGTTCTGCGCGAACGGCGAGTTCGGATCCATGAGGCCGAGGCGCGCGTCCTGGAACGGATTGAAGTCGTAGCCGTCGCTGACGTAGATCAGCGCCTTGCGGCGGTTGTGCACCTGCTCGAGATTCGTCAGCAGATCGTTGATCGTCGAGAACGCGACGTGCGCGCGATACCGGACTTCGCTCGGGCCTTCGGCGCCGGACGGCCCGTTGATGATGTCGGTCGGCTTCAGCTCGCTGCCCGCGATCTTCTTGATCGCTTCGTCGAGGCGCGACTTGTCGTACGTCATGTCGACGGCGATCGACGACGGCCCGCTCGACACGATCCCGAACATGTCGCCCTCGTGGACGAGCTCCTTCGAGATCCGCTTGAACAGATCGCGCACGCGCCCCGTGTTGTGGAACTGCAGGTGGAGATCGTCGACGAAGAACACGAAGATGCGGCCCGAGACGTCGTTCTTCGGCCGCGTCGGCGGCAGGATGATCCCCTCGGGCGGCGGCGGAGGCGGCGGCGCGAGGACGTTGGTGACGCGACCGCCCGTGACGACGGTCATCGACGAAATATCCTGCTTCAGGCCGTCTTCGTAGATCTCGAAGTCTTCCTTCTTCAGGTCGGGAATGAAATTGCCTTTGTCGTCCTTGACGACGATGTCCTGCGTGACAAGGTCGACCTGGATTTTGAAGGTCGGTTTCTCCTGCTCGCCGGACGCGGCGGGAGGCGCTTGCGTGGCGGGCGCCGGCGCCTGCGCCGACAGGCTCGCCGCCAGGGCCACAAGGAGTGCCGTGGACCAGAAACCGTTTGCTTTCAGTTTCATATCGCCAAATTATACATCGCCGAGCGCCCGCCGGGCCGCCCGGGTCACGAGGATTGTCGCCACCGCCGTCGCGCCAAGACCGAACAGCAGCAGCGCATAGTAGGACGCATCCCGGGCCACTTGAGCCTGTCCGGCCAGGGCGACGGCTTCCGCGGTCACTTTGCCGTAATAAGCGTACATAACCGTGCCCGGAATCATCCCGAACGATGCCAGCAGGAAATCGCCCAGCGACAGCGCGGTCAGGCTCAGGGCGTAATTCAGAAAATTGAACGGCACAATCGGCGAGAGACGCAGCAGAAACACGATGCGCCGCCCTTGCGCGCTGACCGCGCGATCGACGGCCACCACGCGCGGGATGGCTGCCGCGTGGCGCGCGATGAACCGCCGCGCGCCGTGACGGCCGAGCAGAAACGCCGCGGTCGATCCGAGCACGGCGCCGCAGAAGCCGTACAACGCACCGCGCGTGAGGCCGAACACCGCCGCGCCCGCGATGGTGAGCACGGCGGCAGGCACGAGGACGACAACGGCCACGACGTACACCGCGATGAATCCGAGCGGCGCGATCGCGCCGAGCTCGCGAACGTGCGCCACGGCGGTCAAGAGCTGCGGCGCGATCGTGCGGCCGCCCCACCACAACACGAGCCCGGCGGCCAGAAGTGCCAAGGCCGTCGACGCGGATCGCCGCGAGTGTGACGCGATGACTTACTCTCCTGCGGATTCGGTATCCGTCGACTCGGGCTCGTGCGGCTCTTCAGCTTCAGCGACGTGACCAGGATCGGGAGTGGCGCCGCCGGCTTCGGACGCTGGCCCGGACGGCGTTGTCGCGGATGTTGCGACGGCGCCTTCGGGACGTCCGCGGCGGCCGCGCCGGCGCCGCCGCCGTCTCCGTGCCGCGTCGCCAGCCGGTGCCGGCGCCCCTGGACCTGCCGAAGTCGGGACGGCCTGGCCCGCGGCCTCGCGGCCCGCGAGGGTTTCCCCACCCGCCGGCTCTTGCGGCAGCGTCGGCAGATCGAGATCTTCGGGAACGGCAGGCGCGCTCGCTTCCGCTTCTTCAGCGGCGGTCTCCGCTGACGCCGCCTGCCGCGCGGCGCGCTCCGCGCGACGCCGCTCGCGCCAGCGCTCGGCATCCGCCGAGGGAATCGGCGTCTCGAGGATCTTCCGCCAGTCGAAGCTGATGTCGGGGTACTGCGTCTCGAGCGCGCGGCGGACCGCTTCGTCGAACGGCTCGCGCCCGACCTTGATGTCGGGCGGCGTGCGATACAAGTAGAGCACGCGCTGCCGCGTCGTCCCGCGCCGGTTGGTCGTGGGTTGGACGAGCGCGAAGTGTTCGTACCCTCGTTTGTCGCGCGAGAACCTGAGGAACGCCACGCGACTTACTTGTGCTTCGCGGCGCGAGCGGGCTTCTTCGGCTTCGCCGCGCGCGCCGGCTTGCCGCGGCGCGCAGGTTTCGCGGCGCGGCTGGCGGCCTTCTTCGGCGCGGCGGCCGGCTTGGCGGCGCGGACACGCGCGGCCCCGGATGATTCGCGGCTGCGGTGAACGAGCGCGAAGCGGGGCTGGTCCCCCAGCATCTGGTAGCTCCAGATCTCGCCCACGTGGATCTGGTTGTCCTCGCACAGCCGCCGCGCGACCTCGACCATGCCCGCCGGCACGTACAAGTGGAACGCCGGGCGCAATTTTGAGAAGTGCGCCCACTGGGCCAGGGCTTCCAGGTGATTGACCGATTCGCCCGTTTCGACCTCGACCACCACCTGGGGCCGATGGCCGCGGTCCAGGGACATGAGCACGAGGTCGGGAAACAGGGTCGCCGTGCCGGAACTCAGGGGCGAGTTCTGCTCCGCACCGGGGTTGATGCCGGCTTCGTACTTTCGGCGAAACTTGTTTTGTAACAACCGGATAATGCGGTCGTGTTCCAGCTGCTCACGGACCGGCCGCACCAGAATCGGGCTCACCGAGCGCCTCCAAACGGTTGGATAATCAGGACATCAAACGCGGAAGTCTAACATAGGAATGTCAGGTAAAATACTGCCAGACGTGCGAAGCCTGACAGCGGACGACGCGGCGGCGAAGATCCTGATCGTCGATGACGACGAGGGGGTCACGCATACGTTTGCGCGCATGTTGCGTCTCGAGGGCTACCAGGTCCGCACGGCCGTCAACGCCGAGACCGGGCTGCGCGAAGCCGAACAGAACCACCCGGACGCAATCATCCTGGATCTGCGCATGCCCCTGCTCGATGGCCTGGGATTCCTGCGCCGCCTCCGGGCCCACGACGACCAGCGGTCCGTTCCGGTCGCCATCGTGACCGGCGATTACTTCCTCGACGACTCGGTTTCGACCGAACTGCGCGAACTCGGCGCCGAGTTGCGCTTCAAGCCGCTCTGGCTCGAGGACTTAGTGGGTCTGGCCCGCAACCTCCTCAAGGTGACCCACTGACGGATCCGGGCAGCCGATTTCTCAAGGCCTGCAGAAGGCAGCCGGTCGACGCCACGCCAGTCTGGTTCATGCGGCAGGCGGGACGGTACATGAGCGAGTACCGCAGCTTGCGCGAGCGCTATTCCCTGCTCGATCTGTGCCGGACGCCTGATCTGGCGACCGAAGTCACGCTGCAGCCGGTCCGCCGGATCGAGGTGGACGCCGCGATTCTGTTTTCCGACCTACTTCTGCCGCTCGAACCGCTCGGCATCAAGTTCGATTTCGTACATGGCGAAGGTCCGGCGATCGAACAGCCGCTGCGCACCGAAGCCGACCTGGCGCGCGTGCGTCCGTTCGAACCGCGGCAGTCGCTGTCCTACGTCCTCGAAGCGATCCAGATGATCAAGCACGAGCTGGGCGGCCGCGTCCCGCTCATCGGCTTCGCCGGCGCGCCGTTCACGCTGGCGTCGTACGCCATCGAGGGCGGCCACTCGAGCTCGTTCGCGCACACGAAGGCGTTGATGTACGGCTCGCCCGCCGCATGGCATCGCTTCTGCGACACGCTCGCGGGCGTCATCGGCGACTATCTCACGGCGCAGATCGAAGCCGGCGTCGACGTCGTGCAAGTGTTCGACTCCTGGGTCGGCGCGCTCAACGCGGCCGACTACCGCGAGTTCATCCTGCCGCACACGCGGCGCATCTTCGAACAGATCGCGCCGCTCGGCGTGCCGACGATTCATTTCGGCGTGGGCACCGGCAGCATCCTCCGCGAGCTGCGCGAGGCCGGCGGCGACGTCATCGGCGCCGACTGGCGCACGCCGCTCGACGAAGCGTGGACCCGGATCGGCGCGGACCGCGCGATCCAGGGCAATCTGGATCCGACGCTGCTGCTCGGCCCGCTCGATCGCGTCTTCGCCGCGACCGACGACATCCTCGCGCGCGCGGGCGGACGTCCGGGGCACATCTTCAATCTGGGCCACGGCATTCTCCCGATGACGTCGCTCGAGCACGTGCAGGCGCTGGCGAGATACGTACACGAGAAGACGAGAACGCAATGATCGGGTGCGGGGTGCTGAGTGCGGGGTGCCGGGTGCCGTGCAGGGTGCCGGATGCCGGGTGTGGGGTGGGCTGCACGCACGGTCCGCGGCACTCCGGCCCGAGGCACAGCACCTTGCACCCTGCACCAGGCACGGCACCACGCACTTCGGCACCCCGCACCCAGCACCCATGACCACCGGCGTCCTCCTCATGGCCCACGGCACTCCTGCGTCTCTCGACGAGATGCCGGAGTACCTGCGGCTGGTTCGGGGCGGACGGCCGGCGTCCGACGAGCTGATCGCCGAGATGCGGCACAACTACGCCGCGATCGGCGGACGCTCGCCGCTGACCGACATCACGCAGGCGCAGGCCGCGGCGCTGCGCGCGCGGCTCGGCCCGGGCACTCCGGTCGCGGTCGGCATGCGCAACTGGACGCCGTTCATCAAGGACGCGCTCGCCGAGCTGGCCGCCGCCGGCGTCACGCGCGTCATCGGCATTCCGATGGCGCCGCAGTTCTCGACGCTCAGCGTGCAGAAGTACACTGAAGCGGCCATGGCGGCGCTGCCCTCCGGCGTGAGCTTCGAGGCCGTGCACTCCTTCCACGCGCATCCGCTGCTGCTGGACGCGTTCGCCGAGAAAGTGCGCGCGGCGCAGCCGAAATCCGACGAGCTCGTCGCGTTCACCGCCCACGCGCTGCCGCAACGCGTCATCGACGCCGGCGATCGCTACGCCGACGAAGTCGCCGAGACGGCGCGCGGCGTGGCCAAGCGCGCCGGCGTCACGCGCTACGCACAGGCGTACCAGAGCGCCGGACGGACGCCGGAGCCGTGGATCGGCCCCGATCTCGGCCGGCTCATCGACGATAAATCGGGCGAGGGCTTCCGGAAGTTTCTGATCGTGCCGATCGGCTTCGTGTGCGACCACACCGAGATCCTCTTCGACATCGACATCCAGGCCGCGCAGGTCGCGCGCGAGTACGCGACGACGCTGCGGCGCACCGAATCGCTGAACACGTCCCCGACGTTCATCGCGCTCCTGGAAAGCCTCGTCCGGAGCCAGTCATGATCGACGCCGTCGTCGTGGGCGGCGGCATCGCCGGTCTCGCGACGGCGTACGAGCTCTCGCGGCGCGACCGATCGTTTGTCGTGCTCGAGCGCGGCGCGCGCCCCGGCGGCGTGATTCTCAGCGAGGAGATCGACGGTTTCACGATCGACGGCGGGCCGGACGCGCTCCTCATCCAGAAGCCCGACGGCATCGAGCTCTGCAAGGAGCTCGGGCTCGGCGATCGTCTCGTCACGACGAAACTGCCAAGGCTCGCCTACATTCAGCGCGCCGGCCGCCTGCATCCGCTGCCCGCGGCGTCGGTGTTGGGCATTCCCACGCGCTTCGGCCCGTTCGCGCGCACGCGGCTGTTCAGCTGGCCGGGGAAGATCCGGATGGGCGCCGAGATGTTCGTCGCGCCGCGGCGTGACGACAGCGACGAGTCGATCGGCTCCTTCATGGGCCGCCGCTTCGGGCGCGAAGCGGTCACGTATCTGGCCGAACCGCTGCTCGCCGGCATCCACGCCGGCGACGTCGATCGGTTGTCCGTGCAGGCGCTGTTCCCCCGCTTCGTCGACGCGGAGCGCAAGCACGGCAGCCTGCTGCGCGCGTTCAGCCGCCGGCCCGCGGGTCCCCCGTCGGTCGACGGCGCGTTCAAGTCGCTTCCAGGCGGCTTGAGCGAGATGGTGCGCGCGCTCGTCAAGGCGCTCGGCGCGGACCACCTCCGCACGGGCACGAACGTCGAAGCGATCACTGGACGCGGACCGTTCCAGGTGCGCACGTCTGCCGGCGAGACGATCGACGCGCGCGCCGTCGTCCTCGCGACGCCGGCCTTCGCGACGAGCGCGCTGCTGCGCGATCGCGACGCGGAGATCGCGCGGCTCGCGGCGGGGGTTCCGTACGCGTCGGCCGCGACGGTCGCGCTCGCGTTCACGCGCGAGGCCGTGCAGCACTCGCTCAGCGGATCCGGCTTCGTCGTGCCGCGCGTCGAGCGGACGGGCATCCTCGCGGGATCCTGGCTGTCGTCGAAGTGGCCGAATCGCGCGCCGGAGGGACACGTGCTCGTGCGCACGTTCGTCGGCGGCGCGCGCGATCCCGAGGCGTTCCAGAAATCAGATAAGGAGCTCGTGTCGCTGTCGCTGGCCGCGCTGCGTCCGCTGCTCGGCATCCGCGGCGAGCCGCGCTTCAGCCGCATCTACCGCTGGGAGCGCGCGAACGCGCAGCACGAAGTCGGTCACGTCGCGCGCGTCGCCGCGATCGAGCGCGCGCTGACGAAGCATCCCGGCCTGTTCCTCACCGGCAGCGGCTTCCGCGGCACCGGCATTCCGGATTGCGTCGCTGATGCCCGCGCCACGGCGACGTCGGTCGACGCGTTTCTGGGTTCGGAGTTCAGGGTGCAGAGTTCAGGGTTCTAGGTTCAGGCTCTTCAGTTTTCAGTTTTCTCTTTTCAGTTTCACGTTTATGAAGTCTCTTCACATCATCGGCGTGCCGCTCGACCTGGGCGGCAACCGGCGCGGCGTCGACATGGGGCCGTCGGCGTTCCGCATCGCCGGCCTCGGCGAGCAGCTCGCGTCGCTCGGCTACGCGATCGCCGACAAGGGCGATCTGCCCGCGCCGATTCCCGAGACGCAGGAATTGCGCGACGAGCACAAGAAGTACATCCGCGACATCGCGAAGGTGTGCACGAAGGTCTATCAGACCGCGCTCGAGTCGCTCGAGGAAGGCGCGATGCCGATCGTCCTCGGCGGCGATCACAGCGTCGCGGCGGGATCGGCGGCCGCGGCGGCTGAATGGGCGAAGCAATCGAAGGGACTGCCGATCGGCCTGCTCTGGGTCGACGCGCACGGCGACATGAATACGCCGGCGACCTCGCTCTCCGGCAACGTGCACGGGATGCCGCTCGCGGCGCTGCTCGGCCAGGAGCCGGCCGAGCTCGCGAAGATCGGCACGTTCTCGCCCAAGGTCCTGCCCGCGCACACGGTGATCATCGGCGTGCGCAATCTCGACGAGCGCGAGAAGATCGCGGTCCGCGACTCGCACGTCCACGTCTTCACGATGAAGGACATCGATCGCCAGGGCATCGCGTCAATCGTCGAGCAGGCCGTGAATCTCGCGGGCAATGGAACCGCCGGCATTCACGTGTCGTGGGACATGGACGTGTGCGATCCGGTGATTGCGCCCGGCGTCGGCACGCCGGTCAAGGGCGGGCTCGACTACCGCGAAGCGCACATGGTGATGGAGATTGTCGCGGACTCGGGGCTGCTGACGTCGCTGGATCTCGTCGAGGTGAACCCGACGCTCGACGTCCGCAATGCGACCGCGCAGCTCGGCACGGAGCTGGCGCTTTCGGCGTTAGGGATGAAGATTTTGTGAGCCGCCGCCGGACTCAGACAGCATCTCTTCGAGCGTTTCGACCAGCAGCACCAGCGAGTACGGCTTTTCGATGAGCCGCGTCCGCGGACGCAGCCGCTCGAGCTCCGCCGATTCCGACGGCACGCCGGAGAAGATGATGACGGGCACGTCGGCGGGCGTAGCGACCACGACGTCGCGGCCCGATCCGCGGCGCAGCCGAAGATCGACGACGGCGGCGACGAGACGATTCTTGCGCAGCGCGTCGAGGCCTTCGTCGGCCGTTTCAGCGGTGACCACGGCGAAGCCGTGCATCTCGAGAAACTTCACCAGCGGCCGGCGGACCGAGACGTCGTCTTCGACGACGAGCACCAGTCGCGCGGTGTCCTTGGTCATAAGCGATTCTCAGTATACGTGAAAGACGCCCCCGGTCCCCTGCCGGTTGCATGCCGCATAGTACAATGTTGCGTTTTTTCGTCGCGGCGATCCCGCCTGACGGGCCCCTAGCTCAGTGGTAGAGCACGTGACTTTTAATCACGGTGTCCCGGGTTCGATCCCCGGGGGGCCCAACCTTCGCTCGCGATCAATTTAGTAATCGAGTACTCGGGTAATTGGATAGCGGCTCTCCTCTACGCCTTCGAATTCGAACGATCGTGGTGCGTCACCTGACCGAGCCCGCCGCCGCTGCCCCAGTGCCCCGCCTTGTAGATTCTGATTCCGACGCTGCGGGTTTCTGAGATCAGCGTCCCGTCGGCGGTGTAGCGGAAGTAGCCGCCGAGCGTGTGCGCCTTGTCGTGGGTCGCGTGAATCGTGACGGGGCGCACCGGACGATCGCGCGTGTACGCGTATTCGCCGACCGCCCCGCCGGCCAGGCCGTTGAACTCGGCGAGATTCGTTTCGAATCGCCCATCGTCGGTCGTTGTTGCTTGTGGCCGTCCGGCCTGTAGCGCGTGAACGACAGCGAGAACACACTGCCGGCGGGACAGTGCAGATGCACGTTGATGCTCTCGAGCAGATCGTAGGAGCCGCGCAGGATGCGGCGCTTCCCGCGGCCGGTCGCAGTGAGCGTCGGCGTCTTGCGAGCCTCCTCGTGTGGCCGACATCTTACCGGACCGGGCTGGCGATGTTGCTCCGAAAACTCGGCAGCGCGGAGCCGGCGGCCCGGATTTCATCGCCGCCGCGTGCGGCACGGCGGATGCTCTGTCTCCCGCGGGAGGTTTCGGCATGCGCATCGCCGTCTTCTACGCGACTCGCGAAGGCCAGACCGCGAGGATCGCCGAACACATCGCTCATGAACTGCAGACCAGCAACGTCCAAGTGGACGTGTTCGACGTCAAGGATATGGGTCGTCCGGTTGACTGGGCGTCGTACCACGCCGCCTGCGTCGCGGCGTCCGTCCACCTCGGCCGCCACGAGCCGGAGATGATCACGTTCGTGAAGCAGAATCGTCCCGAGCTCGAACGCCTGTCGGCGATGTTCCTGTCGGTCAGTCTCTCGGAAGCGGGAGCCGAGGATCCGGCCGCGCCGCCGGAGCGGCGCCAGAAAGCGGCGGCGGACGTCGCGGGGCTGATCGAGACGTTCGTCAAGGAGACGGGCTGGCGCTCCCACCACGTCCTGCCGGTCGCCGGCGCCCTGACGTACAGCCGCTACAACTTCATCATTCGCTTTGTCATGAAGCGGATCGCGCGCGCCAACGGCGCGCCGACCGACACGTCGCGGGATTACGAGCTGACGGACTGGACAACGCTCGATCGCTTCGTGCGCGATCGGCTGCTGCTCACGGTCGCGAGTTAACGCGCGCCTGGGAGGCTCGCGCTACGACTCGCCTACGCTTTCGCGCGGAGGAACACGCGGCCGCCGGCCGCGAGCGCGACCGACAGTCCGGCGCACAGGAAGAACACCATCCGCACGCCGAGCGCTTCGGCGAGCACGCCCGACAGCACGAGTCCGAGAATCTGTCCCAGGAAGATCACCGACGCGTTCGTGCTGCCGACGCGTCCGAGCATGTCGTGCGGCGTCTCGCGCTGAATGAGCGTCTGCGCCGGCACGAGAATCGCCGCGAACGCGAAGCCGATGATGAACGTCGAGGCGAGCGCCGCCGCGATGTACGGCGCCGCGCCGAGGAGCAGCACGCCGGCGCCGATCCCGAGCAGCCCCGACAGGACGAGCCCCGTGTCCGAGAACCGGCGCGCGAGCGCGCGGACGATCTGCGTCCCGACCAGCATGCCGACGCCGACGTTGCCGCTCACGAACCCGAACAGCCCCGCGCTGGCGTGCAGCGTGTCGCGCACGTAGATCGAGATCAACGGTCCGAAGCAGCCGATCGTGAACAAGCCCGCCGCCATCGCGAGGACGAAGAACAGAATCGCCGCGTGGTGCAGGATGAAGTTCATGCCCGCGGCCATGTCCTTCCAGATGGCGTGGATGCGATTGCCGGACGATCCCTGTTGCGCCGGTATCGCCGCCGATCGCCGGATCACGACCGTGCCGATCATCGCCGCGGAAAACATGAAGCTGGCGACGTCGAGGAGGTAGCACACTTTCGGCGTGAACGTCGCGACGATGGCGCCGGCCGTCGCCGGACCGATGATCCGGCTGCCCATGAACGCGACCTGCATCAGCGCGTTCGCCGACATGAGGCCCGCCACCGGGACGTAGGTGCGGATCGTGACGGTCTGCGCCGGACCGAAGAACGCCGACACGCAGCTGAGCGCGGCGAGCACGAAGTACACCTGCCAGATGGCCGTCGACGGAATCAGCAGGACGGCCAGGACGGCGCGGATGAGATCGCTCGAGACGAGCGTCGGCTTCAGCGGCCAGCGGTCGACGAACACGCCGGCGATCGGCCCGACGAACACGATCGGGAGCATGTAGGCGATCTGGAGTCCGGTCAGCTGCGTCGGCGTGCCGCGCATGCGGAACGAGACGACGGCGATGACGGCGAAGAGCGCGAGGAAATCGCCGAACAGGCTGACCATCTGCGCGTACCACACGCGGCGCATGACGTCGATGCGCAGGACGTCGCGGAACGACAGCGGTGGCGCGGGAACGGCGGCGGCCGCGGTAGACATAAGCCGACTACTCTAGCAGACGAACTACCTACACGTTTTCGCTGGCCAGCGCCGACAGCAGCTCGCGATACGACGCCCGCAGCAGGACGCCGATGCGAGTCCAGTCCGGCGTGCCGGCCTCCGCATCGCGCAGCGCGGCCGCCTGGGCGCGAAGAAACGCCGGCGTCTCCATGCGCGTGCGGGACGTCTCGTAGAGCGCGGCGTATTCGTCCGCGATCAGCGCGCCGACCTGCTCGGCGCTGTTCTGGCCCGGGATGCGCCTCGCGACCCACCACGCGAGCTCGGCTTTCGCGACCACCCGCGGATCGAAGCCGGCGCCGGTCCACGATCGCGCCGTCGCGTACGCGGCTTCGAGGTCCGGCAGCACGATGTCGTAGCCGCCCTTCAGATCGCCGAACGTCGCCGCCGCCCGCGCGAGATGAAAGCCTTCGGTCGTCGCCACGGCCCACGAATAGTGATACTGCTCGTGGAGCATCGTCACGAGCAGCGAGAACAGGCGCACGCGCTCCTTGGCGTAATAGGCCTGCCACATGCGCACTTCGAGATCCGCGAGTCGCGAGGGATTGAACTGCCGCATCGACCGCGGCCCGCGCGGCGGCGTCAGCGCGAACGCGGCGGCGAACGCCAGCACGATCGCGACGCCGATCGCCGTACGTTGAAGCCGCCGCGCACTCAGCACCCAGCACCCCGCACGGCACCAGGCACCCCGCACCCGCCACCCAGCACCATCATTTCTTCTCCGCCCGAAGCTGCGTCAGGTACGTCTCTTCCGATCGCGTGACGAACTTCTGATAGCCCTGCGGATCGACGAACGGATTCGGCTGGCCCTTCTCGAGATCCCGCGCCTTCTCCGCTTTCGCCTCGAGACCGAACACGGCCCCGTGTTCCGCGACGAACACGTCCGGTCTCAGGTCGTGCAGCACGCGAAACGCCCGCGCGTAGTGCTCGGCGATCGCCGGGACGCGCGCGTTGCCGACGAGATGCACGCCTTCGTTGACCGTGACGCTGCAGACCAACGCCACGTGGTACCGCCGGCCGTCCTGCATGACGTCCGTCGTCCACGTCGTGCAGCCCTGCGTGTGGCCCGGCGTCAGGTGCGCCGTCAGCGTCGTCCCGCCGAGCGACACCGCGTCGCCGTCTTTCACGACGCGATCGATTCTGATCGGGGCCCAACCCTGCGCGCCCAGCGCGGACCGATCGACGCCGGTTTCCATCGCCTGGCGATCCGCCTCCATCGCGACGGTCCGCGCGCCCGTCAGACGCTGCATCTCGGCGTGGCCGCCGATGTGATCGAAGTGCGCGTGCCCGGCGAGCAGGAGCCTGATCTCGCTCATCCGGAAGCCGAGGCGATCGATGTTGGCGCGGATGAACGGCACCGACTCCGCTTCCCCGCTGTCGATCAGGATGCCGCCGGCGGGTGTGACGATCAGAAACGACGAGAGTCCGCGCGTGCCGACGTAATAGACGTTGCCGACGATGCGGATCGGATCGAACGGCTGGCGCCAGGTCGGATCCGACTGCGCGATGACGCGGCCTGCGAGCACGATCGCCAGACACGCACCGGCCATCGCCCGTTTCATGGGCGTCGATTATACAAGGCTATACTGCGACTCGATGGACATCCGCGAGGCCACGCGGTCGTACGAAGCCTGGCTCGCCCGCCACACGCGCGTCGTGGCCGCGGACCTGCGGCTGAAGCACGAGCGCATGGCCGGAAGCGCGCTCCTCTTTCTGCGCGGCACGTTCTATCGGTGGGCGCAGCAGTGGTCCGAAGCGTGCCCCGAGCTCGCCGGCGCGCCGCGCGTGCTCGCCGTGGGCGACCTGCACGTCGAGAACTTCGGCACCTGGCGCGACGCGGAAGGCCGGCTCGTGTGGGGCATCAACGACGTCGACGAAGCCTGGCGCCTGCCGTACACGAACGATCTCACGCGTCTGGCCACCAGCGCGCTGCTCGCGATCCGGGCGCGGCGTCTGGCGCTGTCGCCGCGCGAAGCGTGCGACGCCATCCTCGAAGGCTACCGTCGCGCGCTGGAGCTCGGCGGACGTCCGTTCGTCCTCGAAGAGCGCCACGCGTGGCTGCGCGCGCTCGCGCTCGGCGAGCTGCGCGATCCGGAGAAGTTCTGGGATCACCTCGACGCGCTGCCGACGGCCCGCGGCGCGATTCCCATGGGCGCGCTGCGCGCCGCGCTGCCCGACCGCAGCCTCGCCGTCCGCGTGGTGTCGAGGCCGGCCGGCGTCGGCAGCCTGGGCCGCCCGCGCTTCGTCGCGCTGGCCGCGTTCCACGGCGCGCGCATCGCGCGCGAAGCCAAAGCGCTCGTGCCGTCAGCCATGGCCTGGGCCACGGGCCGCGCGCGCGTGCCGAACCTGTGCGCCGCGATTCTGCAGCACGCCGTGCGCGATCCCGATCCGTTCTTCGCCGTCCGCGGCGGCTGGATCGTGCGCCGCCTGTCGCCGCATTGCTCACGCATCGATCTGACGGACCTGTCGCGCGAGCGCGACGAATGGCGGCTGCTGCGGGCGATGGGCCTGGAAACCGGCAACGTCCACCTGGGCAGCCGCGCCCCGATCGCGGCCGATCTGCGCCGGCGGCGCGGCCGATGGCTGGAGGAGGCCGCGCACGCGATGGCGCAGCTGGTGGAAAAGGAATGGCGGGTTTGTGCGAGAATCGACGGGAAAGTTGGAAGGTAGAAGGTAGAAGGCAGAAGGAGAAAGGGAGCTCATGCGCTCGCGATTCATTCCGGCCGCCGCCCTCGCTGTTGCGTGCGCGATCATGTTCGCGTGCGGCGGCATCACCAGCCCGTCGAATAACGTCACCGATACGTTCAGCGGCACGATCCAGCCCGGCGGCAACGGCGGGCTGAAGGCGTTCAACGTGCCGTCGACCGGCGAGTACACCGTGAAGGTCACGGCGCTCGGTCCCAACAGCAGCGTCGTGATCGGCGTCGACGTGTACCAGGATGGGAGCAGCGGCAATTGCCAGAGCACGCAGCTCTATCAGCGCAACACGTTCGTGTCGCTGAACGTGCAGGCGCTGGCCGGCCAGATCTTTTCAGGACACTACTGCGTGCTCGCGTACGACGTCGGCGGCCTCTCCACGGCCACGACCTACACGATGACGGTCTCCCACCCGTAAGACCGGTGTCTGCGCTGGAAGCGAAGATCGATCGCCTGTATCAACTGGCGCTCGACGAATTCACGGCCGCCCGCAACACGCTCGCGAAATCGCTGACCGGCGCCGATGCGGCGCTCGTCAAGCAACTCGTCAAGCCGACCGTCGTGCCATGGGCCGTCAACCAGGTGTACTGGCGCGCCCGCCCCGTTTACGATCGTGTGCTCGAGAGCGGCGAGAAACTGCGGAAGGCGCAGATCGGCGCGCTCGAAGGCCGCGCGGCGGATGTACGCGCGGCCAGTGACGCGCATCGGCGCGCGATTGCGGACGCGGTGCGCGAAGCGGAGCAGCTGATGAAGGGGACGGGAGTCGGCAAGAATCCCTCCGACTCCCGTCCCCTTCTGACACGCGTTTTCGAAGCGCTGTCGCTGACGCCGACGCCGCCCGAGCCGCACGGACGTCTCACCGCGGAGCTGCAGCCGGCGGGGCTCGAAGCGCTGGCGGGGATCACGCCAAAGGAGAAAGGGGACGGGAGTCGGCAACAATCCCTCCGACTCCCGTCCCCTTCCGAAGCGGAGATCAAGTCAGCGGAAGCGGATCTCGCGCGCGCGGAAGCGTCAGAGCGAAGCGCCCGACAGGCCTGGGAGCGCGCGCACGACGAGTTGCTCGCGGCGAGAAAGGCGTTGTCGGAATTAAGAATCAAGAATTAGGAACTAAGAATTGGAGGTCCCTCGTTCTTCATTCTGAATTCTGAATTCTGAATTCTCAGACAAACTCTATCCCGCTCTTCCTGAAGTTCCCTCCCAGCACGGCGACTGAATCCGCGCCCAGCCAGTTGTCCAGCACCTTCGCGTACGCCGACCGGAAGTCCGTCTCGAACGTCACGTCGCCCGCCGCGTTCTCCAGCGTCGGATTCTTCGGATCCGGACTCAGGTCGGCTGACGTGCCATAGAGCCCGCCGCGCACGCCGCCGCCCATCGCGAACATCACGCTCGCCGCGCCGTGATCGGTGCCGCGGCTGCCGTTCTCCGTGATCCGCCGGCCGAACTCCGAGAACGACAGCAGCAGCGTGTTGCTCAGCAGGCCCTGGTTCTTCAGATCGTTGTAGAGCGCGGTCAGGCCGTCGTTGAGCGTCACCATCAGCTTCACGTAGGCGCCATTGTCGGCAATCGTGTCCTGCGACGCGTGCGTGTCGAATCCGCCCGTCTGGACCCAGAACACTTTCGTGCCGGTCCCCTTCGCCATCGCGCCGGCGACCGCACGGAGCGCCTGGCCGAAACCGTTGTTCGGGTACGTCACGCTCGGCGCGTACTGCCCGACGGACGCGACGCGGTCCAATGTGGCGAGCGCCGACTGCACCGTCGTGCTGACGAAGGCGACCTGCGGCTTGTCGACCGGAATGTGCGACGCGATGCTCGTCGCGGCGGTGCGCTCGAGCGCGGATTCAGCGCCGCCGGTCGGACTCTGAAACGCGTACGCGCTCACGCTCGGAATCGACGCGACGGCCACAGACGACGACTGCAGCATGTGCGGCGTGTCGCCCGTCGTGTTCCACGCGACCAGCGGATCGAGCGGCGGCGCGATCGTCGACAGGTAGCGCCCCACCCAGCCGCTGCCGGTCGAGTTCCCCGGATTCGCCGTCGACCAGATGTCGGTGCCGAAGAAATGCGAGCGGCTCGAGTTCGCGTAGCCGACGCGCTGGAGGAACGCCAGCCGTCCGTCGTTGAAGATGCCCTGGAGGCCGGTCAGCTTCGGATGCAGGCCGAGCGCTTTGCCGCTCGTGTCGCTCCCGATCGGCAGCACCGTGCCCGCTGGAATGCCGAGCGTCGGCCGCCGGCTGTAGTAGAACGGATCCAAGTAGGGCACGAGCAGGCTCAAGCCGTCGTTGCCGCCTGAGAGATCGAGAACGATCAAGTTCCGGCTGACGGGGCCCTGCGCGTGCGCGAGGTCCGACACGAAGCGCGGGACCGCCAGGGTGACGGTGAATGCCGCCACGCCGTTCTTGATGAATGTCCGTCTTGTCAGAGACATCAATGATCTCCAGGTGGCTGGTGGCTAGGGGCTGGTGGCTGGAAGAACAAACACCAGGCACCAGTCACCAGTCACCAGCCACCTATACAAACTGATACGCCGCGGATCCGAGAATCAGGTGAACAATCCCCGCGCCCTTCGCGCGCAGCTGCGTGTCCGATCCCGTCCACACTCCGCCCGCGCTCGCGTAGGTGATCAGATCCGCCCGGACGGCCGGATCGAGATCCGTCGTCAGGCGTGACGTCAGGAAATCGACGAGCGCCGTCGGACTGCTCTTCGCGCCCGCCGCCGCCGCCGCGATCCGGAACTGCTGATTCGCGGCCAGGTTCGACGCCCAGTTCATCCGCGTCAGCATCGCGCCGGTCGAGAACCAACTCTGGCCGAGCACCCAGCCCGCGACGTTCGGCGGCTCGAGCAGTTGCTGCCCCATGCTCGAGAGCGGGCCGAGCGCGCTGGCCGCCGAGTACCCGGTCCAGCCCACTTCCTTGAGCGCGCGGACGACGAATTCCACGGGCCACGCGTAGCGCGTGAAGTGCATCGCCTGATCCTGAAACTGCGGCGCCATGAAGATCGCCTGCAGCACGGGCTTGATCTGCGTGCCGTTCTGCAGATAGATGTTGGCGAGCGCGTCGATGTCCGCCTGGGCCGGCGTGATGGTCTCGCTGACGAAGAAGTCGTACAGCTTGCGCGCGACGCGCCGAGCGGTCTCGGGGTGATACGCGAGCGCGTCAATCAGATCGATGGCGTCCTGCGTGCCGACCGACGCGGATCGCGCGGGAATCGTCTTGCCGCCGTCGGGATAGATCGGGAAGCTGAACGTCTTCGACGCCGTGTCGTGCTGATTGGCGCGATAGATCCAGCCGAACGATACAGTCGGGGTCCGCACGTCGCCGTTGGTCTGCAGGTTGACGCCGGTGAACACGCGCGCCGCGGCGTAGACGTCGCTCTCGGTGTAGTAGCCGACGCCGCGCGAGAAGAGCTCCATCAGCTCGCGGCCGAAATTCTCCTGCGGCTGCGCCTTGGTGTTCGTGTCGCCATCGAGCCAGATGAGCATCGCCGGATCGATCGTCACCTGGATGAGGAGATCTCGCAGGCTGCCGAGCGCGTTGGCGCGGAACATCTCGATCTGCCCGCGCTGTCCAACCGGATCCTCCGACGCCTTGCCCGCCATCAGCCGCGTCGCGTGCGTCGCCGTGACGACGCCGGCGATCTTGTCGAAGCCGGTCGCGAAGTAGTTGTGCCAGAAGAGCGTCATCTTCTCCTGGAGGGGACGCTGCGAGTGGACCATGCGGAACAGCCATCGCTGCTGCGCGTCGGTCTCCACCGTGTTCGGCGAGAAGGGACCGTTCGACGTCGTGCCCAGGTAGCCAGCCTGGCCGATGTGCGTGTCGACGGCGTCGGGGATCGCGTCGTAGTTCACCAGACGATCCACGGCCTGCGCGTACGAGAGCCCGCCGAAGGCGGCCTGCTCGTCGGGGCCGACGCCAAATCCGGCCCGTCGAAGCAGGTGTGCGATCAGTTGCGCGCTGTCGGCCATCTCCGCGTCTCTCCTTCTCGAACCTTAGACCAGCGTCGTTGCACCAGGTTACATACCAGATTTCGTCCGCGACCGGCCGGAGTTGTCAGTTTTTTACCGTTTTCGCCCGGCCGTGCTAGTGTCACCGTCATGTACAGCGCCGTCCTCCTCCTCCATTCCTGGATCCGCTGGGTTGCGCTCGTCGCGGGCGTGGGCACGACCCTCGCCGCGCTGCGGGGCGCGGTCGGGGACGGGTCTCCCAGCAGCGGTGCGGGGAGACCCGTCCCCGAAAACTCGGTGGCCGACCGCTGGGGTCTGGTGATGATGATGACCCTGGACCTGCAGCTGCTGCTCGGCCTCGTGCTCTACCTCGTCCTGAGCCCGAACATGCAGGAGATCCTCAATCACTTCGGCGCCTCGATGAAGGATCCGGCGCTGCGCTTCTACGCCGTCGAGCACATCTCGGCGATGATGGGCGCCGTCATTCTCGCGCACGTGGGCCGCGTGCTCGCGCGCAAGGCGAAGACGGCGCCGGCGAAACGCACGCGCCTGATCGTCTGCGCCGGCCTCGCGACGCTGCTGATGATCGCGGGCATGCCGTGGCCGGGCCGGCCGGGCGGACGCGCCCTGTTCCGCTTCTCTCTATGATCTGGATGCTCTGGGAGTTTTTCTCACGCTGGGCGTCGGAAATGTCCGCGCTGACGTGGCTCGCCGTGGCGTTCGTCGCGGCGATCCTCGAAGTGACGATTCCGCACTTCGGATCGGCGTTCGTCAGCGCCGGCGCGATCGCCGCGGCGGCGGTCGCGTATCTCGGCTTCGGTCCCGCCGCGCAGCTCGTCACGTTCATCGTCGTGCTGACGGTGTCGCTCGTGACGCTGCGATCGGGTCTCGTCGCGCGGCTGGCCGGACGGGGCGTGCCGTCGCGCACCGATCAGGTGATCGGCCGCGCCGGCGTCGTCACGCACGATATCGAACCCGCGACGGGCGCCGGGCGCGTCAACGTCGGCGGCGAAGACTGGGCGGCGCGCAGCGCCGAGCCCATCGCGGCGGGCAGCAACATCCGTGTCGTCGGCGCCGACGGCATCGTGCTGGAGGTCACACGCGCATGAACGCGATCGTCTTCTTCGGCGTCGCCCTCGTCGTGCTGATCGTCCTGCTGCGGACGATCAAGATCGTTCCGCAAAAGCAGGTGAAGCTCATCGAGCGGCTCGGCAAGTATCACCGCACGGCGGAAGCCGGCCTCAACACGATCGTGCCGTTCCTGGACTCCGTCCGCGCGACGATCGATCTGCGCGAGCAGATCACGAAGATCGAGCCGCAGCCGGTGATCACGCGCGACAACGTGACCATGGAAGTGGACGCGGTCATCTACTACCTGATCGCCGATCCCGTGCGCGCGACCTACGAGGTGCAGAACCTGCCGTGGGGCCTCGAGCAGCTGACGCTCTCGGCGCTCCGCAACGTCATCGGCCAGCTCGATCTCGACCACACGCTCTCGTCGCGCGACACGACGAACTCGCAGCTGCGCGCGGCGCTCGACAGCGCGACGCAGCAGTGGGGCGTGAAGGTGATGCGCATCGAGCTGAAGAACATCACGCCGCCCGAAGAGATCCGGCTGACGATGGAAAAGCAGATGACCGCGGAGCGGACGCGCCGCGCGGTCGTCACCACGGCCGAGGGCGAGAAGTCGTCGGCGATTCTGCGCGCGGAAGGTCAGAAACAGGCGGCGATCGTCAACGCGGAAGGCGCGAAGGAAGCCGCGATTCTCGCGGCGGAGGGCCAGGCGCAGGCGCGGCTGCGCGTCGCGCAGGCCGAAGCGCAGGCGATTCAGCTCGTCGCGCAGGCGCTCGGCGCGGCCGGCAGTCCGGCGCAGTACCTCATCGCGCAGAAGTACCTCGAGGCGCTCGGGCAGATCTCGAACAACGCGAACAAGCTCGTGTTCCTGCCGTTCGAGGCCAGCGGGATCATGTCGTCGCTCGGCGGGATTAAGGAATTACTGCAGGCCGCACCGCAGAAGTAGAGCTGTAGCGCGAGCCTTTCAGGCGAGCGACTGTTACTGCTGCGTCGTGAAGTTGACCGACACGGTCATGCGCACCGGCACGGCTTTGCCGTTGACGATCGACGGATCGAAGTGCCACTGCCGGACGGCCTTCAGCGCGGCATCGTCCAGCATCGGCACCGAACGCACGACGCGCGCGTCCGAGACGGCGCCGGTTTCGTCGATGACGATCTCCGCCTGGACGACGCCCTGCACGCCGGCCGCCATCGCGTCCGTCGGGTAGACCGGCCGATCGACGCGATGCGGCGGATCGACGGCGCCGCCCACCTGGTAGATCCCTTTGTCGTCAGGCGTCCCGGCTTGACGAGACGGATCAACAGGCCTCGCCTTCGTCGTCAGCGCCGTCACACGCCGCACGTAGAACTGCGCCAGCATTTTGTACGGCTCGGCGACGTCAGGCTGCTGGCGGCGCGCGTCGAGCAGCGTGCCTTCGGCCGCGTCGATCTGCGCGTTCTCCTCCTGCAGCGCCGATAGCCGGTAGAGCGGCTGGAGGTCGTTCGGCGCGAGCGTCATCAGCTCGCGGACGACGAGCTCGGCCCGCGGCACATCGTTCAAGTGCTTGCTGTCGAACAGATCGAACAGTGCGGCCAGGGCTTTCCGCTTCGGCTCGCCGTCGGAGGTCAGCGTCACGACCTTCCGGTGATGCTCGACGGCCCGCTCGAAATGCTGCGGACGCTCGCGGCTCTCTTTGGGCGCGGCCTCACCCGCGGCCCTCTCCTGTGCGCCGAGGCAGGCTTCCTGGTCCGCGGTCTCCAGGAACGCGCAGGGTGCCGGCGCCGGCGCGGCCGGCCGCTGGCCGACAGCTGCCAGGGCGAAAAGGGCCAGGACGAGCGTGCCTGTCATCGCCATCCTCCGTCACGAGGAATTAGACACCGTGTCCCGCCGTCCGGATTACGGGACCCGCACTTTCAGCTCGGCGCCGCGCCGAGCTTGTCGATAACGAGCCAGTGGATCCGGTTCGCGCGATCCGTGCGCTCGGTTTCCCACGACAGCCGCTCGGAGGACGGGTCGCGCGGATGCTCGTGGACGAACTGTTCGTACGCGCCGCGCTCGCTCGGCCACCAGCTCGTGTCGTGACCGCCGGCCGGCTGCGGATGGAACACGAGCGGGACGCCGCCGCGCTTCATCATCTCCACGTACGGCTCGATCACAATCGCGGGATACAGGGGATCGTTCGCCGCGTTGACGATGAAGAACGGACGGTTGGCGAGCTTGCCGGCGAACAACTCGCCGTCGGCGCGAACCTCGGGGTTCGCCAGGACGCGAAGACTGCCGATGAGCGGCAGCGCGGCCGTAGGTCCGGCCCTGCTTCAGGCGCTGCCACGCGGCGTCGACGTCCACGCCGTCGCGCACCAGCCGATCGGCGGCCTTCGCGGCGTCCTTCGGGCTGCCGGCGTTCCAGAAGGCGCGGAAGCCGGCATCGATCGCGTCCGCCGTGCCGCGCTGCGCGACGATGGCGTGGAGTCCGCCTTGAGGCGGACCGACGCCCGCCGTGACGGCCGCGGCATGGACGGCGCCCACGATCATGAGGCCGGACTTCATCGAACGAGAGTATCTCACGCGCCTCGTGATACTTTGAGCGTCGTGCGTTCAGCGTCCGCGTCCCGCCCGCTTCCGCGTCTGGGCCTCTTCCTCGTCCTCGCGCTCCTCGCGGCGTGGGGTCTGCGGCTGACCATTCTCGAGGGCTTCGTCTACGAATGGCCGCGCGGGTTCCGCGGAGATTTCCACGGCGCGATGTGGGAGGCCGACTGGTGGGACGGCCGCGGCATCATGTACGGCCCGCTGTTCGTCATCGAGCGCTGGCTCGTGAACGCCTGGCCGCGCGTGTTCACCGTGTATTTCTTCGCGCTGGCGGACATTCCGGCCGTCGTGCTCGCGTTCGTGTTTTCGTTGCGCGCCGTGCGCGCGACCCGGACGACGGCGTTCGTCGCGTTCACCGCGTGGTGCTGCTACCGCTGGCTGTTCTACGCGTTCTCGGTCGCGGCGAATCCGGAAATCCTGGAGCTGCTCTTCCTGACGATCGCGTGGTACGCGGCCTCGCGGGCCAGAGAGACGGCAGCGTGGCTGTCCGCCGCGCTCGCGACGCTGACGAAAGTCATTCCGGTCATCTTCGCGCCGGTGCTGCTGCTGCGCGCGTCGCGCAGGGCCATCGCCGTCACCTTCGTCGCGATCGTTGTCATCGCCGCGGCCGTCGGCGTCGGTCAGCGCATGTCGCCGGCCGAGACGATGCTCGGTCTTCTGATTCCGAGCCAGAGCACCGCGGGCGGATCGCTGCGGCAGGCGACGCACATCATCCCGATTCCGTCGAACTATCAGATTGTCGGGTTGAACACCGCCGTCGCACGCGCGATGGGCATGACGGACACCGATCCGCGGCTCGCGACCGTGCAGACCATCACGAATGTCGTGACCGCGATCGTCTATCTTTGGTGCGCGTTCGTCGCGTTCCTCGTACTGCAGGGCCGGCATGCGCTGCTCGAGACGACGCGGCTCGCGCTGGCGTACGGATTGTTTTTCGCGCTGATGCCGCTCGCGACGTTCCACACGCATCCGCACACGTTCGTCTTCATGCTGCCAGTGTGGACGGCGATCATCGCGACGCTCGGCGAGGACGGCGATCGGCGGCGCGCGACGGCGTTCGGCGGCGCGTTTGTCGTGCTGTTCGTGTTCGGCGGGATGCCGTCGGTCGCGACGCCGTTCGATCGAGTGCTGCACACGCACGTGGCGCCGTCGCTGCTGTTCGCGGATCCGATCTGGGCGAATGTGATTACCGTGTTGACGTGGTCCGGCTACGCGCTGCTGCGGACGCGCGATCTACCCGCGCCGGTGTGATACGATTTCAAGTTCCTACCGCACGTCCCCATCGTCCAGAGGCCTAGGACGTGGCCCTTTCAAGGCTAAAACACGGGTTCGAATCCCGTTGGGGACGCCACTTCGTAACTCCACTCTTCACAACACTTGCGGCGTCGGCGGTCTTCGGATCGCCGTTCTCGTTTTTCGTCGCTGTGCCGATATTTGTGCCGGTCGTGTACGCGGTGAGCACGCGTACCGCGCGCGACATCTCCGCGCCGCTCGGATGCGCATAGCGTTCGAGCATGCGCAACGTGGACCAGCCGCCGATATCCTGCACTACGCGCAAGGAGATCCCCGCCGCCACCATCGCCGAGGCGCCCGTGTGCCGCAACACGTGATGCGTGACGCCTTCCAGGCCTATGTCGCGCATCAGACGTCCGAACGCCACACTGACCGCCGCCTGCTGCGGCGGCTTGCCGTCCTTGCCCTGGCCGAAGATGTAGCCGCTCTTGTGCGCCTGCTTGAGGAGCTCGGCCTTCAGCTCTGACGTCAGCGGCACCCGCCGACTCTTGCCGCTCTTGGTCTGGATGATCGTTGCGTAGTCCGGCCCGAGGTCCTCCACCCGAAGATTGAGCACCTCAGAGAGGCGCGGGAGGCTTTCCAGGGTCGTCCTGGCGATCAATTGCAGCGCCGGCCGACAGGATTCGAGCACATGCTGGATCTCTTCGGGCGACAGCACGCGCATGCGCACGTTGTCGACGCGGTAGGGCTTGACGGCCTTCATCGGCGAGATGAGGAGCCGACCCCATTCGACCGCGCGTGAGAAGCAGCCGCGAATCACGTTGAGCTCGCGGTTGACGCTGGACTGGCTGACCTCTTTGGCGCGGAGCGTCTTCCAGCGCTCGACGTGGAACGCCGTGATCTCGTCCAGCGGCCGATCGCCGACCGTCGCCTGGAAGCCTTTCAGGACGCGACGATCTTTCAGCAACGAGCTGCGGTTCGTCTTCTCGGCCCATTCGGCGTACGCGGTTGCGTGTTCCGAGAGCTTGACGGTCTTGAGCTTGCGCAGCTTCTCGTGCGTCTCGAGCGTCTGGCCCTGACGCTTGATGGCGATCCGATTGGCGAGATCGCGATTCGCGGTGTGGGTCGAGCCGCGATGTTCCCGGCGGTGCAGCGTGAAGCGGTACCAGTAGTGGTGATCGCAGCGTGCGTCTGCGTCGCAATCGCAGCGTTTGTACAGCTTCATGGCTCGACTTCTTGGATCGAGGCGACGGTGTTTTCCGCGATGAATCGATTCAGCGTGTCGGACGACAGGCGAGTGAGTCGCCCAACTTTAACATACGTGAGCCGCCGCGTACTGAGCCAGTTGCGTAGCGTGCCCGGCCGAACGCCGAGGTACTCCGCCGCTTCGTCGACGGAGAGGAGAGGACCGCGAGTTGCCGAAACTGCTGGGCTGATCTTCATACTCACTACCTTGAACCGCATTCAACAAATCGCGGTTCGCCGATGCCTGAACATCAGCAAGACGCGTGCTGCATTGACGACGATGAACTGACGGCGCAATTGCCAGTGATAGGCGTCGATGCAACGAGGTGGCGTGAGATGGCGTGTGGTGGTGTGGCGTGCCGTGTGGTGAACTGGCGTGGACTGCGTTCAACCGGTGTGGCGGGTGCTGGAGTGGTCTGCAGTGATGCATCGATGGCGACGTGTGGCCTTCGGTTTCACGCCTCTGTCGCGGAACCCGACACGGTTGATGCAGGCGTTTCGGACGCGTTGTCCCATTCAGGCGCTTCAGGAGGTTTCAGGTGATTCTGGCGAATCCGCGTAATCACGTTCCTGACGCGACCGCGCAAAAACGTTACGGTTCGTCATGGTCGGCCGCGTCCGTTATCCGGTGACCGATGCGTGCATTTTGCAATGGGTCGTGCATTTTGCACGGGTGCGGATCATCGCGGGACCTTCGGCCCGACACATTGATGCCCTCCGCTCACGCGGCCGTCAAGGACGCTGCGCGCCGCTTCGCGGTGCCTCCCGATGGTCGGCATCCTTGACCGCCGCTCCGCTGCGGGCCGATTGGCTGCTAGGGGCCGAACCGGATCTGGCCGCTGGCATGCCCTCGGGCGCCAACTCGAACACATCGCGATCGTGTGGGCGCGTGAGCTGCGCGTCGAGCCATCGGAGGAGCTCGGTGTTCGATCGCAAGATCGGCACTCCCTCATGCTCGATGGCTGCGAGCACGGCCCCGCCAATCACAATCTTCCGTCGGGTATCCCGCTTGCGTTCCGCGTGACTGACCCGCGCGATGAGCCGCTCCTTCTTCATACGTAACCGGGCGAGCCGTTCGTCGAGCGACTGAAGACGAGCTTGAATTCTTTCGGACTGCGGCATGTGACACCTCCCAGATGCCGGCGCAGTTGCAGCCGGAGTGCCAGAACCGAGCATGCCGCATCGAACACGTGCGAAATGGACAAGCCGCCGCGCGCGGGCACGGAGCCTGCAGGACGACGGAAGTCGGCCAAAGGCGCACTTTGGCGTTTCTTCGAAACGCGCGTGCGCCTTTGGCCGACCTGAGGTTCCCACGATGGAGCGCTTCGAACGAAATCACGACGTGCCTGGCGGCGGCCACGCGCGCAGCAGTGGCGGTTGCTACCACCTATCGTTTCGGTCGGGCTCGCGGGCGAGCGGATCGTGCGCGAGCGCCGCGCACGACTACATCACGCGCAGCGATGAGTACGACGATCCCGAGCGCGACGCTGCGATCTACGTGGAGTCGGATCACATGCCTTCCTGGGCTGAAGACGAGCCGCGCCTCTATTGGGATAGCGCCGACCTCTATGAACGCGCGAACGGACGCCTCTATGTCAGCGCAGATTTCGCCCTGCCGCGAGATC
Source organism: Terriglobia bacterium (assembly GCA_020073005.1). Taxonomy (GTDB): domain Bacteria; phylum Acidobacteriota; class Vicinamibacteria; order Vicinamibacterales; family CAVVIG01; genus SRVP-36. Next base: position 3,131 of record JAIQFX010000016.1, on the reverse strand, counting down.
TGAACGCTGACGATCAGATCGAGCTGGCGCGATCGTTTGCCCACGAGCTCACCGACCAAGAACAACTGCCTTACACGCTGGCGATTCACGAGGGTCTGGATTCAACCGGCTCTGAACACAACCCGCACGCGCACCTGATGATCTCCGAGAGGCAGAACGACGGCATCGATCGCGAACGCACGCAGTGGTTTCGCCGGGCGAGTTCTGCACATCCGGAACGGGGCGGTGCGGCGAAGAGCCGCACGTTTCACGGCCGCGATTGGATGGAGCACGCGCGCGAGCGCTGGGCGGACTTGACGAACCAAATGCTCAAGGCGCACGGGCGCGAAGAACGCGTCGACCATCGCAGTTACGAACGGCAGGGAGTCGACCGCGATCCCGGCCGCCACTATGGACCCGCGGCGGCTCATATGGTCGCCAGAGGAATTGACCACGACCGGCTCGAAGAGGCGGTGGCCCGAGTCGACCGTCAGGACCTGATCCAAGCCATCGACCGCGACCTCGAGCGGCTGGAGGACAGCGGCCGAAGCGGCGCTAGGGGCGCTATGGGACATGACGACGAAGAACTAGAACCTCGACGCGACCGGGATCGCGACGGGCCTGGCCGGGACGAGGACTCATATCCAGGGAGGTAGCCATGTCGAATGCCCTCGACACGTTTCGCGCGCAACGAGAGGCCGCTGACGGCGTCTATGCCCGTCTGACGGAAGTCTCTCTACTCCTCCACCAACTGTGCGGACAGGCAGATGCGCTGGTGCGCAACGATGAGCTGCACGCGGTTCTCCAGCGGGAGCAGAGCTGGCTCGACCAGGCGCAGCGCACGATGGACGAAGCGCGCAGGTGGCGGGAGCTGGAGATGCGTCGGTTCTGGCCGGGTGTGTGGCGCCGCTGGGCGTTGGCCCTCGTCTTCGCCCTAGCGTCGGCCGCAGCGGCGGGCGCTGGCTACGCCTGGTGGACTCAACCCTATCAAAATGAGCTGGCGGCGCTCCGCTCTCGGATGGACTTCGCTGAGTTCATCGAGCATCGGGCTCTGACGATGACGCCCACCGAGCGCCGGCAGTTCGACACCCTGATGAAATGGGATACCCGACGAAACGGTGAACGTAAGGATCGCCAATAACGATCGTGCCTTGAGCACCCTGGGCAGCAACTGGGCAAACTAAACCGATTCCGTCTGCAGTCAGGTGAACACAGCGGACGGGTCTGACCATGGACCACGAACCCGCACCGTTTTGCGCTGAAACCGAGCTGCCCTTATCATGAATTTGTGTACCGCTCGCTCTCCTCTATCGTTCCCAACGCTGGCGACCTCCTCGCGCTGGAAGTCGGCGAACTCGCTATTGTTTTACTCACGCACCTGAAAAGCTACAGAGACCAGCCTGGGAACGAGGTCTACCAGCATGGCCTGATCAGCCAGCAGAATTTCTTTAACGGCCTGAGCCCACGGGGAAGGCAGCAACCGGAATACGGGGACCGGCAGCCTGCCGTGAACAAAGCATTGGGAGAGGCGTGGAGCTGGCTTGAGAGAGAAGGGGTTCTGATTCGTGATGCTGGCCAGCCCGCTCCCTGGTTCTCTGTTTCCAGATACGGCGAAGGACTGTCGATGGAGGAAGGCGGCGCTTATCGCAACGCGCGCCTGCTACCGAAAGATCAGCTTCATCCATTAATCGCGGCAAAGGTTTCGCCGGCGTTCCTGCGCGGTGAGTACGACACGGCAATATTTCAAGCTTTTCGAGAAATTGAGGTTGCGGTTAGATCGGCTGGAGGATTCTCGCAAAACCTGGTCGGTGACAAACTGATGCGAGCCGCATTCGCGCCGGCAGAGAATGGTCGCGAGGCTGGACCCCTCGCTGACACGGAACTACCTGCTGGTGAGCAACACGCGATGGCGCATCTTTTCGCTGGAGCGTTCGGCGTCTACAGGAACTCTACCGGCCATCGCTACGTTCCGACAGAACCGCACGAGGCGGCCGAGGTGATCATGCTTGCAAGTCAGCTCCTCCGAATCGTCGACCGACGTAGGCCGTGATGCTTCAGGGTGCCATTGCGGCGATAAGGGCGGGCACAGCAAATACGCTCTACTACACCCTCAGCACCATCGCGCAGACGCTGTCGGGAGCGTTCGCTTTGATGGCTGCATTCGTCGTATTTAAGCTGCAGTTCACGGCCACTCAGATCGCAGACTCCGCTCGACCGGTCGCAAGAGCGGCGGCACTGGTCCGACTGCGTCGAGAAAGCAAGTTCCAAGAAGTCTACGATGGCAGCGAGGCAGCGATTCTGGCGGTGGAAAATCGAAAGCCTTACCTCGCAACGCTCAGACGCGAGCTGGGAAAGTCACTCGCGTTCAAGAAAAAGCTGGTGCGACTCTTGTGGGTCTCAAGCGCCCTTACCGGAGTCACGCTGCTGTACTCCGTCTTCCTCCTCAGCCTGACGGATTCCATTCCGGCGTCCGGCTGTGCCGGAACTGTGCTTGCCGTTGCCGTTGGCTTGTTCACGACTTGCATCATCAGCTACGCGCTTGTGCTCGTCGCTGCCGTGCGGGATAGCACGGGCTGATCCTCAGGGATTCTCAATCCTGACGACTCTGGTTACGAATGTCAGTCGTGCATCGCCCACGTGCCCCGAGACTTCCCAGCATCCAGGTGTGGGAAAAATGAGTGCCGTAGGCTGAAAGCCAGTATCTCCGTTACCATTAGGCACATCCGCCCGTAACGCTGGCGCCGCCGCGTCTAAACGACGACCATCGACTGTAAGACGGCCTTGAACGCCACGTGTCCATCCGAACTTCATTGAGAGCGAGCCATCCGGGAGCCAGAAGCCAGGCCCTGGTCGCTTGAACACCACGGTTCCATTCGGCCATAAGCCAAACGGCCCAAGCGACAGCTGCGCGTTTCCGTAACTCCCTTCCATGATCTTGTCTGAACCCGCGACGATGCCGTTTGGCACGGTGACGTCGCACGGTACCCCACCCGTGGGAAGGCTCTGCCCGGCGCCCTCGGCGGACAGGTGAAAACCGACAATTCGTGGACACCGCAAAACCGACATTTCAGCGACGGCCGAGACTGGTGAGGTTTTACTTCGTGCCGTCCTCCGTACGCAAGTCGGTCTGGACCTTGGTGCGCCAGCTCCGC